>CAWHOR010000005.1:0-65830 GCA_963830845.1 uncultured Bacteroidota bacterium | reverse complement strand
AAGAGGTCACCGGTTCGACTCCGGTATTCTCCACAGCTTTAAAAGTCGCCTTCGGGTGGCTTTTTTTATGTGTATACTCGGCTGCAAGAAAATGAGAACTTAAAAACAAAAAAAGATTGAATGGTTGATTAGCTCAGTTGGATAGAGCGTCCCGAAAGCATTCGGGAAGGTCATCCCGCTCCAAGCGGGATATTCTCCGCAAACTTTATCAACAACCGTTGATTTATTTTACAGCCTTATATCCCTTCAAATAACTTCGGGTTAAGATGCCCCACTCCTTTACATCAATATCTTTCCATTTTCCTTTTGATGAAGCCGATGGGTTTAGAATAGAACAGGTTTCTTTTTTATCCGATACTGACCAAGCCACCCAACTTAATCCACGAGCATCCATCCAATCAACAAAGGCTTTCCATTCGGCAATATCAAGTGGCCCATCACCTGTTGCTTCCATCCCTGCACATTCTGAAATAAAAACAGGTAATCCTTTTGCAATTGCTTCATCAGTACGATCACGCAACCATTTCTTATGTGTGCCTGCATAAAAATGCATTGTGTACATAAGATTATCAACCCCTTTTATTGGATCAGCAGCAGGCAAGTGAATATCCTGATCCCATTTAGGTGAACCAACGAGAATAATATTGTCAGGATCGTTTGCACGAATGGCTTTGATCACTTCTTGAGAATACGCTTTTACTTCGGGCCATGTTTCATAATCAGGTTCGTTGAATATTTCATAGATAATATGCGGATGATGTCCATATTCCTTTGCCATCATTGAAAAGAATGCAACTGCTTCTTTTGTATGTATATTATGATCGTGCCAATCAATGACTACATACACACCTTCTTTGATACATGCATCAATCACATTCTTCATCAGCTTTACTGATTGTTTTGGATTTTTCAGGTAACCACTATCGTTTAATTCAATCCCCATTGATGCACGCACAACAGTACTATTCCATTTTGCAACCAACTCCCTAACTGCTCCTTTATTGTAAAATCGTGGCCAGAGGTTATGCCATCCAAAACTCATTCCGTGCAGAACAACCGGTGTTCCTTTTGCATCAATAAGCTGTGTACCCTGTACACGCAACTGCCCGTGTTCTGCAACAGGTTGCGATTGCACAACACCTGCAGTTATGAAAAAAAAGGAAAGAAATATTATTCGCATAGAAAAAAAAATTATGTACAAGTTACAAGATTGTGACGTTTGTCTTTCCGAAACAATCAATTTACCAATTCATTGTTTTACTGATAAATGATACCAGCTCCTCAGCAATCCGGGTATGTTCTTCCAGTGAAGGATGGCTGTCGCAACCACCCGTGTATTGCTTCTGGAAAATGTATGCATGAATTTTTGTTTCACCCTTCTCGTTCAATTCTTTGATCACAGCACCAATACTTATACGCATAAATTCTTTTAATGTTTCACTTGCCATCGGACTTGAAAGCAATACAAATATAGCATTGGGATAATGTGTGCGCAATTGTTGCATAAACGATACATAGTTTCGACAGAATATTTCTTCGTTCTGCATACCGTCATTCTGCCCAAGACAAACTGTAACAACATCGGGTTGATAACTGGTAAAATCCCATCGAATACTATCGTTGCGCATGCTCACATTATCGAATACCTGCGGCATCGTAATACTCATATTGCAACAACTACGCATTAGACCAATACCCGACACAGATGAAAGATGAAACTGTGCGTTGAATTTTCTTGCCATTACTGCACCATAACTGAACCACGCATTGTGTTGATCCTGCCATTTACCTTGACCACAGGGAACTTCGCTTGCATCACTGCTGGCACCACAGGTGATGGAATTGCCGATACATTCAATTTTGCGCTGGGGTTTGGGCAATGGCTGCAGCAACTTTTCGCAACGAATGCCTGCGAATTCCATATAACCAATATTCGCTTCAGTATTCTTACAAATAACAATGGTATGTTCGTCTGCTGCTGATAAATACTTTGCAACCGAAAGCGTATCACTCTTATTTTTTGTTTGTAGTCGCACGGCATTGCCATCAATAATTAATTCGATATAATTATGATTACTGCCCCAAAGCATTTCATCGTTCAACAACAAATCACATGTATTGCCAGAAAACCGAAACGAAATATAAACTCCCGGTTGCCAGAAACGTGGCAACTGCGGATTACTGAAATCAATCCGGCCAGTGTATTGAATAAACGGATGATCCGGCAAATAGACTTGCAAGCTCCCCTGCTTTGCATAAGCCTGCAACAGAAAGAAAATAAACAACAAACAGACGCTATTTTTTTTCATGCGATCGTTATTTCTTTTCTACTACCATACAAACGACGGCACGTGCAGGCACTGATACTCTCACAGTTCCCGTTGCAGAAGCAGCATAAGGGCTGACGGTTTTATAATTTGCAGGGCCGCCTGCTGCAATGGCTGGAGCAACTGCATTCACAATTGTTTTACGTGAGAACTCTCCATTATCAGTGCCACCGACCAACGTGTACCAGTAATATTTACTGCCTTTACGAAAGTTTTTGAAAACCAACTCCACGGATTTTGCTTCTCCACTTTTGTTCACAAGTGCGACTGCTGTTTCACCCGAACTAAAGGAAGAGGCATAACTAACAATATCAGCAGACGAAGAAGAGGATGCAACCAACCTGTCGCCAAGGTATTTCTGAAAATAATACATATGATAAAATGCCGGCCGAGGGGCCCACTTAGGAACAGCATCGGGTTCATCGCCCTGACTAAACATCCCATGATCATCGCCATTCTCCCACGCATTTGCCAGATCCCAACGGGCCGTCATCCCGAATTTGTTCGTGAGCGATTCCCCTAACACCATCACGGCATGCAAGCCATTCACATGCGATACCTGCTGTTTTGATCCAGTTGAGAAAATATTCCACTCATTTAATACCACCGGTTTTTGGGTAAGCCCCGCAGTAGCGATGGACTGTTTCACATAGTTCATCATGGTTTGTGTAACAGATATAGGCGTGTTCAATATCTCCGCTGCATTGGCGTTGGTTTTATAGTTTGTATAGTAATTGTGCACGATATAATAATCAGGTGAGTTACCCGCTCCGCTGAACAATCCGCTATTCCAGTTTTTTGCTGTGTTTGTCCACCACGAAAGCGGCACTGCTTCCGACATCACCGCCCCAATATAAATTTTCTTGCCAATTTGCTGAGCAGCCTTGTGCATACTATCAGCAAACACCTTAAAGTGTTGTCCATATAATAAACCGCTTAAGTATTCCGGTTGTCCATCTTTGTTATTTGCTGTGTTGATGCGATAGCCTGCTTCCCAATCGCCAAAATTTTCATTACCAATTTCCCAATATCGTGTGCGGCCATTATCGTAACGCACCCAATCGGCTGCAAGATGCGCAGCTGCTGCAACAGGATTTGCACCTGTACCGTAACGTGCATAACCATAATTGACCGTGATCATGCCTTTGTTATTTGTTTGCTGCAACATGCTGTAATAATTATCAACCGACAGTGTCCAGCTTTCAGTATTCTTTCCAAACCAATAACCGGCATTGGCAGTGCTGCCATCTGCTTTTACCAATTGTGCAGGCGCATCAGCCGGTGCTATGTTTGGTTGTGCATTCCAGAAAAAAATATCGCTGATACTGCCACCCGGGAAACGAATCAGATGCGGATGCAATGTAGTGATATGATCGAGCAAAGGGGCTTCGGTTACCATCTGTGTCATCCAGATATTGGAATTGTTTCCGGCGAATGACCGTGGTATTTTGGTGATGACTGCACTGCGATCGATCGTTACCGTTACACTGGATGTAACGGGAACAGATCCACCCGTTGTTGCAGAGGGAATCGTGAAATTCCGTGCTTCCCAATCGTCAATAAAAAAGCCGATAGTAGACGCAAGTGCAGGATCAACCTGCGGATTCACAGTGGTGGTATCTGCCGGGATTAACAGGAGGATTGACTGTAACATCAGTCGATTTTTTTTTGCACGAATAAAAGACATTACTGCTGCAGATTACAGCTCCCAGCATAGCTATCAGTATGTATTTTTTCAGCTTCATGATTTGTTTAGTTAATTTGATCAATTCGATTCATAACTTCAAGCAAGGCTCTGCTGCTGTGATAAGGACATTTCCAGAAACCTACTTTCTCTTTTTCCATTACTGCATAATCGTTGTTTACACCCCAGAACCACTCACCATTTACGTCGTCTTTAATATGCTTTTTAATAAACTCCCAACTTTGGAACGATTGCTTGAGATAATATTGCTCACCCGTAAGCTGGTAGGCATTGCAAAAGCCAATCATAGCTTCGGCTTGCGGCCACGAATGCTTTTCCTCAATCAAATGATCGGTTGAAGGTTCATACTCATACCACATGCCGCCATCTTTATCCAATCCTTCTGCCGCAGCATTTGTAACCGGAACAGCAAGTTCTTTAAATTGCTGTATAAGCGATGGTTGCTTAATAATCTCTGCACACTGTTGCAACAACCAGGCTGCTTCAATATCATGTCCATACGATTGTAACGTTGATCGCAGGTTCCACGCATCATCAAAAAATAAATGAAGATGATAATGTTCATTATTGATGAAATACTGTTGAAACAATTCAAGCAGATTGGATATTCGATCCTTTAGTTTTTCCTTTGGCCAAACAGTATAAAGATTGGCATACGCTTCTACGATATGTAGATGCGTATTGGCTGTTTTCCGATCATTATTGTCTTTCGCACTTAAACGCAGATCCGCTATTTCCTTCCAGTCTTTTGCAAAAGCTTCTGTATAGCCATTGTTTACTGCATCAAAACTTTTTTCTTCAATAAAGTTGTACAGATCAATAGCAGTGTTCAATACAGTTGGATTACGGGATATTTTATAATACTCCGTTAAGCCATAAATGCAAAACGCCAGTCCATAGATTTGTTTTTTACCATCAAGCATATTTCCCATTGCATCAACCGACCAATACACTCCACCATGCTCCCGATCAACAAAATGATCAAAAATATAGTTAAATGCCCGTTCCGCTGTTGCATAGTACTGCGGCTGTTTATTGAAACGATACGCTGCTGAAAAACTCCAGCAGATGCGACTCATCATCACAATGCCTTTTGCTGCAGCGGTGTCGGGTTCGTTATTATTATTTATACTGCCGTAGAAACCTCCATGTTCTTCATCAACTGTATACTTCATCCAATAGTCAAGTACAGCTACTAATTCTTCCTGTAATTCAGTTTTGTACTGCTGGAGTTTATGTGTCACATCAATTTCTGTTTCATGCATCCACTCCATTAGATACCTTTTTTTGCATAACTTGAACGAACCAATATTTCAGCCTGATTTTTATCGATCAAATCAACTAATGTTTTAACTGTTTCTGCGGAACGATAAGCATCTGCGGGAGTATTCATCACATAATCCAGCAATCGATCAACGGTTGTGGTGGCTACGTGCATGCGTGTATCGGATGATGCGTAATAAACAAATACTTTCCCATCGTCATCAGCAATCCATCCATTACTAAACAATACATTTGATACATCACCAACCCGTTCATCGCCTTCGGGTGCCATAAAATAACCAGCAGGCTTATGGGTTACTTTTTTAAGATCGTTCAAATCTGTCATGAACATGTATAACACATAACGAAGGCCTGCCGCCGTATTACGTACCCCATGCGCCAGATGCAACCAACCGTGTTTTGTTTTAATAGGTGCAGGACCTAATCCATTCTTTAATTCATAAACGGTGTGATAGACTTTTCTGTCGATCACTACTTCTTTCTCTACAACTGCTTGTTCAATACTCTTGCTTAACCCAAAACCAATACCACCTCCCTTACCTGCTTCAATAAAACTATCCTGCGGCCTGGTATAAAACGCATAACAACCGTCTACAAATTCGGGATGCAACACTACATTGCGCTGTTGTGCAGATTTTGTAACAAGATCATTCAAACGCTCCCATTGCAACATGTTTTTTGTTCTTGCAATACCACATTGTGCAACAGCAGCCGACTGATCGGCTTCGGATGCCGACGGATCCCTTCGCTCAGTACAAAATAGTGCATAGATCCATCCATCTTCGTGTTGAATCAGGCGCATGTCATAAATATTGGTATCGGGCGTATCAGTTTCAGGCATTACAACGGGATAATCCCAAAAGCGGAATTGATCTATACCATTCGGGCTTTCAGCAACGGCAAAAAATGATTTGCGGTCTGCCGCTTCCACCCGTGCAACCAACAGATATTTGTTATTCCATTTAATTGCACCTGCATTTAATACCGCATTTATACCGAAGCGTTGCATGAGATTCGGATTTGTTTCCTGATTCAGATCGTAACGCCAAAACAGTGGCGTATGCATGTTGGAAAGTACAGGATATTTAAACCGGTCAATTATACCGTTACCTGTTTCTTCCTTTTCGTTTGGCCTGTTGAGCAGTTGCTCCTGCTCTTCTTCCAGCTTTGCCAGGCGCTTGAAAAATCGTTCAGACATAGTTTGTTGTTAAAGGGTCAATCTTCTAATTTCTCCCACCATGTTTTTTTCAGGATGAGAATTATTACTAATAATAGTATAACCGTTACAAGCAATGGCAGGTGCATCGACAGTACAACATACATCGGCAAAATGGTCATACATAACTGACCGATAATTCCCAAAACAACATTGAACATATCTAACTTAAACCTGCGGTTTGGTTCAAAGGATGGATCTTCCTGTTGCACCAGTTCCAGTATTGGTTTCCAAAAACCCCAGGGACGTACTGTGCGATAAAAACTCTTGAGCGTTTCCATATCTGTTGCGGGTGCCGTATATGTTCCAATAAGGCAACCTGCAATGGATAACAAAAACAACAAGGGGAAATAGTATAGAAATTCTATTCCGGTAAAAAGTCTTGAAAAAACCAAAGCACCTGCAACACCAGTTAGCATCCCAATGTAAAATCCATTAGCATTAAAGCGCCACCAGTACCATTTCAATACATTGGCGGCTATATATCCGCCATACAGCCCTGATACGATCCATTGCAAAATGCTGTTTACATCTTTCGCAAAAAAGCCAAGCACTACACCAATCGCCACCACTACAATACCTGCGAGGTAATTCATGCTGATGATTTTTTTTGTTGATGCAGCCGGGTTCACATATTTCAGATACACGTCGTTAATAAGATATGCTTGTGCGGCATTGAGTGTGCCGGAAAACGTACCCATAAATGCCCCCAACAAACCGGTAAGCACCAAGCCTAAAATACCAATCGGTAAAAAATTGTTGATTGCTGCTGGTAGTATACGTTCGAAATCTGTCCCACCAGCCCCATTGCCTAATTGCAACTGATCGTAGTACAACAATCCCAATACTGTTAAACCAATTACCATTGAATAACGAACAGGCAACAGTACGATCGAAACAAAGCCTGTCATCTTTGATGCTTCCTTTGGTGACTTGGTTGAAAGTATTTTTTGCATATCATAATTAGGTGCCGGTCCCGCTCCTGCTGCAAAAACTCCTTTGAACAACATCATCATAAAAAGTAAACCGAACAAACCGTAACCATCTTCTGCAATCTTCGTATTGGCATCGTTTACAATATTCTTCCAGTCGAGGTTCAAGTTCCAGCCGAAGAAAGGATCATCCCATCCTTTTGGCACATTGAGGGTATGCCCGTTAAGATGCATCATGGCAATAACAGCAATGGCAATACAGCCAACCGTCATAATTGCATATTTGATCAAATCGCCAATTACAATACTATGCATACCACCAAGTATAGAGTAAAACATCGCAAACAATGTGAATACAATACCATACGCATGTGCAACATACTGCGGCGCTATTTCAAACGGAACATAGTCCTTCACCAAATCCCATGGAACAAATATTTCAATGAACTTTCCAAGACCAATAAATCCGTACGCCAAAAAGCCAAGACACCCAATCAAAGCAAATGCAACGACAATATTGTGCGATCCTTTTATTCCCTTTCCCTTTAAGCCAAAACGTGTTGCCAGCCACTCTGCACCTGTTGTTGCATTGGAACGACGCAGCCACTTGGAGAGATACATCATATTAAACACCTGATTAAACACCGGCCATAGCCAGGGAATCCAGATACTTTTAATACCATACACAAAACACAAACTCACCATCCACATGGTACCACTGATATCGAACATATCCGATGCATCGCTCATGCCCAACATGTACCACGGAAGTTTCTTTCCTCCCATGAGATAGCTCTCCTTGTTCTGTCGTGCTTTTTTACGCAGGAACCAACCAAGCATCACCATTGTTACGAGGTACAGGACAATAATACTGATATCAATAAAGCTTAATTTCATCGAACGAATATCTGTTTCTTCAAGCGTTGAACAAAATGCAGACTGAAGAGTCAGTCCGCCTGTAATTAACTATGATTGCTAAAAAATCATTGATAAAGTTTTTCTCTTGCAGCCTCTTTTTCAAAAAACGTTTTTTCATGTTGATAGAACTTCTGAAAATCAGCCGCTGAAGCTTGCCCATTAAACGGCGCATAGTAATGCATCTTCTTCATGCCTTCGTTATAACCATGATTGCGCCACACCAACACATACGAAATTTTATTGTTGCCGATTGCCTTCAGTAGAACATCTGTCCACCAATTTGTTTGCGGTATAGCTTCGTAACCAGTTTCAGCCAATGCTGTCAATTTATTTTTCTTATCGGCTATTACTTGCACAATAGATAATAACTGGTTTGTTTTTTCGGCGAATGAATTTGACTTTGAATTATCGCCATACTGGTAAGTATCAAAGCTGAGCATATCCACCATATCGTCACCCGGATAACGTTCCATAAATTCTTCTGCTGTTTTGAAATCGCCTGAAGTATTGTACACCCACAACAGGTTGTTCAATTTCTTTTCATTATGCATATACTGATATGTAAACCGCCACAAAGCTTTGAACTCTTCGGGTGTGCATTGCCGTTGTCCCCACCAGAACCAACTGCCGGTTAATTCATGAAATGGACGAAACAATACGGGAATGGCTTCTCCTTTTTTTCCTTTCAATGATTGAAGAAATGCAGCAACCTTATCGAGCCATGACTTATACAATTGATGATTTACTGCGCCCGGCAATATTGTTGCAACCGTTCCGTGTGTGGTATCCCATGCGTTACGCTTATTACCAAGTGGACTGTATGCATGCCAGCTGATTGTAATAACACCGCCACGTTCATATCCTTGTTGTATAAACTCTTTCATAGTTTCAAAAGGTACAGCATCGAGATTTTTTGGATGATCCAATTCCAGTCCGCCAAGCTCCCAACCGTATACGGCCGGATAATCGCCAGCTGCATCTTTTACGTCGCTGTTGTTAGGTACATACTTCCAGTTTACACCATACGCCAAATCATCCTGATGCCCGAACATGAATCCTTTCGCTCTTACTTTCTTTAAATTGTTATACAGATTTACAGTTTCTTTTGTTGCCTTTTTATCAGCTGGTAACTCCTGCCCGGCTTTTGCCTGGCACGCAACAAAAAAGAATACTGAGATAAGAATACTATTTCGCTGACAATTGTATTTCATTACAAAGCACCTGTTTTTGAATCAATACAAAATAAAATACATCCACTTTTCATTTCAACTATAGAAAGTGGATGTATTATTTATATGCATCATTTTATTGCTGTTGCTATTATCTCAATCCTACATGATCAATATGAATCACTCCACTCCAACCTGCAGACTGAAGAACAACTTCACTCAATGTGGTTGAAGCGCCAATTGCAGAAAGATCAAGACTAAACGTTGACCACTCGCCTGCTAATACTGTAACGGTTGCAGGTGCCCCCCAATTTCCATTTACAACAACATTTAATGTTCTTGATCCCGAACCCGGCTCTCCAAATACTGAGAATTCAAATTTCGTATACCCTGCAGTTGCAGTTGGAGCACCGGCATGAAAGGTAATTCCTTCATAACCACCGGCACCATAAGTTGCTCTAATGGATGTTGTACCCTGCCGAACGATGGCTGTACTGTTAAAATCATTCCCGGCCCATGACCAGTTTTGATATCCATTCTGCAATGCATCCGTATAAATCGGATATGGAAAATCAGCAAGCGGAGGAAGGCCACCGATTAAATCCAACACATCACTTGATGTAACAGTTAATGAAGAATTCAAAACAGATAATACAATTTTCCCTTTCAACGTACCATCAGGAACTTTCACTACAAGTTGAGTAGCTGACTGGCTGACAAATGTTGTAACCGGATTCACAATACCTGTAAACGAAACACCTGTAACCAAATCAAGATTTGTTCCTGTAATGGTGAGGTTATCTAACGGAAGTATTGGATTAGGGCCAATGTTTGTAATTTCAGGTAACACAACCTGTATATCCATCGTTGATACAGAAGTAACGTCTGATGCAGCAACTAATGTTACTTTACCTGTTTGTGTTGCCGCAGGAACTTTCACAACAATCTGCGTGGCAGTCTGACTTTCAAACGTTGTAACAGGTGTTGCAACTCCTGCAAATATTATTTTCTTGGCAAGGTCAAGATTCGTACCTGTGATTGTAAGATTTGTTTGATGCTTAATTGGGTTGGGAGAAAGTGCTGTTGTAACAGGCAGTGTCACTTTCAATGTATCAGCGGTTTGCACATCGGCTGAATCGGTTCCTCCAAAAGAAAGAATCAATGGTCCTGTTTCAGCATCAGCAGGTACCGTTACCACAATCTGATTAATAGATTTACTCACGAAGGTTGTAACAAGTTTATCTCTGGCAAACATGATCCGTGTTACCCAGTTGAGATAGTTACCGGTAATGGTAATGTTTTCACCCGGACGTGCCTGCGCAGTAATCGAAGTGATACTTGTCAATACATTGAGGTTGAAAATTGTTTTTGAAACAATATCTCCCTCAGATGTTTTCAATGTAACCAATCCTTTTTCTGCTGATGTGGGAACAATTAGTTTGATCAAGTTCTTCAGCATGCGATACAAAACTTTTCTGATCGACTACCGAAGCATTCCCGGTAAACTCAATGGAGCTTACTTTACTGAGATTTTTTCCAATAAAAAGTAATGTGTCTCCATGTCTTGCACCAGTAGGACCAAAACTCAACAATTCTACCTTGCCGGATTCTACATCATTTTTTTTACATGAAGTTATTGTTCCAATAAGTGCAACAAAGCAAAGCACCCGTATATTAAATAATTTATTCATTGTTTTGAATTGTAGGTTTTAGGGAATGTTTATTTAATAAATTTTGGCACTACCCTGAAATTATCAAAAGCAATATCGGCATCAAGACTACCTTCTGCATGTCCCATGAGAAGACGGCACCAATAACCTGCAGGATTAATAGAAGGCTTTGGATTGTATTCTGCAAATACTTCCGTTAACGGAATAACCACCGTTTGCCATTTTCCCTTTGTATCGTAAGGAGGTATCCATTTGTAACCATCATTTTGTTCACTACTCAGTGCTACATTAATTTTCAACACATTCCCATTATATGGTTTGATTGTATTTACTTCAAACTTCAAGTAGTAATCTTCAGGTTTTAAGATGGCCGCATCCGGAATATTTTTACTGTGTGTTGGCATTGCTGATGCAGGCCCGCCAGCTAATTCATTCCAGCTCCATGAACCGATTTGTTTTGTAAAGCGAATATAATTACCACTGATAGAAGGAGGATCGCTTGCACCGGGATTGCTGATTACATATCCTGCATTCCACCAGCCTTCATACGGATCACTGTTTATAAAATGGTTCCGGCTGTCTCTAAACCAGAAGTCCGACTTGGTTTCACCAAAATTGGTTTTAACAGTTATTTGCCCTGCTTGTGCTCCTGCAGGAACTTCTACCTCTATCAGCTGATCTGTTACAGAAATAATATTTCCATTAACGCCTCCTGCAAATGTTACTGTTAATGGTTCATAGAAAAAATTGCCTTTAATTGTTGCAACGCTTCCTTGATTTACAAACTCGCAAACCATTCCGCTTAAAAAGGGTTTACTGATCTGCACCTCAAAATCATGATTCAGTATAAACCCATCACTGAAAATAATTTTCAGCTTATTTGTGATCTGCTTCGGAATGTTACTTGGTACCGATACCAAAATGGTTGTGTTAGTAATATATGTGGGCGTGAGCAGAGCTTGTTGATCGTTAAACCAAACTTCAATTGCGCCACCTAAATTTTCGCCAACAATAGCGATCAGGTTTCCCTGACCGGCACCTACTAATAATGAATCGGATGATTCAGGGCTTGTTATTCTTACGTACTTAATTTTGGGTTCCCCTGTCACATCTTTTGTGCAGGAATAAAACAGTCCTGCCAAAGTAACTGTTGTCAGAAAAAAAAGTATGTTTTTATTTATTCGTTTCATTTTAATGTCTTTTTTATTTAGCAATCTTGTTGGCAACAATTATGGATAATCAACCGGTGGTTTTTGAAGATTTGGCGCATTGCTGATCTCTGAATTTGGAATGGGCAACCTGAAATTGCCATCATTAGCAGAAATCATCCGTTCTGAAAACCAGGATGTTTTTGTAAACGTCCACTGTGTTGGATTCGGCATTTGATCCGGTGCTGTAAAGAACAAGCCTCTGTCCTGCGAATTGAGAATAGAATAAGCTTTTGAAGGATTATAATAATGCAGACCAACAAGATCGTACCACGCCATTCCTTCCATTGCAAACTCTTTAAAGCGTTCAGAAAAAATTGCATCAAGTGTAAGTGGCCCGCTTCCATTTACGCCCCCTACCACATAAGCAGGTAAGCCTGCTCTTGCATGCACTTTGTTAAAGTATTCAACTGCAGTTGCATCACTCGTTGATACATTATTACCAATGGTTGCTTCCGCATAGATCAGGTACATTTCAGCTAACCGCATCATATACGTGTTATGTGGATATCGCTGTTGTGAAGCAATTCCTGCCAAATCAACCGGTGAGCCAACAACATACTTTTTGATGGCAAGAAAGTTTTGATCAGTACCTGTAAACGGATAAATGAGTTTTGTTTTATCGGAAACTTTGGTAATCTCCGGATAATAAGCTCCGGGAAGCATGAATGTAGTGTGCAGACGGCTATCTAATGTTCGTCCTCTTAGGGTGCCATCAAGCTGTTCTGTGATACCGTCATATTGTTTGATCAGCCACCATGTAGCACTTTTATCTCCACCCCATCCGCCAAATGCAATATCAGGACTGTAAGCAAGATATTCAGGCATACTGTTCGAAATACCCCAAACATTGGCACCTGCAAAAACCCATTGCAGTTCAAAAATACTTTCTGCATTATTGTCGTAAGGATGTTTGAACAAGTCATGATAATTCGAAAGCAACTTCTTTCCGCTATTATTGATTACACTCGCAGCATAGTATTTGGCACTGTCTAAAAACATTTGATTTCGGGCACCACCAGTTGCTTCAACACCAGCTCTTGTAAGATAAAAGCGGGCAAGCATTCCTTCAGCAGCCCATTTTGTGAGTCGCCCTTCCTGCGTGGCTACCACTGGCAAATCTTCTGCTGCTGCACGCATTTCCCTTGTAATAAAACGCCACACACTTGGCACCGTATTTCTGCTAATCGATGTATCAAATAACTTATCGAAATTGTTTTCAATCACCGGAACAGGGCCCCAGTTCATCACCAAAAAACGGTACGCTAATGCACGCATAAATCTTGCTTCTGCAATCGCCGTTTTTCGTACCTGTGGCGAAACATTTGGCCCACCATATCGGTTAATATTGTAAAGGAAAAGATTTGACTGACCAACTACATTGTAGAAAGCACGCCACGATGCGCCGTTCTCGCCATTATCACCGGTAGTATTAAATAATACATTCCCCCGATCGTTCCATGCTGAAAATGCTGTACCACCCCTGAAATCCCCAAGGTTGTACATGGCTTTATCATTGTAATCGAACCATACTGTACTGTACAGCAAAGCCGTGCCTGCCTGTACCTGCTCATCGGTTTTATAGAAGTTAGCATCCGTAATGGAGCTTAACGGTGGTTTTTCCAGAAATGTTTTTTTACATGCTGAAAATGCTGCAACAGCAATCAACAAGCCTGTTAAATATTTTATGCGAATTATCTTTTTCATATAAATAAGTTTAGAGGTCAACACTGATTGTTGCGGTGTACATACGGGTTAATGGATAGCGTCCAAAGTCAATTCCGATCGCCTGATTAGCAGCGCTGGACCCTGTTCCTACATAGGAACCTACTTCAGGATCATACCCTTTGTACTTCGTAAGCGTAATCAGGTTTTGAGCGCCTATTGTTGCCCTTAGCCCTTTTATTACTTTGGTATAATTTAAATACTTGAAAGGCACATTGTAAGAGAGGGTAATATTCTTTAATCGCAGGTAAGAACCATCTTCTACAAACCTTGTGGTAATTTTTCCGTAGTTATTTTCATTGGAAACAGGATTGTTTGATATGCGTGGAATGGTTGTTCCGGCATTGGTTAAAAATGGTTTGCCGTTCACATCTGTGCTCACCTTTGCGTAGTCCATTGATGCTGTTAATAAATTACGGCTGAGATTGATATTATTCGGATTACTTGCTTCTGACGCAATGTAATTGTAGATATCATTTCCGTATGTGCCAATGATGAGAATACTCAAATCAAACCCTTTGTATGAAAAGGAGTTGGTTAACCCTGCTGTAAGCTTAGGCCATGGATTGCCAATATTGGTCATATCGTTTACATCGATCTTTCCATCGCCGTTAATGTCTTTGTATTTCACATCACCAACCCATATACCTGTTTGCGGATCGGTGGGTCTTCTGTTTCCGCTGTTATCAACAGGCACTGCACTGGCATCAATTTCTTCTGTTGATGTAAATAATCCTTCTTCAATATATCCTCTGAATAACCAGGGCTGCATACCAATGGCTGCACGTTGTGTCCAGTTATTCATCCACCACGATGTTCTGTCAATAAACGCATTGTCTGAGTTTAATGATTCAATCGTTGATCTGAACTGGGAAAGATTGAGGTTTGTTTCCCATCTGAAATTTTTCTTCTGAATATTTGTACTTGCGATCGAGAAATTCCAGCCTGTTGTTTTCAAAGCCCCTGCATTCACTAGTGGAGCACCAACTGAACCGGGACTTCCGTTTGTTCCCATGTACCAGGGAAGACTTGCCTGAAGAATCAGGTTGTTTGTATTCTTAACATAAACATCTCCTTCAATTGTAATTCTGTTACTCAGTAATCCTATATTAAGACCAACGTTATGTGTCATTGTTTGTTCCCATTGCAGTTTGGGATTGGTAAATGATGCAGGTAACAATCCTGTACCCCATGGCGTTGCTCCTGTATTTAACGGCGCATAAATACCGGAACCTGTTCCCTGATTTCCGGTTAATCCAGTTTCATACCTTACTTTCAGTTCGCTGATAAAAGGAACTTTGAAAAATTCTTCCTGCGAAACTCTCCATGCTGCAGAAACGGATGGGAAATTACCCCATCTGTTATCGGCACCGAAATAAGGAGAACCATCTCTTCTGATTGTACCTGTTACCAAGTAACGATTATCATAATTGTAATTCACTCTTCCCAGGTAAGATTCCATGGACCATGGATATGTACCCCCTTCGTTTGTAGCTGATGTGGGGTTGCCGGCATTTACATCAAAAATATCATTTGTAAGAAAGCCTGTTCGTCCGGCTGTCAGAGCCTTCCACTGCGATTCCTGCGCTTCATGGCTTGCCATGATGGTAAAACTGTGCTTTTTAATCTGCTTTGTATATTCAAGCATCTGATTCCAGTTCCAATACCAACTTGAGTATGTTCCTGATTGTAAAGAAGCAAGTATATTGGTACGCCATTGATCAATAGCGTACGTTGGAGTATAATAAGTCGAAACACCATTTCCGGCAGTACCATTAATGGACGTTCTGAACACCAACCCCTTCATGATTGTAATGCCCAGATTTAAGCCTCCCAGAAATTGCCGTTTCATATTATTGTTGGTAATCAGGTTTGCAAGTGCAACCGGATTTATGGGCGCAAATTGATTGGCACCATTTACCGGATCGCTTCCTCCCCAGGAACCATTGAGGTTTTTAACCGGTATTTGTGGTGTTAAACGAAGTGCATTTGAGATAAGCGGACTTTGCGCATCACCATAGTTTGTAGTAGTAAGATTTTCGTTCGTTTGGTTGAACGCAAGGTTGGTTCCAATTGTAAACCAATCACGTGGTTTATTGTCCATATTCAGTCGGAAACCATAGCGATTAAATCCAGAACCTAAAGCCACACCATCTTGTTTCAGGTATTCACCTGACAGGTAATAAGTAGTATTGTTATTGCCACCGCTTAAACTTAATTGGTGTTTACTCATGGCCGCATTATTAAATAACTCACGCTGCCAGTTTGTTCCATCACCCAAAAGTGTTGGATCTAAAAATTCATCCGGCGTAGTTCCTCCGGCAATCGCATGATACTCCTTTACCATCTGCGCATACTGATTCAATTTCATTACATCCAGATCGTCGGGCGGTGTTTGAAGATTGTGTTGATAGGTATAATTGATTTTAAAATCCCCTGCCTTTCCTCGTTTTGTAGTAACCAGAATTACGCCATTGCTGGCACGTGAACCGTAAATAGCGGTAGCAGAAGGGCCTTGCAGAATCTGAATATCCTCAATATCATTTGGATTGATTCCAGCTAATGGATTTGATGAGCTGGATGAACCGTAGGAGACATCTTCATTTGCCTGTATCTGTACTCCATCTACTACATATAGTGGTTGTGTACGACCCAATGAACTTACACCACGGATATTCACTGAGATACCACCACCCGGCTGCCCTGAGTTTTGTGTAACATACACGCCGGCAGCTCTTCCCTGTATCGCCTGCTCAATTGTAGTGTTTACTGTTCGTTCGATATCTTTTGCGGATACAGAAGTTTGAGCACTGGTAAGGTTCGAACGTTTGGATTTACCGTATCCAACAATCACCACTTCACTCAACTTTGTTTCTGTAACATCAATTGTTACAAGAATATTTGATTTGCCGGTTGTTGAAACTTCTACAGATTTTGCACCGACATAGGATACAACTAAAATCGAATTAGGAGAAGGAACTGCAATTTTAAATACACCATTTGCATCTGTTACTGTTGCAATTCGCTGTCCTTTTACACTTACTGTTGCACTTCCAACCGGCGCACCTGAATTATCAGATACAACTCCGGTTACAGTTCTGGTTTGCGCAAAATTGACAATAGAGAATAAAAGAAACACAATGGTCATTGTGATCTTCAGGGAAGATTGACACTTTCTCATATAGCAAGAATATTTATTCAAATGTAATCTTTACATTGAATCAGATACTAATACTATTTTACCTAAGAATTGCATTTTATAACACTGAATTATTACAAAAACCAACGAATTCAATATTTTCAGGCCAATTCCTGTTACCAATCGTTACACCATCTTGCAACCACAATTGTACTTTTTTACCTTTCTATTATTAACTTTACATCAAACGATTGCCATGCACAATGATATCATGCGTGAGATAACGCCACTTACAAGCAGCGATTGCTTTACTTTTTTTACCCGTACAAAGAATGAGTTTGATTTTCCCTTACACTGCCATGAAGAACTGGAACTGAATTTTATATGCAATGCGAAAGGTGCCAGGCGCATTATTGGCGATCATATTGCAGAAATTGAAGCGTATGAACTGGTATTAGTCGGGTCTAACCTTCCGCATGTTTGGGAAACACATAAATGTAAAAGCAAAGAAATTAAAGAGATCACCATCCAATTTCATAAGGACCTGTTCGACGAGAAATTTTTACGGCGCAACCAAATGACGTTTATACGAAAGATGTTGGAACGCTCTGCGAAAGGAATCATGTTTTCAATCGAAACTATTCAGCAGATCGAGCCTCGACTAACCATATTAAGTCAAAAGCATGGATTTGATTCAGTACTTGAACTTTTATCGATCTTGCATGACCTTTCTGTATCACGTAACATGCGTACCCTGTCTGATACAACTTTCAGCGGGGCCGAGTTAACTTACAACAGTCGTCGTATAGAAAAAGTGCAGGAACACATCAACCAGAACTTTCATAAAAATGTTACGCTGGATGATGTTTCAAAACTGGTGAATATGACACCGGCATCGTTCAGCCGTTTTTTTAAACAACGTACGGGAATTTCATTTATCGACAGTTTGTTGGAGTTGAGGCTTGGACATTCGTCCCGACAGCTCATTGACACTACACATTCTATTTCTGAAATTGCATACAACTGTGGTTTCAACAACATTTCTAACTTCAACCGACTCTTTAAAAAGAAAAAGGGATGTACACCAAAAGAATTCAGAGAGAACTACAATTATCATAACAGAGTATTTGTATAAAACAGATTTACTTCTGTTTTCTGAAAGAGTTTACCAATACGTGGCTTCTTTTGTTAGCCTTTACCAAACACCCCTAAAAGAAAAAGGTCATCTGTAGAAACAGTTGACCGTTAACGATTGCTTGCCATATAAAAAAAGACTTCTGTAAACCTTGTTTAGCCTTGCTACTTATCAGTTGGGATTCCTCATTTCTTCTACTATCTTCTTCCATTCCCGCTTGATGATGTAAAAGTACCCCAGTTGTGAAAGGGTGTCAAATCAAGATACGGTCTGTTTTATGACGGCAAATTGATATTCGAAAACATAAAAGCCCGCCAGCAAAGGATTTCAGCCAAAAATACCCGTGATGCCCAACAAGGAAAAACAGGTAAATTTATTTGTCAAAATGACTTTTTTTGACTGCATTTGGATACGCTCCGGCCAGTGTTCACCCATAAACACGCTTTGAAAATGGGTGAAATGCTTTATCATTGTTACTCATTCTGATTGCTGTATGAAACTCGAAAAAACGCTCTTTCAAAAGAGTCATTTGTATTTTACCGGCTTTTTCCTGTTTGTTATAGCAGGTTTTTGGGCTACTTACTTTACACGTCTGCTCAATCAGGAAAATTACCGGATGCATACACACGGTATTACTTTAATTCTCTGGTGCCTGATGCTCATTGTTCAACCCTATCTTATCCGCACAAAGCGAACGAAGCTGCATCGTTTGATCGGCAGGTTTTCGTACATACTTGTTCCATTACTAGTTATCGCTACAATTGATCTGCTCCTCTATCGTTTAAAACCGTTGCCTCAACTGGGAACAATCGATTATTTTTTTGTAGCGCTGGTGGTGAATGGTTTGGTTGCGTTTGTGTTGCTGTATGGACTTGCAATCTACAACCGTAAAAAAGCAACTGTGCATGCCCGTTATATGATCTGTACATCGTTAAGTATTGTTACACCCTTTACGGATCGACTGATCAATATCTATTTTCCTTCCATTCATCCTTACCTACCAACAATTGAAGGAAACCCAATGGCACCCGCCGTTGGTTTTCTACTGGCAGATATCATCCTTTTGGGATTCTGCATATGGGACTGGCGTTCGCACAGACGCATCAATGTCTTTCCTGTTGCATTACTGATCTTATTACTTTATCATATTTCTGTATTTACATTTTACCAATTTGATTTTTGGCGTTCCTTCTGCGATTGGTTTGTTGGGTGGTGATGTATTTTTTAATATTACTTACTCCAATTCACCTTACCTGTTTTTACATCTTTTGAATTGCCACCAATCATCACCTGGAATTCACCAGCTTCCCAACCATACTTCAACGCATAATTATAAAACATCAGGTCTTTTGGACTGATGTTGAAAGAAACCGTTTTGCTTTCGCCCGGCTTGAGTTCAACTTTTTGAAAACCTTTCAATTCTTTTACAGGGCGTGTAACAGTACCCACTACATCACGAATATAAAGTTGCACCACTTCCTTGCCGGTAACAGCACCGGTATTTGTTAGTGTTACACTTGCAGTAATTGTTTGATTTCCTTTGGGTGACGCATTACTGACCTTTACATCGCTGTAGGAGAATGAGGTGTAACTCAATCCATAACCAAACGGATACAATGGATCATTGCTTACATCCAAGTAATTACTGCGGAATTTTTCAAACCACTTTCCTTCTGCCAATGGGCGACCAGTATTTTTATGGTTGTAGAATAACGGCACTTGGCCAATATTTTGCGGAAAGGTCATTGATAATTTACCGGAAGGATTTACATCACCAAACAATACATCTGCCACTGCATAACCTGCCTCACTTCCACCAAACCAAACATTGAGAATGGCAGGAACATTTTTATGTTCCCATGTTAATGCTAACGGACGGCCAGTAAATAAAACCAACACAACAGGCTTCCCAGTTTTCAATAATGCTTTCAATAATTCCCGCTGCGCTTCGGGTATTTCAATATTACTTCTGCTGGATGACTCGCCACTCATCTCTGCACTTTCGCCCAGCACCGCCAACACTACATCACTTTGATTGGCGATAGCAACTGCTTCGTTGATCATTTCTTCGGGTGTACGTTTGTCCCTGCCAATTCCTTTGCCAAACATGGTAGCTCTGTCTTCAAATGCTTCATCATAATCAAGATTACTTCCTTTTGCATACAAGAATTTTACTTGCTTACCTGCCACTTCGTTGAGGCCAGTTAACACCGCTGTTGCTTTATCAAATTCGGCAGCCACACTCCATGTGCCGGGCATGTTCCGTTTATCATTTGCCAATGGACCAATTACTGCAACTGTTCCACTTTTCTTCAAAGGCAATACATTATTTTGATTTTTTAACAACACAAAACTTTGCGCAGCGGTTTCTCTTGCGATCTTACGATGAGCTGTCGTGAAGATTTCTGTTTTAGCCCGTTCTTCATTGCAATAGCGATAAGGATCATCAAACAATCCAAGTTTGTATTTTGCTTCGAGTATTCTTCTGCAGGCTGCATCCAGCATTGCTACAGTAACTCTTCCATCTTTTAATGATTGCTTGAGTGTTGTTAAGAATCCTTCACCTACCATGTCCATATCAATACCTGCACCCAATGCTCTTGCGGAAACAGTTTTGAGATCACCAATGCCATGATCCATCATTTCATTGATACCTGTATAATCGGTAACAAGAAATCCTTTGAATCCCCATTGCTTCCGTAACACATCAGTCAACAACCATTTATTTCCTGTTGCAGGCACACCATCAATATCGTTGAACGATGCCATTACACTTCCCACTCCTGCTTCAACTGCCGCTTGATAAGGATAAAAATATTCGTTATACATGCGATAACGACTCATATCGGTTGTGTTATAATCACGGCCAGCTTCTGCAGCACCATACAATGCAAAGTGTTTTACACAACTCATGATCGTATTGTTGAGCGACAGATCTTTTCCCTGATAACCACGCACCATTGCTTTGGCAATTTGTCCGCCTAGATACGGATCTTCTCCATTGCCTTCTGATACTCGGCCCCAGCGTGGATCACGTGTAAGATCAACCATTGGAGAGAATGTCCAGTTAATACCATCTGCACTTGCTTCAACAGCTGCAATGCGTGCACTCTGTTCGATCAACTGCATATCCCAACTGCAACTCAAACCCAGCGGAATTGGAAACACTGTTTGATATCCATGTATCACATCCATACCAAAGATCATCGGAATTTTCAACCGTGATTCTTCCACCGCAACTTTCTGCACAGCTTTTATTTTAGCGACTGATTTGATGTTGAACAATCCTCCAACTTTTCCTTCCTTGATTTTTTTTCCAATATCGGAACTGCTCGCCTGCCCCGTTACAATATCACCGGATCCGGGCAAATTCAATTGACCGATCTTTTCATCAACCGTCATCTTTTTCATGAGTGCATCAATGAAGATCTTCATTTTTGCTTCGTTGGTTTGCTGTGCATTTAGGTTCTCCTGCGAAAGAACAAAAAGCAATGTTATTGCGGCGAGTAACTTTTTCATGTCTGTTCGTTTTATTGGCAATTAAAAACTGATGTCGCTTTTGTTGATCGTGTATTCAATTCGGGTATTTCGATTTTTATCGATGATCTCCATTTTGATGGTTGGATTTTTTGTCCACTCAATGGTAAGTAATCCGATATGATTTTCCATTACGGGCCCTTCAATTCGGTTCTTGTTCAGCGTTGCAAAATCCCATGTAGAAGTAATACCGCTAGATGTTACGTCGTAGATCGGATACAAACCCGGCGACTCCAATTTTGATATTTCGGCATAATGTACATCGCCTGTTAAAAACAGTACGCCACTTGCTTTGGTTGATTTGATTAGATCAAGCATGCGTTGCTGTTCGTGTGGGAAATTGGCCCATGCTTCATATCCATTGTATTCAATGCTGAATTGTGATCCGCTGCAGATCAACCGCAGATCAGCAGGCTTTTTCAATTCTTCTTCCAGCCATTTCCATTGTGCATCACCCAACAACAAACTGTCTTTACTTATATGCGGCTGATAATCGGGTGTATAGAAATAATTCTTTCTAGGCAATTTTGCTGTTGTATCATACAACAATAAGCTGTTGCGAAACGTACGAACATCAAGTAAGATCAACTGTACAGTTTTATCCCCTTGCTGAATGTATTCTGCATGATAAATACCTTCGTGTTTTCTACGATCGCTCTCAGCTGATTCTTTAAAAAACGAAAGGAATATTTCCTTCGACTCTTTTTTATAGGGATAATATTTACCTGCATCATTCCAACCAAAATCATGATCATCCCATGTAGCAAATATTTTTGTTGTAGCAGCCAGTTGCTGGTATTCCGGCTTTGCACCTAAGCGCTGGTATTTATTACGCAGCGTATCCATGTTATCTGTATCGCCGTAAATATTATCACCGAGAAAAATAAATGCGTCCGGCTTTTGTTCCGCTGCAATGGATAACACCGGCTGCGGCTCGTCTTGATAACCACAGGAACCAAATGCAATTTTTGTTTGTTGCGGCTGTTCTTTACAACTCACGAACAATAACATCAATAAAACAACTGATAATAAAAATTTCATACCTGATTATTTAAGTAATACTGTTTCCAATTTCATTTTCCAGATCGCATATCCTTTTGCGTTCATGTGCAAATTGTCGACAAGAAAAATATCTTGCATTGGTTCACCTGATGCTGTAAGCATTGCACTATACACATCCACAAATTTTGTATTTGGCTTTGTTGCAAGAAACGATTTGATCCGTTTGTTTGCTTCCTTATACTTTTCAAGCAAGTGTACACGACTCGGACTTGGTTTCATCGAGACATAAGCCAGCGGTACATTTTTATATTTTGCACGGATATAATTATACAGGGTTGTAAATCGTTGCATCACCAGTTCAACCGTTACTGTATCGCTTGAAGCAAAATCATTTTCACCACAATAGATCACTATTTGTTTGGGTTGATACGGAAAGATCACATCGTAACGGTAACGTATCACATCAGCCAATGTACTTCCACCAAACGCACGGTTTAAAATCTTCCGGTCAGGAAAATACCTGTGTATATCTTTCCACATGGTGAAGGATGAACTGCCGATCAACAGAATTTGATTGGAAGCCGGAAACGAAACGCTATCAGCAGTTTTAAATTTCTGCACTTCATTCCAAAATGGAAATGGTTCGTTGTTTTGCGAACGTGCCGACAATCACCAATAACAACAAGACAATACTGCTTATGATCTGTTTTTTCATTTTACTCAACTTTTAATACCGGTGAGCGTTCACTCACCCCATTTTCATTAATTGATTCAATAGTGTAATAATAAGTTTTTAATGCATCCATTGCTTTCATCCAATACTCATTATTCGAATGGATCATGATACTCGTGTACAATTTATCAGGATTTGTGCCGTAATAAATATTGTAAGCAAAGGCATTGTCAACCGGCTTCCATTTGACAAATGCACTACGCTTATCTTTCTCCGTACGCAACACAATAAAACCTTTTACCGCATCAGGCTTTGCTCCATTCCCATTACCGAATACACGCAATCCGCTAATTGCAAACTTCCCGGTTGGCATGTGGATATTCTCGAGTTTTATATAACGTGCCTGCACCGGCTTTTCCAGTTCAACATAATCATGCGGCACATCTGTTTTATTATTGCTTTTATCAACCAATACATTCCACTTCTTTCCATCGATCGAATAATATAATTTGTATTGATGATACAAGCCGATCGTTTTACCCAGAAAAATGCTATCCATTTCTTTTGGAAAACTTACATCCTGATCAGCATAATTGGTCTGCACAGCGTGAACAGTTGATACATTTCCGAGATCAGTTTGGATCCACTCACCTTTGTTTCCGCTTGCTGCACTCCAATAGGTTTTAATGAGTTCATCTACTGCATTATTTGGGTGATAACCACCCAGCGTTGATGAAACCTGCACAGGTTTGTTGTAATTGAGCAGCATCCAGCCGGTGAAATATGGCGAAGCCCCCTCCCGACCTCCCCCGTAGGGTGAGGCCACCTGCACACCCGCCTCTCCTTTTGGTGTGTTTGCATTTATATCAGACCCGTTGTTAAGTTGGGAGTTGTGCGTTTGCATTTCTCCTCCTCCGGGGGAGTCAGAGGGGGCCTTGCCAGGAATATAATGCGGATAATCACCAAACGTAGTATTGCAAAACATCATTCCATCTTTATCAAACCCTGTTGGCCAAATACCAAGTCGGCGTTCGAATGTATTCTTTACGGATATAACTGTTGTAGATACATGCCAGTACTGATTGAACTTATCCATGAATGTTGCACCATGACCAGCTCCTCTTACAAAGCCACCAAGTTTAATACTTAACGGATCGCTTTGTGCTTCAAATGGACCCAATGGATCACTGCCAATTAATAACCCGTCCGCATAACCGCTGAACTCGGTTCCCGGTGCACCGTATTGCAGATAATATTTTCCGTTGTGTTTCGTCAAATGACTTCCTTCAATAAACGGATCAAGAAATGTATTGTCCATGTGTTCGCCAAAACGTTGCCAGCCAAAGCGCCAGGGTTCCAGCACATACATTTCTTTTCTTGTTCCGATCGGTTGCATGGTCTTTCTGTTGAGTTCAATACCATACATCGGAAATTTATTACTGCTGCCATTGTACATGTACAACTTTCCATCATCATCTGTAAAGAAGGAAGGATCCCATCCGCCAATATCAAATGAATCAACCAACGGTTTCCATTCATTGGCTTTTGGATTGGTGCTCATCCAGATACTGAACTGTCTTGTATAAGTTGATCCAAAAACGATCATTGTATCACCGATGATGCCAACTGCAGGTGCACAGAGTTCATCATACGCATTGTTCCATGGACGTAAAAATTTTTTTGAAACAAATGTCCAGTTCAGCATATCACTGCTATACCAATATCCCCACTGATTGGTGCTGAAAAGATAATAATCGCCTTTGTAGGTAACAATCACAGGATCGGCTGTTGCACGATGCCTGCCCCATTCGCTGAAATTGGGAATAGGTGTATAACCATAATCGATATTAATGGGATTGCAATAGGTTTTCTGTTGTGCCCCCGCTTGTGCCACTAAAGAAAATAAGATGGCAATGAAGAATATCTTTTTCATTTTACAGGTTTCCTTTTTTTAATTGCTCCACAGCATAGTTAACAGCCCTTGCTGTAAAAGCCATGTATAAAATTGAAGGGCTTTGACTTCCGGTGCTCGTCATACAAGCCCCATCCGTTACAAAAACATTTTTGCAATGATGCAGTTGATTCCATTCATTGAGTAACGATGTTTTGGAATCAGCACCCATGCGCACACCGCCCATTTCATGTATATCCAGACCAGGTGCTTGCCTATTATCTCTTGTTTGAATATTTTTTACACCCGCTGCTTCAAGCATAGCTTGCCCTTCCTGCAAAAAATCATTCACCATTTTATCATCATTCTCATCATAACCAACTGATGTTATCAGTAAAGGTATTCCCCATTGGTCTTTTTCTTCCTTACTTAACCGCACATGATTACTTTCTTTCGCAATCGTTTCGCCTTGCATATACATATAAACGCCCCAGGTACCCGGTTCGCTGATGGCTTCCTTGTATTCAGCACCAAGTAAAGGTTTAATATTTTTGTCACTCAGTTTTTCACGATAAGCACCCGAATAAATGACATAGCCGCCATGAAAATCCGTTTCCTGTTTTTGAAGATTTCGAAAATTCGCTACAATACATTCAACGGGTTTTGATACTTTATAATAATATTCTTCAAAACCTTCCACATCGCCATTCATACTGCCACGGTAATTATGAAAGCAGATATATTTCCCCAACAACCCGCTGTCGTTTCCCAATCCATTCGGAAAACGTGTTGAAGTTGAATTCAATAAGATCAGGTTGGTATTTAATGCAGACGCATTTACAAAAATGATGCTGGCAAAATATTCTTTCGTCTCTTTTGTATTGGCGTCGATCACACGCACGCCAACAGCTTTCCGTTTTTGTTCGTCATAAATAATGGAATGCACAACCGAATGAGGGCGAATCGTCAAGTTACCTGTTTTTGTTGCCCACGGCAATGTAGAAGAATTCGAACTGAAGTAACCACCAAGCGGACAACCACGCATACAAAGATTTCGATTCATGCATTGTCCTCTGCCTTGTTCCTGATGTATTTGCTGCGGATCGCTGATATGCGCCCAACGGCCACTTACATAATGGCGATTGAATTTTTCTTTGATCACTTTCTGCAGATGACGTTCTACTACATTCAATTCGTAAGCCGATAAAAATTCACCATCGGGCATTGAAGCAATTCCATCTCTATTACCACAAACACCTATAAATTTTTCTACATGGCTGTACCAATCTTTGATGTCGTTGTAATCGATTGGAAAACTTTCACCATAGCCAAATCGTTTCGGAGCAGTAAAATCGTATTCGCTCCAGCGTGCACAGGCCCTGCCCCATGTTAATGATTTGCCACCTACCTGATACCCACGAATCCAATCGAATGGCTTATCCTGGATGTAGGGATGATCTGCATCTTTAATAAAAAAATGCTGTGTACTTTCATCATAACCCGCAGCTTTTGTGATCAGCGGATTGTTTGTTTTTGTTTGTTGTGTAATTTGTCCACGATGCGGCAACTCCCAACGTGATAGCGTTGCTGTTGGATAATCTTTGATGTGCTGCACATCTCTGCCCCGCTCAAGCACCAATGTTTTCAATCCCTTTTCACACAACTCTTTTGCAGCCCAGCCACCGCTAATGCCACTGCCGATTACAATTGCATCGTAACTGTTGGCCTCTTTCCCCTTTGTGTTGATATTTATCTGCGAAGTATCGGGCATTGAGATAATGAGTGATGAGTAATGAGTAGAGCCGCTCTTTAATATCTTCGTTTCTCTTTAAACAATTTTGCATCCAAACTATATGGACCAGGACCTGAAAAAAAGAATTCCAACGCAAGTAACACAAACAAGAACGGATGTTGATCGTTGTTCCAGATAATTCCATTGCCCAGCATAAAAGCAATATATCCAAGCGTACCAATGGTGAGCAGCGAAGCAATGCGTGTAAAGAATCCCAACACAAATAATATCCCTGCAATTAATTCAGCGGCTTTGCCTGCATATACCAACAGGGCTCCGCTTGAAGATTGTTTGAATGTATCCCAGGTGATGTATTCATCCATTTTTGCTTTGTTGAAAATTTCCCAACCATGATATATGAGGAAAATGCCGAGTGTAATACGTACAAGCGTCATACCTGCTGTTTGCCAGAGTGGTGACGCAGAAAAGAATTTATTCATACAATTAGTTTTATACGATTGGCCAAGGGAACACGCTCTTCAGTTTCACCTTTCTGCCTGTTGCAGAAGATGTACGTGCAGCTTCAATGATCTCCAACACATGCAATGCATGTTCTACATTAATGCGTGGCTCTGTTCCGTTTACAATACTTTCACCAGTAACTCTTGCACCTTCCTGCCACTCGTAACCGCCTTTCTCTGTACTCATCAACACAGCAGGTTTATCCCACGATGTATCCACCATTACACCATTCGTTTCCCAATCATAACCGATCAAACGCAGATTGCCATAATCACCATAGATCTGAATAGAGTGTAATGTTTGATTACCTGCTTCATGTCCATGCGGATCAAAATAATTAAATCCACACATGATATGACTGATCACTCCTTTATCATGCTCCAGCAATACATGTGCATTATCTTCTGCTACTACTTTTACGGTTCCTTTATCGTCCACTTTACGCTCCGGTTTTACAATACTCGTCATCGCCATCACACTTCTGGCAGGACCAAGTAATCCCGTAAGCGTTGCCATATTATACACACCAAGATCGGGCATACTGCCTCCATCTTTCTCATAAAAAAATGAACTCCATGTGGGACCGGTGTGCCCATACTGTCCGTGTGCACTTGCAACACGTCCAAGCTTTCCTTCCTGGATCATCTTACTCATGAATGCAAACTGCGGACTGTTTACAACTGCCGGTGCACCCCATATGCGAAGTTTCTTACTCTTTGCCAGATCAAGCAATGCTTTTCCTTCGGCGTATGTATTTGCCATTGGCTTTTCACTCCACACATGTTTACCGGCGAGTAATGCTTTTTTATTCAACTCACCATGTATCTGCATATCAGTTAAGGTAACCAGCATATCAAACGGCACACCTTTCAATTGCTCATCGATGTTACGATAAGTTGCTGCGTTTACTTTGTATTCTTTGTTCTGTGCAACAGCACGTTCGTATTTGATATCGCACAAACTTACCAGCTCAATTAATTTCGACGATAAAAGTTGCGGGATATAACGGTTGCTTACACTACCGCAGCCGATCACGGCCACACGTAATTTTTTTTCGGGCATTGCTGCGGCCCATCCCTCCAATGAAGATACCAGCAATGCGGCGGCTGCCATTGCGGTTGATTTCAAAAACTGTTCACGTGAAAATGTTTCGTTCATGGCGATCGTTGGTTGTTTTATGTATTAAGCAATTGTACTACTATATGGCTATTGTTGCGTCGCACTCTTGTGCATCATAGCAAACGCAGCGCTACTATTTACTTCAAATGAGGCGATGAAAATCCTAACCGCTTCAATCCATTTTGCACTTCCGGACAACTCATAAATAATTTCCACAATAAACCGCTGCGGTAATTCTCGATCATTACTATAATTGGTCCCTGGTCAATGGCCAAATGACTTTTAGCGACCCAGTTCTTTGATTCGTTGAATGCATCTACAAAACCATACTCACTCCAGATATGATCGCCGAGCTTAAAATAAAAATGTTTCAAGGCTTGCATAGAATAGTCAGGCGTGTACGGAAATGCGCTCAATGCAGCTGTTGGTGTTATTGTTCCAAGATCTTCTGTTGGTGAATGTGCTGCATATCCGTTGTACGTATCGCTGGCAGTTAAGCCCCAGCAATCAGCACTGTAGCCTTTGAATTGATTCGGGTTGCGTACACTATGTTCTCTGTTGATGAGTGTATGATTTCTATTCTGTTCCCAGTAATCAGCATACCTGTCTTTTAATTGTCGTGGGTCCAATCCAAGAAATGAATACTGTGAAAAGAATAACGGTCCGCCATAGTCGAAACCGAGTGGCAGTTTGATACCGTAAAACTCTTTACCGTTTTTAAAGAAATTACTTTCGGCCCAGCCACGATGATACACGGCCGGACTTACACTATATTTTTCATTGGAGCCTGATGCTGCCAACACATACATAATCAAACATTCATTGAAACCACGTACAGGGAAGTCCATTGCCCAACCATTGTTCGGACTCCAGTGCCAGTACAACACATTCTGTCCACCATTGGTGAACCAGTTCCATTCTATATCATTCCACATCCAGTTGATGCGATTGCGAAGCTCCCGTTCCGTTCTGTCATCACTATTAAAATATTGTCGTGCACATAGCAAGCCTTGCATGAGATAGGACGTCTCCACCAAATCAGCACCATCATCTTTACGGCTGAATGGAATTGTTTTTCCTGTTGCGCCATTTAACCAATGTGGGAACACGCCATGATAAGCATCTGCTTTGCTGAGAAATTTCACCATACGTAATAAAAACTTCGCCGCTGTATCTCTGCTGATCCATTTTCGCTCTGTTGCAACCAATACACTCATAATTCCGAAACCAGTGCCGCCTATTGTGACCACTTCAGCACCATATTCATACGCCACATTGCTTCGCTCTCTCGACAAACCACTTACCGGATGTGCAAAGTCCCAGAAATAACGAAAGGTTTGTTTCTGCACCAGATCAAGCAATGCCGAATCACTTAATTGTTTGGGACGTTTTGTTGCATCGAATGCAGGAGTAAAAGAAGGCTTTTGAGAAAAGCAAAAATTTACTGAAGCGATAAAAATAAATAAACTCAGAAAATACTTCATTGTTCTTTCCATTTTTTTATTTCATCCATTTGTTATTCAGTTCAAGTTGCAGGCCTTTGTGCGATGGTGGCCTCCCTACAGGGGAGGTCGGGAGGGGCCTTACAAATAAGGTGCGCTGAACCCGAGCAAACGCATTCCATCTTTCACTTCAGGACAGCTGGTGAACAAATTCCACAGCAAACTGCTGCGGTGGTTTTCGATCATCACAATAATGGGCCCTTGATCAATGGCAAGGAATGAATTGGCAAACCATGTTTGATTTAAGGAAAAGGCATCTACAAAGCCATACTCCTTAAACAATTTATCGCCGAGTACATAATAAAAAAACTTGAGCGCCTTCATGCTTTCAACAGGCGTATAAGGCAGTGATGAAATAGCAGCCGTAGGCGCAATCACACTTACATCATTTGTTGGTGAACTGGCTGTATAACCATTGGGTATATCGCTTGCTGTTAATCCCCAAACAGAATCGCTGTAACCATAATTTCCCAACGGATTTGTTACGCAATACTGATAGTTGATGCGTGAATGATTTCTTGTTTGCACTTCATAGTTCGCATATGTATCGCTCAACCCATTGGGGTTAATGCCAAGAAATGAATAATGCGAAAAGAATAACGGTCCGCCGTAAGCGCTTCCCAGTGGCAAGGTAATATTGTAGAACTGACTACCATTTGTAAACCCAACAGCACCGTTTCTCGCCCAACCATTCTCATACACTGTTTTAGGAATACCATGTGTTGAAGACGATGCTGCTAATACATACGTGATCAAACATTCGTTCCAACCACGAATGGGTAGGTTCATATCCCATGCAAAATTCGGACTCCAATGCCAGTACAATACTTGTTCATTACTCTTGCGGAACCAACTCCATTCCACTCCATTGTACAATGTTGTAATATCTGCACGAAGATTTGTTTCAGCTACATCGGCTCCGTTAAAATATTGTCGTGCTGTTAATAAGCCCATCATGAGTAAGGATGTTTCAACAAGATCAGCTCCATCATCTTTTGCACTGAACGCAATCACGTTCCCTGTTATACCATTTAACCAATGCGGAAACGCACCATGAAATTTTTGTGCGGTATTTTTTAAGAAGCCGACCATGGTTTGTATGCGTTGCAAACCCTGGGCTCTTGTAATAAAATTCCGGTTAATGCCTGTTACAATTGCCATCGCACCAAAACCTGACCCTCCGGATGTTACAAGGTCGCCGGAAGAATTACGTTCTCTTGCAAGCCCGCTTACCGGATGACCAAAGTCCCAGAAGTATTTAAATGTTTGCTGTTGTACTTTGGTGAGTAACTCATCATCTGTAATTGCAGGAAACTTTCTGCTTGAATCGATCTGTGTAATGAACGCATTATCGACTGAACCAATAAAGTTGCCTCCGGTTGCCGATTTTAAACCTTCCAGAATTTTGAATTGATACCTTGCAATACTCAACAGCGGTGATGACGTTTGCACCAACAACACCGAATCATTGTTTTGTAATGTAGTTGTAATGCCCGCTTCACTTCCACTTGATGTGAATAATTTTACAGCAGCAGCTACTGTACTTTGTTTCAACGGTTGCGAAAACTGTAAACGAATGACAGGCTGCAGGTTTACACCATACAGCATTCCATTAAAATCGATATTGTTTAATTTGATCGACTTCAGCGTTACCTGTTTCGGCGGCTCCGGTACAGAGGGTGTTGATTTCTTTTTGCAAGCTGTTACAGCAAGCATAGAAAAACAAATTCCATATAGCAATAATTTCTTCATTCGTTGTTTACAGCAAAAACTGTTCGTTTATTGAATTACATAAGTATTGATCGAATGCGGCAATGCTTTTGTTTCAGCTGCTTTTCCATCAACCCACAGGAAGAAGGGTGCTTCTTTATCCGTCTCATTCATCACCACAACTACCATGCTACCATCTTCATTTAAGAAAAGAGGTAGTCATAAGTTGACTGCGACTGGGACTGCTGATAATATGTTTTGCACCCGGTTTGATGAATTTCGAAAAATGTCCGATATAATAAAATGCATTGGTATAGATCAACTCACCACTTCTTGTATCGGCATGTACCGGAGCAAAACAAAAATTCTGTACATGATTTGGGCCACCCGTTTCATCAAGTAAAATATTCCAATCCGTCCAGCCTACAGCACCATTGTTAAAATCGTTGATCATGGAACGGCCATACTCTTCACCCAAACCCCAATGATTGTAACGTGTAGAATCAAAACTCTCTGCACAACCTTCTGTAAACAAAATATTTTTATCAGGAAATGCTTTGTTCACCATCGCTACATTGCTGAACATTTGCTTGCCGCCACTCCAGTCTTCGTACCAATGAAAACCGATACCCCATGCATACTTCGACATTTCAGGATCATTGAAATATGTTTGTGCACGTTGGTACAACAGATCACGGTTATGATCCCACACAATAATTTTTTTATCAGCAAATCCTTCTTTATGCATGGTTGGTCCTAAAAAGTTTTTCAGGAAATCACGTTCTTCTTCAGCAGTGTATAAGCAACTTTCCCAGCGTTGTGTTGCCATCGGTTCATTCTGCACGGTTAATCCCCAAACAGGAATGCCTTCTGCTTCATATGCTTTAATAAATTTTACATAATAGTTTGCCCAGCTTTGATAATAGTCGGGTTTCAGTTTTCCACCACGCAACATGTTGTTGTTATCTTTCATAAAAGCTGGTGGGCTCCACGGACTTGCATACAAGGTTAATGCACCACCCGCTGCTTTGATCGCTTCTTTAATAAATGGAATTCGAAATTGTTTATCGTGTTCAATGTTGAATGATGTCAACTCCTTATCACCTTCTGTAACATAGGTATAACTGCCACTGCTGAAATCGCAACTGTGAATATTGGTTCGTGCCAATGTATAACCGATCCCGTTTGTTTTATCAAAATAGGCCTGCATAAATTCCTGCTGCTTTTCTTTCGAAAGTTTGGCATAGGTTTCTGCAGATGCATCGGTTAATGCCGCACCTACACCCAAATAAGTTTGATAGGTACGCACGGGATCAACAAACACACAAAGCTGCGTTTCAAACGGCTGACCCATATCCTTAAAGCTGAGCGTGTCGGTAACGGTTAACCGATAATTTGTACTGTCGGCAGTTGTGTACACCACGATGTTTTTGTTATCAGTGGAGAACGATGTAGTTGCTGCTGCCTGTTTCGTTTCCTCTTTGCAGGATAGCACCTGGAGTACAATCACTGCGATCAATAATTTCTTCATATTGCCGGTTGTTTTAGTTGTGGGTTACCAAACATAGGTTGCTACTGCACCTGCAGAAAGCATCGTATTTGCATTTACACCTTTGTACTTAATATTGAACCGAAGATTGGTTGAACCATCGTTCAGCACAAGCAACACTTTCTTGCCATCGCTGCGCAGAAATGCTGCAGAATACAAATTACCGGTTTGTGTACTTGCAATACGTTTTGAACCGGTTGGAATAAATTTCGATGCATGACCAATTACGTAGTACGATACGTTCCTGTTAACTGCACCATCCAGTGTAAGAGCGCCTTTGCATTGATCGCAACCGCCTGGTGTGTGCGGATTGTAACTGCCGTCATTCGCCAGGTTCCAGTTGAGTGCTACTTTACTCCAGTTGCGCATGGAACCAATTACAACATTCTTCATATGCCATTTTAAATCCCCATCAAAACTTCCGCTTGCACCGGTCCATTGCTCCGTGAAGTATAAATTTTTAGTTGGATGCGCATCGTGCACAGTTGACATCGCTACAATATCGCCAGCGTATAAATGAAAAGCAGAACCATCGATAAACGGTTTTGCAACCGCATCATTCAACACTGCAATGGGATAATCAGGACGATCGCAATTGTGATCGTACAAAACAATCTTGGTGATAATGTTCGCCGTTTGAAATGCAGGCCCTAAATGATTCTTGATAAAGTCGGCCTGCTCTACTGCATTCATCAACATACTTGGATTATTACCACCATGCAACGGTTCATTCTGAATGGTCAATGCATCGATCGTAATACCTTTTGCTTTCATTGCCTGGATATACTTTACAAAGTATTGTGCATACACACTGTAGTACTCTGCTTTCAATCGTCCGCCGATACTGCTATTGTTATCTTTCATCCAGCTTGGCGCACTCCATGGCGATGCCATGAGTTTGATATTGGGATTGATGGCAAGTATTTGTTTCAACACAGGAATTACATCCACCGTATCCTGCCCCAATGTAAATTGCGAAAGTGTGATATCCGTTTCACCGCTTGGCAAATCGTTATAACTGTACACTTTGGTGCTGAGATCAGTTGCACCGATCCCTAAGCGCAGGTAATTTACATTGATGCTGTTGTCGGCACTGCCGAATAATTCCTGCAACAGATTATTTTTTTCTGTTGCATTGAGTTTGTTGATGAGATAAGCACTTCCCTCTGTGAACGTATAGCCAAATCCATCAATGGATTGATAGGTTTGTGCACTATCCACGTCAATGGTCAGTACAGCAGTACCACCATTGTTAAAAGAAAATGCCGTTTGCTTTTGCAATAAAGCTGTACGACTGCCGGTGGTCATCCACCAGTTTACTTCCGCACCCGGTGTTTGCGGATCTGTACCACCGTTGCCTTTTTTCTTACAATTAAAATTTAGTGAAAGGATCGCAAAAACGATCAGGCTTCCTGTCATCCAGTTTATCTTTTGTTTCATCTTCATCATCGTTGTTATTTCATTGTTTGTAATTCGCCGATATTCTTTAGAAAGACCAGCGGTTCATTATTTCTTGCAATGGCTAGTATTTTATTTCCTCCTTTCGTAGTGATCCATTTCATATCACGCACTTCGCCACTGATGGCAGGCATGGTTGCATACAACGATGTAGTTGTTCCTTCAAATGAGAACAAAGAAGGGTAAAGAGCATCATATCGACCTTCGTAAGGAATCACTCCATAAAAATTACCTCCGGTAATATAACCTGCTTTGCTTCCAACTGCTGCGAAACTCATAACGGGAGAAAGTTGCAATTCATCATTGAGATCATATCGCTTGAACATCCCCTTTCCATCGTTGATAAAAACAGAACTGCTCAACACTTCAGATTTCAACTCTTTATAATCTTTGAACAGATCATAAAAAATATAATCCACTGTTTTGCCCGCTACTTCAGTATATGTTACGTATGCTTTTTTAAGAACAGGTAATTGCCGTTCCAATTCATCCTTTGCAAGAAAAGGATATTCTTTGCCTCCTGCGGTGTAAGCAAGTATCTGTTCCGTTTTTCCGTTGTTGTCGAAATCTTTTACATACAATTTCAACGGACCGTCTTTGCGTTCCCACAGTTTGGAATTGTGTCCCCAGTTCCCGGCCAGAACATCTTTATCACCATCGCCATCAACATCCGTTACCATCATTGTTTGCCACCAACCGGTTGATGCAGCTACATCCGTTGCTGTAAACGTTCCTTTTTTATTGATGAACACTTTCAATGGCATCCACTCGCCGGTAACCAATAAATCATCCCATCCGTCGCTGTTTACATCAGCAAATGCGGCGGAGGTAACAATACCTAAATTAGTAAGATCGATCATTTGCATCGACGCTAATGTAAAACCGGCTTTCCCGTTGTTTAGATAGAGATATGATGGTTTAAGTAATCCATAACCCGTAGGGCTTCCCACATTTCCAACAAAAAAATCCATGTCACCATCATGATCCACATCAGCAACCGTTACACAGGATTTGTTTTCGTATTGAATCGTAAACGCATCCATTTTTCGTGTAAAATTCCCGTTGCCATCATTGAGGTATAAACGATCACTCAGATCATTTGCACTACGTGGCACCTGGTTACCACCGCTGATCACCAATAGGTCCATTGTGTTGTTTCCATCTGCATCAAAAAATACAGCATCTACATCTTCGCAACCTGCATCTTTTAAAAATACTGCAACATTGCTCGATTGAAATGATCCATCGCTTTGTTGTATCATTAAAGCACCCGGCTGACCAATAGCACCACATGCATAAAAATCATCCAGTCCATCGCCGTTTATATCTGCAACAGCCAGCTTGGGGCCTCTTGTACTTTGTGCATGGGGAATTAAATATTGTACGTTAAAATCAACAAAGTCGTTTTCAACATGCTTCCAATTGCAGACAATGTTGTTTGTGATATCTGTAAAGTAAGGTGCAGGTTGTCCGAAATGATTCTTATAATCAAACACTCCCGTTGCATTTTTTTCTTCAACCTTAAGTTGTTGATTGATCGCTGGATTTTTTATTGATTGATAGGTTTGATCGGGCCAAACGATCAGGATCGAATCAACCGAAGCCAATGAATCCAATCCAAAATGCAAGCGTGGTTCTACTGATGACTGGAACCCACGTGTTAACATCATTTGTTGGTACTGCATTCCGTTTTTTGAAAACAGGTAAGCTTTTGCACCAATACCAAATTGATTCAAGCTGTCGCCTCTTAATTGAATGCTGAGATATTTTTTACCAACTATTTCATTTTTCAATACCGTTGCTGCCGCATTGATGTTGTTGATCACCATATCCAGATCACCATCATTATCCAGATCAGCATAGGCAGCCCCGTTGAAATAACCTTTCATATCGGCAGTGCCCCATTCTTTGCTTACATCGGCGAAGGAGGTCCCATTGTTATTTTTAAAGAAAAAAGGATGACTGCTTCCATCGGGCAATTTGCTGATGGTTTCATCATCGTACGCATCTGTTTTATCAAGTCCCTTGTTCATCTGCATATCCGATACAAAGCGGATATAATCCAGATCAACAGGGCGCTTTACAATGCCGCTGCTGATGAACAAATCTTTCTTTCCATCATTATCAAAATCTGCAAACAACGGGCTCCAGCTCCAGTCGGTTGCTGATACACCCGCCATCAATCCCACTTCACTGAAATTGATTCCACTGCCATTGTTTCGTTGCAAACAGTTACGTGAGTATTGATGTTGATAACCGTTCATCTCCAGTTTTAATTTGTAGATGTCAGGATTTTCATCACTGCCGTATGTCTTCAATGTTTTTTCATCGGGTGGAAGCATATCAACTGTTACAATATCCGGTTGCCCATCGTTGTTATAATCAGCAATGTCGTTGCCCATACTGAAGCGGCTGTAATGTGCAAAATGCTTTGCACCGCTTTCGCTGAATGTTCCGTTTTTATTATTGATATAGTAATAATCGTTTTCATGAAAATCGTTTCCAACATACACATCATCCCATCCGTCGTTGTTGAGATCTGCAACACTTAAACCAAGACCGTATGAGAGATTGGATTGATAAATGCCTGCTTCAGCAGAAACATCTGTAAACTTTTTTTCGCCTTTGTTCAACTCATTACGAAACAAACGACTGCCGCTAAGAGCATCTTTTTTGTTACGGTTTACCGTATCAACGATATTTGAATGAGGTTGTTTGGAATGATTGATGAGAAAGCAATCGAGATCACCATCTTTATCATAATCGAAAAATGCAGCTTGTGTAGAAAGACCTGAAAAATCAAGTCCATATTCGTTTGACTGTTCGGCAAATGTTCCATTGCCTTGGTTAATGAATAATTCATTGTGCCCTTTCAATCCGCTGAATTGTGCAACTGCCGATACATAAATATCGAGCAAGCCATCGCTGTTTACATCGGCCATTGTAACACCGCTACACCAATCACTAGATCCTGCTACTCCGGCTTTTGTTGTAATATCTTCAAACTGAAAGTTGCCTTTATTGAGATACAATTTGTTATTGCCTTTACTGTTTGCCGTGAAATACAAATCAGTTAGTCCGTCGTTATTGATATCACCCGCAGCAACACCTCCTCCATTATAGAAATACAGGTAGTAAAGAATATTAAAATGCGATTTGTTTTCAACCTTGTTTTGAAAATCAATGCCGCTTTTAACCGCAGACACTTTGGTAAATAATGTGTGCGGTTTGTTACAGGAAAGCAAAACCAAAATGGAAAAAAGGAATCGTAAACTTTTCATTATGCGGCAAAAAATAATGCGTAGAGTGAAATACTGACTTGTTTCAGTTGAAAAAAGGGCTGCATGAATATGCAGCCCCGTCTTGATTATGACCTAAAAACGACTGCTTCTATTTTTTTGAGGTAAACAGTCCGGTAATTTCTGCCGGTGTTAACACCGTGCTGTACATCCGTATCTGATCAATTCCACCTTTAAAGGTTGAACTTAACCAATCGTCTGTATCGTAACCTGTACCGGGACCTGCACCTATTCGCATCTCGGTGATCTTGCTGCCATCAAAATTGATATCACCATGATTGCCCCATGTTTTTGTATTGCCGTTTGCAACACCATCCACGTACAGAATCATTGTGCTATTAGTATTGTTATACGTTAGTGTAACATGATGCCAGTTATTATCCAGAATACCGGCAATGGTTTGTCCGCCTTCCCACGTAAACCAGCTATCAGCATTTGTTTTATCAGCGATCATCACTTTCACAGCACAAGCTGTATTGCTTCCTTCAAGAAACACCAGAAGGCTTGAGCCAGACCAATGCCCATTGCTTGATTTGAAACTCATGATATATTCCGGACCATTTCCGCCAACATTGTTTTTTGTTTGTCCGTTTCTTTTATACCAGAATGAGATGCTGAAACTTTTTGATTGCTCGGCCCAATCGTTGGGTTTTGCATACTTGATGAACTTTTTATTTTCACCCATTACAGCCTTTCCACTTACACCATCAATTGATGCCAATGGATTATCACCTGCAAAGTTTGCACGAATACTGTCAACTGCATTCATTAACGGATTAGCAGTAGTGCCATCAAATGCTACATAAAATTTAAGTGGTCCGCCTGGAGGGTTGGTATCTTTTGGATAATCACCTACGCCGGGACGATTCATTTTCTGACAAGCAGAAAATAAAAGTACACACGATACGAGACCTGTAAACAGAATTTGAAATTTATTTTTCGACATAAGAATAGTTTTTAAAATGAATAATAGTTTTAATTATTCAACGATTAATAGTCGGGGTTTTGTACCAATATACCATTTGCTGCATCAATTGCAGATTGCGGAATTGGATAGTAACGATGTCTGTTTTGGTAACCTGAAGGTCCCAATACAGTTGAAGCAAGATTCCAACGTACCAAATCAAAGAAACGTTCGCCATCCATTGCCATTTCAAATCTGCGTTCGTTTTGAATTGTTGTGCGCATTGCTGCCTGTGTGGTAAACGTTACATCGCCTAATCCTGCTCTTGTTCTGATCTCGTTTACCCAATCTTCAGCCAATGCAGCATTACCTGCTCCACCTACTTCATTCGCTGCTTCTGCAGCCATCAACAAAACATCTGCATAACGAAGTATTTTCTGATTGGTCCATCCAGCCTGACGTTGACCTTTTGCTGATTGTGTGGCAGGGTTTGGATATACTTTTTTGTTCCAGTAAGCACGTGGCAATACTGCAGGATAAGCAGGTAACACACGACCATACACCCCATCCGATTGACCGGAGAACAAAATAGTTCCGTCCTTACGTTTATCTCCTGCTGCATAGGCATTTACCAAACTTGCAGTTGGAACATTCCAACCCCAACCAAGATCCCATTCTGCAGAACCACGAACACCCTGACAAATACCGAACCATGAGTAAGGTTCGCCGGCACTGCTGCCAGTATATTGCGGGCCCTGATCAGACTGAATTTCAAAAATAGATTCGAGATTATTTTCACCTTCGTCGCCAAAAGTTTTGAAATAATCATCAGCCAATCCATACTTACCTGAAGCGATTACCTGTTGACAGAGAGCCAATGCTTCTGCCCAACGTCCACGATACAGTAATGTTTTTGCATGTAATGCTTTTGCAGCATCGTTGGTTAAACGGCCAGGGAAACGGTTGTTACCGCTTGCATTATTCCAATTGGGAGGCAGGCTTGCAATAGCTGCCTGCAAGTCTGCATCGATCAATGCATAAATTTCAGCCACTGATGCTTTTGGTCTCCTTGCATCAATTGGATTGTACACACGGAAATCAATTTTTGGCACCTGTCCGTATACACGCACCAGGTTAAAGTATGCCATTGCACGGAAAAACTTTGCTTCACCAATATTGATCAAATCGGGAGGCGTATTCAATTGCAGCGAATCTGCGATTTGCAATGCTGTGTTAGACAAAGCAATTAAAGAATAATGTTGTTCCCAATAAATGGTACCACTCCAATGATCTTTCACATACTGAAAGTTATCGTGGATCAATTCCCAATCAGCACCATCTGCAGGGCTGCTTCCTTTATCCGAATCATCGGAACGGAAATTGTGCATGGCCATCCAGGGAATGCCGCCAAAAGCCTGACCGGCAACATCCGGATTACGGATTGCTCCGTATAACCCGTAAATCTGTCCTTCCAAACCACCTTCGTTCAAATCGTCCAATGTAGAACGTAATGGCTTACGATCAAGGAACTTTGAACAACCGGCAAATAGTACCAGTGTGGTAATACTCATCAGTACTATCCACGTCATTTGTTTGATTGTACGCATAGGTTCTGATTTATTTAGTTTTTTTATTAACAAGCGTTTCATTAAAACTGTTTATTAAAAGTTCACATTAATACCTGCTGTATAAATAACAGGTATTGGACCATTGCCATCATCAATACCAAACTGAGTTGGGCTACCGCCAAATTCAGGTGAATAACCGGAGTTACGTTTCCAGGTTTTCAAGTTCTGTACGTTGGCAAAAATGCGGAAGCTTTTGATGTTAACTTTCCGTAATGCATCTGCATTGAGGTTGTAACCTACCTGCAGGTTTCTGATACGGAAGAAACTTCCATCTTCAACACCGTATGTTGATGGCAAACGATTAATTGGACGGCTTGATACCGCAGGCTCAAAGTTAGAAGTGCCTTCACCAGTCCAACGATCTAAACGAAACGTTGGATAATTAAATCTTGTAAAAGGCAATTCTGAACTTCCCCAGTAACGATAAATTTCGTTGCCATACACTCCTTGAAAATCAATACCGGCATCGAAGTTTTTATACTTAAAGTTGGTTGATAAACCATACATGAAATCAGGTGTTGGATTACCAATCATTGTACGATCATCGGCATCAATCTTACCATCACCATTTACATCTTTGTATTTTAAATCTCCAGGTTGATAATCGTAACCAACAACTGTAGGTGATCCTAATTTGTCGGCATAGCTCTGGTACACACCTTCTACTACATAACCATAGAAATAACCGATCGGAAATCCTACCTCTGTTACACTTGGACGCTCTTCACCTGCATTCAAACGACCATCTGCAGGAAGATCCACTACCTTGTTGTTAAACGTTGTAAGGTTGCCACTAATGGTAAGTGTTGCATCTTTTGAAAGCTGTTGTGTCCAGCTGGATGTAATTTCAAACCCGCTGTTTTTTACACCACCAATATTTCCTAAACGACTACCTGTTAAAGGATTTGACTCGAATGCAAGCAGATCTTTTGTGTTTCTTACATAGTAAGATGCTTCTACATACAATCTGTTTTTGAGTGCATACATTTCAAACCCTACTTCACTGGCAGCAATTTTTTCCCAGTTCAAGTTACGGGCTGCTTCATACTCTCTGGAATTAGAAGCTACCTGGAAGTTTCCAAAGATGGCAGAGTTACCAGATCGGATGGTTGGATAAGCCGGATAAGGAATACCCAATGTATTTTGTACACCCAATGTTCCGGTTGATGCTTTGATCTTCAGAAAGTCGAAGAATGTTTGACTGCTCATGAAGTTCTCACGTGTTATTTCCCAAGCCACACCAACTGAGTAGAAGTTATTCCACTCGTTGTTCGGAAAGGCTGAAGAACCATCACGACGGAAGGATGCATTCAATAAGTACTTTCCACCATAGTTGTACAATACCCTTCCAAGAAAAGCCACATTTGCACGATCCCACTGATCAGATCCGCCACGTAATGATTGTGGATCGCCAAAACCATTACTGGTGTACCAGAAACGTGGATCATCGGGTATGGGTGCACCGGTTGGAGATTGACGAACACTACCGGAAACACTTCTGTATTTTTCTTCGAGTGTTGTAAAACCTGCGGTTGCAGTAACACCATGCTCACCAAAATCTTTTTTGAAAGTGACCACATGATCCTGCTGAAACTTACTCCAGCGTTGATTACTTTGTGAAACAGAAGTGAGTGAGTTGGCAGGAATGAATGTTGAATCGATCAAGGGATTGTATCTGCTGATGAGCGGATCGTAGGTTCTTGAATCAAGATTCGACATATCAGCATAGAATGTTGACCGGAACGTGAAATGGCGGAAGAGATTGAACTCGGCATACACGCTTCCTACATTTCTGTATTCAATTCTGTTTTCTTTATCCCACTTGTTTTCCAGATTCATAACAGGGTTCGCCATTTGACCACCTTGTATTGCCAGATCATAATAGTCACCATCTGCATTTTGCACCGGTGTGATCGGTAAAATTCTTCTTGCATCAAACAACAAACCATTCGCCTGACTGAAAGGAAGACGCTGGCGCATGCTGTTCAATGTAAACCCAACTTTGATGTTCTTTGAAATTTTAAGTTCGTCGTTGATGCTGATGAACATTTTGGTTAAACGCTCATTCTTTACCACACCTTCATCAATGGCATAACCAACACCCATGTAAAACTTATTCTTTTCGGTACTTGCGGTTACACTGAGGTTATTCGTGTTGAAGAAAGCAGTACGTGTCATTGCTTCGATCCAATCGGTATTACCGGTCCATGGGCTATAATCGAAACGCTCAGCTAATGGAACGCCATTGTTCACTTGCTCTTCATCATACAATGTTTTAAATCCATTTGCATCAACCATATCAATACGATCAACAAGGCGCTTCACGCCAGCTGTTGAACTGAAGTTGATATTGATCTGCCCCGCCTTTGCTTTCTTCGTAGTAATTACAATGGCACCGGTAGCACCACGAATACCAAAGATGGCGAGTGAAGAAGGATCTTTTAATATTTCAATCGACTCAATATCATTCGGATTAAGGAAGTCGATATTGTCGTTCAAAATTCCATCCACAACATATAACGGACGAACCTGACCGAAGCTGGATGTACCACGTAAACGGATATCAGGTTGTGCCCCTGGTGTACCACTGTTTACAATGTACAAACCTGCAACACGCCCCTGCAACGATGCCATGGGGTTGATGTTTGGTTTATCAGCAATGTCTTTACCGGAAACTTTTACAATTGATCCGGTTAAGTCACGCTTACTGGCAGCACCGTAACCAATTACAACCACTTCATCCATTTTAAGAGTAACCTGTTGTAATTTAACATTGATGACTTGTTGGTTATTTACACTCACTTCCACATCTTCATAACCAATTGCAGATATTACCAATACTGCACTTTCAGGAACAGTTAATGCATAATTTCCGTTCATGTCGGTTACAGTTCCCTGCGCTGTTCCTTTGATTGTTACAGAAGCAGAGGCAACTCCTTCCCCACCTTCGTTGGTTACTTTACCGGTAACACGCAAGTCTTTTTCTGCCGGATTTGAAGAACGGATGGCAACAAGGTTGTTGTCGAGTTGTACATACGTTAGCGTTGTACCTGCAAACAATTGCCGCATCACATCTTTGATCTCAAGATTTTCGAAATCAACGGATACTTTTTGTTTGAGGTCTTTTAGTTTTGAATTGTAGAGAAACCTGAAATCTCCCTGTTTTTGAATGCTGGTGAGCACCTGGGCAATTTCAGCGTTTTGCGTTTTTAGCGTAATTGTTTGTGCGTTAAGGCCTGCAGTAGCTTGAAACGTACACACAACAACCAGCAGGATCGTTAGTTTCATAATCAATAGCGGCTTTTGGAAGGCACGGTGTGCCCTAGCAATCGAAGTCGTTTTTTCCATACTTTTAAGCTTTGGTAGTATAAAGTAGGAAACCGTGTTTTTTATACAGCAAGCGGTTTCCAGGTTAAAGAAAAATGTACTACTGATACGGGGAATGTTGGCGCATTTCCCGTTTTTTTTGCCGCTACTTATGAAGAATTTTGATGTTGGGTCATAATCAGTTGCAGTTTGGGGGTTATTAATAAATAATCACAGTTTTTTCTTCTATCCTGTATTTAAAATTGGTCGTAAAGCGTAAACCTTCAAGTGCCTGACTGAGTGTTTCTTTTCGAAAATCACCGTTCAGCAATTCTTCTTCCAGCTTCTTGTTTCGAAAAACGATCTCCACATCGTACCAACGCTCCATTTTCTGGGCTACATCAACAAAGGCTTCATCTTTAAATACCAGTTTATTTTGTGTCCATGATGTTTCAATAGCTACGGTATCGGTTTCAGTATAGGTAAGTCGCTTAATGGCAATGATCGGGAGGTTCGGGTTGGGCTTCACTTCCACTGTTGCCAACTCATTTGTTGTTGTTGTTTCGGCTGTGTTCAGTAGTACTAACTTCTGATTCGGCTTCAACAAATATTTTTCACCTGGTCTGTTTTTTACAAACACCTCTACGCTTCCCTGCACCAGACTTGTTTCAACTGTTTTGTCGTCTGGGTAAGCTTTTACATTGAACTTTGTGCCCAATACTTTTACATCGATGCTGGATGTATGTATGATAAATGGGCGCTTCGGATTTTTTACCACATCAAAAAAAGCTTCTCCTGTGAGATAAATTTCCCGGTTGCCCGACTCTCCGATCTTGGTATAATCAAGTTTACTACCCGCATTCAGCCAAACGGTTGATCCATCAGGCAATGTGAATTTTGTACTGGTACCTTTTTTTGTAACCACTTCTTTTGGAACGGTTACATCGGCTGCTGCTGTTGCCGTTTCTTTTTTAGGTATCAACAGAAACAATGAAACCGTAACAATAACAGCCACTGCTGCAAAGGCAACGAGTTTCCGACGGTTTCTTCTTAAAAAAGATCTTTCATCAGTTACATCGCTTTGCTCGTACTCAACTTCATCAATGTGGCGGGGTTCTATACCGAGCGCTTTCATTTTCTGATAATGCAGATGATAGGTTGCTTCGAGGTAGTCTTTGTCTTCGTCAGCTTCCTGATCCCATATCTGCTGCATGGTTTCCATTTGTCGGGAAAGGGCGGGGTACTGATCGCAGAACTGCTGCAATTCAAATAATTCCTCGTCGCTGGCCTCGCCAGTCAACTTTCGGGAAAGTAAATGCCAGATTTTGTCTCTGTTCATGGTTGGTATACAAGTAAGGAGTATGGAATGCGGGAAATCCCCTAAAGGGCATTTAACTTTTTTTAACTTTTCTTTCGAAAAGGAGTTCCAACGGCCTGTGCAAGCTTTTTCAGGGCAATTGCAAGCTGATTGTCGACTGTTTTTACGGAAATGTTGAGGAGTGTGGCGATCTCTTTATAGCGCATCTTATCTTCTTTGGCCAATTTAAACACCAGCCTTGCTCTGGGGGGCAAACTATTGATGGCCGCTTCAATGTGATGGAGACTTTCAGACGACATGACCTGATCTTCCGGGTTTTGATAGAGCGAATCCATTTCCACATCAATTTCATCGATTGAAATGGTTACCCGTTTGTTTTGCTGTTTCAGCTTGCGTATCGAGTTATTTTTAACAGCTATAAAAATATAGAGTTGCAGGTCTTCGATCTCATTCAGCCGGGAACGATCGTTCCAGATGCTGATAAACACATCCGATACAATTTCTTCTGCTGTTTCTTTTGAATGAACGATGCCGGTCGCAAAACGGGTGAGTGAATGGAACAGGATCATGAACAATTCCTTGTAGGCCGCTTCATCTTCATAAATGGCAATTCTACGCTGGAGGTCCCGCACACTTTTATATGACTTATCGTTTAGCAATGGCAAGTAATTGAATGTAAATTAATTTTATTTTTCAATAATCGCCAAACTGATTCTGATCAGAGTTTTCAACAATTAATTTTTGGCCGTCGAAAAACAGATTTGTTTTAATCCAACTACTTCATCCGAAAAATATATTCAACAAAAAACGGGTTGCCGATTGACAACCCGTTTCTGCTTGATAATATGTGTAGTCTTATTCCTTAATTGCTTCCTTAATTTTTTCGCCTGCCTTCTTCACATCTTCCTTAATTGGTTGAACTACTTTCTTTTTTAAAGTATCACCGGCTGCCTCAAGGAATTTTCCGCCTTTGCTTTGCAATGTATCAATGGCTTCGTTCATCTTCTCCTGTCCCTTATCAATCAGGCTGCTGGTGTCCATGGCTTCAGCGGCCTCCGATGCTTCTGAAGATGTTTCGGCTTTTTCGTTATCTGATTTTTGTTCTTCACTGCAAGCCACAAATAATGAAGCGGCCAATAAAACAAGAAGTATTCTTTTCATACAAGTTTTTTTGTTTCAAATTTATTTATACAATCTATTGTAGACAAAAATGATGCTTATTTTTTACGGAAAAATAAACGCATCGGTGTTCCTGTAAAATTAAAGGCTTGCCGTAACTGATTTTCCAGGTAATTTTTATATGGTTGTTTAATATCGTCCGGATGATTACAGAAAAATGCAAACGATGGAACAGGTGTAGGTAACTGCGTTACATACTTAATACTGATGGGCACACCTCTTACTACCGGTGGATGGTACGAGTTGAGTGATTTCTGTATTGCCTCGTTTAATTCTGATGTCGTGATCTTTCGTTGTCTGTTTTCAACTACCTGCAAGGCAACTTCAAGCGCCTGCATGATGCGTGTTTTTTCAACAGCAGAAACAAACAGGATCGGCACGTCATTGAACGGCAACAAACGTTGCTTTAGTTCCTTTTCATAATCACGGGCAGTATTGGTTTCTTTTTTTATAAGATCCCATTTGTTTACCAGCAACACGATACCCTTGCCTTTTTTAACAGCCAGCGAATAAATATTGAGATCCTGTTGTGTAATTCCTTTTTCTGCATCAAGCAACAACATACAAATGTCTGCTTCATCCATTGCACGGATAGCACGGATCACCGAATAAAACTCCAGATCTTCATTCACTTTTGTTTTACGACGGATACCTGCAGTATCAATTAAAATAAATTCTTTATTGAAGAGATTGTAATGTGTATGAATCGTATCTCTTGTGGTACCTGCAATATCACTTACAATGGTACGCTCCTCGCCCAGCAATGAATTCAGCAGTGATGATTTGCCAACATTCGGCTGACCAATAATGGCAATTTTCGGAATAGTTGATTCTTCAATCTCCGCCTGATCGTCAGGAATAATTTCAGCAACAGCATCCAACAATTCACCTGTTCCGCTACCCGTCATACTGCTGATAAAGAAAATCTTTTCAATTCCCAACGCATAAAACTCACTGGCTTCCATTAAGCGTTCGTGGTTATCTACTTTGTTGATAGCGAGGAATACCGGCTTGGTTGTACGGCGAAGCACATCACTCATGGCTTCATCCAGATCGGTAATACCCGTTGACGCATCACACATAAACACCACGGCATTGGCTTCGTCCAATGCAATTTTAACCTGCTTGCGGATTTCTGTTTCAAAAATATCTGTACTGTCAGGAACAAAACCACCCGTATCGATGAGGTTGAACGATTTGCCATTCCAGTCGGCCACACCGTACTGACGGTCACGTGTAACGCCACTTACGTCGTCCACAATTGCTTTACGCTCTTGTAATAAACGATTGAAAAACGTACTCTTTCCCACATTGGGTCTGCCAACAACTGCTACTGTAAAACCTGCCATAATAAAACAAATAAAGTTGGCAAAAGTACTGAATTAAACAGAAAGCATTGGAATCCTTGCCTGTTGCAGTGCACTTGCCGGTAAATAAAAAATGATTAATTATACCCGTACTCCTTCAAAAAAAGATCGCTGTCTCGCCACTTGGGACGAACTTTTACAAACAAGTCGAGGAATACTTTTGAATCAACAAATTTTTCAATATCCACACGGGCCAGCGAACCCAGCTTTTTGATCATTTCACCTTTTGTGCCAAGCAAAATTCCCTTTTGGGTTTCACGGTTCACAATAATGTCGGCTGAAATTTTGATCAACGATTGCTTTTGCTCGTACGCTGTTACAATAACGGTTGTGTGGTAAGGAATCTCTTCCGAAAAGAGATCGAATATTTTTTCACGTACCAATTCCGCTACAAAAAAGCGGGTACTGAGGTCCGTTAGCTGATCTTCTTCAAAGAACGGCTCTCCTGCCGGAACAAATTCGAGTATGTGATTAATGAATGTTTTTTTGTTGATACCCGATAACGCAGAAACAGTCACTACTTTTTTGCAGTATGGCTTTCCTTCAAAAAACGCTTTGGCTTCTTCGAGTTTAGCTGTATCAACAAGATCGAGTTTATTTAATACAACAATCGAAGGCACTTTTAAACGCAGCGATGTAAACAGGTCTTCATTTTCCTGCCAGTTATCTTTTACATCTACCAGCAGCAATGCCACATCTGCATCTTCCAATGCACTTTTAACACTGCCCATCATTTTTTCCTGCAGCTTGTACTTGGGATCGATGATGCCGGGTGTATCAGAAAATACCAATTGATAATCGGCTGTGGTAAGTATGCCTTTAATGCGGTGACGGGTTGTTTGCACTTTCGATGAAACAATTGCCAACTTCTCGCCCAGCAGCGCATTCATTAATGTGCTTTTCCCGGCATTGGGCTTACCAAATATGTTTACAAATCCAACTTTCATAAAAACTGCTGCTCGCTGTTAGCCGCAAGCTACTAGCTATTGATCAAAAAAGAAAATCCCCCGCTTTTGCGGAGGATTTTTGTTGCGAAGGGGAGGATCGAACTCCCGACCTTCGGGTTATGAGCCCGACGAGCTACCGCTGCTCTACTTCGCGGATTGGACGGCAAAAGTAAGGGTATTTTGTATAGCACCCAAAACAAAGAGGCAGAAGTTTTTTTTTCTGCCTCTCTATTCATCATTGGAATATCTGTCGAAACTTACTTTGTACGCTTCTTTAAACTCGATGCACCTGTTGTTCTGAAATCGCTGATGGAAGCTGTGCCTTTGTATTGCACATCACTTGCGCCACTTGCATCTACTTTTAAATCTCTATTAACGGTGATCTTTACATCTGATGCACCGGAAGCCTCTGCACGACAATTTTCTGCGATGAGATCAAATCCTGTAAAATCGCTTGCCCCACTCAGATCCACATCAAGATTGGTAACCACACCTGATAGTTTTGAATTGGATGCTCCGCTTTGATCGACTGTAACACTTGTATATCGGATCGCTCCTTTTAAACTGGATGCACCACTCAGATCAATTTTCAGATTCGTTCCGTTCAATAGACCATCAATTTTAATATCGCTGGCACCGGATACGTCCAGTTTGTCGATATTTTTAACGGAGATGTATGCTTTCAATCGCTTGTTTTCATTACTCCACTTCCATACATTTTCATTATCGTACGAAATTTGAAGAATGCCGTTCACTACATTTACTTTAATACGGCTTCTGAATTTTTCTTCGCTTGCACTTACTACCACTGCTTCTTCATTTCCCTGTTTAATGATCACATCAAACGCATTGGAAACTTTAATACCATGAAAGCCACTTACAGTTCGTGACTCTGCATTTTTATCATTGATCACCATTACATCCTGGGCAAACGTAGCCGATGCAGTTGCAAACATCAATACGATCGATACAATAAACTTTTTCATTTGAAATAAGGTTTTAAATATGATGATTAACTATCTGTGCGACGAATTACAGCACCAATGTTTGTGCCTACTTCGCTGATTTTTCCTTTGCCTTTGTAATGAATGCTGCCACCGCTTGATGAATATAATTTCATTTCATCATTCACGGTTACTTCTACTTTCGCACCACTTGTTGAGCGGATGTCTGCTTTACCGACTGCCAGATCGTATGCCTTCATTCTTGCACCACTGTTGGCACTGATATGAAATTCGCCTGCCGAACCTCCAAGGGTAGAACTTGCTCCGCTTTCTGTTTCCACAAGCAATTTGCCCACTTCAACAGTTCCTTTGAACTGTGCTCCCGACCGCAGGAACAAATTCAATACATTTTCTTTGATCGCACCTTCCACTTTTACCTGGCTGCCTGCAGTAGCAGTGAGCTTGTTCAATGTTTTGAACGAAACATACACTTTCAGTTTTTTGCCGGAGCTTGTCCAGTCGGAGAAGGACTCACGATCATAATAGATCTTCAGTAACCCATCTTCCACTTCCGTTTTTAAACGGTTGCGGTACTCTTCACGGGAGGCGCTGGCCACCACGCTTTCTTCGGTTGACTGTGATAAATAAAGGTCAATCCCATCTCCTACTTTGACAGAATGAAAAGGTTGAATGGTTCTTTTTTCGGCGTTGGCATCTTCGATCTTTGTTTCCTGTGCAGTTGCAAACAGGACGATTGATAAGGTAAACAGGGTGAATATCCACTTTCGCATAAATTTTCTGTTTTTTATGATACGGTTGTTGAAAGGAAAATGTTACAGCAAACCTGAAAGATTTTATCTTTGCCCCGTCAAAAAGCGGCGAAGCCGGTTTTGACACAGATTCCCCGGGGTGCTTCCGGCATGTACAAGGACCCAGTACAAGCAATGGAGGCTGAGATTAAACCCGTAGAACCTGATCAGGGTAATGCCTGCGCAGGGAAGGAGGTTCCTTTTTATGTTTCCCCTCTTTTCGTTTCGCAGCATTTCCGATTCAATTTTTAACTGTAAAAAGTAAATGATGACGAAAAAATTGATGCTGGGAATGTTGATGATTTTATCACAACAGCTTTCAGTGGCTCAGTACAAACTGAGTGGCACAGTGACAGAAAAAAACAACAGCAATGCAGTAATTGCCGGCGCTACTGTTGAAATTCCAGGCAATGGATATACACAAACCAACAACGAAGGCCGCTTTTCCATTTCGCTCCGGCAAAAAGGAAATTATGTGGTGAAGATCAGCACCGTTGCGTTTAAACTATTTGAACAGGCCATTACTGTTTCAGAAAAAGAAACGATCGTAAATGCAGAATTGCAGCTACAGCCATTGTTTCTGAAACCGGTTGAAGTAAGTGCCATCCGAGCAGGCGACCGTATGCCGTTTGCCAAAACCAATCTCAACGAAAAAGAAATTGAGAAAATGAATCTGGGACAAGACCTTCCCTTCATTCTCAATCAAACGCCATCGGTTGTAGTTAACTCCGATGCAGGAAATGGAGTTGGTTACACAGGCATCCGCATTCGTGGTACAGATGCTACCCGTATCAACATGACGCTGAATGGGATTCCTTTTAATGATGCAGAAAGTCAGGGTTTGTTTTTCGTGAACATTCCTGATTTTTCTTCATCGGTAAATTCCATTCAGATCCAACGTGGCGTAGGAACTTCTTCAAATGGAGCAGGTGCATTTGGTGCCACGCTCAACCTCAGCACCAATGAGTTTAATGAGCAGCCGTATGCAGAGATCAACAATGGCTTTGGCAGCTTCAATACATTTCGTCAAACCATCAAAGTTGGCTCGGGATTAATTGGTAAGCACGTAACATTCGATGCAAGATTATCATTCATCAACAGCAAAGGTTTTATTGAACGGGGTGCCTCCGATCTTGGTTCAGCTTATTTCTCTACTGCCTATATCAACAACAAAACATCGATCCGATTTAACGCTATCACCGGTACGGAAAAAACGTACCAGGCATGGAACGGAATTCCAGAAGCAAAGTTGAAAGGCGATGATACAAAATTGCTGGAGCACTATTATAATAATCTGGGTGTAACTTATTTTACTGCTGCCGATTCGATCAATCTGTTTCGGAAAGATAATAACCGCACCTACAATTATTTTCTGTACGATAATCAAACCGATAATTATCAGCAGGATCATTATCAATTATTCTTTAACCAGGAGTTGAATAGTAACTGGAATATGAATACGGCATTCTTCTTAACCCGTGGCCGTGGGTATTATGAAGAATACAAAGTAAAAGAGTCGCTGGACGATTATGGTCTTGCGCCTGTTGCATCTGATCTTGTTCGTCAGCTATGGTTAGATAATTGGTTTTATGGAACAACCTTCTCCGCACAATACAAACGCAATGCCGATCAACTAACCATTGGTGGTGCATTTACACGTTACAAAGGTTTGCATTACGGCAAAGTGATCTGGAGCGAAGTGCCGGTGGAAAAAGACTATCGCTGGTATGACCTTGAAGCATTCAAAAACGATTTCAACATTTATACAAAGTATCAACGCAGGTTAGGTGTTCGTTGGGAAGCGTTTGCAGATATTCAATACCGTTATGTAAAACACAGCATCAGTGGATTCCGCAAAAACCCAACGTTACAATCAGGCAATGATTTCAGTTTTGTAAATCCAAAACTAGGTATTTCGTATGCTGACAGTAAGGGCTGGCTTGGCTTTGCATCATTCAGCATCGGAAACAGAGAACCTAATCGTGATGATTTTGAAGCAGGCGTTGCGCAACAACCAAAGCATGAAACGCTTTATGATCTTGAGTTGAACATTGAACACCGGCAACCAACTTACAGCTTGAGTGCAACGGGTTATTACATGTATTACAACAATCAACTGGTGCTCACCGGCAAGGTGAATGATGTGGGAGCGTACAACCGTATCAATATTCCAAAGAGTTACAGAGCAGGTGTAGAACTGCAGGCAACTGTAAAGCCAACAGCCTGGTTTAATGCTGCAGGCAACCTAACGCTGAGCGATAACCGCATTCTCAACTTCACTGAATTTGTTGATGATTATGATAATGGAGGACAGAAAGAAACATTTTTTAAAACAACGCCACTCTCCTTCTCACCTGCAACTATTGCCGGTGTTACGTTGAATTTTATTCCGCTGAAGAATGGAGAGATCAGTTTGCTGAATAAATATGTATCCCGTCAGTATCTCGATAATACAGGTAGTGAAGCAAGAAGTATTGATCCGTTTTTTGTGACCGACCTGCGTTTGAATTATGCATTCCGCTTTAAAAAACTGAAAGAACTGAATCTCACCTTTCAATTGAATAATGTGTTGAATAAACTGTATGAAACAAACGGATACACGTACAGTTATATTTATGGTGCACAAACAATTACTGAAAAGTTTTATTACCCAATGGCCGGACGAAACTTTATGGCCGGTATCAATTTGAAGTTTTAAAATCACCAGACCTATGAGGTTTGCCGGGCTGGGAATGCTGCGCTTCAAACCTCATAGGTCTTAAAAAGAGAAGGCGCTTACATAAGCGCCTTCTCTTTTTATATAAGATATTCTACTGATCACACACTATACTTCTCTCTCCAATTCAACATGCCACCTGTCAGGTTGATCACATTGGTAAAGCCCATTGTTTCGGCAAACATGCAAGCTTGTCCGCTGCGGTTACCGCTGCGGCAATAAAAGATCACTTCCTGATCTTTTAAATTTTCTAATTCATCTACATCCATTGATAAAATGCGGCCAAGTGGATACAACGTGCCACCTATATTGAACTCTTCATGTTCATGTGGCTCACGCACATCTACAATATTTAAATTTTCTCCGGCATCAATTCTTGCTTTCAATTCTTCAGCAGTAATGGTTTTCATCGCTGTATTTTTTGATTGTTGTTAGTTATTTGATGTTAATTGCTGTAACAGGTTTAGTATTCGTTTTGTGCGGGTTGTTCGGTTACCGGTTTTGGCCGTTGAATACTATCGATCTTTGAACGATCCATACTGATCCAGAGATCAACTAATTGTCCGCCACGTATACGGATCGGTCTTCCTTCATCATCACGCACCGGCGGGCTTTGTCTGATCACAAATGCTGCAGAGCTGTCCGCCACATCTCCATCTACCACCACTGCTCCCAGCAACAGATCGTTACTTTCCAGCAATACTTTTGCTTCAGCAAATGTAAGTCCCAATAAAACAGGAACCGGCAATTCTGTTTGCTTTACACCACCGCCCAATACTAAACTGATGCGGCTTCCCATGGGTATTTTTGTGCCTGCATTGATCACCCTACCGTTATAGGTTTGCTCCAATACCGAACCAACTGCAAAATCAGGTCGTGATGTTGTATCGCCTAATTTCAATCCCAATGTTGTTAACTGAAGTAACACACTACGATATGTTTGTCCCACAAAATTGGGAACGCTCACCAATGGCGGTTCAGAGCGGTTGATGGTTAAATAAACCGTACGGTTAATTTTCACCAGCTCATTTGGCAAAGGTGATTGCTTTACCACCGATAAACGGGGTACCGTATCGTAATACACACTATCCTGTACTTCAACCTGGAAGCCTTGCTCTTCCAGTATTCGCCTTGCTTCATCAACATGCTTGCCTTTTATTTCCGGCACTTTGATGTATTTGCCATGTTGTGTAATTCGATCGAGCAATTGGAAAAATATAAACAGCACCGTTAATCCAAGCACAATCGCTATCAACAGGTTTACAAAAAATGAACGGTTCGTAATAAATTGAAACACGGGTATTGAATTTAGTGACTACTATCGTCGTGATGTATGATCGGCCATTGCTTCTTCAACCAACGCAGCATAAAAATCTTCGAGCTTCCATCCCATTGCTTTCACTTGCTGCGGCACAATACTGGCATCGCTTTGTCCTGGCACTGTATTGATCTCCAACATAAACGGTTCATTCCGTTCTTCATTGTAGATAAAATCGATGCGTATTACACCACTGCAATTAAAAACTGCATATACCTTCTTGGCTGTTTCACTCACTTTCCGAAACACTTCTTCGCTTGCATCGGCGGGTGTAATCTCGGTACTTTTTCCCTGGTATTTGGCAACAAAATCAAAAAACTCCATGTCAGCATCGGCTTTTACCTCTGTCATCGGCATAGCCACAATTTCACCTTTGTGTTTAAATACACCAATGGTGAACTCACGCCCGGTGATCATTTCTTCCACCAACACCTGATCGTCTTCATTAAATGCTTTTTCAATAGCATCCGCCAAGTGTTCCTGCTTGCTCACCTTACTCATGCCGATGCTGCTACCACCGTTATTGGGTTTTACAAAAACCGGTAGCTTGAGGTTAATGTCGGCAGCATCCTTTGGTTGATGTTTGAAAAGGTGTACACTTTTCGCTACATGAATACCGGCAAAAGCTGCAACAGCAACTGTATAGCGTTTGTTGAATGTAATGGCTGATGTGGCTGCGCTGCAGGAGGTGTATGGCAAACCCAATACATCAAAATATCCCTGCAATCTTCCGTCCTCACCAGGTGTGCCGTGCATTCCAATAAATACACAGTCGAATAAAATTTTATTTCCGTTGATCGTTATGCTGAAATCATTTTTATCAACCAAAGCTTCATGTTTGCCATTGTTACTGTAAAACCAACCTTCGTTGGTGATATCAATTACATAAACATTGAATTTCGATTTGTCGAGATGGTTGTAAATGGTAGTGGCGCTTTTATAAGAGATCACCGATTCGCCACTATAACCGCCCGTTACAAGGGCTATATTCATTGGTTGATTCATCAACTGGATGGTTTTTATTCGCTATCACGGCCAATTCTTTCAAGAATCCTGCCAGCTTGTATTCCTTATTGCATTGTTTCGGTATCGATACTAATGCCCTGATTGCCTGTATCCACTACAAATTTCCATGTGCCATCTTCCTGTTTACGCCATACATTCAGATAGGTTCCTTGCAGAGTTGTATCAGCCGTGGCTACTTTGTAAACGCCGTACGTAAATCCCATATCTCCGGATGATGAGATATCAGCACCTTTTGGCTCCCATGTCATCGTAAACGAAGTGTCTTCCTGTGCATTAAGAAAGCGGATCACATCTCCTTCAACAATTGGCAGAAAGCCAGGCCTTAACAATACCGCATCGTCTGCAATGTATTCGAGAAATGCTTTTTTCATACCGTTTTTTTCACTTGCAGCCGAAAAGGCTTTATCTGTATCTACCATTTCCTGTAAATGCTGTTCTGTTTCCACATTTACTTCCGGCTCGGCCGGCTTTTTTATTTCCCAATTACAAGAAGTAACAAAACCAACGATCAGCACAGGGATCAATAAATTCTTCATGCGTGCAAGATATAAAAAGCAAGGTGAAGGTTTTCAAGCCTTCACCTTTTTTTAACGGGAAATATCACCCGCCGTATTCCGGAATCGTTCTTACGGGAACTCATCCATCTGAGAGAAACTTAAATATGCAGTCGATCTTTGCGAGTCAACAGGTCTTCTACCGTTTCTACATACATTTCATCCGGTACGCAACAATCAACCGGACAAACAGATGCACACTGCGGTTCTTCATGAAAACCCTGACACTCTGTACACTTGTTGGGGGTAATGTAATACGTATCCATACTTACCGGTGCATTTTTGGCGGCTGCATCAACAACCGATCCATCAATTAATGTATAAGAACCTTTAACCGTTGTACCGTCAGCAATCGCCCATTCTACTCCGCCTTCGTAAATTGCGTTGTTGGGACATTCCGGTTCACAAGCCCCGCAATTGATACATTCTTCTGTAATTTTTATTGCCATAGAGTTTGAAATTTTTTAGGGTTAGTTTGATTTACTTTTGCGTTTCAAATGTAAACTAAACAGTTGAATGAATTTACAACAAAGGCAGGAAATTTTACAGCAACTCGCACAATATATTTCTGCACAACCGCCCGAATGGGAAATAGCCTGTACAAGGGCCGAGCAACAAAACCATTGGTTTACTTCCGCATTTGTAAACCTGGCGGCCACATCCATTGTTGAAAATTTTCTGCAGAGAGATGCGCTTAGTAAATGGATCGCACATTACCGGCTGGATGACAACATTCAACCAAAAACGGTTGGCATTGTAATGGCGGGCAATATTCCTTTGGTTGGATTTCATGATTTTTTATGTGTGTTCATGAGTGGACATAAACAGGTGTGCAAATTGTCATCGAAAGATGAAGTATTGCTGAAACACCTGGTCGATAAAATGACGGAATGGGACCCCGGCGTTGCAGATCATGTTCGTTTTGAATCATCACTCAAAGATTGCGATGCCTATATTGCAACAGGTAGTGATAACAGTTCCCGTTATTTCGATTTTTATTTTGGCCGCTACCCCTCTGTGATCAGGAAAAACCGCACATCTGTTGGTATACTTACCGGTAAGGAAACAGATGCAGAGCTTTCTTTATTGGCAGATGACATCATGCTCTACTTTGGATTAGGTTGCCGCAATATCACCAAGCTTTATGTACCACAGCAATATGACTTTGTACCGTTGCTGAATGCTTTACGGAAATACAGCTGGATGTTCGATCATCATAAATATCGTAATAACTACGATTATCAACTGGCTGTGTACCTGATGAATAATATTTATTACATGACCAACGACTGTATTGTATTGATCGAAAACGATGGTCTTTTTTCACCGATCGGCAGTTTGCATTACAGCTATTACCAACATACAGACGATGTGAAAGCAACACTGGCAGGAAACGAAAAAGTACAAGCTATTGCAGGACTTGACGGTTTGGCATTTGGCCAGGCACAACAACCTTCTTTAATGGACTATGCAGATGGTGTAGATGTAATGCAATTTCTGTTGAGTTTGTAACACCTGATCTTACTTCTGCATTTATAAAAAGCATCCATCAATTGATGGATGCTTTTTTTGAACTATTTTGCTTTTCGCACTGTGGACTTTAAAGACTACCTTTCAAAGAATCGCAAACAGTTCTGCAGAACGGAATACTAAGACCATCTCCTCCTTCTCTACTTTCTGCAATCCGCTTCGACAAATTTTTTATTTATGCAATTCTCAAAAGAAGATCTAAAAGGTTATTACAAGTGGGCCGTTGAAGACCGTAGTTTACTTTTTACAGGATCGCCTACACGCAGATTATTCGACCGATGGAATGGAAACCAGGTGCTCTTTCTCATTAACTACTTTGCAGCTTTATCTGATTCATTTACGATAGAAGAGGGTCAAAAGCTGGAAGATCTCCTTATCCATCATCTTCCTGTTAACATCAATAGCGAAAAATCGGTGTTTACCTGGTTGCAGAGCGAAGCAGTTCTTCCTGATTAATGCTGATTCTGTCCTAAAAAGTAAAACCCTTACCATTCAGTATTATATCGCCATCGGGTAACCATAGAAAAGCAATAAGAGTATATGTGTATTCTGGTCAATTAGCGGTGCGTCTATTTGAAAAAAAAGCTTCCTGTATTAATTTTCATCTATTCATTACTAAGGAAATACCCGAAATCGAAAAACACCCCTCCATGAAAACTTATTCCCAAGCATTTGTACTGCTACTTCCGGCTATTCTTTTTTACCAACAAACCATTACTGCACAATGCGATGTTTCAGATATAAAACAACCCGCATCTGTTATTAATAATAATTCTACAGGAAGCGTTAGCTGGTCGAATGCCACAAATGTTTATTCCTCTAATAATGCACATGCTACTGCAGGTTACACATTGGGGGTTCTTGCTACTGTGCATTCGAATTACATGATGCTTGAAGATTTAGATATGTCTATTCCTGCTGCAGTTACAATTTGTGGTATTGAAGTAAGGTTTGAACGTAAAGCAAGTGGGCTTGGCCTATTGGGAGCATCCGTTCGTGACCATACCATTCGCCTTTTAAAAAATGGCAATATTGTTGGCACCAATAAAGCAAATACATCTACCAACTGGACCGGTTCTGATCAAACGATTACATACGGAAGTTCATCCGATCTTTGGGGCACAACCTGGACATCAGCAGACATCAACGCTGCGAATTTCGGTCTTGCGTTTTCGGCTGAATTACGAAGTGGTTTAGCTGGTTTATTCTTATCTGCGGATGTTGATAATGCTATCGTTACCGTATACTACCAACACATTCCTTTACCGATAGCAGTTCAAAATTTTAAAGCAATTAAAAAAGGGAATACAAGTTTGTTAACCTGGGATGCTGAAGCAAGCAACCATACTGTCTATACCGAACGATCATCCAATCAACAACAATGGGTAACCATCGACAGTGTTTCTCCTGTACCACAAAACACCAGCCTGCATAGGTTCAGTGTTATTGACAAAACCCCGCTTGATAACAATAACTTTTACAGGCTTAAACAGACTGACAATAGCGGCAAGCATTATTACTCTGCTATTACCCAAGTAAAACACATTCCTCAAAACAACGAGTTAATTGTAAACATTCAACCCGGATCGAAAATGCTTGTATTGTGGAGTCCCTATCGCATTGAAAGCTGCACTGTTTATCATACCTCCGGAAAAAAAATGGGCACATATACTAATCAACAAATCAGCAACAAAATGCTGATACCGGCGGAAAATTTTCCCGACGGATTGCTTGTTTTTCAGGCTTCCACCAGTAAAAAAAGATACGCAAAACAAATTCTGCTGAAGAAATAGAAAACTAAATGACATCTTTACGCTGATTGATAATTTGGAATGCAGCGCTTTACCACTTCATAAGTTGTTTTCACTATCTGCTAAGGTGAATAAAAGCTCCTTACGTAACGAAACAAACTCTCCGGCAACATTGCATGGCCAGAATACATTTCGGCCATTCATAAGAATTCCATTTTTTATTCCTGAAATAATTACTTAAATTACTAATAGAACCGGTTTCATACAGCACTTGTGTAACTGCAGATGATGAGGATTGATGATAATTCAGACAGGCAAACCTTCTTCACTCAATAAAAACTTCTGTTATGAAACAGTACCACATCGTTGCCCGATTGGCAATCTATTTGCTGTCGGTAGTCTTAATCGCTTTTGGGATCTTTCATTTGAAAAATCCTTACGATTTGCTTGTGTACGTTCCGGATTTTTTACCCGGCGGAATTACTTGGGTATACATCGTAGGGGTAGCATTTATTCTTTCGGGCATTTCATTTCTCTTCAACAAATTTGTTAAACTGACAGGTTATTTACTTGCTGCCATGCTGGTGATCTTGATCCTGACTGTGCATTTACCCAATTCAATAAATGCCGGAGCTAAGGAAATGCGGCAATTTGCGTGGATGAATGTGTTGAAAGATACCGCCATTGTTGGATTTGCACTGCTGATTGCTTCGGGTGCGCATCATCAGAAATTACACTTTGAAGAAAGTGATTGATTAAAGTTCATTCATCTTTCCAGCCCCACGGTGCCGCTGCAGTTTCAACTTCTGTCGTAAGATCGAAACGAATACTGTACAACCGATCTGTGCCAATGCGACGCAGGTTGTAGGTAAATGATTTGCCCGGTATCAATTCAACCCACCAAACATTTGATCCGGCTGCCGGCAATAACTGCACGGTTGCTGCATCGGCTGGGAATACCTGTATGTTTTCTGTTCCGGGGTTGGTGGTACTCCCGCCATATTGTGTAACACGATCGGGCATACCATCTGTGTGGCGATGATCGTGCTTTAACTGTAACTGACCATGCTGTTGTGTAAGCACCCATGTGCGTGAGCGATCATCGCCTACCAGGAACGGAATGCGGATGCGTCCATCTTCACAACTCCGCACATGCATAAGTAAACGTTTTCCTGCGAATACGGTATCATTGGCAGGTGATGCCACAACTGTTCCTGAAAAAGTTTTGCCACAGATTTGTTGCAACCCTTTCCAGAATTTTTCCTGTGTAGTTTGTGCAGTTCCATTTCTTAAAGCCAAAAGCGTACACCAAAATATACAAATTGATTTTATCTGGTAGTTGGTTGTCATTTTATTCAATGTTCAATGTCAATTTAAAGCTTTTGCGTATGGTTATGCAGGAGTTGTTTAGGATAGAGGAAACACGGGCAGGCCGGTGATGCTGAACAGTTTGTTATCCTGCTTCATCCAGGCATAGCTAAATGAACCATTGCTGATAACAAGATAAGGAACGGGTACCGACATATTATAGCGGATGATCTGTTCTACTGCTTTTTCTGTCAGCTCCACATCCATTGCTTTACACTCGATCATCATCCAGGGTTGATGATTACGGTCGTAGATAAGTATATCAAACCGCTTTTTTAATTCACCGAGCATGATTTCTTTCTCAATAGCAAAAAATGCAGCAGGATATTTTTCCGTTTGCACTAAAAATTGCAGCATATTCTGACGTACCCATTCTTCCGGTGTAAGGCGCACCCATTGTTTCCGGAACTCATCAAAAATATATTCCTTACCATCCTCCTCTTTTATCTGGAATGCAGGTGACGGAAAATCAACTTTTATCATTGCTCAAAAGTAAATGAAAAAGAGACGACAGACCACCGACCGCAGACGATTACATCTTATCTATTGTGCAGATGCTTTCAAATTTGTATTTTGAAAATAAAAATGGCATTCAAATTTGAAAACCTAAAAGTATGGCAGCTAGCTATGGATTTAGGCGAGGAAATTAATATTCTTGCCGATCTCTTTCATAAAAAAGAAGAGTTTAATTTAAAACAACAAATCCGAAGAGCAGCTGATAGCATTGCATTGAATATCTCGGAAGGATCGACTGGTTTATCAAATGCTGAACAGAAAAGATTCCTGAGAATTGCAAATCGGTCAGCTTTGGAAGTTGTAACTTGCCTTCACAAAGCCCGACGAAGAAGTTATATTGATGAAACTATTTTTCAAAAACATTATCTGGAATGTGAAGTACTTGTAAAGATGTTGCAATCATTCATTTCGAAAATCGGAGATTAATTAAAATCAGCAGACTGATACGATCGTCCATCGTCTGCCGTCAATCGTCATTACAATGAAAACAAAAGAAGACATCGTTAAGAACTGGCTACCCCGTTACACCGGCAAGAAACTAGATGAGTTTGGAAAGTATATTCTACTTACGAATTTCAGCAACTACGTAAATCTGTTTGCTGAATGGAACGGCGTGGAAGTAACCGGTAAAGACAAACCCATGCAATGTGCCACGGCTGAAGGTATAACCATCATCAACTTTGGAATGGGCAGTGCAACCGCTGCTACCGTAATGGATCTGTTATCAGCTATTGAACCAAAGGCGGTTTTGTTTTTAGGGAAATGCGGTGGATTGAAAGCAAAAAATAAAATTGGCGACCTCATTCTCCCCATTGCAGCAATACGTGGCGAAGGTACAAGCCGTGATTATTTTCCACCTGAAGTACCTGCCTTACCATCCTTCGCATTACAAAAAGCCGTGTCAACCACCATTCGTGATTATGACAGCGATTACTGGACAGGAACTGTATACACAACCAACCGACGGGTGTGGGAACATGATGAAGAATTTAAAGCCTATCTCGAGAAAGTCAGAGCAATGGCCATTGATATGGAAACTGCTACAATTTTCATGGTAGGTTTTGCCAATCATATTCCGACAGGCGCATTACTGCTCGTAAGTGATAGCCCCATGACACCTGAAGGTGTAAAGACAGAAGAGAGTGATAAAAAAGTAACCACGCATTTTGTGGAGAACCATATCAAGATCGGCATCGATTCATTGAAACAACTGATTAACAACCGCCATACCGTAAAACATCTTCGTTTTGAAGAATGATAAAGCCTCTGCTTGATATCACAAACCTTGAAGTAACCTTCAAAACAGAAGAAGGCTTGGCGAAAGCCATTCATGGTATTTCATTTAGTGTGGGCAAAGGAGAAACAGTAGCAGTGGTGGGCGAAAGCGGATCAGGCAAATCGGTTACGGCTCTTTCTGCACTGCAATTAATTCCTCAACCGCCGGCTTCCTATCCGAACGGCAGTATACATTTCACTAAAAAAGATGGTTCCGGTGTTGATCTTTTAAACGTATCAGCAAAAGAAATGCAAGGTATACGTGGTAATGAAATTGCCATGATCTTTCAGGAACCAATGACATCACTCAATCCAGTTTTCACTTGTGGCATGCAGGTGATGGAAGCAATACAACTTCATCAAAAGGTAAATAAACATGAAGCCGCAAAACGTACGCTTCAATTATTTGAAAAAGTAAAATTGCCCAACCCTTCGGTTATGCTGAACCGCTATCCACATCAACTCAGTGGCGGACAAAAACAACGGGTGATGATTGCTATGGCGATGAGTTGTAATCCATCATTATTAATTGCGGATGAACCAACCACCGCATTAGACGTAACAGTCCAAAACACAATCCTCCAACTTATTAAAGAATTGCAACAGGAAACAGGCATGGGTGTTTTGTTCATTACGCATGATCTTGGTGTGGTGCATGATATTGCCGATAAGATTGTGGTGATGTACAAAGGGCAAATTGTAGAGCAAGGTTCTGTACGAGATATTTTCGATAATCCGCAACAACCATACACCAAAGCATTGCTGGCTTGCCGGCCTTCACTTCATCCAAAAGGAAAACGATTGCCGGTAGTAAGTGATTTTTTAGAAATCGAAAATGGAAATGCGAAAGTGGAAAATGAAATTTCAAATCCCAAATTCCAAATCCCAAATTCCTCATCTACCCTTCTTCAAATTCAAAATCTCAACGTATGGTTTCCTGAACAAAAGACAATGTTTGGCAAACCATCATCATTCATCAAAGCGGTAAACAATGTTAGCTTCGATGTGTATGCAGGTGAAACGTTAGGACTTGTTGGTGAAAGTGGCTGTGGCAAAACAACATTGGGCAGAGCATTGCTTCGTTTGGTTGATGCAACATCGGGCAGCATTTTGCTGAACGGTGAAAACATCCTCAGCAAATCATCTGCTGTATTCAAACAACAACGCAAAGATCTGCAGATCGTTTTTCAAGACCCCTACTCATCGTTGAATCCACGCATAGCCATTGGCGATGCAATAGCTGAACCAATGCTGGTGCATCAACTTCAACCCAACCAAAAAAGAGCGAAAGAAAAAGTGATGGAGCTGTTGGAAAAAGTAAATCTAACTACTGATCATTTCAACCGTTATCCGCATGAGTTCAGTGGCGGGCAACGGCAACGTATCGTAATAGCACGGGCATTGGCCTTACACCCATCGTTTATTGTGTGGGATGAATCTGTTTCGGCATTGGATGTAAGTGTACAGGCCCAGGTACTCAACCTGCTCAACGATCTGAAACAGGAATTCAACTTCACCTCTATCTTCATCTCCCATGATCTTTCGGTAGTGCGTTACATCTGCGACCGCATTGTTGTGATGAACAAAGGACAGGTTGAAGAAATGGGCACAGCCGATGATCTCTATTACCAACCACAAACCGCCTACACCCGTCAATTGTTAGCCGCTATACCGGGAAGGAAGCCACAGGTTAGTTAAGCGTGGATAAGTTTCCGGGATTTTCACCTAAATTCCTTACCTTCGCACGCATTAAAAAGTAACAGGTTCAAACCCGGTGCCGTAAGACGGGGTTTGGAGAGTCACTCCCGAATACTCACCTCAACGCTGCGTTTGCACCCGTTACTAAAATTATAAAACGCAGTATGAAGTTATCACAGTTTACGTTCGACCTACCCCTCAATCTTATTGCCCAGAATCCTACAAAAAAACGTGAAGACAGTCGTTTGATGGTGGTTCACCGCAAAACCGGACAAATCGAAAACCGCCAGTTCCGTGACATCATGGAATACTTCGACGACAAAGATGTTTTTGTAGTAAACAACACCAAAGTATTTCCTGCCCGTATGTATGGTCGCAAGGAAAAAACGGGTGCTAAAATTGAAGTATTTCTTCTCCGTGAATTAAATAAGCAAAACCGTTTGTGGGATGTGATCGTTGATCCCGCAAGAAAAATACGTGTTGGTAATAAATTATATTTCGGCGAAACAGAAGATCTGGTTGCTGAAGTAATTGACAACACCACTTCACGTGGACGTACCATCCGCTTTTTATTTGATGGTACTGATGAAGAGTTTCGCACTGTATTGTATGCAATGGGTGAGACACCACTTCCAAAATATATTAAGCGCAAGCCGGATGATGAAGATCGTGAGCGTTACCAAACTGTGTTTGCAAAACACGAAGGTGCAGTTGCAGCTCCTACTGCAGGTATGCACTTTAGCCAAGAGCTGATCAAACGTTTGGAAATTCAGGGGATTCGTTTTGCAGAAGTAACACTGCACACGGGTTTAGGAACGTTCCGTCCAATTGAAGTGGAAGACTTGAGCAAACATAAAATGGATGCTGAGTATTATAAGATCGATGATTTTTCCTGCAAAATTGTAAACAAAGCAAAAGAAGGAAAAAACCGTATCTGTTCTGTGGGTACCACTACAATGCGTGCATTGGAAACATCCTTCACTGCACAGCAATTATTAAAACCAAGTGAAGGCTGGACGAATATTTTTATTCATCCTCCTTACAATTTTAATATTGCCGATTCATTGGTAACGAACTTCCACTTGCCGAAAACAAGTTTATTGATCATGACCTGTGCATTTGCCGGTTACGATCTTACAATGGAAGCGTACAAAAAAGCAATTAAAGACAAATACCGTTTCTTCAGCTATGGAGATGCGATGTTGGTGATCTAAAGCCCCACCTAACCTCCCCGGAGGGGAGGAATGAAAAGGC
>CAWHOR010000004.1:0-140064 GCA_963830845.1 uncultured Bacteroidota bacterium | reverse complement strand
GGCTACAATCATTGGATGTGGCACCGACTAAAGCAAATCTCAAACAGGCATCTGTTTACATTGTTGTAGATCCGGATCATGTACGGGATAATCCACAACCGAATTTTGTTACTGAAAAAGATGCCAAAACAATTTGCGATTGGGTAAAAGCAGGCGGTGTGTTGGTATTATTAGCAAACGATAGCAACAACTGCGATCTGCCACATTTAAATCTTCTTGCAGCGAAATTCGGAATCACATTCACCAACAACAGTTTAAACATGGTGAAGAATGATACCTATGTACAAGGTGAAGTAATGCCCGGCGTAAACAATCCCGTTTTCAAAACAACAAAACGAATGTTCCTGAAAGAGCTTAGCGAACTGACTGTTAAAGCTCCTGCAACAGCATTGGTAACAAAAGATAATGCTGTGATCATTGCTGTTGCAAAATATGGTAAGGGAACGGTGTTTGCTGTTGGCGATCCATGGGTTTATAACGAATACATCGATAACCGAAAACTGTTACCTGCAGAATTCGAAAATTATAAAGCGGCAGAAGACCTGGTGAAATGGCTGCTGGAGCAGGCTGTGAAGAAATGAGGGGGAAGCTGACGATACTGAGTTTTGCAATAGCTTATTTGCTGGTTACATTTTCAGCAAACAGTCAGCAAAGAATAGTAGTTGCACAGGATGGAACCGGAAATTATAAAACAGTACAGGAAGCGATCAATAGTTTAACTGATTCATCTGCAGTTACAAGATCGATCTATATTAAGAAAGGGATCTACAAAGAAAAGATCTACATCAAAAAAAATAATCTCGTACTCGAAGGCGAAGACAGAACAACAACTATTATAACAGCTGCCATTGCAAGAGATGAATGGCGCTGCGATCATATAGATGATTGGGGCGTTGCCACCATGAATGTTGGCGCCAATGATATTACATTGAAAAACCTCACCGTCAGCAACAGCTATGGTTTTGATTTTTTAGAAGACAGAATCATTGCCTGTGCTGCAGATACGGTGACCAGGAAAAAAACGATCACAAAAGCTGGTCACCAGATGGCACTACGAACCATGGGCTGTACAAGATTAAAAGCCATCAACTGTTATTTCAAAGCTTATGCTGGTGATACAGTCAGTCCTTGGGAAGTAGAAAATGGCATGTGGTATTTTAAAGATTGTGTGATGGAAGGTGGTGTTGATTTTTATTGTCCACGTGGTTGGGCATTTGCAGAGAACTGTGAGTTTATTGCCAACACCGGCTCTGCTGCAATCTGGCATGATGGTTCAAAGCATGAAGATTCAAAAACTGTTTTGCTGAATTGCAGGTTTCAAGGATATGATGGATTTCTGTTGGGTCGCTATCATCGTGATGCACAGTTTTATCTCATCAATTGTTTGTTTGCAGATAACATGAAAGATGCGCCCATCTATCGTGTTGCAACAACCAACAACATGCAATGGGGTGAGCGGATCTACTATTACAATTGTCATCGAAAAGCAGGCGATTATACCTGGTTCAATAATAATATCAGCAAAGCGTTGGCTCAAAGCATCAACGCTAAATGGGTATTTGGTGAACGTTGGAATCCCTGATCATCAGAACCTGAATGATGGTAAAAACGGCCACGTCATTTCCGTTCAATAAAATTTTAAAGAGCAAGCAACATGCAATTATCGAAACAAACATTATCAGAATTAAACGGTGCCGTGCAATCAATGCCAACCGATGCACTGTTCACGCTACCTGAAAAAGTACTTCAATTTGGAACGGGTGTATTGTTACGGGGTCTTCCGGATTATTATATTGACAAAGCCAATAAGCAGGGGCTGTTCAACGGAAGAGTAGTGGTCGTAAAGTCAACCGATAGTGGCGATACAGATGGGTACAGCACACAAGATGGTTTGTTTACACATTGTATCAAAGGGATCCGTCAGCAAAAAATGACGGAAGAATATATCATCAATGCATCCATCAGCCGGGTACTCTCTGCTAAATCGCAGTGGCAACAGGTGTTGGACTGTGCATCGAATCCAGATATGGAAATTGTTATTTCCAATACAACCGAAGTTGGAATTGTATTAGTGGAAGATGATAAGATAACGGGCACACCGCCGGTTTCTTTCCCCGGTAAATTATTGGCCTTTTTGCATGAACGTTACAAAGCGTTCAATGGCGATGTAAATAAAGGGATGGTGATTGTGCCAACAGAACTGATCACAGACAATGGAACCAAACTGCAATCCATTGTAATGGAGTTGGCGCATCTCAACAATGCCGATTATGCGTTTATTGACTGGCTTGAAAATGCAAATAGCTTTTGCAATTCGCTGGTCGATCGTATTGTGCCGGGCAAACTTCCAACATCACAACAAAAAGAAACGGAAGTAAAACTTGGGTATACAGACGAGCTGATGATCATGAGCGAACCATACAGTTTATGGGCGATCGAAACATCCAATCCGAAAGTAAAAGACGTACTAACGTTTGCTGAAGCAGACAAAGAAATTGTAATTACAAACGATATTAATAAACAACGGGAGTTGAAGCTTCGTTTGCTGAATGGTACACATACATTTTCCTGCGGTATTGCATTTCTTGCAGGGTTTGAAACAGTAAAGGAAGCTATGGCAGACAAGGCTTTCGGCTTGTATGTATATGATCTCATGCATCATGAAATTGCACCTTGTGTAAGCAATGAAAAAATTTCTGTCTTGGAAGCACGTGAGTTTTCCGGCAACGTTCTCGACCGTTTTCGTAACCCGTTTATTGATCATAAATGGATCAGCATAACGCTAAATTATTCGCATAAAATGCGGATGCGTAACATACCTTTACTGCTCAGGCATTTTGAACAGGATCTTTATGTTCCGGATTCCATGGCATTGGGTTTTGCGGCTTACCTTTTATTTATGAAGTGTGAACACAGTGAGAGCGGTAAATATTATGGAGAAGCTAACGGTGTGGCCTACCCTGTACAGGATGAACATGCCGGTTACTTCCAGCAACTATGGAAAAACACAAAGCAAAATGACATTGTAAAAACAGCATTAAGTAATACACAATTGTGGGGGACAGATCTTACAGCATTAACAGGGTTTGCGTATGCTGTACAATCGCACCTGAACAGTATGATCGATCAGGGCACTGCCGCCACATTGAAAGAATATCAAATCAGCAGAGATAAAGTAGAGAGTAATGAAGCATAAAGTTTTAAAAGTACATCCAAAGGACAACGTGATTGTAGCGTTGACCAATTTGAAAAAAGGAGAAATTATTTCTTTCCAGGGTAATGAATATGTGTTGCAGGATGATATTAATGCAAAACATAAATTCTTTGAAAAAGAAATGCAGCCGGGTGATGAAGCCATCATGTATGGTGTGTTGGTAGGTAAAGCACAAAAACTTATTCCTGCAGGTGGTTTGATGACGACAGAAAATCTGAAACATGCTGCACTCCCATTCACATACCGACCTTCAAATTACGAATGGCAGCCACCCGATGTATCGAAATTTCAAGGAAAAACATTTAATGGTTACCTGCGCAGCGATGGTCGTGTGGGTACTGCCAATTACTGGTTATTTATTCCAACAGTTTTTTGTGAGAACAGAAACCTGGATGTGATTCGTGAAGCAATGCATAATGAATTAGGTTATGCAGTAACGGCGAAATACAAAAGCTATACACATCAGTTGTTAGAAGCATATCAAAAAGGCGAAGATATTACAGCAGTTGATCTCTCTCCTTCTGCAAAACCAAACAGCAACCGTCCATTTAAAAATGTTGATGGTATTAAATTTTTAAATCACCAGGGTGGTTGTGGTGGTATTCGCCAGGATGCTGCGGTATTGAGTAAATTATTAGCAGCTTATGCTGATCATCCAAATGTTGGTGGTGTAACAGTATTGAGTTTAGGTTGCCAGAATTTGCAGGTGCAGGATTTCAGAGATGATCTCAAAAAATACAATGCCAACTTCGATAAACCGATTTATGTTTTTGAACAACAGCAATCGCAAAGCGAAGAACAATTGATTGCAGAAGCGATCCGTAAAACATTTGAAGGATTGATCGAGATCAACAAGCTTGAACGCCAACCTGCATCACTCAATAAACTTTGTATTGGTGTGAAGTGTGGTGGCAGCGATGGCTTTAGTGGTATCTCCGCTAATCCTGCTGTTGGCTATGCATCCGACCTTGTAGTAGCATTAGGTGGTAAAATATTACTGGCAGAATTTCCTGAATTGTGTGGCGTTGAACAAGAGCTCATCGATCGCACAAAAGAAAAAGAAAGTGCAGAAAAGTTCATTCACTTAATGACGGCTTATAACGATCAGGCAGTAAAAGTTGGTTCAGGTTTTCATATGAATCCTTCGCCCGGTAATATTAAAGATGGTTTAATTACGGATGCCATTAAAAGCGCAGGTGCTGCAAAAAAAGGCGGCACTTCTCCTGTGGTTGATGTATTGGATTATACCGAACCTGCAACAAAACCAGGCTTGAGTTTGGTTTGTACACCGGGTAACGATGTGGAAGCAACAACCGGTAAAGCAGCAAGCGGTGCAACATTGATCTTGTTTACAACAGGGCTTGGTACACCAACAGGTAATCCTGTTTGTCCAACCATAAAAGTTTCCACCAACAGCAATCTCACCAAACGCATGAATGATATCATTGATATTGATTGCGGGCCGGTAATTGAAGGTGAAAAAACAATTGAAGAAATGGGTGAAGCCATTCTTGAGTATTGCATTAAAGCAGCAAGTGGTGAAGTAACACCAAAAGCTGTGTTGCTGAATCAGGATGATTTTATTCCATGGAAACGTGGGGTGAGTTTGTAAGTACGAGGTATGAAGTAAGAGGTACGAGGTAAGCAGCATAGGTGAAAGTGATTTATACCTGTTGAATTGAAGAAGTAAGTTGAATTGGAAGTTAATTTGTTTATTAAAGATACCCCAGAACCGCTCCTTCTATCCTGAGCTTGCGGAAGGATGGAGAAGGAGATGGAGGATGAGGTCAAAACCAACGACATGAAAAAGTTCTTAGACGACAATTTTTTGTTGCAGAATAAAACAGCCGAGCAACTCTACCACGAGTTTGCAAAGCAAATGCCCATCATCGATTATCATAATCACCTGCCGCCTGATCAGGTAGCAAATAATATCAACTTCGAAAACCTTACGCAGGTTTGGTTGTATGGTGATCATTACAAGTGGAGAGCCATGCGTACCAACGGTATAAATGAAAAATTTATCACCGGTAATGCAAGTGATTGGGAAAAATTTGAACAATGGTCGGCTACAGTTCCTTATACCTTACGCAATCCTTTATATCATTGGACACATCTGGAGTTACAACGCTATTTCAACATTCAGGAAGTATTAAATGCTGATAGCGCCAAAAGTATTTATGATGATGCGACGGCACAATTGCAAAAGGCATCAAATAGTGTACAAGGTTTATTGCAGCAAATGAATGTAAAACTCATTTGCACAACGGATGACCCTGTTGATTCATTAGAATATCATCAGCAACTTCGTCAACAGGGATCGTTTACAAAAATGAATCCTGCTTTCCGTCCTGATAAGGCTATGAATGTTGATGATACTATCAGCTTCAATAATTATCTCACCTTATTGGAGAAAGCGGCTGATACCTCTATCAGCACCTTCAACGATTATTTAGCTGCGTTGAAAAAGCGTCATGATTATTTTGCAGCGAATGGATGTGCAGTTTCGGATCATGGTTTGGAAGAGATCTATGCAGAAGATTATACGCAAACAGAGATCGTTGGCATTTTTGCACAGGTGCGTAGTGGTGGTAATTTAACGCTTGAAGAAAAGAAAAAATTCAAGAGTGCTATGCTGGTGATCTTTGCTGAGTGGGATCATGAAAAAGGCTGGGTACAACAATTCCATCTTGGTGCATTACGCAACAACAATAGCCGTATGTTGCAACAGTTGGGTCCTGATACAGGTTGGGACAGCATTGGTGATTTCTCACAAGCAAGAGCCTTATCAAAATTCTTAAACCGTTTAGACAGTAATGATAAACTGGCAAAGACCATCATCTATAATTTGAATCCTGCCGATAATGAATTGTTCGCAACAATGATCGGTAATTTCAATGATGGTTCTGTTGCAGGTAAAGTACAATGGGGAAGCGGTTGGTGGTTCCTCGATCAGAAAGATGGAATGACGAAACAGATCAACGCACTAAGTAATATGGGATTACTCAGTCGCTTTGTTGGTATGTTAACTGACAGTCGTAGTTTCTTATCTTTCCCACGTCATGAATATTTCCGTCGCATACTTTGTAACATGTATGGCGAAGAAGTAGAGAATGGTGAATTGCCCAATGATATTGGATTGATCGGTAAAACGATACAGGATATCTGTTACAACAACGCAAAACAATATTTCAACCTGCAGCATCTCGACGCAGCAGAAACAGTAACATCAAAAAACATATAATCGAATCATGCAAACATTGGATCTCTTTAACCTTTCAGGCAAAACTGCATTGGTAACCGGTTGCGATACCGGTCTTGGTATGGGTATGGCAACTGCATTGGCAGAAGCAGGTGCAGATATTGTTGGCGCTTCTATTGTAGAAGATTATTCTGCTGTTAAAGCAGCGATTGAAGCAACAGGCCGCAAATTCACGTATCACCGTGTTGATATTGGTAACCGTGAAGCGCTTTATGCATTCATCAATAAAGTAAAAGAAGAAAATAAAATTGATATCCTTGTTAACAATGCAGGTATCATTATGCGTGCACCTGCTGCTGAACATTCTGATGAATATTGGGATAAAGTAGTTGACATCAACCTAAACGCACAATTTATTCTTGGTCGTGAGTTTGGTAAACACATGATCGATAATGGTGGCGGTAAGATCATCTTCACTTGTTCATTGTTAAGTTTCCAGGGCGGTATCAATGTACCCGGTTATACTGCAACAAAATCTGCAGTAGCTGGTTTGGTTCGTGCATTTGGCAACGAGTGGGGAAGCAAAGGTGTTTGTGTAAATGGTATTGCACCCGGTTATATCGCAACCAATAATACACAGGCTTTGCGTGAAGATGCAGACAGAAGCCAATCGATATTAAGTCGTATTCCTGTTGGTCGTTGGGGTATACCTGAAGATTTTAAAGGACCGGTTACCTTCCTTGCATCATCAGCATCGGACTATGTAAATGGTACGGTGTTGTTTGTTGATGGTGGATGGATGGCGAGATAAGAAAGCCGATAGTTAATAGTAATTAGTAACAAAAAAGTCATGGCAACAAAAAAAGTAAAAGCTCCGGCAATTCAATTGAAAGATTATAGCAGCAATACCTATATGGATGGTGATATGGAAGTTCGTTTTGCTGTAGGACCGGAAGAAACGAAGGGTTTCGACACACAACAGCTCATCGATAATTTTTTGGTGAAAGATCTGATGGTGGCTGATAAACTGAAATTGGTTTATACGCATTACGATCGTGTAATTGTTGGTGGTGCAGTTCCTGTATCAAAAACATTAACGCTTCCAAATCATCCTGAATTAAGAGCTGACTATTTTCTTGAAAGAAGAGAACTCGGTATCATTAACGTTGGTGGTAAAGGAACCGTAACAGCAGATGGTAAAAAGTTTGAAGTGGATAAACTTTCCTGTTTATACTTAGGTAAAGGAACAAAGAAAGTAAGCTTTGACTTCTGCATCAAAAAAGAATCCTGCAGTATTTTATTTATTATCATCACCTGCACATGCAACTCATCCAAATGCCATGTTCACCAAAGAACAGGCATCGCCCGTTGAGTTGGGTGCTGTTGAAACAGCGAATAAACGTACAGTATATAAATACATTCACCTCGATGGTTTAAAAAGCTGTCAGTTGGTAATGGGTTTAACTGTTCTTGCGCCGGGTAGTGTTTGGAATTCTATTCCACCACATACACATACACGCAGAATGGAAGTGTATTTATATTTTGATTTGCCGGAAGGACAACGTTTGTTCCATTTCATGGGCAACCCAATGGAAACAAGACATATGGTAATGACCAACAACGAAGCTGTGATCTCTCCGCCATGGAGTACACACTTTGGTTGCGGTACCACCAACTATGGTTTCATTTGGGGAATGGCGGGTGAAAATTTAGTTTATACGGATATGGATCCGGCCCCGGTTCCAACTTTAAAATAATTTATTCAAACAATTCCTAAAACAATAATACAATTGACATGTCAAAGAAAGTAGTAACACTGGGAGAGATTATGTTGCGTTTGTCAACACCCGATTTTAAACGTTTTGTACAAGCTGATACATTCGATATCACTTATGGTGGTGGCGAAGCAAACGTATCTGCTGCACTATGTAACTATGGTTTAAACGGAACATTTGTTTCCAAAGTACCTAACAATCCCATCGGTCAATCGGCCATTAACCATTTACGTCGTTATGGTGTAGATACGCAGTTTGTTGCAAGAGGTGGTGATCGTTTAGGTATTTACTTCCTCGAAACAGGCGCATCGATGCGAGCATCACAAGTAGTATATGATCGCTCAGGTGCATCGATTGCAGATGTTGATGCAAGTGAATTTGATTGGGATAAAATTTTTGATGGTGCTGAATGGTTTCATACAACAGGTATCACGCCTGCCTTAAGTGATAAAGCTGCCGCTTTAACGTTGGCTGCTTTAAAAGCTGCAAAAGCAAAGGGTATCACCACTTCGATCGATCTTAACTTCCGTAAAAAATTATGGACGAAAGAAAAAGCACGTGAAGTAATGACGGGCCTTTGCGAATTTGTTGATGTTTGTATTGGGAATGAAGAAGATGCTGACTTATGTCTTGGCTTCAAAGCAAAAGATACCGATGTTACCAAAGGTGAACTGAACCTTGATGGTTTCAAAGATGTATTTCAACAAATGAAAGCGAAATTCGGTTTCAAATTCATTGCTTCTTCCTTACGTGAAAGCCATAGTGCTTCTGATAATGGCTGGAGTGCATTGGTATATGATGGCACAGATTACTATCACACAAAACAATATAGTGTACGCATCGTTGACCGTGTTGGTAGTGGTGATTCATTTGCCAGTGGTTTGATCTATGGCTTGGTTACCGGCATGCCAATGAACGAAGCTGCCGAATTTGGTGTTGCTGCAAGCGCATTGAAACATACGATTCCGGGCGATCTGAACCATGCTACATTGGGTGAAGTAAAAGACCTGATGAAAGGAGATGGTAGTGGAAGGGTACAACGTTAATACAGTTTCTGGTTTGTAGTTTATGGTTTGCAGTTGAGAAGAGTCGGTTAGTTCCATTTAGCTCATAAGCTCAAAAACCATAAACTATAAACTTCAAACTATAAACTACAAAATATGATCATTGATACAATCAAGAATGCACCCAAATACTTTTCAGCACATCCGTTGTTTGCAAAAGCATTTGAGTACATCCAACAAACCGACCTGGCAAATGCAGCCGATGGTAAAAGTGATATTGCAGAAGGTTTAAAAGCCATCTTCAGCAATGCGCCCGGTAAAACAAAAGAAACCAGCTTGCAGAAGTTTGAATGTCATAATAAGAATATCGACATTCAGCTTTGCATTAAAGGTGTGGAAACCATTGGCTGGAAACCAAGAGAAAAATGTGTTTCGCCTAAAGGTGAATACAACGATGAAAAGGATGTGTTGTTTTTCGATGATGCTCCGGATACCTATTTCCAATTAACCGATGGACAGTTTGCGATTTTCTATCCGGAAGATGTGCATGCACCGATGATTGGTGAAGGAGAAATTAAGAAGTTAGTGATCAAAGTAAAAATTTAATGAATGGCCCCGGCATTCATGCCGGGATTTAAAAAAAACAAAATGAGTAAAACACAACAGATATCAGATGCAATTGTACAACAGGGCATTCTTCCTTTGTATTTTAATCCAAGCGAAGAAGTAAGTCTTGATGTATTAAAAGCAATTTACAAAGCAGGCATTAAAGCAGTTGAATATACCAATCGTGGAGATGCTGCATTGGCCAACTTTACAAAAATGGTGCAACTGCGTAATGCAGAAATGCCCGGTTTGTTATTGGGTGTTGGTACCATCAAGAATATGCAACACGCAACTGATTATATGGCTGCTGGTGCCGACTTTTTAGTAAGTCCCGGCTTTGTTCCTGATGTTGCTGCGTATTGTGTAGCAAATGATATTTTCTATGCACCCGGTTGTATGACACCGACTGAAATTATCGCTGCAGAAAATGCAGGTATTAAATTCATCAAGTTATTCCCCGGTAATATGATGGGTACAGAGTTTTTAACCACTATTAAAGATATCTTCCCTAAATTGTTGTTTATGCCAACAGGTGGTGTTGATACAACGAAAGAAAGTATCGAAAGTTGGTACAAAGCAGGTGTTTGTGCAGTAGGTATGGGTAGCAAACTCATCAGCAAAAAATTAATGGAAGCAAGAGATTATGCGGCGATGGAAGAAGCAACCAAACAGGTGCTTGAAATTATCGCAGCAGTAAAAAAATAATAACCACTTCTCGTTTAAGAACGGATCAAAGCGTTTAAAAGCGGCGGACAAAACAACGAACATGCAACAAGCCATAGGTAAATACAGGTGGACGATCTGTGCTCTGCTCTTTTTTGCTACCACAGTGAACTATCTCGACAGACAGGTATTGAGTTTATTACAACCTGTATTGGCAGAGCGTTTCAACTGGAGCAATAGTGATTATGCAAACATCACCGCTGTATTTCAGTTTGGTTATGCCATCAGTATGTTGTTTGCCGGACGATTTATTGACAAGCTTGGTACAAAAAAAGGATATGCATGGGCGATCGTTATTTGGAGTATTGGTGCCATTATTCATGCAATGGCTATTCCAATTGGCCAGTCTGCTGCAACATTGCTTGGCTTTTTAGGAATGGCATCAGTAAGTGTTTCTGTTGTTGGTTTTATGATTGGTCGTGCTGTATTGGCGCTTGGCGAAGCCGGTAACTTTCCTGCAGCCATTAAAGCAACTGCCGAATATTTCCCAAAGAAAGAACGCTCTTTTGCAACGGGCATTTTTAATTCAGGTGCAAACGTAGGTGCTATTCTTGCACCACTTACTGTTCCCTGGATCGGTGCAAACTGGGGTTGGGAAACAGCGTTTATATTAATTGGCGCAACTGGATTTCTATGGTTAATTTTCTGGTTGATCTTCTACGATAAAGCAACTGAACAAAAGCGTTTAAGCAAAGCCGAGTTCGAATATATCAACAGCGATAAAGAAGATCAGGTTGTTTCAACCGATGCAAAAGTTGAAAAAGTTTCATGGACAAAACTCTTAGGCTATAAACAAACATGGGCGTTTACGTTTGGTAAATTTATGACCGATGGGGTGTGGTGGTTCTTCCTGTTTTGGCTGCCGGCTTATTTGAAAGCACAATATGGAATGACGAGTTTAGAAATTGCTCTTCCATTAACGGTTCTTTATAGCATGACCATGTTCGGCAGTATTGGTGGTGGTTGGTTCCCTGTTTATTATTTTAAGAAAGGATATTCTCCATACGACGGTCGTATGAAAGCCATGTTTTTGATTGCACTCATTCCATTGGTTGTATTATTTGCACAGCCTTTTGGAGGTTATAGTTTTTGGGTTCCGGTAATCCTGATTGGTATTGGTGCGTCGGCACACCAGGCATGGAGTGCCAACATCTTTACCACAGTAAGTGATATGTTTCCGAAAAAAGCAATTGGTTCGGTTGTAGGTATTGGTGGTATGGCAGGTGGTTTAGGCGGTGTGATTATGTCGAAGCTTGGTGGTTATTTATTTGATACCTACAAAGCAGCTGGCATTGCTGATGCATGGGTAAAAGCAAAAGCAGATGGGCTGGGCGATTACCTTTCGAAGATCCAGAATATGAAGCTGGTAAATAAATATGGCGATTCAATTGATCTCAATCAATCCGAATTGAGCGGCCTTGCAAAAGAAGTAGCAGATCAATTGAAAACAGTAGATGCTGCTTCGTTTGATCAATTACTGCAAGTGCAAAAGCCATTGGTGCTGGCGCAAATGACAACCTCGTATACAATCATGTTTGCCATTTGTGCAGTTGCCTATTTAATTGCGTGGTTGGTGATGAAAGCATTAGTGCCAAAGTATAAAGTGATTGATGATCTTTAAATAGACTAAAGCGATTAAACTAAAATGCCCCAACTTTTGTTGGGGCATTTTAGTTTATGTCTATTCTGTCAAACAATTTTAGTTAACAAGCACTTCATCTACAAATAACCATCCCTTATCTCCTTTGCCGGGATGCCATGCCGGTAATTTGCTCACCGTGTTACCTACGATCTTAATATATTTTACAGTAGCAGGATCGAATTTACATTCAAAGCCACGCAAGGAAGAAGGTTGTTGCATTGTTGGTTGCTGTGGTTTTACTGAACCAAGCAATTTCATTTTATTTTTATCATCACCACCCCAAATTTCAATACTCGATGGGGGCATAATATAACTTGCAACATCGATCAATGCACTAAGCGTAATACTTTGCACCGTGGTTGGTTTAATAAACTGCAACAATACTTCCATTCTTGTTTGTCGCCATGCAAGCCAGTTACCCAAACGAAAATTTAGTTTCACCTTTTATAAGATCAGAAAGCATTTTAGCTTCTCCTTTATAATCAGGATCTGGCTGCAACAGAAAAAATACACTATCAGCTTTATAAGTGCTTCTGTAAAAATTCACTTCCATGATGTCGCTACTAATCCAACCGGGCTTGTACGCTTTTGCCTTTATAAAAACATTTCCATTGATCATTTCACCAGGTTTAAATACAGGTGATTTAATACTATCAGGATCGCTGCCATCTGTTGTAAATCGAATGGTAGTTCCGTTGATATAATGCTTCAGCTTTAACGGAACAGGTGAAGTAATGATCGATTCTTCGTTCTGCACAATCGGTGCTGATAACTTCATAACAATTGTATCGCCTTTGAAACCGGTTTCAAAACGAATATTTTTTACTTGCGCTTTTACTTTTTCCATATCAGCAGCAGCAACAGGCATATTCCAGGTATAAACTGTTTTCAGTTGCGGGAAACTTTGCAACTGTTTCAAATGCTCTGCATTAACCTTTGTGCCCGAGATAGAAAGACTTCTTAAAAACTTTAGTCGTTTCAATTCAGCAAGACCAACACCTGTAATAGCAGAAAAACTCAGGTTCAGTTTTCGCAGATTTTCAAAACTGCCGATGATCTTCATATCTGCATCTTTCACAGGCATCTGCGAAAGATCAAGCGAAACGATCTGCTTTTTTATTTTTGATAACTCTGCAAGCTGTTCTGATTTAAAAAGTTTGCTGTTGAAAAAACTCACATTCAATGCCGGTGATTCAACCGCTTCTGCTGCAACTACACGATTGATTGTGTTCAGCTTTTTTATTTCTGATGCATCTGCTTCATCAAAATCATATTCGGCTGTTTCTGCTGCGGTCAATATATTGTTTGCCATTACAAACAATGAATCATCCGTTGGCAGATCAGCAACACGCATTTTGAAATCTGCTCCTTTTTGTATCCACTGTCTTAGTATTACTATTTCATCATCTGTTAATTGAGGTTTGCCTTGTGGCGGCATATGCTTTTTTTCTTCGAGTGGTAAATGTATCCTTCGCAATAGTAAACCTAAGTCGGCCGAGGTGTTATCCCATAAAACACCATTCTTTCCTCCTTTTAATAAAAGCGCTTCTGTTTCCATCACCAACTCACCTTTTGCTTTTTTACTGTTGTGACAGGAAATGCATTTGGCTTCAAGTATTGGCTTCACTAAATGCGTAAATAACTCTGCTTCTTCGGGTGAAACAACTGCTTGTTTTTTCTCAGGCGTTATTGGAGCCAATACAAAATTCTCACCGTGCGTTATTCCTGCGCCCTGGTGACCAGCCATTACAATAAGCACAAGCGCCACAATTGATGTTGCAAATGCTGTTATCTTTCTCGCCTGCAATATGTTTTTGAAATAGCACCACAACAACATGAAAACTGAAATTGCTACCCCACTCCATTTATGCCACTGCAACGCATCGGCATCATATCCTTGTTCTTTCGACAAAAAGAAACCTGCCAATGCAGTGATAGCAGAACTGATTGCCGCAAAATGCAAAATAAGATCAGCTATATGTTGATTATGATCATCGAACTTTTTTTTCGTTTGGAAAAAAAGAACAAGCAAGGCATACATTACAACCAACACAACCGGGAAGTGCAATACCAGCGGATGCGTACGTCCCACCACCTGCAACCAAAGTGGAATTGACAACCTGCTTTCAAAAAGCAACAGGAACAGCAACAGGCAATTCAGTAAAAGAGAACTATTGAATAAACTATTTTTAAGACGAAGCATGTTTAATAGACTTGTATTTCATCAATGAATAACCAGGCGTGATTGTCTTTACCCGGATGCCAGGCTGGTATTTTCTTTAACGGGTATAATACCAACTTCAGCTTATTTGTTTTGATCGTTCGCTCTGGAGTAAATTCTCTTGCTTCACATTGTTTTGGTGACGGCTCTTCGCTCATAAAAGTTTCTTTGCCTAATGGGAGATAACTTTTTTGCGACTCATCATAGTAATACAAGAGTATCTGTTCGGGCAAAAAAATCCAACTGTTTTCATCTTGCAGCATGTTTACAAGCACTTTATTTACCTTCTCTTTCTTTTTCAATGTAATATCAATTTCTACGGTATCGCTATCGTAACCTAACCATTCACCAGAACTGTAATTTGTGTTGCCTCCAACATTATCATGCAGAAGATTGTTGTTTTTTGGTATGTAGGCGGTATGCGGAACTGTAAAATTAATTTGCTGAATGACCTTTCCTGTTTTCACAAATTCTACGTTTACCGTTTCTGATGGTAGAAACCCCTTGCCCATTGCCTTTGCCTTTATACTTACTCTTTCTCCGGTAATAACAAGAGGCTTATTGTAAAGCAGATCTTTTTCTGTTGGCTCATCACCATTTACGGTGTAGCGAATTTCTGCGCCGGGCTGTTCAAACTTTATTTCCAGTCTTGTCTTATCTTGGAAAAAAGCAGATTGATAGTTCAATATCGGTGGTGCCAGTTGAAATAACTGCTGAGCAAAACTGTATTGAGCAATAAGCCAAGCAAAGAAAGGAAACTATTAGTTTTTCATAGCGGTTGTAGTTTATAAGGATACACGTGCCCGCTGTTCCATTGTGCTACATACAGGTTTTCTTCATCATCAATACATACATCATGAGGGTATTGAAAAACTTTAATGGTCTGATACATGTCAGTTGGTATAGTACCATTGTACACAGGCAAATTGCCTCCAATGTTTGAAACAACTTTATAGTTTTTGTCGAGAATAAGAACAAAGCCCGATTTTTCATCTTTACGGGCATCCGTTTGTAAAACGGCAGCATACAAATAATCGCCCTTAATAACAGGCCTGCATACCCATGCACCCGGCAAAGGAATTGTATCGATATACTCTCCACTCAACGTGTATCGCTTAAACGCATTTTGCTGGCGTGAGGTAGCAACAATACATGGCTGATTTTTATTTCTGTAATCGACACAAACGCCATGGGCATTGGCTAAATGTTTTTCTTCGCTTCCGTTTCCTCCAAAATGCCGGATGTAGTTTCCTTTATAATCGTATTGAATAATAAAATTTTTCCCATAACCATCGGCCACATAAATATCTCCATTGGCTGCAATGGCTGTTTCGGTAGGAATATATTCATCTGCTTTTGTGTACTGTCCTGTTTCTTTTGGATAATTCAATGTCATTAATACTTTACCATCAATCGTGGTTTTAATTACCTGGTGACGATTGTTGTCGCAAATAAATAATGTATCAGCACCATTTTCATTAAACAACGTTAGACCATGTGCACCGGGATATTCATTTCCCCAGGTAGAGATCAGTCTTCCGCTTTTATCATAAATGATCACATTGTTTTTTGTTTCATTGGTGAGCAGAATAATACGACCCAATTTATCCTGCACCATTTCATGGCAATCTTTTACAGGAGTTTGTGCTGCATTTACTTTGCTCCATTGTGTATTGATGCGATAACGTTTATTGTTATGCCCAAGAATAATTTCATTCTTATCAGCACCATTTAATAATGGCGTTGCATACAACGATGCTGTTGCCAGTGAAGAATTTTTAATAAATGTTCGGCGATTCAACGTTCTTGTTTTAATAATGATTCAGAATGAAAATAAGTACGATTTTCGAGGTACGAAGTACGTACCTCCAACTTCGTACCTCGTACTTTTTTCTTTACGCAATCAATCCCTTCACCACATTTCCTGCAACATCGGTTAAGCGATAACGCCTGCCCAAATGTTTAAACGTAAGTTGTTCATGATTCATACCCATCAGGTGAAGAATGGTTGCATGAAAATCGTGTACATGAACAGGATCTTTTACAATGTTGTAACCAAACTCATCTGTTTCGCCATATACACCTGGCTTTACACCACCACCTGCCATCCAAACGGTAAAGCAACGTGGATGATGATCACGACCATAATCTTCTTTCGTTAATTTTCCCTGGCAATAATTTGTACGACCAAATTCACCACCCCATATCACCAATGTTTCATCGAGCAAACCACGTTGTTTCAGATCAGTGATGAGTGCTGCAGATGCCTGATCAACATCAGCACATTGTCCTTTTATCTGACCTGGTAAATCGCCATGTGCATCCCAGCCCTGGTGATATAATTGCACAAAGCGAACTCCATTTTCGGAAAGTTTTCTTGCGAGCAAACAGTTTGCTGCATATGTGCCCGGAGTTAAACAATCGGGGCCGTATAATTTTATAATGTCTTCCGGTTCTTTACTCAAATCAGTAATATCCGGAACCGATGTTTGCATACGATAGGCCATTTCATATTGCTGCACTTTTGCCTGTATTTCCGGATCGCCAAATTCTTTATACGTTTCCTGATTTAATTCGGCGAGGTTATCCAGCATTTTACGTCGCTCAGTTTTATCCATTCCATCCGGGTTGTTGAGATACAACACAGGATTATCGCCACTACTGAATTGAACACCTTGATGAACAGAATCAAGAAAACCATTCGACCATAACTTTGAATAAACACCCTGGCCATTTCCTTTTCCTTTTGAAAGCAACACACAAAATGCAGGTAAGTTTTTATTCTCACTTCCCAAACCATAACTAAGCCACGAACCCATACTTGGCCGGTTACCTACTTGTGCTCCTGTTTGGAAAAAAGTTAATGCAGGATCGTGATTGATGGCTTCGGTATGCATACTGCGGATAATACAAAGATCATCCACCACTTTTGCTGTATGCGGAAGCAATTCACTGATCCATGCTCTTGCCTGGCCGTATTGATTGAATTTAAAATAGCTTGCTGCTAACGGAAATTTTGTTTGATCAGCCGTCATACCCGTTAATCGTTGACCCATGCGGATAGATGCAGGCAGATCTTGTCCGTGCATTTTTTCCAGCATTGGTTTATATTCAAACAAGTCTAACTGCGATGGTGCACCATTTTGAAAAAGATAAATGATACGTTTTGCTTTTGGTGCAAACTGTGGCAAACCTGCGAGGATCGCTTCTTCTGTATTGCCACCAAGCATATCGGGCACCAGCAATGAACCCAACGCCATACCACCAACACCCATACCGAGTCTTGATAAAAAACGGCGACGGTTCATGTTCAATGCATGTTCAAGAATTTGTTTTTCCATCATCAGGTTTTTGTAATTGTTTCTTCCATATTGAATATGGTATTGATCGCTTTCATCAATGCTGCAGATTTGTTTTTATCCACTTGATCGTTCTGTGGATATTCACCTGCTTTCAATATGATAGCTGCATCTAATTTTTTCTGTTGAAATAATTGCAACTGTTCGTTGTAATAATTCTCCAGTAATGCTCAATTCTTTTGCCGATGGTTTTCTGCAAACGATCAGGCGAAAAGCTTTTGTTATTTTATCCGTTACTGCCGATTGATCTAACATTAATTTTTGTGAGAGCACTCTTGATGCTTCCAGTACAGAAGGATCATTCATCATCACCAATGCTTGCAACGGCGTATTTGTTTTTAATCGTTTTACTTCGCACTGATCACGGTTGCTGGCATCAAACATCGCCATACCCGGTGGTGGTACAGTCAATTTAATAAAAGTATAAAGTCCCCTGCGGTACAGATCATCACCATGATCCTGCCTGTAAACAGCTAATACACCTCGTACCGGAAGTGGCTGCTTCCCACAAGACCTTTTGGTTGATATGGTTTTACACTTGGGCCACCAATTGTTTTTACCAATAATCCACTGCTTGCTAAATAAAGATCACGAACAAACTCTGCTTTTAAACGAATGCGTGGACCTCTTGCTAAGTAAATATTCTCCGGATCTTTTTTCAATTGTTCTTCTGAAACTTTTGCTGATTGACGATAAGTTGCTGACGTCAATATCTGTTTCACCAATCGTTTTATATTCCAGCCGTTCTCCATAAAATCAACAGCCAACCAATCGAGTAATTCAGGATGAGAAGGAAGTTCTCCCTGCATACCAAAATCACCGGAAGTTTTTACCAAACCTCTTCCAAAAAACTCCTGCCACATCAGGTTCACAAAAACTCTTGCAGTGAGTGGATTGTTTTTATTCACCGTCCATTCAGCAAGGCCAACTCTGTTGCGTGTATACTTACTTGTATCAAATTTCATGACTGCAGGAATAGCTGCAGCTTTCACTTCTTCACCCGGCTGATCGTACACGCCACGATTCAATACAAATGTTTTACGGAGTGTATCCCGTTCGCCCATCACAGATACCATCAGGTTACCGGTATCTTTTGTATTAATGAATGAGAGAAGATTTTTTCTTTCTTCTTCACTGATAGTGATGATCGGATTCTTCGCTAGTTTCGATACACTTATATCACCTTCAAATCCGAGTTCTTTTGTATTGTTAAAAAAAGCAAGGAATGAATAATAATCTTTTTGTGAAAACGGATCATACTTATGATCGTGGCATTGAGCACATTCGATCGTAATACCTAATATTCCTTTGCCAAATGTTTTTGTTTTATCGATGAGATATTCAATACGATATTCTTCAGGTATTACACCACCTTCTTCTGTATACTTATGATTGCGGAAAAATCCTGTGGCCAGTATTTGTTCTTTGTTTGCTTCGGGTAACATATCACCTGCAATTTGCCAGGTAAGAAACTGATCGTAAGGAAGATTTTTGTTGAATGCATGGATCACCCAATCACGCCATGGCCATTGCGATCGTATATTATCATCCTGGTAACCGTAGCTGTCAGCATAACGGGCAACATCCATCCATTGTACCGCCATCTTTTCTCCATACTGTGGACTTGCCAGCAATGTATCGATCATTTTTTCATAAGCAAACTCACTCTTGTCGTTTACAAATTTGTCCATCATCTCAATTGATGGTGGTAAGCCGGTGATGTCAATTGCAATACGTTTCAGTAAACGTTCTTTATCTGCTTCTTGATTTTGTACGAGACCTTGTTCTTCAAGTTTACTTAAGATAAAATAATCGATCTCATTTTTTGCCCGGTTTTTATCTTTTATTTCAGGTAGCGTTGTTTTCGTTGGTGAAGCAAATGCCCAATGCGATTCATACTTGGCACCTTGCTGGATCCATTTTTTAAAAAGCTTTATTTCATACTCACTTAACGCACCCAAATGCGCTTCAGGTTCAGGCATCATGTATTCAGGATCGGTAGATATGATGCGTTTATATAACTCCGAATTTTCAGGATCACCAGCAATTAATGCAAACGCTCCTTTTGTTTCTTTGAGTGGTGCAAACGCACTGTCGGCAATATCAAGGCGCAAACCTGCTGCACGTTTGTTTCCATCGGGGCCATGACATTTAAAACATTTGTCGGAAAGAATGGGTCGGATATGAAAATTGTAGCTGACCGTTTTCGGTATGGAGGAACCATCGCTGTTCTTACCCCGAAAGCAAGACACAGCCAACAGCAAAATGGAACAAATAATCACTATTGTCCAGGTAATCTTTTTATACATAGCAAAATCGTATAGCTTTTAAAGCAGGTAACCTCAACAATAAATTAAGTTACTCTTCCTTTATCTCTTGCAAATTATGGTTTAAAAAGTAACAGGAAAATAGATAATAATGACCAATAGATGGACCATAGTACCACAAAACTGTATTTTTCAGGGGCAGCAGCCGGCCGGGAAGCACTGTTCTAAGCCAATCTTACTGCGGTACTAATTTGTTTGAATTTGTTTCACTCCGCAAATAGGCTGCAAAGTGAGATCGTTCTTTTACATTCTAAAACAGTGTATATGAACCAGCTTTCGTTTCCCTTCAGCAATAAATGTTACTTCAGTTTCGGCAATGGTAAGCAGCAACTGGCACCGGTTGAAGCGGAAGAAGCGGTTAAAACCGCCGAAATTTATCAATCACTCAACCATCGTTCCGCACATAGCTTTCCGCAAACCATTGGTTTTACATTTTCCCGGCGCCGATCAGCAAAGCGCTGTTTGGTTTGGTTATTCGTTTGATGTGGAAGTGATATTGGTGGACGCAAAAGGCATAGTGAGCAAAACATTTGTAATGCCAAAGCACAAAGCAGGCGATGCGTTGTTTGTGCAGTTTTTTGTTGATTATGCGTATGCGATTCTTGCGCCTGTTGGTTTTTGCAAGAAATGGGGCGTACGTGAAATGGATACAACGGCTAAACTTACATCGTTTGCATTTCTGCAAAAACAAAAAATCAGTTAACACGTTAAAGTTGAAAACTATTCAGGAATGCGTTTGCTGCTGATTTTTATTCTGTTACTCACCGGTTCGGCTGTGCCGGTCAGTAGTTCAATTGTATTAAAAGGAAAAGCGGTGAAGATCGTTGATGGTGATACGTTTGATCTGTTGGTGGGAGCAACTGTTCACCGTATTCGGCTGGCGGGGATCGATGCACCTGAAAAGAAACAGGATTTCTCTAATGCATCCAAACAATTACTGGCTCAATTATGTAACGGCCAACTGTTAACGGTTGTAGTAACAGATGTTGATCGCAATAAACGAAAGATTGCAGATGTATATGATGCACAAAAGAAATGGATCAACAAGGAACTGGTTTTGCAAGGGATGGCCTGGCATTTTAAGCAATACTCATCCAATAAAGAATTGGCTAATGCAGAGTTGCTGGCAAGAAAGAAAAGGGTAGGCTTGTGGTCTGTAAAAAATCCAATAGCGCCGTGGGATTGGAGAAAGGGGAAGCGGTAAGAGCTTGTGTACTTTGTGAGTCCTTTTTGCTCTTCGTGCAACCAAAAATAGTAGCACGAAGTTCACAGAGCTTTGCACGAAGGGCACAAAGAAAAACTCTCAATAATACCCCATCGCTTTCTGCAATTCTTCTTTCATTCGTTTTTTTAATGAAGCCGGTTTGATCACTTTCATTTCATTACAAATACCCAATAACTGATGAATAAATTCTTCTGTCACCGTTACTTCTAATTCAACTACCAGTTTATTATTTGATTCTTTGATGATCTGTTGCGTATGATGCATGGGGCTTACCTGTAACATACGGGATGCAGGACCATATACTTCCATTATAACTTTCTCTTTTGGCTTTGGACCTTCCATAATGCCGGTGGAATATTTAAAAAAATCATCCGGATTAAAATCACGACGGTACTTGAATGCTTTGCTTCCTTTCTCTAACCCTGTGATGCGGTCGAGCGCATACGTAGTAAAGTTGTTATGCTTATTCGTCCAGCCAATGAGATACCATTTATTGCGTACCTCTTTTAATAAATAAGGTTCCAGTTCGTGTGTACGTGTTTCGTTCTTGTAAATATTGAAATACGTAAAGGTGATCGGTAATCGGTTCACAATGGTTTCATACAATGGTTTGATCCAATCCTTTCCTTTTTGCGTAACCGGTTTTTCAAACTGTACATATTGATTGATGGATGGATCTTCAAGATTTGCTGAAAGCGATAAACGGGTATTGATCTTTTCAATGGCTTCTTTCAGGTTTTCAAACAAAGGCACATCAGCAAATAAACTCAAGGTATGTGCGGCACTGCGTAATGCTTCACTCTCATCTTCATTCAAACTCATGCCGTCGATACTGTAATCAGCATCTTCATAAAAATAGCCTTTGTGTAAACGATCGTATTTAATAGGAGCAAAATAACCCAGTCCTGCATCTTCCCGCATGGCGATCATATCCTTTTCAATCGTGGAAACAGAAATGTCATCGGCCATATCGCCATACAACTCTTCCATACACCGCTGACGGATGTATTCCTTCGTAGGAAATTTGTGTTGACGGTTACGCAAACACCGATCGATGATGCGATAGCGGATGGCGGCACTTTTGTTTACAGGCATACTACTATTCTTCTTTCATCGAAAGTAAGAAGCTTTTACTGATAGAAACGCTGATAACACAGATTGAGCAGATGAAACAAGATTTTTCTTTTACAAGAAAAATCAACTGTATTTATGAGCAGCTTGCAGCGATTAGCTTGCAGCTTTTATACAAGCGCTTTATCTAGCGCATACTCTAAGCCTCTTAATTCGGCCAAACCTTTCAGACGACCAATTGCGGAATAACCGGGATATGTTTTCTTCTTCAGATCATCCAGCATTTGATGGCCATGATCAGGGCGCATCGGTAGTGAAATATTTCTTCTTCGTTGCAGTAATACAATTTCTTTGATCACATCAAACATTTCTGTATCACCAGCTAAATGATCGGCTTCATAAAAATTACCTTCTGCATCACGCTTGGTATTTCGCAAATGAAGAAAATGAATATTATCACCAAAACGTTTCAACATGGCAGGCACATTGTTATCCTTCCGTGCACCAAACGAACCGGTGCAGAAACACAATCCATTTGCAGGCGACGGAACTGCAGCTAACAGATCAGCAGCATCCTGTTCTGTACTCATGATACGTGGTAAGCCCAATACAGAGTAGGGAGGATCGTCGGGATGGATCGCCATTTTCAAACCACATTCTTCTGCAACCGGAACTACCTGCTGTAAAAAATAAAATAAATGTTCTTTCAATTTTGCAACATCGATCCCTTCGTATTTTTTTAGTTCTGTCAATACCTGTTCAGGCGTAAATGCATCATCACTACCGGGCAGGCCCAACATCATATTGCTGAAGAGTTTTGTACGTTGTTCCTTATCCATCGCACCAAAACGCTCATTCGCTCTTGCAATTTCTTCTGCTGAATAATCTTCAATCGCATCAGGACGTTGCAATAAGAACAAATCAAAAATTACATAATCGATGCGGTTGAAATAAAGTGCTGTACTGCCGTCCGGCATCGGGTAAGCAATATCGGTACGCAACCAATCGAGCACCGGCATAAAATTATATGTGACCACTTTTAATCCACAGGCGGCGATATTACGCAGACTTGCTTTGTAGTTTTCAATGTGGTACATATAATTACCCGACTGACGTTTGATATCATCACTCACCGGCAGACTTTCGATCACCGTCCACGTCATACCTGCATCTTCGATCAGTTGTTTCCGGATAAGAATTTCATCACTTGTCCAGATATCACCAACAGGCACATGATGAAGTGCAGTAACAACACCGGCACAACCGGCCTGGAGGATATCAGCTAAGCTTACCGGATCATTCGGTCCATACCAGCGCATGGTTTGATGCATCAACATAGTCTTTCTTTTTTACGAAATTAACACAGAAGAGCTTCTTAACCTTCGTTTTCAGCAATACGAAAATAAAAAATGAGTTGCAACTGTAACTTACCGGTTTACGGCAACACAGATGCAACTCATTTCATCAATTGGTTTGTTTACTCCGACAACGTTGTAAACAAACAACTGTTCATTTTAAATGAAGCGATTCACTATATTCTCCAGGTATTCCTGTTTGCCGCTTTTAGCCGCAGGTTCACCATTTTCTACCGCATAAGCACGCAGGTCTTCCAGCGAAAGTTTACCTTCTTCGAATTCCTTTCCTTTACCACTATCAAACGAAGCGTAACGATCGGTTCTGATTTTTTTGTAATCTGATTTTTGCAGGACGTCGTCAGCAATAATGAGTGCACGGGCAAACGTATCGATACCTCCAATATGTGCATGAAACAGATCTTCCGGATCGGTACTGTTTCTGCGGATCTTTGCATCGAAGTTGATACCACCACCTGAGAGACCACCAGCTTCAACAACAACGAGCATTGCTTCTGCTAATTCATTGATGTTATTCGGGAACTGATCAGTATCCCAGCCATTTTGATAGTCGCCACGATTGGCATCCATTGAACCAAGTACACCTGCATCGGCAGCTACCTGCAACTCATGCTGGAACGTATGACCGGCTAATGTTGCATGATTTACTTCAATGTTAATTTTGAAATCGTTCAACAGATCGTACTGACGTAAAAAGCCAATTACTGTTTCACAATCATAATCGTATTGATGCTTACTTGGCTCGCAAGGTTTTGGTTCAATAAAGAACGTTCCTTTAAAACCATTCTTGCGTGCATAATCTTTTGCTGTGTGTAAGAAATGGGCAAGATGTTCTTTTTCCCGTTGCATATTGGTGTTGAGCAAACTCATATAACCTTCACGTCCGCCCCAGAACACATAGTTCTCACCACCCAATGCAATAGTTGCATCCAATGCTGCTTTTACCTGTGCTGCACCGTGCGTAAGCACATGAAAATCGGGATTGGTTGCTGCACCATTCATATAACGGCGACTGGAAAATAAGTTGGCTGTGCCCCATAAAAGTTTCACACCACTTGCTGCCTGCTTTTCGCCGAGGTATTGTGTGAGAGCCTGAAGCCTGCGATCATTTTCATTGATGTCGTTGGTATAATCTACCACGTCCACATCATGAAAACAATAATAAGGCAGATTCAGTTTGGTGATAAATTCAAACGCAGCGTCAGCTTTATCTTTTGCACGCTCAACTGCATCGCTCTTCGAGTCCCAAGGAAAAATATGCGTTGGTTCGCCAAACGGATCAGCACCGCTGCCTACAAAGCTGTGCCAATAAGCACAGGCAAACCGTAACCATTCTTTCATACTCTTACCGGCTACGATCCTGTTTTCATCATACCAGCGAAATGCCAAAGGATTATCGGTTCCTGCTCCTTCAAATTTGATTTGAGGAATACCCTTGAAAAATTCTGTGTGTCCTGTTACTACTGTCATTGGTTGTTTATTTGCCTGCTGTTGTGCAGCAGCGTTATCGATTGGTTGTTCTTTTAACTCAGTTGTTTTTGCAGCAATGTATTCCATTCTTCGTATAAAGCATTATACTGCTGTGCTGTACCGTCTGGTTCAACCACAGCTAATGGTGTTGCATGGCTGAATGCTTCTTTCGGATGTTTGTAAATACCTGCACCAATACCTGCACCCAACGCTGCACCTACACTTCCATCACAATTGTGCAGCTCTACCGGTATATTCAATGTATTTACAAATGCTTTGGTAAACACATCGCTTAGAAACATATTGGCTTTGCCTGCACGAATGATCGACGGATTCATTTTATTTTCCCGCATAATATCCAAACCGCAACGGAATGCAAATGCAATACCTTCCTGCGAAGCACGATACAAATGCGCATTTGTATGAATGTTGAGATCCAGTTGCTGCACATGTGCGCCGGCAATTTTATTTTCAAGCATTCGTTCAGCGCCATTTCCAAACGGGAGTACGAATAACCCATTGCTGCCAATTGAAACCGTTGCTGCAGCTTCATTCATTTCTTTATATGATTGATTGCCGGTTACATTTTTTACCCAGCGGTTGAGAATACCAGTTCCATTGATGCAAAGTAACACCCCAATACGCTTCTGTGCTGCGGTATGATTGACATGTGCAAAACTATTAATGCGTGATTGCGGATCGAACGTTAGTTGATCACTTACTCCATAGATCACACCGCTTGTGCCTGCTGTAGCAGCTACTTCACCTGCTTCGAGCACATTTAATGATAAAGCATTATTGGGTTGATCACCTGCCTTGTAGGTAACGGGGATCCCCGGTTTTAATCCCAGCGTTGCGGCATTTGCAGGCGAAAGCTGTCCGTGTTCAGTAAACACATCTTTGATTTCCGGAATAACTGACTTACTAAACCCATAATGGTTGAATACATCTTCCGACAATTCATTCTTCACAAAATCCCAGAATACACCTTCCGATAAGGCAGAGATACTTGTTGTTGCTGAACCGGTTAATTGCAAAGCAATATAATCACCCGGCAACATGATTTTGTCGATCTGTTCGTAAAGAGCAGGTTCATGTTGTTTTACCCATGCAAGTTTGCTCGCTGTAAAATTTCCCGGTGAGTTTAATAAATGTTGCAACGATTTGGATGGGCCAATTGCATCGAATGCCCGGTTACCGATTTCAACTGCACGACTATCGCACCAGATGATACTGTCACGCAACACGTTGTTGTCTTTGTCAAGCACTACCAATCCATGCATCTGGTAGGAGATGCCAATGGCAGCAATATCAGTAGGATTGTACTTTTTTGTAGCGTTGGCTTTTAAAATCGCCTGTTGTGTATGTTCCCACCAATTGAGAGGAGACTGTTCGGCCCAGCCGGGTTGTTTTGAAATGATCTCTGTTTCTGTTTCGGGATAACTCACCGACACAATACGGTTCTGCGTTTGCGCATCAACCACCGACACTTTTATAGACGAAGTACCAATATCAATTCCTAATAGCAACATGCTTAAATGTACGTTTTTGATTCTTAAAAGAGGGGGAATGAAGACACATCCCCCCGTTGTTGATTATGACCCTTAACAAACTAACTTATTCTGTGCCGGACACTGTATCTGAACACAACTCACTATTTTTCATTTTTATTTTACACGCAAGCTTCTGAACATGTGATAGCGATTGACTGCATTCTTCGACAAATCGAAGCATGGTTCAATAGTTACCAAAATCTTCGGTTTGGCGAACAGACAACGAAGCACCCTTGTTGCTGTTTACCCGGTTATTCGTATGATCGTTTTGATGAAATTTCACAAAAGAGGAATCTCTTTTGCGGTTACTAAAATTAAAGTGCTTCCCGTTTCTGTAAAGCAAAGCAGTTGCAGTAAAGGAGCTACCTTTTTGCAATCGTACAGTTGGTGGAAACAATAAATTAGAAGAATCTGGCAAAACAATCGACATTCTCATAAAACCTATTATCTTATTTACAGACCTTTTTTCTACTTGATGATGTAGTTCATACGTGCAATCGGTTGCATCTATTTTTAAATCAAGTGCAGTTTGCTTCTTTATGAATACCTCGTTTTATGTTGAGTAAACTAATATTCAGTCTTTGTTTCTGCTGTTTGACCATTCACTGTGCAGGCCAAAATCTACTGCTTCAATACAACAATACCCAGCGACTGAAAATATTCCGATTTTAAGGCTAATGTAGGAATTTTTTCTTAAAATGCAACCGATTGCACGACTGTTTAAAAAATGTGTGTGCTCTAAGTAATAGTCGAACCATTCAAATCACTCTTTATGCGGTTGCCGAGCGAGGTCCTATTATCATCTTTTGATAAAACGCGGATAGATCATGATTATGTATTTGCCTGCTGTATGCCGCAGTGGTACGTCGTTTTGTTATTGCAGTTGTTTCTTAATCAATTGATTATGCGTAGGCTTATTGTTCGCTTCGCTTGATTTGATTCCACGCCTTCGCTACATTCTCCACCGGAAGTTTGCAGGTAGCATTGGTACATACATAGATCATTGTTTTTTTAGCCTGTAATTTATCCTGCAACAAAGGAAGGTTTTCTTCATTTGTTGAACCCATGAACAGGCAGTCGGGTAAATATTTTTTCTGCAAGTCCCGATTCCGGGCTTGTGCTTCGCTTCCCATTACAGCTACTTCATAGGTTCCGTAAGCTGTTAATCCCGATAATGAACACCATTGTGCATAGTAGGCGGGTTGTTCCTTCATTTTTCCGGCAGCAACGGCGAGCATGCGTTTGCTTTTGTTCAGGTAGCTGCTATCAGATAAAAATGTTGCAAGCGAGTGAAGTACGCCTGCCATCATTGCGTTGGATGAGGGGATCACGTGATCCTGAATATCGATTTTCCGTACAACCAGGTTTGCAGCATTCGCTGCTGTATAAAAAAACATACCCGATGATGCATCATAAAAATGATCCAACGAATAATCGGTGATGAGCTTTGCCTGTGTGAGCCAATGTTTGTTAAACGTAAGCTGGTATAACTTCAAATAAGCAGACGCTAGCCATGCATAATCATCCAAAAAAGCATCAACCGAAGCTTTCCCATCTTTGTAACTACGCAACAATCGACCGTCTTTTGACAACATATTTTTTTCGAGGAACTCCGCATTTGTAATTGCTTTTTGCAAATACGTTTCGTTCCCTGTTGCTGCAAATGCATCGAGGTATGCTTTGAGCATGATGGCATTCCACGAGGTTAGAATCTTATCATCAACTGCAGGTTTCTTTCGTTTATTCCGTTCTGCAAATAATGACTGCCGGGTTTTATTCAACTGCGAACTAAAATCAGAAATATTTATTTTGTTTGAAACTGCAAATGCAGCAGGCCGTTGTGTTGTATAAAGAATGTTTCGTTTCTTTTCCCAATTTCCCTGTGGCTGTACATTATAAAAGGCTGCAATGGATGCAGCGTTTTCTTTGCCGCTTGTTTTTGCAAATGCATCATAGTTCCATGTATAAAATGCACCTTCATCGCCATCTGTTTCTGCATTTAACGAGCTGTAAAAACCTCCTGCAGGCGATGTAAGTTCACGATCAATAAAATCAATTGTTTGTGTAAAAACAGTTTTATAAAATTTATCGTTGGTCAATTGATAGGCGTGTGCATACAGGCTGATCATTTGGCCGTTATCGTACAGCATTTTTTCAAAATGTGGAATACGCCATAAACTATCGGTACTGTAACGGGCAAATCCGCCACCAAGATGATCATACAATCCGCCCAATGCCATATTTTCAAGCGTGGTCGTTGCTGTTTTCAATGCAGTGGTATCACCTGTGAGATAGTGGTATTGCAGTAAGAATTCCCAAACAGAAGGAGTGGGGAATTTTTGCTTTCCTTGCAGACCTCCGTTAACAGGATCAATTTGATCGATCGCTGTTTGAAACATTGCCTCGTAGCCGACTTTGTCTCCAATATCTGTTCTTGTTACATTTTTAAACAAAAGACTATCACTGTCAATGATTCCATAAGTAAGCGAATTTGCCTGCAACACAACCTTGCTGTTTTTATTCTTATAACTATCGCTGATTTGTTGGAGTAGTGTAAGCCAGTTGTCTTTTGTATAATAGGTGCCTGCAAAAAAAGGTTTACCGTCAGGAAGTGCAAATGCATTCAGCGGCCAACCTGCTTCTCCTTTATTCAAGAGCTGACAAGCATGCATGTAAATATTATCAAGATCGGGACGCTCTTCTCTGTCTACTTTGATGCATACAAACGATTCGTTCATCACTCTGGCAACTGCAGTATCCATAAAGGTTTCACGTTCCATTACATGACACCAGTGGCAGGATGCATAACCAATACTGATCAATAAAGGTTTGTTTTCCTGCTTTGCTTTTGCAAGTGCTTCATCGCCCCATTCGTACCAGTCAACAGGATTATCTGCATGTTCTTTCAGATAAGGACTTGACGCATGCTGTAACCGGTTTTGTGTTTGTTTCTGTTGCAGGTTTGTACAACCTGAGAGGAACAATAACAAAAGCATGATTCCATAACACGAATTTCTACACAACTCTTTGTTTGTTTTTGCAGGCATTAAATGATTCGATTATCTGCGCTTTTCAAAAACACGCAGGTGTTCATTGTTTGAACTTACAAGAATAGCGGAGCGATTTCCTGTTTTTATGAACTGAATATCCTTTACATTATAGGGAACAAAAAATCCACTTTCCATTGGCATGTAACTTTTGAATTCATTTTTACCCAACCCTTTCAGAAAAACACCAGGTGAAGCATCTGCAGGAGTCGTTTCCACTTCAACATCAAATTTATTTCCTGCCATCAGGATGTCTTTAATGCCATCAGCCATCAAAATCTTTTACAATAATGCCGTTAACTGTTGAAAGTTGCGCCTCCATCGGTAACTTCTTTGCTGTAAACTTTCCTTTGTCGTTCACAAATACTACTGTAGAAAACAAATGGGCTTGATGATGCAAAGCAGTTTTTAATGTCTCTTCACCTAATATTCCTGAAAGATCACTTTCTGCAAATGATAAATAAGTTGGAAATTTTTCTGTGATCATCGGGCATTGTTGCGATGTACATTCTCTTCCACGGATAGGAACCATTTTATTACTCAGATGCTTGGCAAGAAAAATATCGTTAGTACCATTGCCGTCAAAGTCTTTTGCATACACTTCAAATGGTTTTTCAATGCTTGCCTGGAACTTATAATTTTCACCAAGGTTACCGGCTATCAGATCAACATCGCCGTCTCCATCAATATCATCTGCTATCAATTTGTTCCACCAACCTGCTGTTTTATCAACGCCGTAGTTGGCGGAAACATCTTTCATTTTTCCTTTTGTGTATTCAAATACTTTAACAGGCATCCATTCCCCGGCCAATATTAATTCAGCTTTTTTATCGCTATTTAAATCAGCTCCGATCGCAGATTTAACCATGCCGATATTGAGCAAGTCCGGCGCCAGTTCATTTGTTTTGTCAATGAATTTTCCTTTTTCGTTGATCAACAAATAGCTTGTTGGCGGATAAGGATATTTATGCGCCATTACTTCTCCACCTCTGAACAAATCAAGATCGCCATCTCCGTCAACATCAAACGCAACTATACATGATCCGCTGCTGATAGTGGCAGGCAGAACTGATTTGGTGAAATTTCCTTTGCCATCATTGATGTACAATCGATCCTGGTACATGCCTGACCCTTCATTAAATTCGCTTCCCCCACTTACAACATACAGGTCGAGATCTTTATCGCCATCTGCATCAAACAACAGCGTACCCATGTCCTCATATTTCTTATCGGTTTCAAACGAAGCAACGGTTTGTTTTACAAACGTTCCGTTCTTTTGGAAATACAAACTGCCTGATTGATCTTTTGCACCACCAATGAAAAAATCTTCTGTACCATCAGCATTTACATCACCCGTTGCAATAAAAGGACCGCTGCGACTGAATTCATGCGGAAGTAATACCTGGTCAACATATTCATCCAGCTTATTTTCTGTATGGAGAAACGGAGCAGACAAAAATTGATTTGTTACCTCAGCAAACAACGGATCGTACAAGTAACGATGATTGCCTGATTGAGTAGCTTGTTGATAGTTCACTTTTACAACCTGATTGGCTGTAAGCTTTTTTAAGCTGTTTGATTTCCCATCGGGCCACACAATAACCGCACTGTCAATGGTTGTAATTTTTCCAACACCAAAATGCACAACAGGATCGTTGGACGAAAGATAGCCACGTACTGTTTTTTGCTGAAAGAATTGCTGCAGCTTGCCTTCGTAGTACAAAGAGATCTTTGCACCAATACCATCTCTGTTTTGTGCAGGACCTTCCAGCTTTAAGCGGAGGTGATTGTTTTTCTTATCAGTTACATTCTCGTACAGATCGGATTCTCCATCCAGGTTATTGATCACAAGATCGAGGTCGCCATCATTATCAAAATCAGCAACAGCAGCTCCGTTTGAAAACGTACTGTCTTTAAAACCCCATGCTTCTGAAACATTTTCAAATTTCAGTCCGCCTTTATTTTTGAAAAGATAATTCCGCACTTTAATAGGATCATAGATTGACATATACTCTTTAAATCCTTTTGAAAACATTTCTTCAGCCGAGCTGTACTTGCTCATGTTTGCACGGATATACATTTCCTGCTTTTGCTGAATATCACCGTCAAACAAATCACGTCGGTATCCATTGGCAACAAAAATATCCCGGTATCCATCGTTATCAAAGTCAGATGCAAGTGTAGACCAGCTCCATTCTGTTTTCGAAATACCTGCCATTTGCGATACATCGCTGAAAAAGCCATTTCCATGATTCAGGTGAAGCACATTGTGCATGTATTGTTTATGAAAACCACTGTCAACAATGGCCCAAAATCCCTGCACATCCATTCGTGGCATCGAAACCTTTGAACGTTTATAATTTTCGGGCAGCATTTCCATCACCAGAATATCTTCAAAACCATCGTTGTTGAGATCGGCAATATCGGCGCCCATCGAAAACAGCGAAAGATGATTGGTCATCGTTTTCACTTCATCTTTAAACGTTCCGTTTTTTTGATTGATGTAGATGTAATCATTATCAGCATAATCGTTGGAAACAAAAATATCTTCCCATCCATCGTTATTGAGATCGGCAGTAACTACCGACAATGCATAGCCGAAATTGTTTTTAATCCCTGCCTGTTTTCCGATTTCAGTGAACTTGCCATTGTCATTCCGATATAATTTATCCCTGCAAAGATCCGGAGGGTTTCGTTTACCGGATACCATTCGTGAAAGTCCTAAGTAGAATGAATCGGGACGATTGGTGAGATACATATCCAGATCATTGTCATTATCCATATCAAAAAATGCAGCATGGATCGAATAACTCTTATCATCCAGTCCGTATTTTTTTGCTTCTTCTTTAAAGGTGAGATCACCGTTGTTGACGAACAACAGGTTTTTCCGTTCTTCATCAGTATCCTTATAGCCACCTCTGCAAACATAAATGTCCATAAAACCATCGCTGTTGATATCAACAAACGTTACACCGTTATCCCAACCCTTTCCACCATCTACATTTGCGGTAGTGGTAATGTCTTTAAACTTCATTCCCCCTTGGTTGAGGTATAGTTTGTTGGGCACTTCATTTCCTGTAAAATAAATGTCCATCAATCCATCGTTGTTTACATCTGCAGTGGCAACACCGGCACCATTGTACACATACGCAAACGTGTCGAAATAATTACGATTATAATTTTCTTCAACCATGTTGGTAAAACTGATACCGCTCTGCGATGTATTCACTTTATTAAAAACAGGATCAACAGAAGATGTAACAGGCGTATCTCCTGTTGTGTTTTTTTCTTTACATCCAGATGAAAGGATGAGTATGAACATGCCGATGGTACATGCGGTGCATGCGAGTACAGTTTTTGTCATCATCTTATTTCGGTTTACTGTGTGTTCAGTTTTTTTCGCCGGTGTGGTATAAATATTTTTGCCACACCAGTGCAGCAACATTACGTCCTAATTTCAAGCCTTCTTCATTTTCACATTGAATATGATAGCCTCCCAACACTCTTGACAGACCAGCCATATTCGCCGTTTCAGTAAATGTGGGGAATGATAAAGTTACTTCAGCTCCCACACGATCCGGTTCAGTCATTTCACCTGGTTTACGTTTTACTTCCACTCCAAATTTATCATTGCCGGTAAAGAGCCGCAGAATTTCAGCACATGCACCACTAATACTGCTATGACCTGAAATATAACTAGGGAAAGGCGGACATAAAAATGTTTCGGGCGAATAAGGTCTCCATTCTTGTCCCGGGCATTTCAATCATTCCTTTGTCTGGCCCGCCCCATCCTTTGATGGTTTTATCTTTAAAATAATAATGCACCAGTGTATAAGGTCGTGCAAAGTCGTATTCCATTTTTGTATCCCAGCAGGCAATAAAACCATCCATTGCAGCAGCTTCCACAGCAAAGTACATTTTTACATCCTGATCTAATGTATGGTTATCACGTACCGAAACATCTTGTGCAAAAATTAGCCAATGCCCTGCCTGTTGAACTGATTTTGGTCCGTCACGCATAAACTCAACCAAGGCTTTTTGCTCATTGGTAAGGGAAGCTTGTAATTCCACTACTTCCTTTACTTCTTTTTCCAGTTGTGCCGAACCAATAGCAGGTGGCGGTTGGCAGCGAAACTGGTTGCCGGAGTCTAATAACAACGGCTTTACTTTACCCCAATGTGGAGTTAAACAGGCGGGAGCAAATTTGCCGCCTTTGCCATCTGAAAAATATTTTGGTTGCCAGCGTTTAATATCGGTGAGTGTATCGGCACTGTTGACGGGTATATAACCTGTATAATCGGAATAGATTTTTCCATTGGAGCCTGGCATGGTGCCTCTTTGATTGGAGCCATCATTCAATCTTGCTTCGATCACCGTTTTAGCAGCGAGATTGCCAATGCCTTCGGGTGTAGTTGGATCAGTTGATTGATTATCCGGATCCAATCCAAATTCATTCATTTTTTTGCGAAGCATTATTGAATCGCTGTAAAAATATTCCAGCATAGCACGGTAGGCTGCATAGCTGATCGCAATTTCTTTGTTCTTTATAGTCCGTTGTTCTTCCGGTACACGTTCTACTTGTTGTAAGTAAATAGGTCTTGCTTTTTCGTCGTACCTCGACCATGCATCGAATACAGCCGTCCATACAAGCCCCAGCATCCGTGCAGTAACGGTAGGACGTGGCCGAAATAGTTCGGTATCATTTGCAGTTGCCTCTAATGTTATTTTTCCCCATTGGTATGCCCTGTTTTCGGCACCATTTGGTTCTTCTGTAAGTTTCTTGTTGTTACAGCTGCAAGAACAGACTGTAATAACAAGAATAAAAAGTTTGATATAATAACTTCTGACCTTCATAACAGCAATACAATTAAAGTAAAATTTTTGGCAATAGGCTCTGTTTTTTAGAACAAACCGGGAACCAGACGAACTGGTTCCCGGTTTGCAAAGATTCTGATAGTATCGTTCTGTACGATTAGTTCTTATTCATATCCCGGATTCTGCGGATATTTTGGCCCTTCTGACACAAGGTTAATATGGTTTTGTGGTATCGGGCGTAACATATTAAATGGTTGTACGCCGGCAGCGCCTTCCGGATTGTGGAGTTTTACACGCTCCACCAGCTTCTGAGTACGTGCCAGATCCCACCAGCGGGTATCTTCTGCATACAATTCACGGCTCCTTTCTTCAAGGATAAAGTCAATGGTAACCTGTGCAGGTGTAATCTGCTGTGCCGCTACGGCAGCAACATATTCGGCCGGTGTTTGGCCTGCCTTTAGCGCTGCACGGGTACGTAATACATTGATCAAATTCGCAGCATCCGTTGCTGTAGCTCCTCCTTTTATTGCTGCTTCTGCTGCAACGAGATAGACTTCTGCAAAACGGAAAAGAATATAAGGACGATCAGAATAATCATTCAGATTACCTCTTGTAGAGTCATCAAATTTCCGTACGTTAGGGAAGTAGCTCGCTGTAAATGGAACAGTAGCTCCGGGTAAATGATTCGGTTCAAACATGATCCCTTTAAACGCCGCTCTTTCTGCTGGTGTAACCAGACGGTCACGCATCCAGATCGAAGTATCAATACCATTGATCAACTGACCTCTTGGAGTTACTGCACCATTGGATCCTCTAACAGACATTTCGCTGTTGTTCGATAGCCAAACTGTTTGGAACGTACCATCATAACGGGAATCAGTTGCACGATTTGCAAAAGCTACATCCATAATATAACGGGTATTTGGACGAATACGCTGGAAAGGACGTCCGTTATTAATGTCACGAACAGTAACATTGGAACCGCCACCTGCCGGATAGTTTGCGTTGATAGTAGGATAGTTTGGACGCCAGAAGAAATTTGATTTATTCTCTGCAAAGTTTGTTGCTCCATTTCCTACAGGAGAGTTCTGACCAAACTTCAGGTCTTTTGTATGGTCAATTACCATTAATACTTCAGGCCCGTATTCACGCCCCTCTCTGAACAAATCTGGAAAGTATGGTACAAGATCGAGACCATAAGTTGCTTTGTTATCGATCAAAGCTTTTGAAATGGTATATGCTTGTTGGAAATCAGTTGGCTGTGCAACAGTAGACCAGCCTCTCCACAGATGTGTTTTGGCCAACAAAAACAATGCGGTTGACTTTGTTGCAGGCTTACCTAAACCCGCTCCTGGTGTGTTTGGCAAATCAGCTGCGGCCTCGGTGAAATCTTTGATGATTTGTGCGTACACATCGGCAATAGGCGATGGAGCATCTGCAGCCGATGCAGACGTATTGAATGTTGTTTTTAACGGAACAGCTCCAAATGTAGTTACCAGATAATAGTAACAAAACCCACGTAAGAATTTTGCCTGCGCCAATAACTGGGTTTTTTGAGCAGCGGGAATATCAGCATCTACACCATATTGCAATACGCCGTTCGCAGCATTCACATTAATGAACATGCTGTTCCAGAAACCTTCGTAGTTGTTGGTGTTACTTTTAATAACAGCGTTGTTGTACTCAAACCAATGCTGTACATCTGCAGCCGCCCCTTTCAGCGCTTCATCTGTACCGGCATTAAACAACTGGGTGAAAATTTGTGTACCCCAATGTCCGCGGAGGCTGGAATAAATACCTGCAATTGCTCCCTGAATACCATCGGAAGTTGAAAAAAATGACGGCGTAAATCCTGTTCGTGGTTGCTCGTTCAGTAATTTCTTACAGCCGGTGGCCGCAAGAAGCAAGGAGCCCAGAAACAGACTGAATATTATTTTCTTATGTTTCATACTATAAAATTTAGAAGATTAAAATCGAACGTTAACTCCAAAAATGATTTGACGTGAAGGAGGAACGCCCATTCCTACTGTGATAGCACGTCCCTGAACAGGGTTCAAACCACCACCTTGTGAAGCAACGGCATTACCTGTGCCATTTCCTTCCGGATCAATACCTAAACCATCTCTCACCAACGGAGCCCATAAAATGAATGGATTCTGAGCAGATACATACGCTCTGATTCCGCTGATTTTTGCTTTGCTCAAGAATTTCTCAGGGATATTATATCCGAAATCAATTGTTCTGATTTTAATGAAGGAGCCATCACGATATGTAAGCGTTGATGTAAAGAGCAAGGCATCCTTACTTGCATCCGGTTGAGGGAATGCGTTCGTTGGATTGGTTGGTGTCCAGTAATCAACTTTCAGTTGATTTACACGGCTGTTCAGGAAGAAAGGGTAACCGGCACCGCCACCATCAGCAGACAAATAGGTTGCAGCCACTGTTTGTCCGAAGCGGCCAAATAATACAATGTTCAAATCAAAATTTTTGAATTCAAAACGGTTGGATAAACCGGCTACCAGTTTTGGTTGGAAATTACCAACTACCTGCCTGTCGGCATCGTTGATCACATTATCCTTATTTACATCTTCAATTTTGATATCGCCGGGAGCAACTCCGTATACAGCTGCCTGAGCTGCTTCAGATGTTTGCCAGATACCTACTTTTTTGTAGTCGAAAATCGTGGTGATCGGTTGGCCAACAAACCATCCGTTTCCACGATCCTGCTGAAGTCCTAATTGCAGTGCAACAATTTTTTCACGGTTGAAGAAACCGTTGAAATCGGTAGTCCATCTGAATCCGTTTTTGCTTTCGATATTTACACTGCTTACATTGAACTCTAAACCATAGTTTGCAGTTTCTCCTACATTCACAAGAATTCTTTCTACACCATTCGTGCGGGGCAACTCACGGAACAAGAGAATATCGGTAGTGTTATTTCTGTAAAAATCGACCGAACCCGTAATACGGTTCTTCAACAAACCAAAATCTAAACCAATGTTAATACCGGTTGTTTTTTCCCATGTCAGATTGGGGTTTGGACTAGTGGCGGGGAGATAACCATTGACATAGTTAACACCAATGGCTGAGCCAGCTCCAAAATTATAGAAATTATTTCCGAGCGTACCCAGTGTTTGGAACGGATCGACACCCGCATTGGAACTAGTACCCCAACCGGCTCTAAGTTTCAGGCTTGAAACAGCCGTTACATTCTGCATAAATTTTTCATTGGCAACATTCCAACCCAAGGAAATCGCTGGATAAGTAAACCACTGATTACCTGGAGCAAGTACAGAAGCTCCATCTGTCCGCAAAGTTGCGGTAAGTAAGTAGCGGTCATCGAATGAGTATAATGCTCTGGCCATATAGCCAATAAGGGCTCTTTCATTAAATGCACCAGTCTGAGGGTTGACGGTGTTTACCTGTAACCAGTTGTAATCCTGCAAGAAATCGGCAGGAACACCTTGTCCGTTAAACTGTTGCCCACGGAACTGGTTTTTTTGCACTTCCTGAAGAGCCAACACTGTTACTTTATGCTTATCGCCAAAGGTTTTATTGTACTCCAGTGAGTTGTTAATGGTGTATTGCCATCCTTCCGAATTGTTTTGACTTAATGTTGAACCAGAGGTTAATGCATTAATATTGAAAACAGTATTTGGTCCGGTATAATTGCTGGCAAGTGTTTGCGACCAACCATAACCAAACGTGGATTTGAATTTCAAATCTTTCAGGATCTTGATCTCCGCATAAAAATTATGCTGGAACTGATATCTTCTGTTAAAGGCCTTGATCAGATCGTTATTGCCAATGGAAGTAAGCGGATTGATTTGTGCATTATCAACCCCTTGTAAAATAGCGGGTTTAAAGTTGATCGTACCGTCATCGTTGTAAGGTTTGTACAACGGTCCTAATCTTGTACCGGCACCATAAGCATTTGTACCAAGTCTGTTAGAACGTAATAAGGTATTAAAGCTGGTAAATCCTACTTTAATACGCTCTGAGATTTTATGATCGATGTTTACATTAAATGAATACCGGTTCAGGTTTTGATCGTGAATAATACCAGTCTCATTGTAATAGCCAACACCAAACGAGTATTGCGTTCTGTCTGTACCGCCTCTTACACTCAAATCATGGCTGGTACGAATCCCTTGTGTCAGCAACAAATCCTGCCAGTCGGTACTAATACCTGCTGCCAGGTTCGCCTGCTCTGTTGCATTTAATGCATAAGGATTGTTGTTGGCCGGGTTTGGTTGTCCATCTTTTGCATCCAGTTTAAACTGCGCATATTCTTCACCGTTAAATAAGCGATAGGTACCAATTGCATTTACCACACCCACATAACCATTATAGGTTGTGGTTGCTTTTTGGGAAGTACCACGTTTTGTGGTGATGATGATTACACCGTTCGAACCACGTGATCCATAGATAGCTGTTGCCGATGCATCTTTTAAGATATCAAGACTGGCGATGTTATCCGGATTAATGTCATTTACACTACCGCCATATTCCATTCCATCAACAACAATCAATGGGTTGTTGTTCCCGGTAAGTGAACGGTTACCACGGATACGAATTTGACCGGCTGCCCCAATCTGTGTGCTGTTATTCACAATATCCACACCCGGAGCACGGCCTTGTAACTGGTTAAAAATGTTTGGAGCCTTGATCTCGTTCAGGGTCTCACCTTTGATTGTAATAGTTGAACCGGTTACATCTTTCTTGCGTTGTGTACCGTAACCGATTACTACTACTTCTTCTAGTGCTTCACCACCTACTACCAAATCAATGGTGATGGTGGTTTGGTTGCCGATGCGAACTTCTTTGTCAGCATAGCCTACCGCTGAAACGACCAAGGTACTTCCACTGGAAGCACTGATGGTAAACGCACCATTGTTGTTGGTAGTGGTTCCTTTGTTGGTTCCCTTAATGGTGATGGATGCGCCGCTTAAAGGAGCACCATTTTCACCGTTTACTGTACCTTTTACAGTAATGTCTTGAGCTGATACCTGATTTGGCAGTAGCAATACCTGCAGCAGGATCGCAAATACAAAAGCAGGAAAGTTTGCCGCCAGTTGTTTCAAAAGAGGCAAACTGATTTTTTTCTTTGGCATAGTCAATTCTAGTTTTGAGTTTAACAGTTAAATTATAAGCAGTGTGGAGAGAAAACGTATTTCGACCTAGGGGTCTGGCGGTGGAAAATGTGTGAAATAAACAAAGCGCTGATGTGGAAAGCCGTGGTTGACAGGCGTATTGTTCAAAAAACAAACAACATCGCAACACAAAGACTTTAATTTGTCTTTGAAGAAGGCAGTCGTGAAAGATACACGCATGGCAATCAATCTTCTCATATCAGCAGTTATCGTTATGCCCATCCCGTGGTGGAATGAGTGATTTTAAATTGCAATCGGTTGCATAAACTTATAAAAAAATAGCACTAAATCAAGTTAATGCCACTAAGAATTTTTTTTCGACATTCAATCTTTTATGATTTGAATTAATGAAAATTTTCTCTTTTATACAATGCAAATAATCCGGCAGAGTACTATAAAATCTACTCTGATAAACCGAATTGATAAAGCTAATGTAGGAAATATTTTTAAAAATGCAACCGATTACATTAATTTTTTAAAAAAACTTCTACCTTAGAGCGATCAACCATGTTTGCCTTCTGTTTTTAAGATGCATAAAGATGTAACTATTTACGACCTTGCCCGGGAGCTTCATTTATCACCTGCTACTATCAGCAGGGGGCTAAAGAAAAGCAGCACTGTTAATGAAACTACCACAGCCCGCATATTACGAAAAGCAGAAGAAATGGGCTATCGTCACAATAATTTCGCCAGTAGCCTCCGCAACAGACGAACACAAACCATTGGCGTGATCGTTCACCGGATGAACAGCTATTTTATGGCAACGGTGGTGGCAGGCATTGAAGATGTTGCCAGGAAAGAGGGGTATCATATTATCATTACGCAGTCATTGGAAAAAAAAGAGCTGGAGAAAACGAATGCGCAGACCCTGTTCGACAAACGTGTAGACGGGTTACTGATTTCCCTTGCATTCGATACCACTGATCTTGCGCATCTGGAGCCCTTCTTTGATAAACATATTCCGGTAATTTCCTTCGACCGTCCGTTACCGTCCGATAAAAGCGCCTGTGTGGTAATTGATAATTATCAGGCCGCTCACAATGCGGTAACCCATCTTATTGAGCAGGGGTGCAATCGCATTATGCATATTGGCGGAAATTTATTGAGGGATGTTTATGCAGAACGACTCAGGGGTTACAGGCAGTCGCTGGAAGATCATAACATTGCATACGCTGAACATCTTGTTCTTCTCTGTGAATTGAATGAGCAGGATGGCATCGATGCTGCCAACTATATTCTTGCATTAAACGAGCGTGAACGACCGGATGCAGTATTTTGCGCCAACGACGTTTCGGCTGCTTACTGTATGAGTCGGTTAAAAGAGCGTGGCATTAAAATACCTGAAGAGATTGCTTTTGTTGGTTTTAACAACGATGCATTAAGCAGACTGATTGAGCCAAAGTTAACAACGATTGATAACCCGGGTTATGCGATTGGCGAAGCGGCGGCAACCGGATTGTTTAATGTATTGAAAGGTGATGAAACAGCCTTGAAAACAAACAAGCTTGTGTTGAAGTCACCGCTTTTAGTAAGAGCGTCATCGAAACGATTGAAGAAGTAGCGTATTTCTCAAATCAACCACAGACATGAAAGAAAAAAAGGAAGTCACTATTTATGATATTGCACAGTTGCTGGATCTTTCTACTGCAACCATCAGCCGTGCGCTGAAAGATCATCCTGCCATCAGTAAGAATACAAAAAAGAAAATTCAGGATGCGGCGAAGGAAATGGGGTATCGTCATAATAACTTTGCCAGTAACCTGCGCAAACAAAAGACAAACACCATCGGTATTATTGTTCATGAATTGAACAGTAACTTTATTACCTCTGTATTAGCAGGTATTGAAAAGATCAGTACAGAAGCGGGCTACGACCTCATCATTACACACTCTTCCGAAAGTTTTAAGAAAGAAGCCGCCAACGTTCTCAACTTATTTCACAAGCGGGTAGATGGCATTATTGCTTCACTGGCATTTGATACCAAAGGCCTGGATCACTTTCAGCCCTTCTTCGATAAAAATATTCCGGTTATCTTTTTCGACCGTGTGGAAGAGAACTCCGATAATGCCAAAGTGGTGATCGATAACTACAAGAGCGGTTACCAGGCAACAAATCATTTGATCGAGCAAGGTTGTAAGAAAATCGTGATTGTAACAGCCAACCTGAACCGGAATGTATATGCCCAACGTTATAAAGGGTATAAAGATGCATTGTTTGATCACAATATTCCATTTGATGAAAATCTAGTACTGATCAAAGATCTGAGTGAAAAATGCGGACGTGAAGCTGCTTTACAGATCATGGATATGCATCCCATGCCGGATGCAGCATTTATCACCAATGATTTTTCAGCTGCTGTATGTATTAAAACATTGAAAGAGCATGGCTACCGTATTCCGGAAGATATTGCGATTGTTGGTTTTAATAACGATGCCATCAGTAAAATTGTAGAGCCACAGTTGACCACCATCAATTATCCCGGTATTGATATCGGCGAAATTGCTGCCCGTAATTTAATTGCACACCTGAAAGGTGATATCAAGATCACACAGACGAACACCATCATTGTAAAATCAGAATTAATTATCCGCCAATCATCTTTACGTAAAGGATGATGCTGTAACGATTACTTACATGAAGAGAAGAAATATATTGCTGCTGTTATTGATCTGTTGTTCGTTTGCACAAGCAGAGAATGGTTATGATCTTTGGTTACGTTATGTGCCCATTAAAAGTTCATCTCTTCTTACTCAATATAAAAAACAAATTACAACGCCCGTAATACTGGGCTCATCAGCAACTGCTGTAGCAGCAAGAAAAGAATTGACAACTGCATTAACAGGGCTAACAGGTAACCGGTATATTGTAAACAGTACAGTTGCTGCAGCAAGTGCGTTTATAGCAGGTACTGTTAAATCATCTGCTGTTTTATCTGCTCTCATTACAAAAGAAGAATTGAGCCGTATTGGCGATGAAGGCTTCATCATTAAAGCAAAGCCGGGTAAAACATTTATTACCGGTAATACGGATATAGCCGTGCTCTATGGTATTTTTCATTATTTACGTTTACTGCAAACCAATCAACAGGTCACGAATCTCAATATTGTTTCAGTTCCAAAACTGAAATTACGCATGCTCAATCATTGGGATAATCTCAACCGCACTGTAGAACGTGGTTATGCAGGTTTTTCAATTTGGGATTGGCACCGGCTTCCAACGTTTATTGATCAACGTTATATTGATTATGCAAGAGCGAATGCATCTATTGGTATTAATGCAGTTGCGTTAACAAACGTAAATGCAAATTCCATCATTCTTACTCCTGCTTATTTGGAAAAAGTAAAAAAACTGGCTGATGTGTTTCGTCCATACGGCATCAAAGTATTTTTAACTGCACGTTTCAGTTCACCAATTGAACTTGGCCGATTAAAAACAGCCGATCCATTGGATGCTAACTGTACAACAATGGTGGACTGCAAAAGCAAATGAGATCTATTCACTCATTCCCGACTTTGGTGGTTTTTTGGTAAAAGCAAACAGCGAAGGACAGCCCGGTCCGCAGGATTATAAACGTACACATGCCGATGGTGCAAACATGTTAGCCAATGCAGTAGCTCCACATAAAGGAATTGTGATCTGGCGTGCATTTGTGTATGCAGCAGAAAATCCTGTTGATCGTCACAAGCAGGCAAATGATGATTTTGTTCCGCTCGATGGAAAATTCAACAGCAATGTAATGGTGCAGGTTAAGAATGGTGCCATTGATTTTATGCCACGTGAACCGTTTCATCCGTTGTTTGGTGCAATGCCCAAAACACCATTGATGATGGAGTTTCAGGTAACGCAGGAATATTTAGGACAAGCAACCAACTGGGTTTTTCTTGCGCCTTTATTTAAAGAAGTACTGGACAGTGATACATATGCGAAAGGGAAAGGAAGTACTGTTGCGAAAGTAATTGACGGAAGTTTAGATAATCATTCACTCAATGGAATGACGGGTGTTGCAAACATCGGCAACGATATTAATTGGTGCGGTCATCCAATGGCGCAGGCCAATTGGTATGCACTTGGGACGTCTTGCATGGGATTACAATATAACCAGCGATGCAATTGCAGATGAGTGGCTTCGTATGACATTTACGAATGATGCTGCGTTTGTAGCATCAACAAAAAATGTGATGCTGCGCAGCAGAGAAATTATGGTTGATTATATGAATCCCGATTGGTTTGCATCACATCATGGCAACAGGTCATCATTATGGTCCCGGTCCATGGGTAAGCAATCTCAATCGTCCTGAATGGAATCCTGTTTATTATCACAAAGCTGATAGTGCTGGTATTGGTTTTAATCGTACAGCCAGTGGAAGTAATGCAATCGGACAATATCATCCGGAAGCAAGAAAACAATGGGAAGATATTTCAACAATCGATGAAAAGTATTTGCTTTGGTTTCATCATGCAGCATGGAATCACAAAATGAAAAGTGGACGTACACTTTGGAATGAACTCGTTTACAAATATTATACAGGTGCAGATAGTGTAAAATGGATGAAACAGGAATGGTTGAAACAACAATCAAAAATTGATGAACAACGTTTCAGAGAAGTAAGCATGTTGCTCGATACCCAAATGGAAGAAGCAAAGTGGTGGCGCAATGCGTGTTTGTTGTATTTCCAGACTTTTTCAAAACAACCAATTCCTTTGAATTACGAACAACCAACTAAAACATTAGATTACTATAAAAGTTTACGTTTCCCTTTTGCGCCGGGTAACTAACTTGTGGTTTCAAATATTTAACACTTATGAGTAACGAAAAGAAAGTAGCAATTGTAACAGGTGGTGGCTCCGGTTTAGGCTTGGCCATTGCAAAAGCTTTTACAACGAATAACGTCAAAACAATTATTGTTGGACGGGATGAAGAAAAATTAAAAACAGCTAAAGCGGAACTTGGTGAAAATGGTTTTTATAAGACCTGTGATTTGAGTGACCTCTCCACCATTCCTGCTTTGATTGAAAATATTGTCGCTGAGTTTGGGCAAATTGATATTCTCGTAAACAATGCAGGCATCAATCAAAAGAAATTATTTGAAGAAGTAACCGATGAAGAATTTCAACGCATACTTACAACCAATGTAACAGCGGTATTCAGTATTAGTCGTGAAGTGGTGAAAGATATGTTGAAACGAAAAAGCGGTTGCATCATCAACATCAGTTCAATGGCTGCACAATATGGTTTACCAAAAGTAATTGCATACAGTGCAAGTAAAACAGCAATTGATGGAATGACGAGAGCAATGGCCGTAGAACTTAGTCCGAATGGTATTCGTGTAAACGCAATTGCACCTGGGTTTATTTATAGTGCCATGACGGAAAAAGCATTGAACAGCGATCCTGAACGGAAAGCAAAAGTATTTAACCGCACACCAATGGGCCATATGGGACAACCGGAAGATATTGGTGCTGCTGCGTTGTACTTAGCAAGCGATGGAGCAAAATATGTAACTGGTGTTGTGTTGCCGGTTGATGGTGGCAACAGTGTCGGCTTCTAAGAGTAGAACGATTGATCACAACCATTTATGCAATGATGCAGAAATGGTGTAACATATAATATGAAAAAAGCGATCTTGCTTGTCGTGTTGTTTTGTGCATGCCTGAAGTTTGGCAATGCACAACTGCTTGCAGAAACTGCAAGCCCTTCCTCTTATACGTTATCCAATGCTACAATTCTTGTTGACAAGAACGATTATGCTGTTGTAAACAAATCGGCACTTTTTTTTGCAAGTGATATGCAATCGGTTGCGTTGAAGCAACTGGCAATCAGTAATACAATCACAAATGCATCCCGTACAGCCATCATCATTGGTTCTGTTGACAAATCATCCTTCATCAAAAAACTCATACAACAAAAGAAACTAAACATTGCTGATATCAAAGGCAAATGGGAAGCTTATAAAATTCTTACAATAAAAAATCCGTTCAAAGGAATTGACCAGGCACTCGTAATTGTTGGCAGCGACAGAAGAGGAACTGCATTTGGCGTTTTTGAAGTCAGCAAACAAATCGGTGTATCGCCTTGGTATTGGTGGGCCGATGTTCCTGTTCAAACAAAAAAAGAGATTTACATCAATGCAAATGCAACGATCACTGATGCGCCGAAAGTAAAATACCGTGGCATTTTTATTAATGATGAAGCACCTGCACTCAGCAACTGGAGCAAAGAAAAATTCGGCGGCTTTAATTCCAAATTTTATGCAAAGGTGTTTGAACTGATGCTTCGTTTAAAATCCAATTACATCTGGCCTGCTATGTGGGGCAATGCTTTTTACGATGATGACTCACTCAATATCAACGTTGCAGATGAGTATGGTATTGTGATTGGCACATCACATCACGAGCCATTAATGCGTGCACATGCAGAGTGGGCAAAGTATGGCAAAAAACAAAAATGGAATTACGATAGTACAGAAGCAGGGCTGAAAGAATTCTGGCGGAACGGTATGCAGCGTGCATGGAACGAAAAAATTGTAAGCGTTGGTATGCGTGGCGATGGTGATGAACCCATGAGCAGAGAAACAGCTACTTCCTTACTCGAACGCATTGTAAAAGATCAACGTGAAATTATTAAAGATGTAACCGGTAAACCTGCTGAACAAACACCACAACTCTGGGCCTTGTACAAAGAAGTGCAGGATTACTATGATAAAGGCATGCGTGTGCCTGATGATGTTACTCTTCTATTATGCGATGACAACTGGGGCAATCTCCGTAAACTGCCAAAGCTGAATGAGAAACCACGCAAAGGCGGTTACGGCATTTATTATCACTTCGATTATGTAGGCGGTCCACGTAATTACAAATGGCTCAATACAAATCCGCTTCCACGTATTTGGGAGCAGATGCATTTAGCATATGAACATAATGTAAAAGATATCTGGATCGTAAATGTGGGCGACATCAAACCAATGGAACTTCCCATTTCTTTCTTTTTAGATTATGCATGGGATCCAACTAAGATTGACGCTGCAGATATTCAAGCATACACAGTAAAATGGGCTGCACAGCAATTTGGAACAAAACATGCAACAGCAATTGCTGAGCTGCTGGCTAAATATGCGAAGTATAATGGCAGGAGAAAACCTGAAATGCTGGATGACAGAACTTATAGTTTCTCTTATGGTGAATGGGAAAATGTAGTGAATGATTATAATGAACTATTGGAGAAAGCAGAAGCTATCAACAGTGAATTAACAGCCGAACAGAAAGATGCATTTTTTCAACTGGTACTGCATCCCATAAAAGCCTGTGCCAACCTGAATGAAATGTATTACAATGTTGCATTGAATAAAAATGCATTCAAAGAACAATATGAATCAACGAACGGATATGCAGATAAAGTAAAAGAGTTGTACAATAAAGATTCTCTCATCACAATTGAATACCACAAGCTTAACAATGGTAAGTGGAACCATATGATGAGTCAAACGCATATTGGTTACACATATTGGCAACAACCTCCGTTCAACAGAATGCCGAAACTGAATTATTCTGCCGGAAGGAACTGTATTTAAAGATGAAATCATTCCAGATCGGTACTGTACCCAAAGCAAAATCTCCTGCAGGTGCAAAGCCAAATAGTTTTATAGAACGATTTGCAGTTGTATCCATTGAAGCGGCGACATTTCACCAAAGCCAACAACAGTACAACAATTTCATGGAAGGTATTGCCCGATCATGGCAGAACCGGTGATGCCATTACAACAATTCCTGTTACAGCACCTGAACAACAACCTTCAGCATCAACTCCGTTTCTGGAATATGAAATTTATACGTACAGCAAAGACAGCTTTACCATTCATGCATACTTTTCTCCCTCATTGAATTTTCATAATACAGAGAATGGTTTGCAGTACGCCATTTCTGTTGATGATGAAGCCCTGCAAATCATCAGCCTGAATAAAGAAGATAAAAACAGCATCAGCGGTATCTGGAATAAATGGGTAGGTGAAAGTATTATCATCAAAACAAGTAAACATAAGATCAGCACAGCCGGTAAGCATGTGATCAAATACTGGATGGTGAACAGTGGTGTGGTATTACAAAAATTGGTGGCTGATTTTGGAGACATGAAACCAAGTTATCTCGGTCCGCCTGAAACAAGAATCATTAATTAAATTTTTATAACTACTGATTAAATCGAATAACATGAAACAATTCATTTTAAAAATTACAGCAGCAGGAGCAATTGTTGCAAGTCTTGCTTATTGTGCAGGCACCAATAAGATCATCAGTGCAGCCACATCGCTGAAAGAAGCATATAAAAATGATTTCCTCATTGGTACTGCGTTGAACACGCAACAAATTGAAGAAAGAGATCCAAAAGCAAATGCACTCATCAAACAACAATTCAATGCCATTACACCGGAAAATATCATGAAGGCAGAGATCATACACCCGGAATGGGATCGTTATGATTTCACCCTGGCTGATAAGATGGTTGCGTACGGGCAACAGAATAATATGAAGGTGAATGGTCACACATTGATCTGGCACAGCCAGCTTACCTGCATTTGCAAGAAGAATAAAAGATGTTGATTCATTCAAAACATTTTTCAGCAATCATATCAATACTGTTGCAAGTCGCTACAGTGGTAAGATCTTTTCATGGGATGTAGTGAACGAAGCATTGAATGAAGATGGCACTATGCGTAAATCGATCTTCCTTGATAAACTGGGTGATGATTTTGTTACGGAAGCTTTCCGTCTTGCAGAAAAAGCATCACCGAAAACAGAACTCTATTACAACGACTACAATAATGAACAACCAAAAAAACGTGAAGGCTGTCTTACACTGGTGAAAAAAGTACAGGCTGCGGGTGTTCGTATTGATGGTGTTGGTATACAAGGTCACTGGCATATAGGTCGAGTACCGTTAAAAGATATTGAAGAAAGTATTCTTGCTTATCATGCATTGGGATTAAAAGTGATGATCACCGAGTTGGATATTGAAATGCTGCCACGCAATTTTCAAGGTGCAGATGTTGGTCAACGCCAGGCTTCTAATCCTGCATTGAATCCTTATGCAAATGGAATTCCTGATAGTTTATTACAACAGCAGGCAACTGATTATGCAAACCTGTTCAAATTATTTTTAAAACACAAGGATAAAATTACACGTGTTACGTTCTGGGGCGTAGATGATGGACAAAGTTGGCTCAACGGTTGGCCGGTACGTGGCAGAACGAATTATCCTTTGCTATTCGATCGTGCATTTCAACCCAAACCTGCATATCATGCAGTAATGGCTTTAAAAAAATAATTCATTGGCCGATCAACAAACAATACACATGGAATCATCATCACAAAAATTATCAGTAAAAGAAAAAGTTGGGTATAGCTTGGGCGATCTTGCAGCTAACCTGGTGTTTCAAACACTGGTTACCTACCTCGCTTATTTTTATACAGATATTTACGGCCTCGACACAAACCACGCATCAGCATTGATGTTAACGGTAGGCTTGATTGCTGCTTTTGCTTTTAATCCCATCATTGGTGCCATTGCAGACAGAACGGTTTCCAAATGGGGTAAGTTTCGCCCGTGGATCCTGTTTACGGCTGTTCCCTTGGGTGTGATTGCATTACTCGCATTCAGCACTCCTGATTTTTCTTACAAAGGAAAAGTGATTTATGCAGTTGTTACCTACACGCTGTTATTGTTGTTGTATGCTGCCAACAATCTTCCTTACTCTGCATTGAGTGGTGTGATTACCGGTGATATGAAAGAACGCAACAGTTTGTCGGCGTATCGATTTGTTGCGGTGATGTTTGCACAGTTTTTTGTGCAGGTATTTATGCTGCCAATTATTGTAGCAGCTGGCGGAGGCGATAAAGCCGTTGGTATTGAAAAAGTAATGACATGGTTAGCCATTATCGGAACCGTGATGTTACTCATTACCTTCTTTACAACCAAAGAGCGCATTGTACCAAAGCCGGAACAAAAATCAAGTTTAAAAGAAGACCTGGCAGATATCTTTAAAAATAAGCCTTGGGTCATCATGCTCGTCCTTACCATCCTTGTGTTTATTACGCTGGCGATGAAAGGCGGTTCCTATGTTTACTATTTTGAAAATTATGTAGACAAAGCCCGTTTAACCGAATTTATCACTCCCATCTTAAATGGCTTTTCAAATATTGGCATCAACTTCTTTGGTGAAGATCCTGTATCAGCAGGTTTTGGTTTGTTTAATGCAGGCGGAATTATTTTCATGATTGTTGGTATTGGATTTTCCAAAGGTCTTGCAGATAAATATGGCAAACGGGATGTGTTTGGAGTAGCCCTGGTTATTTCAACGTTGTTTATCTTTTTATTTTATTTCTTCTCGTCAACCTCTGTTGAGCTGATGTTTGGTTCACAAATTTTACATGGCTTTTTCTATGGTATCACCATTCCGTTACTGTGGGCCATGATAGCTGATGTTGCCGATTACAGTGAATGGAAGAATAACCGCCGTGCAACGGCCATCATTTTTTCTGCCATGATGGTTGGGTTGAAAACAGGATTAAGTGTTGGCAATGCGTTATTGACATGGATATTGGGGCTCTTTGATTATGCTGCCAACAGTGGAACGGCACAGACAGCAACGGCCATAGAAGGTACAAAACTGTTGGTGAGTGTATTCCCATCGATTCCTTTTTTACTTGGAGCGGGCTTGCTGTTCTTCTATGAGATCAACAAGAAAATGGAAACACAAATTGAAAACGATTTGAAACAACGACGAGCTTAATTTTTAAATACGTCAGACGAGGGCGTCAGACGACAAAAATATTTCTATGCCGGAAGACAGCATTGATCATATCGACTTTGATTTATTAAATAGTAAAGCGATTTCACAGCCATTGGTGAAACATATTTACACAGCCGATCCTTCGGCACATGTGTTCAATGGAAAAATTTACATCTACCCATCGCATGATGTGGATGCTGGTGATGCATTCGATGATCTCGGAAGTCATTTCGCAATGGAAGATTATCACGTACTTTCCATGGATTCACCTATAAGTGAAGCGGTTGATAATGGCTGCGCATTGCATGTAAACGATGTGCCGTGGGCTGCAAAGCAAATGTGGGCACCTGATGCTGCAGAAAAAGATGGCAAGTATTATCTCTTCTTCCCTGCCAAAGATCATAAAGGTGTTTTTAGAATTGGTGTGGCAGTGAGTGATTCACCTGTTGGACCATTTACGCCACAACCCGAAGCGATCAAAAACAGTTTCTCCATTGACCCTGCTGTGTTTAAAGATGATGATGGAAGTTATTACATGTACTTCGGTGGCATCTGGGGCGGACAATTGCAACGCTGGCGTACAGGAAAGTTTAATGCTGAACAACCGGAAAGCCCTGTTGCTTTTTTACCGGAAGCAAATGAACCGGCATTATGTCCAAAAATTGCAAAGCTCACAGACGATTTACTGGAATTTGCTGAAGATGTAAAAGATGTGTTGATCACTGATGAAAACGGTGAACCACTTTTGCAAGGCGATACAGACAGACGATTTTTTGAAGCAAGCTGGATACACAAATACAACGGCAAATACTATTTCTCGTATTCAACAGGCGATACGCATTATCTCTGTTATGCCATTGGCGATAATCCTTACGGTCCGTTCAAATATGCAGGAAGGATTTTAGAACCTGTTGTTGGATGGACATCACATCATTCAATCTGTGCATTTGAAAACAAATGGTATTTGTTTTACCACGACAGCAGTTTAAGTAAAGGCGTTACACATTTACGAAGCGTGAAAGTAACGGAACTTGTACACGACGAAAATGGTTTTATCAAAACAATTAAACCTTACAACGACTAAAAACAGATCAATGAGGAAATTTTTTTTAGCAGCATCTTTTACAATTGCATTGTTTTTTGCAAACGCACAAACCTTCAACAATCCCATTCTGGCCGGGTTCTATCCTGATCCAAGTATTTGCCGTGTAGGTAACGATTACTATGTTACTACTTCTACGTTTGCATACTTCCCCGGTCTTCCAATTTTCCACAGTACCGACCTGGTGAATTGGAAACAAATTGGTAATGCAATGGATCGTGAAGAACAATTGGATCAAACCAATGCAGGTGTATCAAGAGGTTTGTTTGCTCCAACGATTCGCTACAATAAAGGAACATTTTACATTCTTTGTACATTGATCGATAAAAAAGGAAATTTCATCATCACCGCAAAAGATCCGAAAGGTCCGTGGAGTAATCCCATCTGGTTGCCGCAGGTACGTGGCATTGATCCATCACTTGATTTTGTTGATGACAAGGCATACGTAGTTTACAACAACGATGCGCCAGACAATAAACCATTGTACAATGGTCACCGCACTATCCGCATGTACGAATTTGATATTGATGCGATGAAAGTAGTGGGCGAAGAAATTTTATTGGTGAATGGCGGAACTGATCTTTCCAAAAAGCCGATCTGGATCGAAGCGCCGCATATTTTCAAAAAAGATGATTGGTATTACTTGATTTGTGCAGAAGGAGGAACAGGATACAATCATACAGAAGTTGTATTCAGAAGTAAATCCGTAAAAGGGCCGTATGTTTCGTATGAGAAGAATCCTATTCTTACACAAAAACATTTAGACAGAAAACGACCCAATCCTATCACTACTACGGGTCATGCTGATTTTGTAGAAACGCCGGATGGAAAATGGTTTGCTGTTTTTCTTGCCTGTCGTCCTTACAACGATGATTTTTATACAACTGGTCGTGAAACTTTTCTATTACCTGTTGAATGGAAAGATGGCTGGCCGCATATACTCGAAGGTGATGCAACGGTGCCTTATACATTACCTGTTCCGCTACCTGCCATCACCAAAAAAGTAAACAATCCATTTGGTGGTAACGTTACATTCAAAGATGAATTCAATAGCGACAAATTTGATTTTCGTTATCTCTTCTTACGAAATCCTGAAAAAGATGTTTACAGTTTAACGGCAAAAAAAGGATCGCTGCAATTAGCGTTACGTCCGCAAACTGCTACTGAACGGAAAAGTCCATCGTTTCTTGGCTATCGCCAGAATAATCTGAAAGGTTACGCCGCTACCTGCATCAACTTTAACCCTGCATCAGAAAAAGAAAAAGCAGGCATCCTTATTTTCCAGAGTGAAAATTTTCATTATTTCCTGTGTAAATCTGTTGAAAACGGAGAACCTGTTGTGCAGTTATTCAAATCACCGGCAAGAGGTAAAACAGAACCTGAGTTGTTGGCATCGCAAAAATTAACTTCGTCAAAAGAGCTGTTTTTAAAAATCGAAGCAAGGGCCGATACCTATGCATTCTTCTATGCAGAAAAAAAGAACAAATGGAAACTGTTGAAAGAAGGTGTTGATGGATCGTTCCTTACAACAAAAGTAGCAGGTGGTTTTGTAGGAAGTCTGTTTGCATTGTACGGTACTTCTAATGGTGCTCCCACATCATCTGTTGCTTTGTACGATTGGTTTGAGTACAAAGGCAACGATGACGCTTTTAAAAAATAAAATTATAATTTGTATAGATTCGATCTGACTAATCGATTAATTAAAATAATATCAAACAATCATTCGATGAAATCATTTCTGACCATAGTTGCCATCATTGTTTGCTTAACTGCAACATCGCAGGATTACAAATCGTTCCCGATGTGGAATACAAAACTTTCCATTGAACAACGGGTGAATGATGTTGTAAAGCGTTTAACACTGGAAGAAAAAGTAGCGCAGATGCTCAATGCAACACCTGCTATTCCCCGGCTCGGCATCCCTGCTTATGATTGGTGGAATGAAGTATTGCACGGTGTTGCAAGAACACCTTTCAAAACAACGGTATTTCCGCAGGCGATCGGTATGGCCGCCACCTGGGATACCAATTCATTGTACCGCATGGCCGATTATTCTGCGTTGGAAGGACGGGCCATTTACAGCAAAGCAGTTGAACAGGGACGTACTGCAGAACGTTATCTCGGGCTCACCTACTGGACGCCCAACATCAACATCTTTCGTGACCCACGTTGGGGTCGTGGACAGGAAACATATGGAGAAGACCCATTTCTAACGGCTATGCTTGGGCGCTCTTTTGTACGTGGCTTACAGGGCGAAGATCCGAAGTATTTAAAAGCAGCTGCCTGTGCAAAGCATTATGCAGTACACAGCGGACCCGAACCAAGTCGCCACTCTGATAATTTTAACCCCACTGCATATGATCTGTGGGATACTTACTTACCTGCGTTTAAAGAATTGATCGTTGATGCAAATGTGGCCGGTGTAATGTGTGCCTACAATGCGGTTGATAAACAACCTTGTTGTGGCAATGATCAATTGATGAATGATATTCTTCGCAAACAATGGAAGTTCAATGGTTATGTAACAAGCGATTGCTGGGCAGTTGATGATTTCTATAAGTATCACAAAACACATAAAGATGCAACAACATCAGCGGTAGATGCTGTGATACACGGTACAGATCTTGAATGTGGTGTTACAGTTTATAAAACATTGGTTGATGCTGTAAAAAGCGGGTTGATCACAGAAGCTCAACTCGATATTTCATTGAAACGTTTGTTTACGATCCGTTATCGTTTGGGCATGTTCGATCCGGTATCAATGGTGAAGTATGCACAAACTCCTTCTTCTGTATTGGAGAGTGCAGCACATCGGGCACATGCATTAAAGATGGCGCAACAATCGATCGTGCTGTTGAAGAATGAAAAAAATACATTGCCACTCAGCAAAAAAATTAAGAAGATTGTAGTGCTGGGTCCAAATGCTGATAACAGCATTGCGGTTCTTGGAAACTACAATGGTACACCTTCTGAAATTGTAACAATACTGAAAGGAATACAAAACAAGGTTGGCACTTCTGTTGAAGTGGTGTATGAAAAGGCGATCAACTTTACCAACGATACATCACTGGTATATGCTGATGTGAGCAATCAGTATTTGTATGAAGGCAAAAAGGGATTCAAAGCAGAATATTATTCGAATAAAGAGTTACAGGGAGAACCTGCCGTAGTGCAAACAGAAGCAGGCGTTGATCATTTCTGGCAGGAAGGTCAACAGGTTTTGGGCAACATCAGGGCGAATAATTTTTCTGTTCGATACAGCACCAACTTCACAGCTGCAACCGATGGATCTATTTTATTTGAAATAGAAGCAGATGATGGTTACAGACTGTTGGTTGATGACAAAGAAATGTTGAATGCATGGGCAAGAAACCGCTGGGGTGCAAGAACCTATAAACTAAACACAGTAAAAGGTAAGACCTACAAACTCGTATTGGAATATTGGCAGGGTGAAGGAAAGGCCAATGTAAAATTAAAAGCAGGCAACCTGGAGCAGTTGAATTATGCAGCATTACTCAAAAAAGTAAGTGATGCTGATGCCATCGTTTATGTTGGTGGTATTTCACCTCAATTGGAAGGTGAAGAAATGCGTGTTGACTATCCCGGCTTTAATGGCGGCGACAGAACAACCATTCAACTCCCAACAGTTCAAACTGAATTGATGAAAAAGCTCCATGCTACCGGAAAGCCGGTTGTATTTGTAATGCTCACAGGCAGCGCTATTGCTACTCCATGGGAAAGCGAAAACATTCCTGTAATTGTAAATGCATGGTATGGTGGACAAAGTGCAGGCACTGCTGTTGCAGACGTATTGTTTGGTGATTATAATCCTGCCGGTCGTTTGCCTGTAACATTTTACAAGAGCGATAGCGACCTCCCGGGCTTCAGCGATTATTCAATGGAAGGAAGAACATATCGTTATTTTAAAGGAGAAGCGTTGTATCCGTTTGGTCATGGTTTGAGTTATTCAACGTTTAATTATAGTGGTTTGCAATTGGCAAAAACCATTGCAGCAAAAAAACCTGTTACTGTAACAGTAACGGTGAAAAATACAGGAAAGCGTGATGGAGATGAAGTAGTGCAGTTGTACGTATCGCATCAGCAAACAAAAAGCAAAGCACCTCTTCGAGCATTGAAAGGTTTTAAACGTATTTCCTTGAAAGCAGGCGAAAGCAAAACCATCAGCTTCAAGCTTACACCTGAAGAATTATCATTGGTGAATGAAACAACCGGCAAATACTATCAGCCAAAAGGAAAAGTACAGGTCAGCGTTGGTGGTGGACAACCGGGTGTGAAGAATAAAACAACAAGTAATGTAGTAAGCTCACAGCTTCTTATTCAATAATATTATACATCAAACATTATGAGCAGTAATAAATCAGGCAGAAGAAAATTTTTGCAAGATGCAACAAAAGCTTCCGGCTTAATGCTGTTTGCGCCAATGGCCGGCAAGTTTAAATCTGTTCAATCAACAGAAAAGAAAAAGGAACTGGTTATTGCGCCAGGCAAAATAAAATTTGCAGTCATCAGCATCAATCATCCGCATATTTATGGAATGACGGATGCAATAAAAAGAGGTGGAGGAGAATTAGTGGCTGTATATGCAAAAGAAGCTGATCTGCTTGCTGCTTTTTCAAAAGCTTACCCTGAAGCGAAACTTGCAAAAAATGAAAACGAAATTTTAGACAACAATTCTATTCAGTTAGTATTAAGCTCAGGTATTCCGGATGAAAGAGCTCCTCTTGGTATTCGTGTGATGAAACATGGTAAAGATTATTTAACCGATAAACCCGGCATTATTACATTACAACAATTAGCTGAAGTAAAGAAAGTGCAGAAAGAAACCAAGCGGATCTACTCCATCATGTACAGTGAAAGGCTGGAGAACAAGGGCACAGAAAAAGCCAGTCAATTAGTAAAAGCCGGTGCAATCGGTAACGTAATACAAACAATAAATTTAGCGCCACATCGCATCAGCAATAAGTATGGCACTTCGGGTTTAGCTGTAAGACCCGATTGGTTTTGGGACAAGAAGCGTTATGGTGGAATTTTAACTGATATTGGTTCGCATCAATTTGATCAATACTTACATTTTACAAATACAACGCAGGCAACTGTGCTGATGTCGCAGGTAGGGAACGTACATTTTCCCGAAGCCCCCTTATTTGAAGATTTTGGTGATGTGATGTTGAGTGGAAATGGTGGCGTTGGCTATATAAGAGTTGATTGGTTTACACCCAACGGACTCGATAGCTGGGGTGATGGACGATTAACTATTTTAGGTACCGACGGATATATTGAGGTAAGAAAAAACATCGACATACTCTCTGGCAAAAAAGGTGGTAATCAATTGTACATAGTTAATCAAAAAGAAACGGTGCATATGGATTGTAACAATGAATCGCTTCCATTCGGGCCTGCCTTTGTAAATGATGTTGTGAATAGAACAGAAACTGCTATGGGTCAGGCGCATTGCTTTTTGGCAACTGAACTTGCTTTAGTAGCACAGAAACAAGCAAAGCCGTTGAAATTAAAAAAATAGGTTCTTCCTTTTACATAACGATGCTTCATTAAAACAGATTGCCATGCAAAAAGAAACGAAACAAGGTATCGGAAGAAGAAAATTTCTAAACGATGCCATCAAAGCAACAGCAGGTACAGCTGTTGCACTGCATTTTCCAAGCATAGTTCCTGCAAGTGTATTTGGAAAAAATGCACCAAGCAATCGTATTAATATTGCGGCAATTGGCACAGGACGAATTTCCCGTGGTCATGATATACCCGGTGTTTGGAAACATGATTACGCCCAGATCATGGCTGTTTGTGATCTCGATCTGAAGAGAGCAACAGAAGGCAAGCAATTAGTAAATGAATTTTATGCAAAGAGAGATAACAAACCTTACGATGGTGTAAAGGTTTATACAGATTTCCGGGAGCTTTTATTGAATAAAGATATTGATGCAGTATTGATCAGCACACCCGATCATACACATGCAATGATTGGTGTGGCTGCTGCACGTGCAGGCAAACATATGTATATGCAGAAGCCAGCTTCGTTAACAATTGCTGAAGGAAGAATCATCAGCAATGTGGTGCAGAAGAGCGGTGTGAAATTTCAAATAGGCAGTCAACAAAGAAGCAGTGATCAATTCCGTTATGCAGCAGAACTTGTACGCAATGGACGCATTGGTGAATTGAAAACTGTGAATGTTGGTTTACCCGGCGATCCTCCCGGTGGCAAAAAAGATGAAATGCCGCTTCCGGCAAATTTCAATTACGACATGTGGCTCGCATCAACACCTAAAGTCTATTACATAGAAGACAGAGTTCATCCGCAGAATGGTTATGGCCGCCCCGGTTGGTTGCGTTGCGAACAGTTTGGTGCTGGTATGATCACGGGTTGGGGAGCCCATCATATTGATAGCGCACATTGGGGCATGGGTATGGAAGCAAGCGGCCCGGTTGAAATATGGACAGAGAATGTTGAGTTTGCAACAGGAGGCCTGTGGGATGTGCATGGCATTTTTAAAACGGGTGCAAAATATGCAAGCGGTGTTACAATGATGGTGAGTAATGAATTTCCGAACGGGATAAAATTTGAAGGAACGAAAGGATGGATCTTTGTTTCGAGAGGTGATTATCAGGCTACGTCCAGCGACCCGAATGCAGGAACTGTACAAGCGAAGAAAATTGATGCAAGCGATCCCAAGCTGCTTACATCTGTAATTGCTGAAAATGAATTTCATTTTACGGTAAGCAAAGATCATCATGGCAATTGGCTGGAAGCTATTCGTGATAATAAGAACACGATCGCTCCCGTTGAAGAAGCACATCGTGCATGTTCCGCTTGTTTGTTGCATCACATCTCCATGAAGTTGAAACGAAAGCTGTATTGGGATCCTGCAAAAGAGCAATTCAAAAACGATGCAGAAGCCAACAGCATGTTATCAAGACCGCAACGGAAAGCTTACGAAGTGAAATAATTTCAACCATTGAAAGTTAGTTTCGAACCTCACAAATAAACAATCTACAATGAAACAGCTGTTCGTTGCATGCGTTTTTATTTTAGCCGTTGTAAATAGTTACACATTACATGCACAGGTAAAATTGCCGCAAATCGTTAGGGACAGCATGATCTTACAAAGAGATGTGCCTGTAAACATCTGGGGATGGAGTGCCGTGAATGAAAAAGTAACTGTAAGGTTTAATGGAAAATCATACAAGACAAAAGGCAATGCTGAGGGCAAGTGGATCATTAAACTACCAGCAACCAAAGCGGGTGGGCCTTATACTATCGACATAGTTGCAAGCAACAAGATCAGCCTCAAAGAAATTCTATTTGGTGATGTTTGGTTTTGCAGTGGTCAATCGAATATGGTGCATCAACTGAATATTCATGATGTTACTTACGCAAAAGAAATAGCTGAAGCGAATGATCTGCATATCCGTCAATTCTGGGTGCCAACACTCACCAGCCTGCAAGGTACACAACAAAATTTACCAAGCGGTTACTGGAAAGCAGCAGTGGGTGAAGATGTTCGCCCCTTCTCTGCAGTTGCTTATTTCTTTGCCAAACATTTAAAAGAAAAATATAAAGTACCCATCGGTATTATCAATGCAAGTGTTGGAGGCACACCGATAGAAGCATGGACGAGTGAAGAAGGATTGAAAGATTTTGCAGCATTGCAAACAACGATCAACAAAAATAAAGACACAGCTTATCTCAACAGTCTTACTCGCAGACCTCCAGGTGGTGGACCAAGACCAGCACCACCCGTTGATGCAGGTTTAAGCGGAACAACAAAATGGTTTGATGTAAACTATGTTCCTAAAGGATGGCGTTCAATCAACATCCCGGGTTATTGGGAAGACCAGGGTATAAAAGATTTAAATGGTGTTGTTTGGTACAGAAAAGAAATTGACATTCCTGCATCCATGGTTGGCAAAGCAGCGAAAGTTTTTCTCGGACGTATTATTGATGCAGATGAATTATACATTAACGGTGTGCGTGTTGGTATTACAACCTATCAATACCCTCAACGCCGATACACTGTGCCGACAACTGTTTTAAAAGCAGGGAAAAATGTTTTTGTTGTTCGTGTTACGAACAACGCAGGCAAAGGTGGTTTTGTACCAGATAAACCGTATTGCATTTTTGCTGGCACTGATACTGTTGATCTGAAAGGAACATGGCAGTACAAAGTGGGTCTTGTAAACCGGCCATTTGGAGGAGGTGGTTTTGGCGGTGGCGGTATCAATGCACAAAATCAACCGGCTGCATTGTACAATGCAATGGTTGCGCCTGAAATAAATTATACCATCAAAGGATTTCTTTGGTACCAGGGCGAAAGCAATGCAGGCAGGCCACAGGAATACGGCGCCTTGCAAACTGCACAAATTCGTGACTGGCGCAACAAATGGAAGCAAGGTGAATTGCCTTTTCTGTATGTGCAATTGCCGGGCTTTATGGATTATAATTATCTGCCTTCGGAAAGTGGCTGGGCTGTTTTACGTCAGCAACAATTAAATGCACTTGCTGTACCGAATACTGCTATGGCTGTTGCGATTGATTTGGGCGAGTGGAACGATATTCATCCGGACAACAAAAAAGATGTGGGTATTCGTTTGGCATTAGCAGCACGCAAACTTGCTTATAGTGAAAACATCGTGTATTCAGGGCCGCTATTTCAATCCGCACAGATCGATGGCAGCAAGATCATTCTTTCCTTTCAACATATCGGCAGCGGTTTAATTACAAACGATGGTGAAGAGTTGAGTGAGTTTGCTGTTGCAGGGGCGGATAAAAAATTTGTATGGGCCAAAGCAAAAATTGTCCAATGGACTCCTAACGGAGATGGCGATAAAATAATTGTGTGGAGCGATGAAGTAAAAGAGCCGTTATATGTGCGTTATGCCTGGGCTGATAACCCGGTGAACCCGAATCTGTATAATAAAGAAGGATTGCCTGCTTCGCCTTTTACGAACGAAAAATAATGAATGATATGAACCTGAAACAACGTGGACTCCTCTTTGTGACATTCCTCATTAGTAGTTCAATAGTCAGTGCACAGGTTGTTGCAATTGACAGCAGCAAGTATCCAAAGCTTACGGTGTTTACCGTGCAGCAGGACCAAGCAAACATGATGCAGCAATTGCGAATTAAAAAATTACGCCCCGGCAAAAGTGGAAATGTACAGGATCCTAATTCGGCGAACTATGATGAAGCATTGGCAAACCCTTGTCCGCAGTTGCCAGATGCACTTACATTAAGGAATGGAAAAAAAGTTATTACGGCTGATAGTTGGTGGAAACAACGTCGTCCTGAATTGATAGAAGAATTTGAACGGGAAGTGTATGGACGAATTCCAAACAATGTTCCCAAAGTAACGTGGACAGTGAAGATCCTCGATAGGGAAGTGGTGAATCGCATTCCTGTTATTGCCAAAGAAATTATTGGACATGTAGATAACAGTGCGTATCCGTTGATCAATGTAGATATCAAAATGGTGTTGGTTGTTCCTGTAAATGTGAAAGGACCTGTTCCTGTGCTCATCATGTTTGGTCGTCCGGTATTACCTGCTCCTGCACAACCATCACCTGAAGATCTGGAAAAAATCAATGCCTCCTTTAAAGAGATGCTGATTAAGAATGATCCTGCGATGAAAGAAATTTTTGAAAAGTATCCGGCGTATCAACCTATCACCCGTCTGCCCGCTCCTAACTTTTTTGCGCCACCAAAAAACGATGAAGAATTAACGCCGCAGGAACGTTTATTGGCAGCAGGTTGGGGTTATGTAACGATCGATCCCGGAACAATACAACCCGACAATGGTGCAGGATTAACAAGAGGTATCATCGGCTTAACCAACATGGGTCAACCACGCAAGCCCGATCAATGGGGTGCATTGCGTGCCTGGGGATGGGGAGCAAGTCGTGCACTGGATTATTTAGAAACTGATGCATTGGTGAATGCAAAGCAAGTTGGTATTGAAGGTGTATCACGTTATGGTAAAGCAGCATTAGTAACAATGGCATTCGATCAACGCTTTGCCATTGGGTTAATCGGTTCATCAGGAAAAGGTGGAGCAACATTACATCGTCGTGTGTTTGGCGAAACAGTTGAAAATTTAACCGGTGGTGGTGGTTATCATTGGATGGCAGGAAATTATTTAAAATATGGTGCTGAAGAATCATCATTCGGACGAAAAACAGGTTGCGATCTTCCGGTTGATTCGCATGAACTGATTGCATTGTGTGCACCACGTTTAACATTCATCAGTTATGGTATTCCGGAAAAAGGCGATGCCAACTGGCTCGATCAGAAAGGAAGTTACCAGGCAACGATTGCAGCAGGAATTGTTTTCAAATTACTCGGCGCAAAAGATCTGGGTGTGAGCAATGATTATCTGAATGAAAAAATGCCACCGATGTTAACGGATATGCTCGATGGCCATTTGGCATGGCGGCAACATGATGGTGGCCATACGGATGCACCAAATTTTAAATTCTTTATTCCGTGGGCAAACAGAATGCTTTCTTATACAAGAACAGCCCAATAATAAAACAGCAATGAAAATCAGTTTCCTCTTTTGTAGCTTGATTCTAGCAGTTACAGGTTTTGCACAACCAAACAAGGATTTAAAACTCTGGTACAACACGCCCTCAGGCAACACTTGGGAAAATGCATTGCCAATCGGCAACGGCAGGTTAGGTGCCATGATCTACGGCAACGTATCAACTGAAACCATTCAATTGAATGAACATACATTGTGGGGCGGAAGCCCGAACAGAAATGATAATCCGCTTGCATTGGATTCACTGGCTGAAATGCGCAAGCTCATCTTCGAGGGCAAACAAAAAGATGCTGAACGTTTGGCCAACAGAGTCATCATCAGTAAAAAATCGCATGGACAAATGTTTATGCCTGCCGGTGAATTGCAGCTTCGTTTTGATGGGCATGATAACTACAGCAATTATTACCGTGAACTGGATATTGAAAAAGCAATTGCTAAAACAACTTACAGTGTTGACGGCATCAACTATACAAGAGAAGTGTTGGCTTCTTTTCCCGATCGTGTAATTGTGATGCATCTTACGGCCAGCAAACCCAACAGCATTTCCTTCACTGCGTTTTATACATCTGTTCTGCCGAATACACAACGCAAGACGGTTGCAGGAAAGCAATTGACCATCGCCGGTACTACTGTTGATCATGAAGGCGTAAAAGGAATGCTTCGCTACAAAGGCATTTCAGAAATAAAAACATCAGGTGGTACTTCTTCTGCAAACGATACATCCATCAGTATCAAAAATGCAACAGCAGTTACTATTTATATTTCCATTGCAACAAGTTTCAACAATTATAACGATGTAAGTGGAAATGAAAGCGAACGTGCAGCAGCTTATCTAAACAAAGCGGTAACAAAATCTTTTCAGCAAATAAAACCGGCACACATTACGGCTTATCAAAAATATTTTAACCGTGTAAAGATTGACTTGGGTACAACGGATGCAGTAAAGTCTCCAACAAATGAACGATTGAAGAATTTCAATTCAGTGAATGATCCGCAGTTTGTAGCATTGTATTACCAGTTTGGTCGTTACTTATTGATCTCATCCTCACAACCCGGCGGACAACCTGCCAACTTACAAGGTATCTGGAATAATAAACTCCGTCCGCCCTGGGACAGCAAGTACACCATCAACATCAATACCGAAATGAATTACTGGCCGGCAGAAAAAACAAATTTGTCGGAGCTGCATGAACCTTTATTGCAAATGGTAAAAGAATTATCAATAACAGGTGTGCAAACAGCAAAAGACATGTATGGTGCAAGAGGCTGGATGGCGCATCACAACACTGATATCTGGCGTGCAACCGGCGCAGTAGATGGTGCATTCTGGGGCGCATGGGCCAATGGTGGTGGTTGGTTAAGTCAGCATTTGTGGGAACACTATTTGTACAATGGGAATAAATCGTTTTTGACAACTGCTTACCCGGTGTTAAAAGGTGCAGCCTTATTTTATGTTGATTTTTTGATTGAGCATCCAACAAAAAAATGGTTAGTGATGAATCCTGATATGTCGCCGGAGAATGCGCCGAAAGCACATCAAGGATCTTCACTTGATGCAGGTACTACTATGACCAATCAAATAGTGTTTGATGTATTCAGCTCAACGATTCGTGCTGCAGAAATTTTAAATAAAGACAAAATATTTATTGATACGTTGAAGATGATGCGTAACAGGTTAGCGCCAATGCATATTGGTCAGCATGGCCAATTACAGGAGTGGCTCGATGATATTGATGATCCGAACGATAAACACCGTCACATTTCACATTTGTATGGCTTGTTTCCTTCAAACCAAGTCTCAGCTTACCGCACAGCGCAACTTCACAGTGCTGCAAAAACCACACTGCTTCATCGTGGTGATATTTCAACTGGCTGGAGCATGGGATGGAAAGTAAACTGGTGGGCAAAAATGCTTGATGGTAATCATGCATATAAACTTATCCAAAACCAACTTTCACCGGTTGGCACTATAGAAGGTGGTGGTGGCACTTATAATAATCTCTTTGATGCGCATGCTCCTTTTCAGATCGATGGAAATTTTGGATGTACATCGGGCATTACCGAAATGCTGATGCAAAGTGCAGACGGAGCCATCGATTTGCTGCCTGCACTACCCGAAGTTTGGAAAAGCGGTGGAAGTATTACCGGCTTACGGGCAAGAGGTGGTTTTGAAATTGTAAGCATGGAATGGAAAAACGGAACGGTTGTGAAAGCAGTTATCAAATCAACCTTAGGAGGTAATTTGAGAATACGGATGCCCAATCAACTGAAAGCAGCAAGTGGTGTCGTATTCAAAAATGCAGTTGGAGAAAACAGCAATCCGTTTTATGCAACAGAAACGATCAAAGAACCGGTTATTTCTGAAAAAGCAACTATTACACCCGTTGTGTTAAGCAAGACATTTTTGTACGATATGCTCACAAAACCCGGACAAATAGTAACGCTGACAGCAAAATGATCATGGTACGAAAAACCCTGTTCAGAAACTGAATTGAAAACCGGTTTTGGGTAACCATTTTACGAACGATAGGTGTTCAATACGGATGTATTGTGTAATATTTTCCGCTGTGGTTTTTTGGAAGTTTAAGACTACAAGCCTGGCTAACTTGTAGCAGTTTAACATATTTCAACCACTAACGAAAAATTGCTTGACTATTTCATCAACTGCCGCAACTGTTGCGGAAAATTTTGGCAACAGGAATTCCCTGAAACGTCCAAAACCCACAACAAGCCATTCAAGGAGATTACTAAGCTCTGGCATCAGTTCAGCCCGGTCAGGCACTTACACAAAACCTAAAAGAAAGCAACAATAAACATGATAACTTCATCAATCCGGCGGCTTGTTTTTTTGGCGGCAATTATTTCCTGCTCATTATGTGCAATTGCACAACCACCACGTGGACCTTTTGTAATTTCTCCGCAAGTGCATGCAGATAAAAAGGTAACGTTCCGTTATCTCGCCCCTTCAGCAAAAGAAGTGAAACTGGGCGGTAGCCAGTTTGGTGCTGCTCAACTTTCCATGACAAAAGATTCAATCGGCATCTGGAGTATAACAGTCGGCCCCATCAAGCCTGATATCTATCCTTACAGTTTTGTAGTGGATGGAGTTACTGTAATGGATCCTGCCAATGTTTCCTTTTTTCCGAACGAACGATTTAAAGCAAGTTTAGTAGATGTGCCGGGTGAAACGCCATTGATCCATGCAATAAAAAATGTACCGCACGGTACAGTTACTTACGAATATTATCCTTCGGTTGAAGGTTCAACAGGATCAGTAGTTGTTTATACACCGCCGGGTTATGATCAATCGGCCAGCAAAACATACCCGGTCTTTTATCTCATCAGCGGAACCACCGATACAGAGGAAACATTTTTTAAAGTGGGCAAAACCAATTTCATTCTCGATAACCTGATTGCAGAAGGAAAAGCTGTTCCAATGATCGTTGTAATGCCATACGGTAATCCAATGGTACGTATTGCTGAGCAGAAGAAACAGTCAAAGCCGGGTGATATTGTTGGAAGAGATAGTGAAGATGCTGTTACACGTGCAAAATTGTTTGAAACCGATTTGGTCAATAATCTGATTCCTTACATCGAAAAAAATTACCGCACCATCAGCAACAAGAACAGCAGAGCGATTGGTGGTTTTTCAAGAGGTGGCGGACAAACATTACGTACTGCATTCAGCAATACCGATAAATTTTCATGGGTGTGTTGTTATAGCGCCTATTTATCTCCGCAGGAAATGGATACACGCTATAAAAACCTTGTAGATAATCCTGCAAAAACAAACAACGATTTTAAACTGCTTTGGGTAAGTGTGGGCAACGAAGATTTTTTATACCAATCAACGGTTGAGTTTATCGATTACCTGAAAGCAAAAAAGATCAATCATAAAAGTTTGATAACCGGTGGCGGACATACGTGGATGAATGTGAAAGAGTATGTAGCGCAAACAGTCCCCTTACTTTTTAAATAGTATAAGATGAAATCATTTATCATAGCATTTGTAGGTTTATTCATCGGCAGCATTGTGTTTGCACAACAACGGCCACCTGTTATCAGCTCACCCGATGTAAATGCCGATGGCAGCGTTACGTTCCGCTTTTATTCACGAGCAGCACAAACTGTAATGTTGAAAGGAGAACTTCTTTCTGCTCCGCTTCCGTTTCTAAAAGATACATCGGGTATTTGGTCGGTAACAGTGAAAGATATTAAGCCTGATATTTATCCTTACAGTTTTAACGTAGATAATGTTGAGCTGGCCGATCCAAACAATACCTATGTTTTCGCCAATGAACGTTTCAAAAGAAGTATTCTGGATGTACCCGGCAAAACGCCTTTGGTTCATTCATTGCAAAATGTACCTCACGGAAAGGTCAGTTACCGGTATTACAATTCTGCAACATTAGGTACCACACGCCAGTTGCTGGTGTACACACCGCCTGGTTTTAATGCCAACAGTAAAACAAAATATCCTGTCTTGTATTTAATTCATGGCGGATCTGATACAGAAGAAACCTGGACAAAAGTTGGCAACGCAAATTTCATTGCTGACAACCTGATCGCACAAGGCAAGGCCGTACCGATGATCATTGTAATGCCGTACGGAAATGTGCGGCCCAAACCAATGCCCGACTTTACAAAGGATGTCATCAACGATATCATTCCTTTTATTGAAGCAAACTATCCTGTGTACACCGATAGTAAAAATCGTGCAGTAGCAGGCTTCTCTGTTGGTGGTGGACAAACACTCAACATTGGTTTAACCAACACCGACAAGTTTGCCTACATCTGCTCGTATGCACCGTTTACCGCAACAGAAGAGTTTCAGAAAAATTTTGCAAACTATTCACCCGATGCTGATAAGATCAATCAGCAGTTAAAACTGTTTACCATCAGCGTTGGTACGGAAGATTTTTTGTACGAACCTGTGAAGAAGAATATTGCCATGTTTGAAGAAAAGAAGATCAAACTGAAAAGTTACATCGTGCCGGGCGGACATACATGGATGAATTGCAAATTATTTTTAGCCACAACACTTCAGGAAATTTTTCAATAACTCAATAATATTTCATTAACCTTAAAACTTACATATGAATCGTCAATCAGTTTTTTTGTTCGCAGCGTTGCTTGTAAGCACAATGTGCTTTGCACAAACAGAGATCAAAGAAGATTTCAAACCATCTCCATTTAATCAACCATTTCAGGCATACCCACAGGTAAACTCACAAGGTTATGCAAGGTTTCGAATTTATGCACCTAATGCAGACAGTGTTCGGGTTAGTCTTGGTCTTGGTGGACAAGGAGGAACAAAATTACTGAAAGCAGATAGTGGTTATTTTATTGGTACTACTGCGGGACCAATGGATGAGGGTTTTCATTACTACCGTGTAAATGTTGATGGTGCTACGTTTAATGATCCCGGTACCGGGTTTTATTATGGATCGCAGCGTTGGGAAAGCGGCATCGAAATTCCTTCGAAAGATCAGGATATGTATGCATTGAAAGATGTACCACATGGCAATATGCAGCACATCATTTTCCCTTCGAAAAGTACGAACACACAAAGAGCGGCAATAGTGTACACTCCTCCGGGTTATGAAAAGGGCAATACAAAATATCCTGTGTTATACCTGCAACATGGCTGGGGCGAAAATGAAACATCGTGGGCAGTTCAGGGAAGAACAAACCTCATCATGGATAATATGATTGCATCAGGAAGAATCAAACCGTTCATTGTTGTAATGACGTATGGTATGACGAATACCGGTATGCCAATTGGTCGTAGACCAACGCCACCACCTGCTGCTGCAGGCACAACGCCACCACCTACTCCTCCACCACCTGCCGGAGGTGGAATGGGTGCACAAGGTAGGGTAGCAACAGGAATTACTGTTGGAGAAGTAACCGGTGTAGGTGCATTTCAAACGGTATTACTAGATGAATTAATTCCCTACATCGATGCGCATTTCCGTACAAAAGCCGACAGAGATAACAGGGCAATGGCAGGTTTATCGATGGGCGGTTTTGAAACGCATACAATTACATTGGCAAAGCCGGAAGTATTTGGCTATTGGGGGTTATTGAGCGGTGGCAATTACACCCCTGCGCAGCTGGAAGGTAAAATGAAACCAAAATATCTTTTTATATCATATGGAAGTAAAGAAACACGTGGTGCTGAAGGGCTTCCGAAAGTGGAAGCAGATTTAAAAACTGCAGGCTATAAAGTGGCTACTTATGTTTCTCCAGGTACAGCACATGAATTTCAAAGCTGGCGTAGAAGTTTATACGAAATGGCGCCATCTCTTTTTAAATAAGTATTGCTGAAAGAAGGAGTAAAGTAAAAATTGAATTGAAAAATAAGGAAATCAATGCTTCAGTTATTGCATGACTGCAACAACTGAAGCATTTCTAACGAATAGATTAAAACAACTGAAATGATGATGAAAAAAGTAGTTAGTGCTGTTGTTCTTCTTTTTTTGTTCTTGCAAATACAGGCACAGGAAATATTGAAGCAGATGCCGAAAGGGTTTGAGGAAGTACGTACAGAAAGTGAAAAGGGAAAACTTGATACCATCACGTACAATTCAAAAACAGTTGGTACAAACAGAAAAGCATTGGTGTACACACCACCCGGTTTTTCTAAAAAGAAAAAATATCCTGTTTTGTATTTGTTACATGGTATTGGTGGTGATGAAAAAGAATGGCTCAATGGTGGTAAGCCACAGGTAATTCTTGACAACCTCTATGCAGAAGGCAAACTCGAACCCATGATCGTTGTAATGCCAAACGGCAGAGCAATGAAAGACGACCGTGCAACAGGCAACATTATGGCGCCTGATAAAGTACAGGCATTTGCAACATTTGAACAAGACTTATTAAATGATCTGATTCCTTTTATTGAAAAGAAATTTCCTGTTTACAAGGATCGGGAGCACCGGGCCATTGCAGGTTTATCAATGGGTGGCGGACAATCATTGAATTTCGGATTAGGAAATCTTGACAAGTTTGCGTGGGTAGGCGGCTTTTCTTCAGCCCCCAATACAAAGTTGCCACAGGAGTTAGTGCCAGATCCTGCAAAAGCAAAACAGCAATTGAAATTATTATTTATCTCCTGTGGTGATAATGATGGTTTACTTTCGTTCAGTAAACGCACACATGATTATCTGCGTCAAAACGATGTGCCACATATTTATTACTTAGAATCGGGCGGTCATGATTTTAAAGTTTGGAAAAATGGGTTGTATATGTTTTCGCAATTTCTATTTAAACCGGTGGATGCATCACAGTTTTCGAAGTACACGGTGTTGGGTACTGCAGCTGCAACCAATATCCGTTCTGCAAAATATCCGCAAATCTTACCCGATAGTCGTGTGTTGTTTCGTATCAAAGCACCCGATGCACAAAAAGTGCAGATCGACTTAGGAAAGAAATATGATCTACACAAAGATACCGGTGGCTACTGGATCATTACTACTGATTCCATCACCGAAGGTTTTCATTATTATTCATTGCTCATTGATGGAGTTGCAGTAGCTGATCCTGCAAGTGAAACTTTTTATGGTATGGGTCGTATGGCAAGCGGTATTGAAATTCCATTTAAAGGCGATGGTTATTATGAACTGAAAGATGTGCCGCATGGTGATATCCGCATCAAGAAATATTTTTCGCCTGTTACACGTTCATGGCGTCAATGTTATATCTACACGCCGCCGGGTTATGATGCGAATACCACAACGAAATACCCTGTGCTCTACTTATTACATGGTGGTGGTGAAGATGAACGAGGCTGGGCCATGCAAGGCAAAACAGATATCATTCTTGATAATTTAATTGCTGAGCAAAAAGCAAAACCCATGATCATTGTGCTGATGGATGGGAATGTTTCAAGTGGTGGCCCCGGTGGTTTTGGTGAACAGGCTTTACGTGCATTTGAAAATGAATTAAAGCAAACGTTGATCCCTTTCATCGAAAAAAGTTACCGAGTTGCAACTGATGCCAATAGCAGAGCATTGGCTGGTTTATCAATGGGTGGATTGCAAACCTTGCATGCAGGAGTAAGAAATTCAAATATGTTTTCTTATCTCGGTGTATTCAGTTCAGGATGGTGGAGCAATCAACCGGCTCTTTCTAATCCGCAATATGAATTCATGAAAACAAATGCCAATACCATCAATACAAATCTGAAGCAATTCTGGATTGCCATGGGTGGTAAAGAAGATATTGCCTGGAAGAATTGTCAAACGATGATGGAACGGTTTGATGAAATGAAAATAAAATATACGTACAGCGAATATCCGGGCGGTCATGCATGGCCGGTATGGAGAAATAACCTGTACAATTTTGCACAATTGCTGTTCAGATAATATCGGCATAAGTTGAATTTTAAAATGTATAAACAGAAAAATAGTAGTGAATAAACCGTGAGCAGAGTGCTATAGAAAGATTCTCTCATTGATAAACCATAAAACAACGATTGCTTTATGATCTTAAAACGATTGTCGGCCAAACTCAGCATTGCAGTTGCAGCATTGCTGTTGTTGTCTTTTTATATCAGTTGCAATAATGGATCGTCTGCATATAATCATACCACATGGTCGCAATACGGTGGTGGCCCCGATCAATCGAAATATTTCGATGCCTCTGAAATTACGAAAGACAATGTGCAGCAGTTGCAGGTAGCCTGGATGTATAACTCTGAAGATAGTATGTCTTACTTTTTCAGTCCTGTTGTTGTGGACAGCATGATGTATGTGATGGCGAAAAATTTTTCACTGGTAGCCGTGAATGTAAATACAGGCAAAGAAGTCTGGATCCACAGCAAACTGATGGGTTTATCAAGAAGAGGCATCAACTATTGGGAGAGTAGCGATAAAAAAGACAAACGGCTCATCTTTACGTTGAATAATTCATTGCAGGCAATTGATGCCATTACAGGAAAAAGTATTCTGAGTTTTGGCGATAGTGGTTATGTTGACTTGCGGCAGGGACTGGATCGTGAGCCTTCTTCTATCAGGCGAATGCAATCGATGATGCCGGGCATTATTTATAAAGATCTCGTTATACTTGGTTCAGCTCCCGGCGAAAATTATTTTTCAGCACCGGGTCATATAAGAGCTTACAATGTAGTTTCAGGAAAATTAGAATGGATCTTTCATACCATTCCGCATCCGGGTGAATTCGGATACGAAACCTGGCCAAAAGATGCATACAAATATGCAGGCGCAGTAAATGTATGGAGCGAAATGTCGGTCGATGAAAAAAGAGGCATTGTGTATCTGCCGTTGGGTTCTCCTACCTATGATTATTATGGAGCCGATCGTGTTGGTGAAAATCTATTCGGCAATAGTTTAGTAGCACTTGATACAAAAACAGGCAAACGTATCTGGCATTATCAAACAGTACATCATGATCTGTGGGATTATGATCTTGCTTCCGCACCGCAGTTACTAACGGTAAAGAACAATGGAAAAAATATTGATGCAGTTGCTGTGGCCACCAAGCATGGGTTTATGTTTGTGTTCAATCGGGAAACGGGTGAAACACTTTTCCCGATCGAAGAAAAACCATTCCCTGCCAGCAATATGCCCGGCGAACAGGCATGGCCCACACAACCCATTTCTTCGCTACCCGATTTTACACGGCATACAGTAACAAAAGAAACACTCAACCCATTTTTCCCCGATAGTATTAAACAACAATGGCTCAATCGACTTGATTCATCGAAGTCCGGTTTATATCTACCTCCATCAGATAAATATGAAACGGTGATGATGCCGGGTGCATTGGGCGGCGCCAACTATGGTAATACAGGTTCTAACCCCGGCAAAGGAATGATGTATGTAATGACGCAGGAATATGCTTCTACTTACAAGCTCAAAAAAGTGTTACCTCCGTCAACAAATTTGTCGAACGATGAAGTAAAACGGGTGAAAGCATTTTATACGGCAACCTGTCAAACCTGTCATGGTGCCAATATGGAAGGAGGTCTTGCACCAGCATTGGTGAATGCAGGCCAACGAATTTTTTATGATGAGTTTAAAAGCACAGTACTGAATGGTCGTGGACAGATGCCTGGCTTTGTGCATGTAGATGAACAAACAATTTCTGCATTGTACCGCTATCTCGGTGGAAATCCTGCACGGCCAAATTTCTTCAGAAGAATGGATACTACATCAAAAATAAATGGACCGGTGGTTGCATCAGGTGGCGCTAAGATTAAACCAGATGCAAACCGGAGTGTACCGATGTTTGATTATCCCGAAGGCGTGGATCATCCCGTTGATCGTTATACAACTGATTATGGGTTAGACTGGATGGGCTTACTATCACCACCTTGGTCATCATTGGTTGCTTACGATTTGAATACCGGTACCATCAAATGGAGAAAACCAATTGGTGAAGATTCACTTTACAGCAAAGGCGATAAAACAACCGGGGCACCGAGTGGTGTTTTACGAAAAGGAATGGTGATTACATCAACAGGAATTGTATTCGCTACGGCAAAAGGCGGCAAGCTCTATGCATTTGATGCAGATAATGGAACTGTTTTATGGGAAACAACATTGAGTCATGAAACCAATGGACAACCCATCATGTTTACAAAAAATGGCAAACAATACTTAGTCGTAAATGCAACGGGCACATTTGCGAAAGACAGCTATAATCATGCTGCCAAACCCGGTGCTATGCCCAGAGGCTATTTAGTATATGCACTGCCCGACAAAAAAAAGTAAAATACTGTTCAGCATTTTATGAACTGTTAAACAAGCAAGCAACATGAAAAAAATATTCATTCCTTTAATTATACTCACGGCTTTTCATACAGTTGCGCAACCGCTTCAGCAACGGATTGTTTTGAATGATCCGTCAAAATACAGAAACTTATCAGCAGTGCATGCCGGAGCTGGAGAAATGGGGTTCACGCAATTGATCGGCCGCACAGAGCTGTCTACCAATTTTCTTTATCTGCACGTTGGTACCATAAAAGCGAAATCGGGAATTGGTCATCATTTTCACCATGGCATTGAAGAAATGTATGTCTTGCTCAATGGAGAAGCCGAGTTTACCATTAATGGTCGTACTTCAAAAATAAAAGCACCAGCTGTGGTACCATGTAAAGCTGGTGATGCACATGCGATTTACAATGCATCGAACGAGTCTGTGCGTTGGTTGAATTTTGCAGTGAGTCAACAAAAAGGAAAATCGGATGCATTTGATTTGGGTGATAGCAGAGTGGGTGCAGCACTTGATCCCATACCGGTTTTTGTTTCCGGCAAACTGGAAAAGCAGCAAACCAATAACACGAATGTGCCGCCCGGATTTAAACCTTCCATGAGCAGACGGGTTTTTGGTCCTGATATTTTTTCTACCAACTGGAACCATGTTGATCACATTATAATTCCGGCCGACAGTTCAGTAACACGTCAACTGAATGGCATTGAAGAAGTGTACTATGTAGTAAAAGGAAAAGGAACTGTTACGTTGAATAATCAAAATGCAACTGTAAAACAGGATGAATCATTCTTTGGCTCTCTTGGTGAAAAACCAATTTTTTCCAACAACAGCAAAGAAGACCTTGAACTATTGGTGATTGGTATTGCTGCATCCAAACAGGATCATTTGACGATCAACAATCCATTGATCAAACCCAAAGCAATGGTCTTGCAAATGGAGTTTGTTGTGCCGAAAGAAAATGCAGAAGCGTTTGAAAAAATGTACTACTCCATTTATGTTCCTGCGATGAAAGTTCAAACCGGTTACCTCGGATCAAAATTGCTTCGACTGTTTCCGGAAAATCGATCAAAAGAAATTCAAGCTGAGCCAACAACATACAATTACCAGATACAAATTTCATTTGATACAGAAGAGAACCGCAGAAAATGGGTAGCAAGTAAACAACACGATATTGCCTGGCCGGCAGCATCCGGTTTGGCCACACAATTCAAGTGGAAAGGCTATGATGTAATGGGCGATGATGAGCAACGATAAAGAATGAATGTAAATGCTTTTACGATCAAGTTCATATTAAAATATTAGAAACGAACGACTCATGCTGTTACACACATTCAAATCGATTTTGCATATAAGCGCATTGTTGCTTTTTTCTTTTATTCTTTCCAACTGCAACGCTGTGCCCGAAGCAGCATGGGAAAAAACAAACAATGAACTCATCAAAAAGCATCAACTCAAAAAACGTACAATAGCAGGTTTACCTGCTTCAACAGTAGAATCGAATATTGAACCTGCCAAAGTAGCCAGCCTCGATCAGTTAGACAGTACTGAATTGCATACAGGTGTATCTGCAAAAATTTTCTGGGGTGCAGGGAATATGGTGAGTGTGTTACAGCTTCAACCCAATGCCATCATTCCCGAAGAAGTACTAACAGCCGACCGGTTTTTGTTTGTACTGGAAGGAACGGTTGAATATACAGTAAACGGAACGACACTGTCGATGCTGTCACAAAAACGTGAAAGCCCTGATGGCACACATAGTGGTACACCGAAAACAGATTTTGTTTATTCAGAAAGAGGAACAACATCTACTATTAAAGCAGGTACATCAGGTGCAAAGTTGCTGGAAGTGTACAGTCCGTTGCGTGCCGACTATCTGCAAAAAGCAGATGTTGCAAATGCAGCAACAGAAATTCCAGATATTAAGAACGTGATGCAACCAAACATCACTGCAAATAAACTATATGATTTATATAACCTGCAACTCACCACACTTACACCCGATGCACATTCACGGATTTTATCGGGCCGAAATATGCAGTTGAGTTTTATCTCTATGGATCCGGGTTCTGTTTTTCCGCATCATATTCATCCGGAAGAACAATTGATGTTTGTGTTACGGGGTGAATGCCGTGAAATTTTATTGGATGGTGAACAGGAAATGAAAACAGACAATATGGTGCGTATTCCCGGTAACATGGTGCATGGTGCCTCTATTGGTGAATTGGGTTGTGATGCATTGGATATCTTCTGGCCTGCACGGGAAGATTATCTTGAAAAAGAAAAAGCAAGGCTGGCAGCTTATCATGAAATTATTCCTGCTGATGCAAAGCCGGAGTTACTGGTTGATGGCAAAAAAACAAAGCCTGAATTATTTTTTACAGAAGGACCGAAATGGATGAATGGGAAAATTTATCTATCCAATATGTTCTTTGATCAGAACTGGGGTGCGAACCCCAAGAAAAGTTCAACAGTTGAACTTGATCCAAACGGAACTTATAGAAATATTTCGGAAGGAAAAATGCAAACCAATGGATTGTATCCTTACAAAAACGGCAACCTGATTGTTTGTGATATGATGGGCCATCGTGTAGTGGAAATGACATACGAAAGGCGAAGTGGTAAAAGTATTGGCAGATAAATATGAAGACAAATCAATTGACGGACCTAATGATGTGATCACCGATGCGAAAGGTGGTTTCTATTTTACCGATCCGCAATTTACCATGGAGCCAACAAAATTTCAACCAGGCCGTGCAGTGTATTATGTTTCTGCTGAAGGAAAAATTACAAGGCTTGTGCAACCAAATGAATTTGCAATGCCGAATGGAATACTGTTATCTCCCGATGGCAAAACGCTTTACATCAACAACTGTTATGATAATGAATCGTGGTTTCCGGTTAACAGCGAAAAGGATAATCATATCTGGGCCTATGATGTAAATGCCGACGGCAGCATCAGTAACGGAAGAAAATTTGCTACGCTGTTCCTTACTGAAAATGTATTGGATCGAAAAGGAAAATCATCCAGTGCTGATGGGATGGCCATTGATACAGATGGAAATATTTACGTGGCCACTTACTACGGCGTACAGATATTTAATGCAAAAGGAACGTTCGTTGGTATGATCAATCTTCCTTCGTTCCCTGTAAGTGTATGTTTTGGCGATGCTGATCTCAAAACGTTGTACATTGTCAGCTATAGTAAAGTGTATAAGATCAAAACAAATAAAAATGGGTTTGTTCAATATTTATAAGAAGTAATTTCATTCATACGAAAACACATTATGAAGATCAGAAAAGTCATACTCGCCGCATTCATTTTTCTTTCAACTTATACGACAGTTGTTGCACAGGATCCCAACTTTTATATTTTTCTTAGCTTCGGTCAATCCAACATGGAAGGGTATGCAAGACTTGAAGCACAGGACACTACCAATGTCGATCCTCGCTTTCAGGTATTGGAAGCGGTTGATTGCCCGGCCATCAACAGAGAAAAAGGAAAATGGTACACAGCAGTTCCTCCGCTTTGCCGTTGCAGAACAGGACTTACACCAGTTGATTATTTTGGAAGAACGTTGTTAACGAATCTTCCGGCGAATGTAAAAATTGGTGTGATCAATGTTTCTGTTGGCGGTTGTAAAATTGAACTATTCGACAGAGACAATTATCAAACATACACAGCAACTGCACCAAACTGGATGATGAATGCATTGAAAGAGTACGATGGTAATCCTTATGGACGTTTGGTTGAAATGGCAAAGCTTGCACAAAAACAAGGCGTCATTAAAGGGATACTGATGCACCAGGGCGAATCAAATACAGGTGATACGACATGGCCGCAAAAAGTAAGTGTGGTGTATAAAAATCTGCTCAGCGATCTTCAACTCAATGCACAAAACGTTCCGTTGCTTGCGGGTGAAGTGGTGCATGCAGAACAAGGTGGTGTTTGTGCAGGGATGAATAATATTATCAATCAGTTGGCTGGAATAATTCCAACTGCACATGTTATTTCATCAAAGGGATGTGCCGATTCACCGGATAATCTTCATTTCAATGCAGAAGGATACCGTGAATTTGGAAAACGATATGCAGCAAAAATGCTGGCACTCTTAGGTTATACAATAAAGTAAGAATAGTAATTAAAAGTAATTATGAGTTTAGTTCGAAGTACAATACAGAAGCAATTGTTGAATGTATGCATTGGCGGTATGTGTTTATTGCAAACAGTAAACGCACAGGATAAATTATATCCCAATGCATTTGCCTTGCAGGATGTTCAATTGTTGAAGGGCCCGTTTCAACATGCACGTGATCTCAACATTCAAACATTATTACAATACGATACAGATCGTTTGCTGGCCGGTTACAGAAAAGAAGCGGGTCTGCCTGCCAAAGCAACCATCTTCGCTAACTGGGAAGGATTGGATGGTCATGTAGGCGGACATTATTTATCGGCATTGGCAATGAACTATGCTGCCACAGGTAATGCAGAATGTAAACGCCGTATGGAGTATATGATCGCTGAACTGAAGCAATGCATGGAAGCGAATGCTACGTTGCATCCGTCGTGGGCAGTTGGTTATATTGGTGCAGTGCCCAATGGAAAAGATCTATGGCCAAAGATCAAAGAAGGTGATGCAAGTGCTATCTGGAAATATTGGGTGCCCTGGTACAACGTACACAAAATGTATGCAGGCTTAAAAGATGCGTGGATGTATGCAGGGAATGATGATGCAAAAAAAATGTTCCTGCAGTTTTGTGATTGGGCAATTGCAATTACAAAAGCGTTGAGCGATGCAAAGATGGAAGAGATGCTCGGCAATGAGCATGGCGGCATGAATGAAGTGTTTGCAGATGCGTATCAAATAACAGGCGATCAGAAATATCTTGTTGCAGCCAAACGCTTTTCTCACAGGCAAATCCTTGAACCATTATCGGTAAATAAAGATGAGCTGGATAATAAACATGCCAACACCCAGGTACCGAAAGCTGTCGGCTTCCAACGCATTGGTGAACTGACAAATGATAAAACGTATCTGAATGCCGGAAGTTTTTTCTGGGAAACAGTTACTAAAAACCGCACACTGGCATTTGGCGGAAACAGCAGACGTGAATTTTTTCCAAGTGTCGCTGCATCGCATGAGTTTGTAAATGAAGTGGAAGGACCTGAGAGTTGCAACTCGTACAATATGCTCAAGCTTACACAAAATCTTTTTCGCCTGAAACCATCAGCAAAATATATTGATTATTACGAACGCACTTTGTACAATCATATCCTCTCCACTCAACATCCGGAACATGGAGGCTATGTATATTTTACACCTGCGAGACCACGTCATTACAGAGTGTATTCAACGCCGAATGAAGCCATGTGGTGTTGCGTAGGAAGCGGAATGGAAAATCATGGTAAGTACAATGAGTTTATTTACACGCATCAAAATGATTCCTTGTTCTTAAATCTCTTTATCGCATCGGAACTCAATTGGAGAAAGAGAGGCGTAAAGCTGAAACAGGAAACAAATTTTCCGTACGAAGAACAAACAAAACTTACTGTTACAGAAGGAGCATCTGCTTTTTCGTTGCTAATCCGTTATCCATCGTGGGTGAAACAAAAACAGGTAAGCGTTCTCGTGAATGGAAAACCGGTGCAATTCCAGGTGAACAAGGATTCGTATATCAGTCTTCGCCGCACCTGGAAAAAAGGTGATGTGGTGCTGGTGAAACTGCCGATGCAAACAAGGATCGAAACGATGCCGAATGTGCCGGAGTACATTGCATTTCTGCATGGCCCAATATTGCTTGCTGCAAAAACCGGATCAGAAGATTTGAAAGGACTTACTGCCGATAACAGTCGTTGGGGTCATATTGCTCACGGAAAAAAATTGCCCATCGATCTGGCACCTGTTATTGTAAGCAACAATCAATCTGCAGTTGTTGCTGCAGTAAAACCGATGAAAGGGAAGCCATTGCATTTCACGCTATCAGGTGTGGAAATCAAGAACAACGGCCGTTTAGAGTTACAACCGTTTTACCAGTTGCATGATTCAAGATACATGATGTACTGGATGAGGTTGACAAGCAATCAATACAAACATTACATTGATTCATTAACGGTGATAGAACAGAAGCGGATCGAATTACAAAAGCGCACTGTTGATGCTGTTACTCCCGGTGAACAACAACCGGAAGCAGATCATTTTATTCAACAGAATAACTCAACTACTGGAAATTATCTTGATGCATTCTGGCGGTCGGCACGAAGCAACGGATATTTCAGTTATCAATTGTCAACAAATAATGAAGCGGCCTTGAAACTTCTTGTTCGCTATTGGGGTGCAGAAAGAGGCAACCGCACATTTGATATTTATATTGATGATGAAAAACTTGTCACAGAAAATATCAACGGCAAATGGAATGTTCAACTGTTCAGAGAAGTTGAATATGCTATTCCTGCTTCTATGCTTAACGGAAAGAAAACAATACGGGTAAAGTTTCAGGCATTACCGGAACACACGGCCGGGGCAGTGTATGATGTGAGATTAGTAAAAAAATAAAAATGAAAATTAGTATAAGAATTTGGGGACTCAGGAAGGCAGTTGTATTGGTTGCCTTTGTTGCAGTATGTTCACTCAGCTTTGCACAACAAAAAAAAACAATCATTCCAAATAGTAAAAAGATCAGCACCGATTTATTCGGTTTGTTCTTTGAAGACATCAACTATGCAGCCGATGGAGGTTTATATGCAGAGCAGGTGCAAAACAGATCGTTCGAATACAATCCAACTGAACGCAAAGAGTGGCATCCGCTTTCATATTGGGAATACATCACTACGGGTTTTTCCTATGGGAGAATAAGTGTAGAAACAACTAATCCTGTACATGCAAATAATCCGCATTACATTGTTCTTGATGTGGAGCATATAGGCAAGGAAGAAAAATTTACCGGTATATCAGGTGTGGGCATTAAGAATTTTGGCTTTGACGGAATGATTGTAAAGGCAAATGATCAATACAATTTTACCATGCATGCACGGCAACTCAGTAAAGAGCCGGTTTCATTTACAATTACGTTACAAACACCGCAAGGAAAAATACTTGCTGAAACAAAGTTGACCACATCATCCGTTGATTGGAAAAAATATACAACGAGTTTAATTGCAAATCAAAGTCACGACACAGCTCAATTGGTGATACTCGCAACTACAAAAGGAAAAACAGCCATTGATGTGCTGTCGCTGTTTCCTGAAAAGACATTTCGTAACCGGCCAAACGGACTACGACCAGATCTTGCAAAATTGCTTGCTGATATGAAACCGTCGTTTATTCGTTTTCCCGGCGGTTGTTTGGTACATGGGGATGGTTTAGGAAATATGTATCGTTGGAAAAATACCATTGGCCCAATTGAAGAACGAAAAGCACAACGCAATATCTGGGGCTATCATCAAACAACCGGCATCGGTTATTTTGAATATTTCCAGTTCTGTGAAGATATCGGTGCTAAACCATTACCTGTTTTACCGGCTGCAGTCAGTTGTCAGAATTCAGGTGGTACGTGGCGTATTGGCGGTACAGGCCAGCGAGCATTACCTATGGAAGAAATGCAGGAATATATCCAGGAAGTATTGGATTTGATTGAATGGGCAAACGGACCTGTTACTTCAACTTGGGGAGCAAAACGTGCAGCAGCAGGTCATCCTGCACCGTTCAATCTTCAATATGTTGGTATTGGAAATGAGGATAAGATCACTCCTGAATTTGAACAGCGTTTTAAAATGATCCATGATGCAGTGAAAGCAAAACATCCAAACATTATTCTTGTTGGTACAAGCGGACCTTTTCATTCTGGTGAAGATTTTGACAAGGGCTGGACGGTTGCCAATCAACTGAAAGTAGATGTAATTGATGAACATTATTATGTGCAGCCGGAATGGCTCATCAGCAATCAATACCGTTATGATCAATACAAGCGAAAAGAGAGCAAAGTATATCTCGGTGAATATGCATCATGGGGTAATAAATTATACAATGCTATTGCCGAAGCTTTGTATATGACCGGGCTTGAACGTAATGGTGATGTTGTAAGCATGGCATCGTATGCACCTTTACTTGCAAAGGATAAGTTTACACAATGGACGACAGACATGATCTTCTTTAACAACAGCAGCTATTATCTCACACCCAACTATCATGTGCAAAAACTCTTCTCAGCAAATGCAGGTGATTACTATGTTGACAAAGTGATCTCAAAAAATAATGCCGATTCATTACTGGCAGGCTCTTGTGTGTACGATAGCAAAACCGGTGATATTATTCTGAAGCTTGTGAATGGCGGCAAAAGTGCACAACAGTTCCAGTTAAACCTTGCTGCGTTTCCAAAAGTTGTTTCAGTTGCAACCGTTACACAGCTAAGTGGAATTGGTACTGATGAAAATTCATTTGTCAACAGCACTGCAATTGCACCTGTAACATCAACATTCAACATCAGTAAAAAATTTAATTACAAAACACCGGCTATGTCACTCACCGTGATTCGCATTAAAACAAAATAAAACTGAACATGAAAAAAATAACTTCTTTTTCACTCGCATGCCTGGTAAGTATTATTTCGTTTGCACAAAACCCGATCATCAGACACGTCTTCACAGCCGACCCTTCGCCGATTGTGCACAAAGGCACTTTATACTTATACACAGGTCATGATACTGCGTCGGTAACTGCCACCAATTACAAAATGCCCGACTGGCGTGTATTTTCAACAACCGATATGAAGAACTGGAAAGATCATGGCACATTACTTTCGCCAAACACATTTTCATGGGCTACAGGTGATGCATATGCTGCGCAATGTATTGAGCGTGATGGCAAATTCTATTGGTTTGTTTCAACGTTTCATAAAAAAGGCAGCGTAAGTAAGGGTGGCGCAGCAATTGGTGTTGCTGTATCGGATAAACCAACTGGTCCTTTCAAAGATGCAATTGGAAAGGCGCTCGTGATCAACGAAATGACGACGGATAAAAAACATGGTTGGGATGATATTGATCCCACAGTCATGATCGATGATGATGGACAAGCTTATATGTACTGGGGCAATGGAAGTTGCAAATGGGTAAAGCTGAAAGAAAACATGATCGAGTTGGATGGCCCTATCAATGTGGTGAGCATTAAAAATTTTATTGAAGGTCCGTGGGTGTACAAACGTAACGGATGGTATTACCTAGTGTATGCAAGTGCAGGTACGAAACCTGAAATGATCGAATACTGTATGGCCAAGAGCCCAACCGGTCCTTGGGAATACAAAGGCATTATACAGGAAAATGTGCCCAACAGTTTTACTACACATCCCGGCATCATTGATTACAAAGGAAAGTCATATTTCTTTTATCACAATGGCATGTTACCGACAGGCGGCAGTTACAGGCGTTCTATTTGTGTAGACTATATGTATTACAACGAAGATGGAACGATTCAAAAAATTATTCAAACAACAGAAGGGGTGAAGCCTGTAAAGTGATCTGCAGCATCGGTTGCAAAATGTATTGCATTAAAAATTATGAATGAAAATGAGTAAGAAATTCATCCTCGCTTTAGGAATAGTTTGCAGCAGCATTACAATTGTTATTGCGCAACAGAAGCAGGCACAAAACCCGCTCATCTTTGCTGATGTTCCGGATATGTCAATGATACGTGTGGGCAATAATTATTACATGAGCAGCACTACCATGCACATGAGCCCGGGAGTACCTATCATGAAATCAACTGATCTTGTTAACTGGAAACTGATCGGCTATGCATACGATACATTAGTGAGCAACGATGATATGAATCTGGAGAATGGAAAATTCACGTACGGTCGTGGGTCTTGGGCCAGTAGTATCCGTTACCACAAAGGCACGTATTATGTTTCAACTTTTGCAGCAACAAGTGGCAAAACACATATCTACTCAACAAAGAATATTGAGAAGGGCCCGTGGAAACATGTTTCGTTTCAACCAAGTCTGCACGATCATTCATTGTTCTTTGATGATGATAAAGTGTATATGCTTTATGGAAACCATAAACTCACCTTGGTTGAGCTGAATGAAGATGTATCTGGTATCAAACCAGGTGGAATGAATCAAGTGGTAGTGGAAAATGCAAGTGCACCGAGTGAAAAAGTTGCAAAAAGTAATTTGGGAGAAGGTTCGCAACTGTTTAAAGTAAACGGCAAGTATTATCTCTTCAACATCACATGGCCAAGAGGAGGTATGCGTACAGTTGTGATTCATCGTGCAGATAAACTAACCGGTCCATGGGAAGGAAGGGTTGCTTTACAGGATATCGGCGTTGCACAAGGTGGGTTGATCGATATGCCCGACGGAACATGGTACTCTTATCTTTTTCGTGATTATGGTGCAGTAGGTCGCATTCCCTATTTAGTTCCTGTGAAATGGGAAGATGGCTGGCCCGTATTAGGTGAAAATGGAAAAGTGCCATCAATGCTCAACTTACCTGCAAGTAAAGGATTGATTCCAGGCATTGTTGCTTCCGATGAATTTAAACGAAAACGAAAAGATGCTGCGTTGCCTTTGGTTTGGCAATGGAATCATAATCCTGACAATAGTCTGTGGTCGGTTACAGCACGTAAAGGTTTTTTACGTCTTACTACAGGCAGAGTTGATACAAGTTTTCTTTCAGCAAAAAATTCATTGACGCAACGCACTATTGGTCCTGTTTGCACCGGTGTTACGGCATTGGATGTTTCAAATATGAAAGAAGGTGATGTTGCAGGATTGGCTTTATTGCAAAAAAATTATGGGTTGATTGCTGTGCGTGTAACAGCTAATAACAAAGAACTGGTGATGATCAACGCAAGCACCGGAAAGCCGGAAGAGACACAACGCCTGCCTTTTGCACAGTCAACTGTTTATTTTAAAGCAGAATGTAATTTCATTGACAGGGAAGATATAGCTGATTTCTTTTACAGCGTTGATGGAAAGAACTGGATAAAATTTGGCACGCAATTAAAAATGAGATACACCCTTCCGCATTTCATGGGCTATCGTTTTACTCTGTTCAACTATGCAACAAAAGAAACAGGTGGATTTGTTGATTTTGATTATTTCAGGATCAGTGATTCAATTTCTGGGAATTAAATACGTACACATTATATCAACGATTTGTAAACAAGAGACAACATGAACCGGAAACAAATTTTCATTGGCCTTTTATCGTTTCTTTTAACCCTGCATGGTATTGCCCAAAATTCCGGCAGTTGGAATGGAAAACAAGCAGCCGTGGTAATTACATACGATGATGCTATTGATGAACATTTAGACAATGCTATTCCTGTACTGGATTCATTGCAATTAAAAGCATCCTTTTATGTTACAGCTTTTGCTGAGTCCACCAAACGACGATTGGCAGAATGGAAAGCCATTGCAACAACAGGACACGAGTTGGGTAATCATACACTCTATCATCCCTGTATTGGTGGTGTGGGACGTGAATGGGTGAAGCCGGATTATGATCTTGGAAAGTATACCGTGCAGCGGATGGTAGATGAAGTACGTATGACGAACACATTTCTCCAATCGCTCGATGGAAAAACAAAACGAACTTTTGCCTTTACCTGTGGCGATACCAAAGCTGCTGGTATTGATTTCAGCAAGGATATTCAACAGGATTTTGTTGCCATGCGCAGTGTGCGGAATGAAATGCACAAACTCAGCGAAGTAAATCTGGCTGATGTGGATTGTTACATGGTGAACAATCATACAGCCGAAGAAATGATTCAATGGGTAAAGAAAGCCAAGGAAACAAATTCATTACTGGTGATTTTATTTCACGGTGTTGGTGGCGGTAACGGTTTGAATGTATCCATTGAAGAACATCGAAAATTTTTACGCTACCTCAAACAACAGGAAAAAGAGATATGGATATCTACTATGATCGATGTGGCAGAATATGTACAACAAAAACAACAATCGAAATAATAAATAAAAAAATAGCTATGCGAATACATTCATTTCTTCTGCGGTTGCAACACTTCTCTTCGAGCTTCAACGTTAAAGGCACAAAATCCATTTATCACCAATCAATTTACTGCCGATCCTACTGCAAGAGTATTTGGCAACAAAGTATTTGTTTTTCCATCGCATGATATTCTTGCAACAGAAGGTAAAGGACGTGTAGGTTGGTTTTGCATGGAAGATTATCATGTCTTCTCTTCTGAAAATCTCACCGACTGGACCGACCATGGTGTAATTGTAACACAAAATAAAGTGCCGTGGGTTCGTCCGGATAGTTACAGCATGTGGGCTCCCGATTGTATTGAACGCAATGGAAAATATTATTTCTATTTTCCAACGGCCGCAAAAGATACGGTGGCGCATGGACGTGGCTTTACTATTGGTGTGGCGGTAGCTGATAAACCCGAAGGCCCATATATTCCTCAAGCAACACCCATTGCTGGTGTAAGAGGAATTGATCCCAATGTGTTTATTGATAAAGACGGTCAAGCGTATCTCTATTGGTCGGCAGGAAATATTTATGGTGCCAAGTTAAAAGCAAATATGCTGGAGTTGGATTCGGAATTAAAAATATTAGGAGAGCTGCCAACAAAAGGTTTGAAAGAAGGTCCGTTTGTATTTGAGCGGAATGGAATTTACTACATGACCTATCCGCATGTTGAAAATAAAATTGAACGACTGGAATATGCAATTGGTACAAACCCACTCGGTCCTTTTAAAATTGTAGGTGCTATAATGGATGAATCGCCAACCGGTTGCTGGACCAATCATCACTCCCTCATTGAATATAAAAAGCAGTGGTACCTGTTTTATCATCACAACGATTATTCGCCCAAATTTGATAAAGCACGCTCTATTCGTATCGATAGTTTATCGTTCAATGCAGATGGAACTATCAAAAAAGTAATTCCTACCTTACGTGGTGTTGGAGTAACTCCTGCTACGAAACAAATTCAGATCGATCGCTATACGCAACTGAGTGAACAGGGAACAACTATTGCATTTCTTGATACACTCAACACATTCAAAGGATGGAAAACCATCTTCAATGGTGCGGGTGCATGGCTGCAATACAATAGTGTTGATTTTGGTAACAAGCCATTGAAAACCGTAACAGTAAATGCAATGTCAACCGAAGGAACAGTTCTGCAACTTCGTGCCAACAGCATCACAGGGCTCGTCATTGCAGAAGTTCGCATTCCAAAAAGCAATGAATGGAAGTTGACAAAAGCAACCTTATTAAAAACACAAACTAGGGTTCAAAATTTGTTTGTAGTATCGAAAGATGGAAAGCAGGTAGAAGTTGACTGGCTTAGTTTTGAATAACCTGTTTGTATAGAAAAAGTCAAATGCAATCATTCTATAACGATTTAAAACGTTTCAGATGGAACACAACACAACTAAATCCAGAAGAGCATTTCTTTATCAGTTAAGCCTGGCAGGATTAAGTATCCCACTGGCTTCTTCCACATTTGCTGATGAACAAAACCAAACAATCATGCAACAAAAGAAAGAAGGTAAGCTCGGTATTGCGTTAGTGGGTCTTGGCGGTTATGCCGGTGGACAGTTAGCCCCAGCATTGCAACAAACTGAGCATTGTTATCTCGCCGGAATTGTTACAGGTACTCCATCAAAAATTCCTGTATGGAAAGAGAAGTATAATATTCCTGACAAGAATATTTACAACTACGATAATTATGATTCGATCAAAGACAATCCTGATATTGATATTATCTATGTTGTACTGCCCAACAGCATGCATGCAGAATATGTCATCCGTGGTTTTGCAGCGGGTAAACATGTGATCTGTGAAAAACCAATGGCGCTTACCGTTGCTGATTGTGATAAAATGATTGCTGCAGCAAAGAAAGCCGGTAAACAATTATCTGTTGGTTATCGTTTACAATTTGAGCCGCACAATGTAGAAATGATGCGGTTGGGAACAACAAAAGTGTATGGCGATATCAAAAAAATGACAGCAGGTTTTGGTTTCGTGATAGGCGATCCAACACAATGGCGGTTGAAAAAAGATCTGGCTGGTGGTGGTCCGATGCAGGATCTGGGTATTTATTGTGTACAGGGTTTGTGTTACACAACCGGTATGGTGCCCGTTTCAGTTACTGCACAGGAAGGCCCTAAAACAATAGCAGATAAATTCAAAGAAGTAGAGCAATCGCTGAAATGGCAATTTGAAATGCCGAACGGTTTAATGGCTGAGGGTGAAGCAAGCTATGGAAGTAACATGAACTTTTTGAAAGCAGAAGCTGAGAAAGGAACATTTGAATTATCGCCTGCTTATAATTATGGAGGGTTGAGAGGAAAAACATCGGAAGGTCCAATGAATTTTACCAACATTAATCAGCAGGCAAAACAAATGGATGCTATGGCTTTATCAATGATGAAAAATCAACCATCGATTGCTTCCGGTGAAATGGGAAGAAGAGATGTGAAGCTGATCACCTCCGTGTATGAAGCAATGGCTACCGGAAAGAAGATAAAAATCATAGTGATAACAGATTCATAGCGGCCTTCACTAATTATGATTACACAAACTGAAATGATCAAATGGGGAATTATCGGATGTGGTGATGTGTGCGAAATAAAGAGCGGACCTGCTTTCAGCAAAGTACCACATTCAAAACTGGTAGCGGTGATGCGGCGTGATGCTGCAAAAGCAAAAGACTTTGCAGAACGGCACAAGGTGCCGAAATTTTATACCAATGCAGAAGATCTGGTAAACGACAACGAAGTGAATGCAGTGTACATTGCTACGCCACCTTCGTTACATGAAACATATACAGAACTGGCATTGAAAGCAGGAAAGCCTGTTTATGTTGAAAAACCTGTTACAACAGATGTTGCTTCGGTAAAGCGAATGATCGGGTATGAAAAAAAGTATACAGGCAAAGTAACTGTTGCACATTACAGAAGGGCGTTGCCGTTGTTTCGAACGATTAAACAATTGCTTGAAGAGAACCGTATTGGGAAAGTGAAGTTGGTGTTACTTAAAACACTGCAGCCACAACAAAGTAAAATTGTAGCACAAACAGGTGATAACTGGCGGATTGATCCGCAGTATTCGGGTGGCGGGTTGTTTCATGATCTTTCACCACATCAGTTGGATATTCTGTATTGGATATTTGGTAAACCTGAAATGGTGGATGTGTTTGCAACCAACCAGGGAAAACACTACAATGCACCGGATGTAACAATGGTTCGGCTTTCATTTGCAAATGAAGTTTACTTCAACGGTGTATGGAATTTCAATATTGCTGATTCGGCTGTTGAAGATTCCTGTGAGATCATTGGCGATAGGGGAAGCATACGTTTCAGTTTTTTTAGCATGGGGCATCTTACACTTCTTACCAATGAAGGAACAGAATTGATCGAAATGCAATATCCCACACATATCCAGCAACCGCATATCAATAACGTGGTACAGTTTTTCCGAAATGAAGGACCCAATCCCTGCAGTTTGGAAGAAGCATTGGTAACAATGGAAATTATGGATCGTGCACGTTGATACAGCAATAAAATATTGCTGTATTATTCACTCTAAATACAAACTCACTCTCGATCGCTCATAAAAAAAGTCCTGCAACATTTGTATATGCTGCAGGACGATGTTTTATTTGAGTCGTTCATCGCTATTCAAAAAACGGAACACCCGGCACTGCATATTTCTTCATCGCCGTTTCATTGATGTCTACTCCTATGCCTGGTTTATCAGAAATAGTGATGTTACTGTCTTTCACCCACTCACCATCATACGTTACAATTTCTTTGAACATTGGATTGGTGTGGAAATACGATTGCCACTCCAATATCAAAAAGTTAGGAACTGATGCACATACATGTGCGGCAGCCATTGCACCAAGGAACGATGCCACCATGTGTGGAGCAAACGGTGTGTAATACAAATTCGCAAGGTTGGCGATACGTTGGCCTTCACCAAGTCCACCTGCTTTTTGCAGATCAGGCATTACAATATCAACGGCACCTATTTCGAGCATTCGACGGAAACCATAAGCCAGATAATGATTTTCTCCCGCACAAATAGGTGTACTCGTACTTTCTGTGATTAATTTATACGCTTCCACATTCTCAGCAGGTATAGGTTCTTCCAGCCACATTAAATTCAACGGCTCCAATCGTTTTGCTATTGCCTGTGCTGTTACTGCATCATAACGGCCATGCATATCCACACAAATGTCAATGTTTGGTCCAACCGCTTCTCTTGCTGCTGCAATTTGATCATACATGCGTTGCAGTTCCATGGGGCTCGCCGTCCAGTTATACGCATCATATTTGTTGGGATCATTTGCCTGATCAAGATCAAACTTAATGGCATTAAAGCCCATCTTTTTTGAATTCAATGCAGCTTCAGCAAAATCTTTTGGCGTTGGTAAGTTGCGTTGATACAAAGCTGTATCGCAATACACTCTTATTTTATCACGAAATTTCCCGCCCAGCAATTGATACACGGGAACGTTCAATGCTTTACCTGTAAGATCCCATAGTGCAGTTTCAATAGCCGATAAAACAGCAATATACATGCCTGCCTGTGCCCCTTGGAAAAAACCACCTCTTCGAATATCTTCAAACAACCGGTGCACATTCAACGGACTTTTTCCTCTTAATCGAAATCCAAAATTTTTCACAAGGTGATAGGTGCCAGGAACAGCATCTACTCCTTCTCCTACACCATAAATATCCTGGTTGGTATAAATCTTTACAAACAAACTGCCACGGATATAACCGCATTTGATATCTGTAATTTTCAAATCAGATGGTGCAGAAGGTTTGGGTGTACGATCAACTGCTACCTCGTAGCCTTCACCAAATGCCTGCAGTGAAGCAAGTGGCATGAGAGCTGATGCAAGTGCAGCTTTTGATAAAAATGATCTGCGTGAATTATTATTCTTCATGTAATATATTTTTAGATAGTGAGTGAATCGATTGTTGAATAGATGTTACCAGGTCCTGTCTTTTAAATATTGTTGTATAAATTCTTTCCCAACAGGCAGTTCACTAATGTGATCGTTGAGCCATTTTGAAAAATCACGCTCAATTTCATCACTCCATCTTGCATCAATTTGTCCGGCGGTATACTTTCCTTCACGCAAACGTTCATGACCAAACATATCTCTTAACCGTACGATCTCAGATGTTGTAACAACACGTTCTGCAAGGTGTGGTGGAATAAATACCACAACTCCAAGTTTGCCCAATACAACATCACCCGGCATTACAGTTACTCTTCGTATGCGTGTGGGATGATTAATGCCAACGATCATAGTTGTAAGATCGCCCGGAGGATTATGAAACGATGGATCGTAGCTTGTATAATAAGATGTAAAGCCGGGAATATCTTTTAATCCTTCCACATCACGCAATGCCCCATCGTATACGATGCCGTTTCCTGTTTTTGCATAAATGGCATTGCCTACATTATCACCAATAGTTGGTCCGTTTTTTTGTGCACCAAACTGATCTGCTACATAAACATCGCCCTTTACAAGTATGTCAACAGCCCATGTATTTTGTCCACGTTTTCCTGCTTTTTTTCCAACTGAATCGATGGCTTTCCACACATCAGGTCGACCGGGCATAAACGTTGTTGTTACAGCACGGCCAACCAATACACTGTCGGGATGGATCACCTGCCAGCCTTCTGCAATTTGATAAGCATAGCCGGCACTTTTCATTACCGCCCATGCTTCTTCCACACTTACTTTTTTCATTCGTTGTAAAAGTTGATCCGAAACTTTTGGTCGACCATCAGAGAAACGTTCACCCGTCCAAAGTGGTGTTAATGAAATCAAATGTTCTTTGCTGATCTGCACTTGCTGTGCTTGCAGTGGTTGAAACAATACATAAAGCAACAACACAAGCAAACCATTTTTAATTTTTATCATAGCGATTGTTTTTATGGAGTGATTTGGTTCATTTCTTTTTTATTTGCTTTTTTTATTTTTTTTGGCCAAATGGAATTCGCCAAATAACCATCACGGTTGGTGATCAGCACTATCATGGCTCATTTCATTTGTTTTTTCAACAGGCGGACGGTTATGCCACCAGCTTGCCAATGCTGAACCGGTGATATTCATCAATGGTCCAAATACAGCAGCCGCCAAACCGACGGTTGCAATTTTTCCCAGTTCTTTTGCAATGCCGGATGCAAGTCCTGCATTTTGCATACCTACTTCAATGGCAATGGTTCGGCAATCCCGTTCGTTCATTTTAAACAAGCGACCGCTCCAATAACCCAACAGATATCCAAAAACGTTGTGAACTAATGCAATTCCAATTAAGAGCAATCCAATTTTGAGCAGGTTATCTCTCCCGGAAGCAGTGATAATTGTAACAATGCAGGTAATCGCAAACATTGAAATGAAAGGCATCGCATCATCCAGCCATTTCATTTTCCCTTTTAATAATTTATTGAACAACAACCCTGCGCCAATAGGAATGATGATCATTTTAAAAATATCCCACATCATCTTTAATACATCAATTTCAATTAAAGCGCCGGCAAATAATTTCATCAGTAACGGTGTAACAAATGGCGCAAGCAGTGTTGTAATGGATGTAATGGTAATTGATAATGCAAGATTTGCTTTTGACAAGTAGGCCATTACGTTTGATGCCAGCCCGCTTGGCGAACAACCGATCAGAATAATACCTGCTGCTATTTCGGGAGGAAAGTTGCTTACGTTTGATAATGTAAAACCAAGCAAGGGCATAATTACAAACTGGCTTGCTACACCGATCACAACTCCTTTTGGAGATTTAACAACGGCAGCAAAATCGTTCAGACTCATGGATGATCCCATACCAAACATGAGTAATTGAATAAATGGGATAATCGTACTGCTTAACGAAAAGCTACCCCAGGTGGTAAAATATTCCGGATGCCACATTGCCACTGTAACAGAAGCAAAAATGATCGCTGTGAACGAAAGACCTTTTAATAATGCACTACCCCTGAAAGCAAAAGCAAGACTTAAAAAAAACAAAGCCAGCGACCAGCCAGTCAAATTAATATTATCTGTTTGCCAGAATAAAACAGCCGCTATTGCAAACACTGCAGAAAGTAAATAGAAAGCAACTGATCTGTTAAGCATCGCCATGGTATGTTTAATTCTTTAGAATGTAGAAATGATCCGGTGTTGTTTTCGGCAGCAACTTTTATTGAGCAGTAACCTTACTCATGTTGCAATGCAGCTATATCAGCAAACTCAGTTGCCAGCTTGGTACTTAACCGTTCAAATATTGGATAGTACTTCAGGTACATTTTGTTGTTCTGCTTATCCGGTGTTGCCAGATCGGGCAGCACAACAGTTTTTGCAGCCTCATCCAATGATGTGTAAATACCCATTTCGGTAGCGCTTAACAGGTACGATCCATAACTTACACTTTGATAGTTCTGTCGCAAGCGAACCGGTTTGTTATAAATGTCTGCCACCATTTGTGTAAAGAAAGGCAATGTGCCAAAACTTCCATTGATCGAAAGGCTGTTGATGGTCCTGTGTTCTTGCAATGTTTTTCCAATGCTGTAGATCTCATAGAGAATGCCTTCAATAGCAGCTCTTACAAAATGTGATTTTTCGTGTTTAATATTTATGCCAAAGAAAACACCTCTTGCATTGGGGTTCCATATTGGTGCACGCTCTCCGAGTAAATAAGGAAGAAAGATCAATCCATCTGAACCAGCAGGAACTTTCGATGCATCATTGATCAACTCAAGCATCGTATGCTCTAAGTCAAATGGGTTTTTAAAATCACCAAACTGACGGGTGAACCATTCGAAGATGACACCGCCGTTATTTGTAGGCCCGCCGGAAATATATTTGTTTTCAGTAAGCAGGTAGTTAAAGAAGCGCTGTTTATCATCCTGCATTACTTTATCACTTACCACTCTTACAGCGCCACTGTCTTCAACGGTAATCGTTGCCACACCTTCACCATTTACACCATCACCAAGAACAGCCATGCAACCATCACTTGAACCAACCAGTATTTTTGTATCTGCTGATAATCCTAATGATGCCTGGTAAGCTTTATTTAATTTCCCCACTTTTGTATCAACCGGTACTAAGTCTGGTAACATTGCAGTAGTAATGCCTGCAAACTTCAGTGATTCCGTTTCCCATTTTATTTTATGAATATTCAGCAACCCTGTTGCAGAGGCAATACTGTAATCAATTACATACTCTCCGGTAAGCTGTTGTAAAATATAAGCTTTCAGCGATAAAAATTTACTGACCTGTTTAAACTTTTCTTTCTCGTTATTTTTGATCCATGCAATTTTTGTTAGCGGCGACATCGGATGTATTGGTGTACCTGTAGCACTATAGATCTTTTTACCAAGTGGTGATTTATTAAGTTCGGTTGCTTCTTTGTTGGCCCTGTTATCGGCCCATGTAATGGCATGTCCCATTGGGTTGCCACGTTTATCCACGGCCAGTACACTATGCATCGATGAGCTGAAACAAATGCATCGAACTTTATATTTTTTTGGATGCAGTACTTCATTCAACAGGTTTTTAAGTACATACAGCATCGTGATAAATATCTGGTCAGGATCCTGCTCACTGTAATCAGGCTCACTGTGAAAGGTGGGGCAGTATCCTTTCAATGAGCCAATGATATTTCCATTAAGATCAAATGCGTAAACTCTTACTGCATTGGTGCCGAGTTCTATGGTGATGATACATTCCATTTGATTATAAATTAGTTTGTTCCAATATGGTTTTTTCGAAATTCGCTGGGCGTGTACCCGGTTAATTTTTTAAACGTGGTCGAGAAATGTTGTGATGAATAAAAGCCTGTATCCAGTGCAATATCTGTGAGGCTGATTTTCGGGATCTTCAATAGTTTGATCGCTTCTGAAATACGGATATTGATCAAATAGTTCAATGGTGAAAAGCCGGAGTAACTTTTTACTTTCTCATTGAACAGTGTTGTACCCAATCCTACCAATGCCGCCATTTCCTCCACTGTCCATTGGTGCGAAAGATTTTGACGAAGTTCCTGTTCCAGCTTCATAAATGTTTTTGGAAAGTCACGACCGGGGTTCGACATTCTGGTAAACTGCCGGCTTACCTGTATAAAAATTTCATCGATCAGGTGATTAACTCTTGCCTGGAAACCGATCTCCTGTTTAAATAATTCCGTTTGTATTCCTTTCAGAATAACGCCGGCATCTGTAAATTTTTGAAGTATGGGCGTATGGTCCGATTGCAGTATTTTATTAATTGCATAGCTCTCTGCTTCCGATAAACTGCTCCACGCAGGATTTTCCAATTCACCTTTTTCATTTTTGCCGATCTGTAAATGAATCCATGAGAAACATCCGATCTCCAGTACATTCCCTTCATTACCAAACGGAGTGCCCGGTAATATCAATGCTACATCACCGGGAAAAAGTGTGTACGACCGGTCGTTGATACACCATTCAAATTTTCCTTCCTGTATATAATACAGTTTTAAACAACGATCAATTTCACAAGGGAAGCCATTGAGACGTATTGCAGGATTTTTGATTACGCCTATTTCAATAATATGCGGAAACAATCGCAATTCCGAGGCAACATTATGGCAAAGCACAAATTGATTCATATAAAAACCCGGGCAAGCTTTAGAAAATCATCGTTTCGCAATCGTTGTTATCAATAACAGCGTGTATAAAGAAAATCAATTTATCTCATCTGCATTTGCAAAATTCAACGAAGTTTTTTATTGGAAGTTTTTGGATGACGGTGTAGATACTTTAGCATAAGTTTTAGTAAAGTGGGGCATTATGCCAATTCCCCTAGTCACTCATCACATAACCAAAACGATTGCATTATGAAGGTAAAATTTCAAGCCGTAACCAACACGGGTTTGATCCGGCTTCTGGTTTCATTCTTCCTCTTAACAATTTTTACAGCAGCAAATGCGCAAACAGTTACCGGCACCGTGCTGGATGAGGAAAGCAAGCCCGTTAACGGGGCAACTGTAACAGTAAAAGGTACAAACAAAGCAACCACTACGAATGCTTCCGGCAATTTCAGCATTAATGCTGCGGGAACAGACGTATTGCTGTTCACATTTATTGGATTTACAAACTTAGAAGTTCCCCTCAATGGCAGAACAACTGTTTCTGTTACGATGACGCCCGTTGGAACAAATATGGAAGAAGTAGTTGTGATAGCGCTTGGCGTGAAACGTGCAGCAAAGAAACTGGGTTATTCCACAACCACTGTTAATGCGGAAGATCTCGTAAGACAGCGAACTACCAATATCGGTGAATCGCTGGTAGGTAAAGTTGCTGGTTTAAATATTACACCTCCTGCTGCCGGTGCAGGTTCCAGTAACCAGATTCGCCTGCGTGGACAAGTTGGTTTTGCAGGAGCAACAAACTCACCCCTTTTAGTAATTAACGGTCTCCCGATGGATCAGGGTGTAAGAAATGCTGAAGGTGCCGGTCAACAACGTGACCGTGGTGATAATTTAGCAAATATTAATCCGGATGATATTGAAAGTATGACGGTATTGAAAGGTGCTGCTGCTGCTGCCTTGTATGGTTCAAGAGCGGCTGCCGGTGCCATCATCATCACCACCAAATCGGGTTCAAAAAATTCCGGTATCGGCGTTGATTTTACTTCCAGTTATACTTCATCGCAGGCATTGAATTTCATGGACGAAATTGTGCAAACTGAATATGGTCAAGGGCAGGGCGGTAACAAGTTTACAACCGCAGCTCAAATACAAGGTAATGGTCAGTGGGGATGGGGAGCAAAATTAGATGGACAACCTACCATCAATTTCGATGGACAAATGCGCCCCTATTCTGCTAATCCGCATCAACTTTTTGACTTCCTGCAAACCGGAACAAACTTAACCAATACACTTGGTATGTCGGGCGGTGGTGCAAACGGAAGTTTCAGAACTTCTATCTCAACAACGAGTGCGAAAGGGATTGTGCCCAGCAATGAGTATAAACGCAGGATTTTTAATATAGGGGTAAATCAAACCATCGCTAAAAAACTCAGGTTGCAGGTAAACGTGAACTATACAGATGAGGATTATATCAATCCGCCGCAAATTGGTACACAGGGCGATGGTGCAGTAAACTTTTTTACCCGTATGCCGATTTCCACTCCACTCTCTGCCTATAGGGAGAGTGCGAAAGATCCCGCTACAGGAGCTGAATGGAGAACCAACGGCTTCCAGGGAACAGTGAATAATCCTTACTTTGCTTTGCAAAACGGTCAACGATACAAAGAAGACAGAAATCGTTTTCTTGGAACAGCTACACTACGGTATGACATTACCGATTGGCTCTATGCACAGGGTCGTTTCAACTACGATCGTGGCGATAATTTTGCAGAATGGTTTACGTTGAACGGTACAGGTGCCAACACAAGAATTGCTACGACTACTCCCACTGTTACATACAGAGGTGGTTATAACCTGAACCATACCACTACAACCGATATTAATGCCGACTTCCTTTTTGGTGCCAGCAAGGAGTTTGGAAAATTTTCTGTTGACGCAAGCGTTGGCGGAAATACATTGCGTTCGGAGTGGAAAAACATAGCGCAAACAGCAACTAATTTTACTGTTCCTGATCTTTACTCTTACAGGAATGGTACAGTAAAAGGTGCAGGTGATGGTTATAACTATAGTCAGCAACGTGTCAATTCACTCTATGGTTGGGTTGAATTAGGATATAATGGGCTATTATATGTCAATGCTACAGGAAGAAATGATTGGTTTTCGATACTAAACCCTGAGAACAACAGTAAATTCTATTCTTCTGTATCAGGTAGTTTTGTTTTTTCCGAGCTCTTAAAGAATCTGAATTGGCTTTCTTTTGGTAAACTAAGAGCTTCTTATGCAACGGCAGGGAGTATAGCTGGAGTGAACCCTTATGACGGTTTGCTCACATATGGACTTGGTGCCAATCTGTTTAATGGTCAAACTACAGCAAGTATTAATGGAAACCTCGCCCCAAATCCATTGTTACAGCCATTTACCGTTACGGAAAAAGAAATAGGTTTGGAGTTAAGGCTGTTTAAAAACAAGTTGATGCTTGATGTTGCAGTATTTGATAAAGTAACCACCGACCAAATAGTAGATGTTCCTCTTTCCACCGGATCCGGATATACTACCTCTAAACGAAATGAGGCTTCCTTAAAGAACAGCGGTTTAGAAACCCTGGTGGAATACAAAGCAGCAGAAAGTAAAAATTTTAGCTGGACAACTTCCTGGAATAATACGTTTCTTAAAACAGAAGTCCTGAATGTGGGCAATCCAAGCGGAACAATCCTGTTGCTTTATTTTAATGGCACCGGAAATGAGTTCCTTGGTGAAATAAGGTACACAGAAGGCTTGGCTATGAACCAACTGTATACAAGAACATACAGGAGAAATGATAAAGGCGAAATTCTCGTAGGTAACGATGGTCGTCCACTGCCTTCAAATACAAACCCGGCAGGTATTACGGGTGGTTTTAATCCAGTTGGAAGTGCCATCCCTAAATTTACAGGTGGTTGGAATAATAATTTTACTTACAAGAATCTGAGTGTTGGAATAAACATCGATTATAAGTTTGGAGGTACCGTATTAACATCCACATTGTTGAATATGACAAGACAAGGACATAGCAAATTGTCGTTGACTGGTCGTGAAGGTGGTTATGTTTTTCCGGGAGTTAATGTAAACACCGGCTTACCTAACACCGTTGCAATTACTGTTGCAGGTAATGGTTTACAGAATTTATGGACAGGTTACAGAAACGATCAGATAGGTGATCCGTTTACATTCAAGTCTGATTTTGTAAAACTCAGAAATATTTCAGTAGCGTATAATTTTACAAGTCTTCTGAATAAAGTTCCACTGTTCAATTTTGTAAAAGGAATTGCATTGTCTGCTTCCTGCCGCAATGTGGCCATCCTTTACAAAGACTTACCGGGTCTTGATCCTGAAGCCGTTCAGTCATCCGGTGATATCAGAGCTGGTTATGAGAATTCATCATTACCTACTACACGCAATTACAATCTTACTTTAAATGTTAAATTCTAACAACATGCTTAAAATAGTTAAACAACTGATCCTTATTGTTTGCAGCGGCTGTTTATTAACGGCATGTGATAAGGATTTTGAAAAAATAAATACGAACCCATATGCGGTTACAGCCATTGATCCTGCTTTATTGTTAGCAGGTGCTCAACGAACTCATATCGGCACATGGAATGCGGAACACATCATTGTACAGCAATTTGTTGTTCCGTATAACACTGGAGCGAATCAGGGTTTTAGTTTCAATGTGGATGTTGATCTCAATAGTAATGCCAAGTGGGATCAATCGTATGCAAATGGAAGTAACGGGAATGCAGCACCTGTCAAAAACCTTACACAGGCGTTGATACAGTTGGGTGATAATACTGCTCGTGTTAATTTAAAGAGCATGATCCGTATCTGGAAAGCACAGGTATTTATGGGCTTGGTTGATGATTACGGAGATGTTCCCTATTCGGAGTCAGGCAAAGCGGTTTCTGATGCGGTATTTTTTCCTAAATATGATGATGATGCAGCCATTTATGAAGACCTGTACAAAGAGCTCAAAGAATCCATAGCTGCGCTAAGTACAAGCGGTGAATATATTTCTGCTGATTTGTTCTATGGTGCAAATGCACAGCCATCAACCAGAACTACAACCGCTTCAGATCAGGTAACAAAATGGAAAAAATTAGGCAATTCATTATTGTTACGCTTAGGAATGCGGTACAGTAAACTTGATCCTGCAAAAGCACAGGCAATTGTTGCTGAAGCATTTGCCGGTGGCGTGATGGCATCAAACGCAGATAATGCATTTGTAAAAAATGATGGAACAGCTTTTTCACAACCCGATAATGCAGCGTTGCGAAACTTCTCTCAATTTAATTATGCAGCTGAGCCATTTGTAAATCAATTGAAATTAACCAACGATCCAAGAGGTAAGTTCCTGATTGCACAATATCCGGATCCCGGTGCTATTGCAAATAATCTTACGCCCGATATGGTTTTAGCAAATCAATATGGCGCACCAATCGGAGTTACCAGTGACGCTATCTTAACTGGTGCCCCTTATAGAGGTGGAAGAGGGTCGGGACTTAATTACTCTCAGTTTAATGTAAATATTGTTGCCGCTCCGGGAGTACCTGAGTTCTGGGTAACATATGCACAAACATCATTGCTGTTAGCAGAAGCTGCGAAGAGAGGCTGGGTGCCAGGTGGTGATGCTCAAGCCAAGATCTATTATGATAATGCGATCACGGCCGACATGGCTGCTTATGCACTTTACACCGGCACGACTCCTATTTCCGGTGCTGAGGTTACCGCTTATCTGAATGATCCTGCTGTGGTATACACTCCTGCCGATGCATTGCGGTTAATTAACACGCAATACTGGATCGTGAACATCAGAAACGGAACAGAAGCATTTGCAAATTTTAGAAGAAGCGGTTTCCCTGCGTTAACACCCAATCCTGTTCCAGGTGCGCTTGGCAGTGTTGGTTTTGCAAGAAGACTTTCTTATCCTGATCTGGAAGCATCTTCCAATACTGCAAACTATAACGCAGGTGCTGCAGCTATTGGCGGAGATAAATTATCATCCAGAGTATTCTGGGATAAGTTATAACATCATAATAGATTAATGAAAGATGTAGAACTGAAGCAAATAATTGTAAATAGCTAAGCAACATCAAACTTGCAACAGCAATCTATCGTTAGCAATAGACCTTTTGTATCTACAAAGGGTCTTTTCGATACTGCATAATTAGAAAGAATGAAAATTTAAATATGGTAAAAGAGAAACAGATCATCGGTTATCAATTTTCGGAAGAAGGAAGTGAAACATTTTTTTCATACAATCCGGCAACGGCATTGAATAACGAATTTACTTTTTCGAAAGCTACATCTGCTGAAGTAGAGATGGCAGTTGAAAAAGCCGCCGCAGCTTTCCAACAGTATTACAAGAAAAGCGGAGAAGAGAAAGCTGTTTTTCTGGAAGCGATCGCAGCAGAAATTATAAATACCGGCGATGTGTTGCTTACTGTTTGCAGCAGCGAAACAGGTTTGCCGCAAGCACGCATCGAAGGTGAAAGAGGAAGAACGGTGAATCAACTGAAAATGTTTGCTGCATTACTGCGGGAAGGTTCATGGGTGGATGCACGGATTGAAACGGCAGTACCTGATCGTGTTCCGTTACCCAAACCTGATATTCGGTTTATGCATATTGCATTAGGACCTGTTGTTGTTTTTGGTGCAAGCAATTTTCCTCTGGCATTTTCTGTTGCAGGCGGCGATACAGCTTCTGCATTGGCAGCAGGTTGTCCGGTTATTGTAAAGGCACACAGTGCTCATCCCGCTACATCTTCAATCGTTGGTAAAGCCATACAACTTGCTGCACGCAAAACCAATATGCCCGATGGTGTTTTTTCGTTGTTGTTTGGCGATGGTACTACAACAGGGATACAATTAGTAAAACATCCGCAGGTAAAAGCAGTTGGCTTTACCGGTTCGTATAAAGGAGGCAAAGCATTGTATGATGCGGCTGTAAGCAGACCTGAACCAATACCGGTTTACGCAGAAATGGGAAGCAGTAATCCTGTGTTTATTTTACCACAGGTAATGAAAGAAAGAGGCGCCGCTATTGCTGCGGGTTATTCCGGATCAGTAACATTGGGCGTTGGGCAGTTTTGTACAAACCCTGGTATTTTGTTTTACAAAGAAAATGAAGATGGGTTTACAAACGCATTGAAACAGGAGTTTGAAAAAACAAACGGTGGTGTAATGTTGGCGGCTTCTATTTTTCATTCTTATACAAAAGCTGTTGAGCAACATAACCATGTAAAGGGTGTAGCGCAATTGGCAGTTGGTAATGCCGTAAAAGAAAATAACATTGCAACACCTGTACTTTTCTCAACCAACAGTGAAACATTTACGAATAATCCGGAATTAAGCGAAGAGATATTTGGCCCTGCAAGCATTGCTGTTACTACAGCCGGGAAAAATGAAATGATCGAGATCGCTAAAAAACTTTCCGGTCATCTTACCGCTACTGTTCACGGAACAGAAGATGAGTTAGCGGAGTACAAAGAATTGATCGATGTTCTCGAACAAAAAGTTGGTCGGCTTGTAATAAACGGTTTTCCAACAGGAGTAGAAGTATGCAGTGCAATGGTCCACGGTGGGCCATTCCCGTCAACTACCGATAGTAAGTCTACATCAGTTGGCACAGCAGCGATCTATCGCTTCACAAGACCGGTTTGTTATCAGAACATGCCCGACTCGTTATTACCACTTGAATTAAAAAACAAAAACGCATTAGTTATTTGGAGGTTAATTAATGGCGAGAGGACAAATAAAGATTTAAATTAGCCCTTCAAGGCAGCAATGAAAATTATAAATCAAGGAAGATGAGTACACATTTAAGAAGCCACGATTGGTTTGGTAAAAAAAATAAAGACGGAATTATTTACCGTAGCTGGATGAAGAATCAGGGAATGCCTACCGATATGTTTGATGGCAGGCCGGTGATCGGCATTTGTAATACGTTCAGTGAACTCACGCCTTGTAATGCACATTTTCGGGATCATGCAGAAGCCGTAAAACGTGGAGTGTTGGAAGCAGGCGGATTTCCATTGGAATTTCCCATCATGAGTTTGGGCGAAACGTTGTTGAAACCAACAGCGATGTTGTTTCGCAATCTTGCGAGTATGGATGCAGAAGAAAGTATTCGTGGTAATCCGATCGATGGCGTGGTCTTATTAACGGGTTGCGATAAAACAACACCGTCAACTGTAATGGGTGCGGCGAGTGTGGGTTTGCCAACAATTGTTGTACCAGGTGGACCAATGTTGAATGGACGTTACAAAGGACAAACCATCGGCAGTGGTACACATGTGTGGAAGTTTGATGAAGACATGAAGACCGGCAAGATGACGCAGGAAGATTGTGAGTATGCAGAGAGTTGCATGAGCAGAAGCATTGGACATTGTATGACAATGGGAACTGCAAGCACCATGGCCGTAATGGTTGAATCGTTGGGATTAACATTGAGTGGCGCATCAGCGATACCTGCGGCTGATAGCAGAAAAAAAGTGATGGCACAATTAAGTGGCAGACGCATTGTGGAAATGGTAAAAGAAAATTTAACCATCGATAAAATATTAACAAGAGAAGCATTCGAAAATGCAATTAAAGTAAATGCTGCAGTTGGTGGCTCATCGAATTTCATTATTCACCTCACTGCAATTGCAGGACGAATTGGTGTTGATTTAAACTTAGAAGATTTTGATACACTCGGTAGTAAAATTCCATTGCTGTTAAACCTGATGCCTTCAGGAAAATATTTGATGGAAGATTTTTATTATGCAGGCGGTTTGCCTGTTATTCTGAACGAAATGCAAAAGGAATTGCATAAAAATGTGATTACCGTTACCGGAAAAAATCATCATGATAATATTGCAGGAAATACAGAATGTTACAACGAAGATGTGATCGCTAAATACGAATCACCTATTCAAACGGAAGCAGGTTGTGTAGTGGTGAAAGGAAACCTTGCTACAAACGGTGCAGTCATTAAACCATCTGCAGCAACGCCTGCATTGATGAAACATACTGGTCGTGCAGTGGTGTTTGAAAGTATTGAAGATTATAATGCACGCATTGATGATCCTGAATTGGATATTGATGAAACCTGTGTGATGGTGTTGAAATATGTTGGCCCTGTTGGCTATCCCGGTATGCCTGAAGTCGGGAACATGGCATTGCCGAAAAAAATACTGGAGAAAGGAATTAAAGATATGGTACGCATCAGCGATGGACGCATGAGTGGTACAGCCTATGGCACAGCAGTATTGCATGTATCACCTGAAAGTGCAATTGGTGGTGCATTGGCATTGGTGCACAATGGTGACATGATCGAACTGGATGTAGAAAATAGATTATTGCAATTACATGTGAGTGATGAAGAGTTAGCCAAACGAAAAGAAGCATGGCTGGCACCAAAACCTGCTGCTACAAGAGGCTATGTAAGTATGTATATTAAACATGTAATGGGTGCAGATAAAGGTGCTGATCTTGATTTCTTACAGGGAAGTTCTGGTAGTGAAGTAACGAGAGATTCACATTGATGATAGAAACGGGTTAATTTAAAATATGAAGCTATATAAATCAATATTCACTATTGCAATAATTGTAATGCTTTCTTGCAGTAATGAAGAGAAACAAACAATGAGCGAATACAACACAACAGGAACGATTGAACGTATCGATCCGGCATTGGATGCAATTATTGATGCGGATGCTGTTGCCGAGATCATTGCCGAAGGTTTTAAATGGAGCGAAGGAACGTTGTGGATCGAAAAAGAAAACATGCTGCTCTTCTCCGATGTTCCTAATAATATTATTTATAAATGGACGGAAGCAAAAGGAAAAGAAGTGTATCTCACTCCTTCCGGTTATACTGATACCGTAAAACGTGGTGGCGAAACCGGTAGCAATGGTTTGTTACTCGATGCAAATGGCAATCTGGTTTTATGTCAGCATGGAAACAGGCAAATGGCACGAATGGATGCGCCACTCAATCAACCCGCAGCGAAATTTATTACGCTTGCAGATAAATATCAAGGCAAACGTTTGAGTAGTCCGAATGATGCGGTGTACAACAAAGCTGGCGAATTATTTTTTACTGATCCGCCATATGGATTAGAATCGCAAAGCGATAAAGACCCAAAAAAAGAAATCCCATTTAATGGTGTGTATAAAGTAAAGGCCAATGGTGAAGTGGTTTTATTGGTTGATAGTATTGCACGACCCAATGGAATTGCGTTCTTTCCCGGTGAACAACAGATCATCGTCGCAAGTTCAGATGGTAGAAATCCAAACTGGTTTCTTTACGACGTAGTTGGTGATTCATTAACGAACGGCCGACTCTTTTACAATGATATTGCTTCCGCTAAAGGACAACCCGGTTCACCTGATGGATTGAAAATAGACAGCAAAGGCAATGTATTTGCAACAGGCCCGGGCGGTATCTGGATATTCAACAAAGAGGGAAAAGTATTGGGCAAGCTGAAACTGAAAAGCCCCACATCGAACTGTGCATTAAGTGCCGATGAAAAAATATTATACATCAGTAATCATATGCAGGTGTTGCGTTTTAAAATGAGAAAATAAATTATTTGCCATCGTGAAGAAATTTTTATTCCTCATTTCCTTTATTACTTCCGTTGCATGTGCAGCACAGGATTCACTTTACAAGTTGGGTCCTGATTCGCAACGTAAGGAGGGCGTACCAAAAGGAACCGTTACAAAACACGAATGGCAAAGCAAGATCTATAATAATTTTCGTGAGTACTATATTTATATACCTGCACAATACGATGCATCGAAACCTGCAGCATTAATGGTTTTTCAGGATGGACATAGTTATGTTAATGATTCCGGCGATTTCCGTGTGCCGATCGTTTATGATAATTTAATTCATCAAAAGAAATTACCTGTTACCATTTGTTTGTTTGTAAATCCCGGACACAATACCAAAGACTACCCGCAAAACAGGTATGCATCAAGAAACCGTGCGGATGAATATGATGTACTGGATGATCGTTATGCAACGATGCTGATGGATGAAATTATTCCTGAACTGAAAAAGAAATACAATATCAGCAACGATCCGAAAATGCATGGTATTGGTGGTTTATCGAGTGGAGCAATCTGTGCATTTACAGCAGCATGGGAGCATCCGGAATATTTCAGCAAAGTGTTGAGTCATATTGGAAGCTATACAAATATCCGTGGAGGCAATAACTATCCATCGATCATCCGCAAACATAAAAAGAAGGATATCAAAATTTTTATGCAGGACGGTACCAATGATCTGGATAATGAACATGGTAACTGGTGGTTAGCCAATCTGGAAATGGAAGCAGCGTTAAAATTCAAAGGCTATGATTTTAAATTTGAAAAGGGAACAGGCACACATAGCGGAAAACATGGAGGCAGTATATTGCCCGCATCTTTGATCTGGCTGTGGAGTGATGTCACAAATAAATAAACAGATAATCATACAAACATGAAATTATTTAAGACCAAAGCAGGAGTTGTTATTGAACAGGCCGATCAGTTTTATTTAGTTACTGATACAAACTGGGATGAGTTTATTAATAGTGATGATGTGTTTGAAAAAGCAAAAGCGCTTACTTCTACATTGCCTGCGTCTGATAAAACATTAATTAGTGAAGTATTGCCGCCTATGGGCAGCAACCAGGAATTATGGGCTTGTGGTGTAACGTACTACCGTAGTATGGTGGGTCGGCAGGAAGAAAGCAAAGCAGCAGGTGGTGCAGATTTTTATAGTAAAGTATACGAAGCCGAACGACCGGAATGTTTTTTCAAAAGCTCATTTCATCGTGTTGTGGGTCATAGTGATTTTGTACGCATCCGTAAAGACAGTACATGGGATGTGCCTGAACCGGAGCTTACATTAGTTGTTACATCTTCCGGAAAAATTATTGGTTACACAGTAGGTAACGATATGAGCAGCCGCAGTATTGAAGGCGAAAATCCATTGTACCTGCCACAGGCAAAAACATACGATGGTTGTGCAGCAGTTGGTCCATGTATTTATCTTACAAACGAACCGCTCAGTCCTGAAACAACAATTCATCTTTCTATAAAACGAAATGCAGTAGTAGTATTTGAAGGAACGATTGCTATTAGTCAAATGAAACGTACGCCACAGGAATTGATTTCATTTATTTATCGTGAAAGCAGTTTCCCGCATGGTTGTTTAATTATGACAGGTACAGGCATTGTACCCGGTAGTGATTTTACATTGCAAAGTGGTGATGTAATCAGTATCAGTATTGAAGGCATCGGCACATTGCAGAATACAGTGCAATAATTAGTTCGTTTTACAGGCATAAACACTCGTTCATTCAAACAGATCATGTTCAAACAATTCTTTTTTCTTTCGTTTACAGTAACAGTGATGTTGCTTGGTTGCAGTCAATCAAAACGTGCAGGTAAAGATGCAGGTAGCGGATCGACATTGAAGGATGCTTACAAAGATGCTTTTCTCATCGGTGTTGCAGTAAATGATCCGATTGTTTCAGGTTCAGCCAAAGCATCGCAGGATATTGTGGTGAAACAATTCAACACAATTACATTGGAGAACAGCATGAAAGCAGCATTGATCAATCCGCAACCAAACGTTTTTAATTTTGGTCCCGCAGATGCATTTGTAGCGTTTGGAGAAAAACATAACATGTTCATCATTGGTCACACGTTGGTTTGGCACAATCAAACCCCCGCCTGGTTTTTTACCAATGCAAGTGGAAAACCAAATTCAAAAGCAGAACAGATCGAGCAGCTTCGCAATCATATCAAAACAGTTGCCGGACGATATGCAGGCAAAGTCCATGCATGGGATGTGGTGAATGAAGTAATTGATAACGATGGCAGCTATCGCCCAACTACATGGGTGAATGCATTTGGCAATGGCGACACATTGGTAAAGTATGCGTTTAAGTTTGCCAGCGAGTTTGCTCCTAACACAGAATTATACTACAACGATTTTAATGCATGGCGTCCTGCAAAACGGGATGGCATCGTTCGCCTTGTAAAAATGTTACAGAAAGAAGGTATCCGTATCGATGGAGTAGGCATACAGGGCCATTGGGGATTGAACTATCCAAAAACGGAGTACATTGAAGCAGCCATTGATGCATATGCGGCCTGTGGTGTAAAAGTAATGATCACCGAACTGGATGTAGATGTATTACCATTAACAAAAGAAGGACAGATCATTGGGCAGGGAATGAGCGACAGGCAATTTCAGCTCGAAGAGTTTAAAACCTTTTTTGATCCGTATAAAAATGGATTGCCGGATAGTGTTCAAACTTTATTGACGAAACGGTATGAAGAACTATTCGCTATCTTTTACAAGCGAAAAGAAAAAATTGCAAGAGTTACTTTATGGGGTGTGCAGGATGGAATGAATTGGAAAAACGATTATCCAATTCCGAATCGAATGAATTACCCGTTGCTATGGGATCGAAATCATCAGCCGAAACCTGCGCTCAATGCTGTGTTGAATATTCCGGCGAAGCTGAAGTAACAGTACTGCGCACTCAACGAAATAAATATGGAATTGCTTGTCATCTTTCTTGCTATCTGTTTACAGATTTTTTTAACGCATAAAAAGGTTAGTCCATTTTTATCCTTATTGCTCGTGGCTATTCTTTCCGGGCTCTTTTTGGGTATGGAACCAATGGAGGTGGTTCAATCAATTGAAAAAGGCGTTGGCAATACATTAGGAGGATTAGCGCTCATCATTTGTCTCGGAGCTATACTGGGTAAAATTCTGGAAGCGGGAGGTGCTGCAGAAAAAATTTCCACGACGTTGATCAATGGGTTCGGACAAAAAAATATTCAATGGGCCGTTTTGCTTACCGGTTTTTTGATTGGCATTCCATTGTATTACAATGCCGGCTTTATCATTTTAGTGCCGTTGGTATTTTCAATTGCACACAAAGCAAAACTTCCGTTGCTGTATGTGGCCATTCCCATGGCTGCTTCTTTATCAACTACACATTGTTTTCTTCCGCCACACCCCAGTCCTGTTTTTCTGGTGAATGCATTTAAAGCAGATATGGGAAAAACATTGATCTATGGGTTGATCATTACTGTACCCGTTGTAATTCTGGCTGGCCCTTTTTTAGGCCGGTTGTTGCAGCGCATTGAAGTCAAAATGTCGTCCACATTTTTTTCGGTTGATCCAACTACTGAACGAAAGTTACCTGCCGCAATTCCCAGTTTTGTAATCGGATTGCTGCCGATATTATTAATAGCGATGGCAGTAATTGCCGATAATTTTTTGCCCGATCAACTGTTGAAAAAAGTTATCCTCTTTTTGGGAAATACAACGATTGCATTGTTGTTAACTGTTTTTATTGCGATCTGGTATTTTGGTATCAGGGCAGGTAAAACAATGGAAACAACCATGAAATGGCTGGTTGATGCAATTTCCGGCATTGCAATGATCTTATTGATCATAACAGCAGGCGGTGTATTCAAACAAGTATTGCAGGATAGCGGTACTGATCAATACATTGCTTCATTCAGCAGTAAATGGCAAATGCCGCCACTTATTTTCGGATGGGTGGTTACGGCATTGTTACGTGTTGCCATTGGTTCGGCCACGGTTGCGGGTATAGCTGCTGCGGGTGTGGTTACTCCGTTAGTAGCATCGGGAGTTGTGTCGCCTGAGTTGATGGTGCTGGCAGTTGGAACAGGCAGTGTGTTTGGATCACATGTAAATGATTCAGGTTTTTGGATGTTCAAAGAGTTTTTTAATCTTACACTCAAGCAAACGTTTTTATCGTGGACAGTAATGGAAACCCTCATTTCTGTTTTAGGGTTGATCGGTGTTCTAATTCTTAATACGTTTATTTAATAAACATGAAACGATTACTTTTTCCCGCTGTATTTGCTTTTGCTGTTGTAACGTTTGCTTTCAATGATACAAAACCGGCGCAACAACAAGCTGTTTTTACAGATTCAATCAAAGGATTGAAAGACTATTATCAGAATTTTTTCAATATAGGTGTTGCTGTTTCTCCCAGAGCTTTAAAGATGGATGAAGCAGGATTGGTAGTAAAGCATTTCAACAGTATTACTGCGGAGAATGCAATGAAAATGGGTCCGGTTCATCCACGGGAAAATGAATACAACTGGACAGGTGCAGATTCAATTGCTGCATTTGCAAAAAGAAACGGAATGAAAATGCGTGGTCATTGTCTTGTTTGGCATACGCAAACACCACGATGGTTTTTTACAGATACTACGGGTAAACAAGTGAGTAAAGAAGTATTACTGCAACGTATGAAAGATCATATTACAGCGGTTGTTACCCGTTACAAAGATGTGATCTATGCGTGGGATGTAGCCAATGAAGTGATCAGCGACAAAGCCGAGGAATTTTATCGCCCTTCACTTTTCTATCAAATAATCGGTGAGGAATTTATTGCAAAAGCGTTTGAGTTTGCGCATGCGGCTGATCCAAAAGCCTTGTTGTTTTATAATGATTACGATGAGATCAATCCTGTAAAGCGGAAAAAGATCATTGAAATGATCAAAGGGCTGCAGGCAAAAGGAATTCCTATTCATGGCGTAGGCTTACAGGCACATTGGGCTGTAAATGAACCCAGCGAACCGCAACTGGAAACAACACTGAGCGATTTCAGTAAACTGGGATTGCAGCTTCATATTACCGAACTAGATATTTCGGTGTACCCGAAAGAACACAATGCAAGGGAACGCAAACCAGAGGACAGTGATACGGCCTATAGTAAGGAAAAAGAAACCAAGCAGATTGAAATTTATAAACTCTGCTTTGAGAAATTCAGAAAGTACAAACACAGTATCAAATCCGTTACGTTCTGGAATATTTCTGATCGATCAAGCTGGCTTGATAATTTTCCTGTACGGGGAAGAAAAGATCATCCATTACTGTTCGATCGGAATCTGCAGCCAAAAAAGGTATTCAACGAAATATTGCCCAACTAAACAACGTAAAAGTTATACGTTGCACACATGCATGAAGTCTGGATGCTTCATATGCTTCCTGATGAATGACGGGAGTTTCTTTCTGTTACAACTTTCGTCTGTTAAAAAAATGCCTTAATATTATAGGCATATTCCAAAACCAACTTTTATGACACGTTTACTTTTCGTTGCAATCCTGCTGGGTTGTTTTACTTCCTTGTACGCACAATCGTTTATTCAACCCAAAGATCTGTATAAACTGCAAAGCATTCGTTCTCCAAAATTATCACCCGACGGACAATGGATCTTGTACAGTGTTTCAAAAGCCGATTCGGTGAAAGACAAGTTCAACAGTAAATTGTACATGGTGAGTTGGGATGGAAAAGAAACCGTTTCGCTGACCGAACAAACACAAAGCCCAGGTGCACACGACTGGAGTCCTGACGGGAAATATATTTCGTTTATCACTACACCCAAAGACGAATTGGTGCGACAGATCTTTTTGATGGACAGAAGAGGTGGTGAGCCGATTCAGCTGACCAGTGTGAAAGGGCAAATTCAATCGTATAACTGGAGTAAAGATGGAAAGCAGATCGTACTGGCGATGAAAGATCCAAATACGGCCGATACAGCAAAAACAAAAGTGCGGAAGCCGTACGAGATCAACCGCTATCAATTCAAACAGGATAATGAAGGGTATCTGGACAACAGAAAAACGCATCTCTATCTGTTCAATGTGGAAACGAAAAAAGTTGATACGCTTACACGAGGTAATTCTAATGAAACCAATCCTTCGTTTCATCCTGATGGAAGTAAGATCGTGTATGTGAGCAACACAACCGCAGACCCTGATCGTAATTCAAATACCGATGTGTTTGTGTTGGATGTAAAAACAAAAACATCAAAACAACTCACAACATTTAAAGGCGCTGATGACTCGCCATTGTTTAGTCCCGATGGTAACTGGATCGCTTACAAACAATCCAATACCGAAGATGGATTCAATATGTATGATCTTGATCAATTGAAAGTCATCAATCTTGCAACAGGTGTTGCACAAACCATTGCCGGTACATTGGACAGACCCATCACCAGTGTTGTTTGGTCAGCAGACAGTAAGCAACTTTTCTTTTTAGCAGAAGACGACCGTAAACAACATCTTCACAAAGCAACTATTGAAAACAATAAAGTTGAAGCGCTCACAACAGGCGATGTGGTGTACCAGTCGTTGAATACAAATGCAAAAGGTCAGTTCATTACATTGTTCAGCAACCCTGATATGCCTGAGGAAATTTATGCATGGGAAGAAAATAAATTCAGAGCGGTTACACAGTTAAATAAACCGTTTATGAGCACTTTGAAGAAAACCCACAAGAAAGGATTTACGTCCGTGTCAAAAGATGGAACAAACGTGTCGGGTATTCTTTTTTTGCCGGATTCAACTTCAAAAAATCTTCCAACTATATTATTTATTCATGGAGGTCCTGTTAGTCAGGATGATTATGCATTTGACCAGTACCGTGAGATTCTTTGTGGTGCCGGTTTTGCAGTAGCTGCCGTGAATTACAGAGGTAGTAACGGCAGAGGACAAGCGTTTACAAAATCCATTTATGCCGACTGGGGTAAAAAAGAAGTGATGGATATTATTGGCGTTGCCGATTATCTTGTTAAGACAGGTTATGCCGATGCAAACAGAATGGGCATTGGTGGTTGGAGTTACGGCGGTATCCTCACTAATTATACTATTGCAACCGATCAGCGCTTTAAAGCAGCGGTAAGCGGTGCGGGCAGTTCGTTGCAGTGGTCTATCTATGGAACAGATCAATACATCAAACAATATGAGCAGGAATTAGGCACTCCATGGAAAAATCCAAAGAAGTGGATGGATGTTTCGTATCCTTTCTTCAACGTGGAAAAAATTAAAACACCAACCTTGTTCATGGCGAGTGAAGATGATTTTAACGTGCCTGTTGCAGGTGCCGAACAAATGTACCAGGCATTTAAATCAGTAGGCATTCCTACAGAGTTGGTGATCTATCCCAACCAGAATCACGGACTCAGTGTGCCGAGTTACATCGTGCATCGTTATCAACGCCATATTGATTGGTATAAAAAATACCTGACGAACTAAAAGAGAAAAGCCGCTTCACTACGAAGCGGCTTTTTATTGATGCGAACGTTTAATTCTTCTTTTGAATGAATGGTTGAATAAAGCGGTATAAATTAAAATTCAACTCCTGCATAGCTGCATCAATTTGTTGTTTCAATTCTTGCTTGCTGATGTCTTTCATCCGTTGTTGTTGCAGCAAATAGTATGCTTTTTCGGCCAACAACCAGCTTCTTCGTTCATTCACCTGGTGAAGATTTAATAACTGCTGTATTTTTTCCAGCAACTCAGTCGCGGCATGCGGAGTTGTTGCAATGGTTTTTACAACCGGTATTTCCTGTTGATGTGTTGCAAAAGCAGGCGCCAACATGAGTCGTAAATTGCGCACAAACAGATCTGCTTCCGGCCGGTCGGCTTTGTTCACCACAAAAATATCAGCGATCTCCATCAAGCCTGCTTTCATGGTCTGCACTTCATCACCTGCTTCGGGAACCAACACCACAACAGTACTGTCGGCCAATCCTGCAATTTCAATTTCACTTTGTCCCACACCAACGGTTTCTACAATTACATAATCGAACCCGGCAACTTTGCAAACATCAGCGATCTCTAAAATTTTCGGATGTAATCCACCCAGTGATCCACGTGTTGCCAGAGAGCGGATGAATACGTTTGGATGATTGTACCAATTGCTCATGCGGATACGATCGCCCAGCAATGCACCCAAATTAAAAGGAGAAGATGGGTCTACACAAAGCACGGCTACTTTTTTATTCTGCTCAACTAACAATCCGATTAATGAATCAACGAGCGTGCTTTTTCCGGCTCCCGGCGGTCCGGTAATACCAATAATCGGGGTAGCGGAAGCGGGAAGCGATTGCAGGAACAGTTCATAACCGGCCACTTCGTTTTCAATCAATGAAATACAACGTGCCAGGCTTTTAAAATTCCCTTGCTGAATGTCGGCGGATAGGTTTTCCCACATGGTACAAACCTAATTGAAAAAATTATGCAAATGAACAAACAGCTTTCTGATGAGGCAGTTTCATTGAAGAGCAGCACACAGTTATGCAGTTTGCGAACATCGCTGTAAAAAGCAGAAAGGAAGCCAGTGAAATAATGTTTATTTGTAAGTATAAATATGACTAACGGCAGGCACACGATACATTTTTATCTTTTCTGTACAGGTATTGTATTGATGATGGCGGGCTTTCTCCTTAGTCGGTCATTACTGAGTATTGGCATGTTCGTAGTCGTCGCCAATGGATTTCTGCAAAATGATTTCAAAGAACGACTTGCTGTTTTTGCGGCCAATAAATTTCTCATCGGCATCAGTTGTTTGTTTCTCTTTCCTTTTCTATCGGGTTTATGGAGTAGTGATCTTGACACATGGCAGGCTGCGATGCAGGATAAACTGCCGTTGTTGTTATTGCCGTTTGCGATGGCGCAGCAAAAAGGAGTGGAGCGTAAACACATTGTATTGTTTACGATTTGTTGGATGAGTTTATTATTGGCGGGTTCGGTATGGAGCGCCGCTCATTATATTGGTAACACACAAACCTACGAAGCACTGTATCGTTTTTCGAAAGTGTTACCTACTCCTGCCGGTAATGACCATATCCGTTTCAGCATGGCCATCATCATTGCCTTATTGTTATGGCTGCAACTGGAAGAATGGAAAGTAATCAACGCTGCTGCATGGTTAGGGGTGTTCAGAAGTATTGCGTTTGGGCTGATCATTTATCTGCACCTGCTTGGTGCAAAAACCGGTTTGCTGGGTTTGTACGTAATTGTGTTGCCGTTATTGATCTGGAAATTGATGGAGGCAAAGTTGAAACAGCTGGCTGTAGTTGGTTTGTTGGGCATATGCTGTTTGCCGGTAGTGGCTTATTATAGTTTTTCTACATTTCGTTCAAGGGTTCAATATGTGTTATTTGAACAACAGAACTGGGAATCAAAAAAATTTGCCGGTGGCTTTAGTGATCAAAACAGGTGGCTGTCGATCAGAAGCGGATGGCATGTGTTCAAACAAAATTGGCTTACAGGAGTAGGCTATGGCGATATCCGTTCCGAAACTGCTAATTGGTATGCCAGCGAAGCGCCGGCCGTTCCGCCATCCGAACAGTTTCTTCCGCTTAACCAATGGATTACCAGTGGAAGCGGAGCGGGTGTTGGTGCAGTTATATTATTTACAATTGTTATACTGCTTCCTTTTTATCAAAAAGAGTGGCGCCAAAACAAACAGGCGCTTTTTTTTCTGTTATTCATGAATATTATATTTCTTTACGAAACCACCATTGACGATCAGTTTGGTGTGTATTTGTTTAGTTTTTTTACCTTGCTTTGGAACCTGATTATTCGAAACACCAAAACCTGATATGCAACCTATCTCTGTTGTTATAATAACAAGAAATGCTGCTCACTTGCTTGCCACTACACTACAAAGTGTACGACAATTAACTGATGATATTCTGATATGTGATACGGGCAGTAACGATGCTACCATACCTGTGGCAAAAAAAAATGGAGCATCCGTTATTGAAGAGGAATGGAAAGGGCATGGGCCAACGAAAAACATCGCAAATAATCATGCAATTTACGACTGGATTTTTCAATTAGATGCGGATGAAGTGGTGGATGATGAATTATTGCAAACCCTGCTTTCACTTCATTTAAAAGATGAGAAACAGATATTCACCATCCGTCGAAAAAATTTCTTTCAGGAAAAAGAGATCCGTTTTGGCGAATGGCGGAACGATGAGCCGGTTCGGTTGTTCCATCGTGAATATGCAGCCTGGAACGATGATTTTGTACATGAAAAACTAATATACCCGCCAGGCGCTGTTATAAAGCGTTTGAAGGGATCGCTGCTGCACAAAACAGTACAGTCTGTAGAGCAATACCAGCAAAAGATGATCAACTATGGAATTAAATCCGGGGAACAATATTACAAGGCCCGGAAAAAAGGAGCGTGGTTGAAACAATACCTTTCGCCACTTTTTGTTTTTTTGAGTCATTATATCTTTAAGCTGGGCTTTCTGGATGGCCGGGAAGGATTACTGATTGCCAATACCCTCGCCACTTATACACGTACCAAATACAGCACATTGCGCCGCCTGCAGAAGGCAAATAAACAGTGAGGCCTGTTTCGTTGTTATTTTGTAAACAGAACCAAGTGGTATGACCAATTTTATTCCCATTTTTCCTCTCAGCATTATTGTATTCCCCGGCGAAACGCTGAACCTGCACATTTTTGAACCACGTTACAAACAACTCATTCAGGAATGTGTAGAGCAGAAAAAACCGTTTGGTATACCAGCCGTTGTAAACAAAGAGTTGAAAGAGCTGGGTACACTGGTAGAAGTAACAACCATCAAACAAGTATATGAAGATGGAAAGATGGACATCAGTACAAGAGGTATTAAAGTATTTCGGTTGCTGGAAGTGCTGAAAGAAGTACCCGATAAATTATACAGTGGTGCTATTGTGAGTTATCCCGACGATGAAGATGACGGCAAGCAGATACTGATGCAGCAGGTAGTAAAAGGAATTAAAGAACTGCATCAACTGCTGGAAGTAAGTAAAGATTTTAAAAAGCCCGAAGAAGAATTAAAAGCATTTGATGTAGCCCACCACATGGGGTTGAATATAGAAGAGGAATATGAATTGCTGGGTTTGTTCAGAGAAGCACAGCGGCAGGAATATTTAAAACGGCATCTCGGCAAAGTAATTCCAATGCTGGCCGAAATGGAAAACTTAAAAGACAAAGTAAAACTCAACGGGCATTTCAGGAATCTTACTTCGTTTGATTTTGATCTTTAACTTGCACACATGAGCATCACCATCTGTTTCGATTTCGGCAACACCCGTTTAAAAGCAGCGGTGTTTGAACAGGATCAACTAAAAGAAATTGTGATTCTTCCGGATGATAACCGTTCAACCATTGAAGAGATCGTTCAAAAATATAAACCAGAGTTCACCATTCTTTCATCTGTAGTAAATCATCAACCCGTTGTAGAAGAGGTGCTGGCGGCGCATACGCACTTTCATAAATTATCGCATACCACCAAACTGCCTTTTACCACGCCTGTTGGTAAACCTGAAACCATTGGAGCCGACCGGTTGGCACTTTGTGCAGCAGCGGTGTACCTGTTTCCCAATAAAAATAATTTAGCCATCGGTTTGGGCACCTGCATTACCTATAATTTTATTAATAACCAGAACCAGTTTTTGGGTGGTGGTATTTCGCCGGGGCTTGAAATGCGGTTCAAAGCAATGAACGACTATACGGCCCTGCTGCCATTGGTAAAAATGGAGTGGAACTTCCCCTTAATCGGATACGATACCAAGACCAATTTGCTCAGTGGTGTGGCTTGGGGAATGGCCAAAGAGATCGATGGAATTATTGATGCTTACAGGGAAAAGTATGGCAACTTTAACGTGCAATTAACCGGGGGTGATACCCTTCATTTTGCTCCTCTGCTCAAAAACATGATATTTGCAGACCCTCAACTAATATTTAAAGGTCTGTATGCAATCAGTGAGTTCAATCGGTAAGCGTGTTTCGTTGGTGTTCGTGCTATCGTTATCAGTTATTTCTGCCGCTATTTCACAGGATAATTCGCCCTGGAGCCGTTATGGTTTGGGTGATATTGTTCCTTCAGGTAATATCGTAAACAGAGGCATGGGTCATATTGGCGCTGCCTATAACGACTTTCAAACCATCAACTTTGTAAATCCTGCTTCGTATCGCCGGTTTGGACTGCAACGCTCCATTCTGGATATTGGAATTGATATCAACAGCCGTAAGTTGAGTAATAACCGGGGTGATACCTATACTTCTAATAATGCGGTGGTGCCTTATCTCGCAGCCGGATTCCAGATCAAACCACCCAAAGCAAAATACGATTGGGGACTGGCATTTGGCCTGCGCCCTTTAACCAAGGTGAGTTACAGCATTCAATCTATAACCAGCATCCCGGCCGGCGATAGTCTGATCAATCTTTACGAGGGAACGGGCGGCAGTTACCAGGCATTTCTTGGTTCTGCAATTGGGATTAAAAATTTCAGCTTCGGTTTTAATACAGGCTACCGTTTTGGCACGGCTGATTATACAACAAGGGTAAATATTTACAACGATTCAGTACCAGGCCGGTATCGCAGCGGACAAAAAAAGATCCGTAACACATTTGGTGCACCATTTTTAGATCTGGGTGTACAGTATATGATCAAATTAAAAGTTGATACGGCGAATAAAAAAACCAGTTTGTTACACCTTGGTGCATACAGCAGTTTGCAAAGCAATATGCGGGCGAACAAAGATGAACTGCTGGAAACATTCTTTATTACCGGCGAAGCTGGTATTGATCAGCAAATTGATTCAGTATCTGAAGTAAAAGATATTAAAGGCAATATTCTGTATCCATCAACTTATGGGTTTGGCTTGATGTATGAACATGAAGGCAAAAGCAGCCTGCGTATTGGAGCTGATTTTGTAATGTCGAAATGGGCCGACTATAAATATTATGAAAAGAGCGATAGTCTGTTGCAGAATGGCTGGCAAGTGAAGGTTGGTACACAGCTCGTACCTGATATTACAGGTCGATCGAAATCATATTGGGGTCAGGTAATGTACCGTGCCGGTTTTCATTACGGTCTGGAGCCATATCTGGTTGACGGAAACATGAATAGTTATGGCATTACATTTGGCGTTGGTATGCCGATCAAACGTTATTCTTATGCCGATCTAAACCGGAACAATATTGTCAACTTAGCCTTTGAATTTGGACAGCGTGGAAACCGCACCATGTTATTACGTGAAAACTATTTCCGTGCAACAATTGGTTTCTCGTTGAGTGATATCTGGTTCATTAAACGCAAATATGATTAATGGTTCGCACCATAACGATCTCATAAAAAAAGCAGCAGCACTAATCACGGGCTGCTTTTTTTTCTTTGCCTGTGAAAACGACATGAAAGTGATCCAGGATCTGCAGCGTACACGCTTATCAGTTGATGAAGTAAGAGATGTTACCAGCTATTTAAGTCAGGGCGGAAGAATGAAAGCTAAACTCACTGCACCGCTCATGCTTCGTTATTTCGACAGCATACCAAGGGTTGAATTTCCCAACTCATTGCATGTGGATTTTTTTAACGATAGTCTGCAGGTTGAAAGTTATCTCGACGCAAAAAAAGCATGGTATTATGAGCAGCAAGGCCGCATTACACTTACGGATAGTGTGGTGGTGATCCGCATTGATGGCGATACACTGAAAACGGAAGAATTATTCTGGGATCAGAACATGCATAAACTTTATACAAAGCGAGACGTCGAGATCAGGCAAAAAACAAAAACCATTTTCGGAAAAGGGTTTGAAAGTGATGAAAGCCTGAAGAACGGCCGTATTGATTCAATCACAGGTATTTTGCTGGTGGGGGCTTCAAAATTTGCAGGGAATTAAGCCCTTTGCAAGATTGAAAATCAGAAGCTGATCACAAGCATTTTGTTGAATGATGATGAATTGCAACCGTTCAATATTATCTTTGATTTATACCACCTAATCTAATCTGTAATACCAGCCAGTTGAAAACGAAAACACCTTCATAAAAAACCAACAACGGCGTATGGGTATTGAACAGGATATTCAGCAAATCAAAAAATTCAGGAATGAGCATCACAAAACCGTGGTGAATCTCATTTTTACACACAACTGGGTAACGGAGCAGTTAAAACAATTTTTAGAGAACGAAGGTCTTACGTTGCAGCAATACAATATACTTCGCATTTTACGTGGAAGCGAACAACCACTTTCAACCTTACAGATCAGAGAACGCATGCTCGATAAAATGAGTGATACAAGCAGAATTGTGGACCGGCTTATTTTAAAATCGCTGGCCAAAAAAACAATCAGCAAAATAGATAAGCGATTGGTAGATGTTACCCTCACAACAAAAGGAAAAAAGCTGTTAGAAAAATTAGACAGTACACAATCCTTCATTGATGGTGTAATGCAGAATATCACCGAACAGGAAGCCAAAGAACTGAATAACCTGCTCGACAAAGTGCGTGGTTCTCTTTAATTTCGAGTAATGGCACGTGTTTCATTTCTTTTTCTTTTTTTACTTTTCGCCGTTTATTCAATGGCTCAACCCCACCGTGAGTTCAGGGCTGTTTGGATCGCCACAGTTGATAATATCGACTGGCCGTCAAAGAAAGGTATTCCCGTTGATTCACAAAAGGCAGAGTTCATTCGCATTCTCGATCTGCACAAAAGCAATGGAATGAATGCAGTGATCATGCAGGTGCGTCCTGCTACCGATGCATTTTATCCATCACCTTACGAACCCTGGAGCGAATGGCTGAGTGGTGTACAAGGTAAACCACCTTCACCTTATTATGACCCATTACAGTTTATGATCACGGAAACGCATAAACGAAATATGGAATTCCATGCATGGTGCAATCCATACCGTGCCGATTTCAGTATCGGGAAAGCATCGATTGCTCCATCGCATATTACACGGCTGCATCCCCAATGGTTTTTAGACTATGGCGGTAAAAAATATTTTGATCCCGGCAATAAAGAAGCACAGGCATTTGTAATTGAAGTGATTCGTGATATGACGGAACGTTATGAAGTGGATGCCATTCACTTCGATGATTATTTTTATCCGTATCGTATTGCAGGTAAAGAATTTCCGGATTCGGTTTCCTTTCAGCAATATGGAAACAGCCTGGCAAAAGATGATTGGCGCCGAAGCAATGTTGATTCGGTCATTATTGGGCTCAGCCGAATGATCAAACAAACAAAACCCTGGGTGAAGTTTGGTATCAGTCCGTTTGGTGTTTGGCGCAACAGCGATAGAGATCCCATGGGCAGTAATACAAAAGCCGGTCAAACCAACTACGATGATCTGTATGCAGATATTCTTTTATGGTTACGCAAGGGCTGGATCGATTATGTGGCACCGCAACTCTATTGGGAGTTTGGACACAAAGCGGCGCCGTATGAAGTATTGATCGATTGGTGGAGTAAACACAGTTATGGAAAGCATTGTTATATTGGCCTTGGTATCTATCGGGCTGGCAGCAGTGATGTTTGGAAAGACAGTACACTAATTCCCCGTCAGATTGAACTGCTTCGTAGTACACCCAATATCCAGGGGATGATCTTCTTCAGCAGTAAAACATTCAATAAAAACCCGAATGGCTGGAACGATAGTTTGCGGTTACACTATTTTAAAGACCCTGCACTGATTCCTGAAATGGAGTGGATGCTGAAACGAAGTAATTGACTTTCCTTTTTTAACTTTTTCCGCCGGGCCGGTTACATGTTGAACTGCCACGGTTACTAACTACTATAGCGCCAGTACATGACGAAAAGCGAGGAAACAAGATTGTTAGCAATGCTCAATAGCAGCAAGGTAAACGACGCTGTGATGCAACTGTACCGTACATGCTACGAACCCGTAACCTTTTGGATTCAGGGACAGGGTGGCAGCGAGGCTGATGCAGCAGATATATTTCAGGAAACGATCCTGGTATTTATTGAACAGGTAAGGCAGCAGCGTTTCCGGGGCGATAGTTCTGTGCCCACATATCTCACCGGTATTGCACGAAACCTCTGGTATAACGAACAACGCAGCCGTTCGAGACGAACTAACCGGGAAGAGCAATATGCAGGCGGCGGTGAAACGATTTCTTTTGATGCGGAGCAACGCCTTTACAGTCGTGAAAACAGGCTGAGGCTGTTAAGCCTTTTTGAAAAAATTGGTGATGTATGTAAAAAATTACTTACAGGTTTTTATTTCGAAAATCTTTCTATGAAGGAACTGCTTGTAATAACATCTTACAGTAATGAACAGGTATTACGGAATAAGAAAAGTAAATGCATGAAGCATTTAAAAGATCTGATTGAAGCAGACAACGAATTAACCGAAACATTTAAAATATATCCTGCTTATGATGAATGATATTCAATTGGATGAGTTGATGGATCGTTTCTGCAAAGGCTCACTTAGCCGGGGTGAACTGGAAAACGTTTTTGCTGTAAACAATGTGGCGGATGCCGAGGCGGCAATACAGCAACATCGTTCTGCGATGCGTGCTGTTGAACAATACAACTTGCTGATGCAGGTGCAACAGGTGCACCAAACGTTTCTGCAAAGCCGGAAGCAATCAACCGCAACCATACGAAACATTGGCAAGCGAACATATTTCCTGCGTATTGCAGCAACACTGATTATCTCGTTAAGTTCCTGGCTGCTGTTCCAATATACAAACAGTTCCAACGGGCAATTGTATGAAGCTATGCACAGCACCTATACGCTCAGCGAAATGCGTGGTGAAGAAACAACAACAGCAACAGATCTTGTGAAAGCATTCCGTACCGGTGATTATAAACAAACCATTGCCCTTTTCAAGGTAACAACCTCTCCCGGTAACCGTGAACGGTTTTTTACCGCCATCAGTTATCTGGAAACAGGTGAACCGGGAAAGGCAATTCCATTGTTTGAACAGATTACCAGTTTCAACAAAAAAAATGGACAACAGCTGTACCAGGATGAAACAGATTATTATGCAGCACTTGCCTTGCTGAAAACAGACCAACGGACGAAAGCTGTTTCATTGCTGCAAAAAATACAAGCCGATCAGGATCATACATATCACCGATATGTAACAAGGTGGAAGATCTGGAAAATAAAATGGCTAGGACATTCTGGTAACTAAACGAATAATTATCCGTTGATGCCGAATAGCGGCAGTATGAAAAACCAACCCGTTCCATCTGAGGGAATCATCATTTTTACAAGGCTTCATTTCTGTGAAGCCTTTTTTTTGAAAACCAAAAGAAGAAGAACGATTGCCGGCACAGCTATACTTAGAATTAATAACAGGTTTGTACCTCCGTCATCTTCCAGATGAATACTGCCAATATAAATAAATTGTCCCCAATAAGCAGGCGATTTATAACGGGCATCAATTGTTTCATCTCTCAACAAATCGTTCTTAGCTTTTTGTAACGCTTCTTCAACTACAATTCCTTTTTGTAAATAAATATGAAGCCGCTGCATCAGATAGGCAGTAATGCGATCATCTGCTTTCCATAATGAACTCACGATGCCTCTGCTGCCTGCATACATAAATCCTCTGGCCAAACTAAGTAAACCTTCACCACCCGATTGCAAACCGTTGGCTGTTTCGCATGCACTTAAAATAACCAGCGGCCGTTGTTTCAATTGCATTGAATACAATTCGTGCAGGTATAAGCGGTTGCTTTCTGAAGTTGAACCGGAGCTATGATAAAACTGAATAAATGTATTGCCGGAAGATGTGTTTTCCTGCCCGGCTACTGCATGCGTAGCCAGGTGAATAATGGAACTGTTAACTGCATGTTGCAAAAAGTGCTCACGGGTGGCAATACTGTCTTCTGCCTTTGTACCCTGTAAGAAACGGATCTCTTCTTTCGAATAAGGCAATACAGAAAGTTGCTGCTCCTGTACTTCACCCGTCTTAACCGTAAATGGTGCAGCAGCATAGAACGATGTAGGCTGATCTTGTATTGGTTGACTATTCAGCAGCAATGTGAATGAATAATGATACGAAATTGTTTTGTCTTGTAAGAGGAAACGCCGTTCACCGGCATTGGTTAATAACGTTTCAAATGGTAATTCATGTAATGGCCCGTCTGGTAAAATGATCCATTTATTTTGCGAACGGACAAAAGATGGTAATGATGTAACAAGTACCCGGTACAGATTGGCAGAAGCTTCATAGCCGGAGAATCGCACGCCCTCTTTAGGTTGATGAAGTGCTGAACGGTAATCCTGTAACCATTGACGGGTTTCTGCGTTAATTGAAAGTAATCGTAAATCTGTTTTTTTCTTCGACACAACAAAACATACAAGAACGGAATCGCACCACATATACTGCAGCACTGCAGACGATTGATCCAGCTTTTGTTGAATACTGTCAACATGTGTAACCAAAATGGCCGATGGATTTTGTAATGCCGTATAAGCGGGATAATTTTCGTATGTTTTATGCAACCGTGACAGGCGGATCTGCAGTTCTGTGATCCGTTGTTGAATGAGCTTGAGTTGCGCTTCGCCGTTATTGTTATTCAAACGTGTAGTAAATACGGCGAGTAGTTGTTTCAGATCTGTTTCCTGCTGCAATAACGAATCAGGTAATAAACCACTTGATTTTACAACTGTTTGTACCTGGTTGCGATGCAGAATGTTGCCTTTGTAGCTTTCTGTTATAAATAAAAAATCGTTGAGGTACTGTTGTTGCTGATCGCTGCTGTAGAGTAAAGCTGCGTTCTGTGCCGCCTGTTTGTAGAGCGCTTCCGATGACTCATTAAAGAACATGGTGGCTTCATCATTATCAAAATTATTTTTGATATAGTTGGCTGTTCGGATAGCCAGTAGCCGTGTTTGTAAACTGCTTTTCAACCAACGGTTTTCACTTGTTTTGTTGTAACGTTCGTCCAGTAAAACTGCTTTTTGTTCCAGTACCTGAAAAAAAGTTATGGGTGATACCAACTCTGTTTCAGTAGCAGGCAAACTTTCTGCATGCACGCCTGTGAACGAAAAATGAAGTTCCTGCAGTGCCATATTGCACCAGGCCATCGCTTCATTTTCGAGTCCTTGTTGCTGTGCCAATTGGGATCGATAGAGATAGCTCGTTGCTTTGTCTTTATTTTTTCCTGAAGCAGGTAATTGTTTAAACACAGCAATGGCTGAATCAAATACCTGCTCTGCCCGTTGGAGCTTTTCTTGCTTCATGTAAATACGGCCCTTTTCATTCAACAGCCTTGCATAAGCGGAAGAGGATTGATAAGGCACATGCTGTAAATAGTGCATCGCACTGTCATTTTGCTCCAGGTAATAAAAGGTATGTCCAATGTTTTGATAAAGACTCAACCGCAATTGATCATGTTGCAATAGCGAACGATACAGTTTCAACGCTTCGGTATAATCTCCCAGTCGGGAATAACAACCTGCAATATTGTTACGAAAACTTACGAGCGATTCATGATAACTTTCATCAACAGGAGAGAGGCGATCAGCGGCCAGCTGAAAGTAGTTAATTGCCTGCCTGTAATTGGCCGCTTCAAAATAAATAATGCCGAGTGAGTTGTAAAGAATAGGTAAGTCGACCAGGTTTGTTTTATTGGCCGCCAAACGGGACGCATATTCAAAATAAAAACGGGCGCTGTCAATTTCACTGATTGAATAGCGAGCAGAACCAAGATACAGTGCTGACTGGTATAGGTACCCCGTGTCATTTTTTTGTTTCGCCAGTTGTAAGGCGGCATGATAAAATGGAATGGATTGAGGGTACTGTTGTTGTCCCTGATAAATATTCCCGACTTTGATCTGGCAGTCGATCAGGACGGAAGAGAGAGACGGTTTTTTATTTACAACGGCAATGGTTTTTTGATAATACACAATTGCCAGGCTATCGGTTTCATCTGTTGGATCATCGAGGTTGTAGTAAGTGTTTGCCTTTTGATAAAAGCTGTTGTAATCAACGGGAAGTTGCTGAAGCCATGATCCGGTTGGAATCAGGCAGAACAGGAAAATGATGAATAGTAAATACTTCATTCGCAGGCCAAGTAACAAAAAATCTGACCATCTGTTAAAAAAAAGAATCATTCATCATATTCCACCAACAATGATCAGAATGGGTGGCCTTTTTGGTTTTAGAAAACTTTGGAATTCCATTGTAGCCGTCATTCGTCCGTTTACCTGTGTTGCCTGATGACGCCGGTTGTTCAATTCATTCAATAACAACTGAGGGATATCATTGCTGGTACGGTAGTAATAGATCTGCAACTGTACTTTCTGGAGCGCTTTGTTACTGGCATCGCCTAAGCGGTAATACATCAATAAAGTTTTGAGACTTCCATTTGCGGGGGTCGACGAACCAAACAGTCCTGCCCGGAAAGAAGCTTCAAGATCGATGGTTCCCCGCTTAATATCAACAAGCAATTTATCCTGAATTACCCCGGCTATATCATCGTTTCCATCGCCGTCCAGATCAGTTTCGTCAAATACACATAGATCTTGTTCATCATCATCGTCATCATCACAAGGTAAAGCCAGTTCCGGACGGGCATTGTAGATCGGGAAGGCCGTATCATATTCTACCGGTGTTGCGTCGAGGTTGTAAATGCCATCGGCATAATCTATTCCGGAGATCACCAGTTTTACACTGTCAATCGCAAGACCTTGCTGATTCACGGCAAATACTTTGTAACGCAGGCCCGATTCGCTTTTGCTGATATTGATGCGTCCTGTGAGTGAATCAATGGAAAGCCCGCCAGGTATTGCTTTGAATACGGCGGTTCCCGTTGGTTGTGAAACAACGGGGGCAAATTTATCGGCGCTAAGCGTGTGATTAAAAAATAAACTGTCGCTGTAGGCCAGCTTGCCGGTTTGGGGATTCGTTGTTTCATTCTCAGTATTCGGCGTGCTGTTTGTTTTCTGACAAGCAATACCTGCCAGAAGCAACACAATCGCCAAATAATACATATTTCTGCGTTTCAACATAAGGTCCTTTAATAATTAAGTGTGTGCCGTAGGCCAATGTGTAACCATTGCAACTAAAAAAAGTTTGGTTTTCGTGGAATAGTGGAAATCAGCAGCCAAAAGCCGGGCGGTTGTACCTAAAGGCAAGAATCATGCAGTTTTGGATTTCTCCCGTCCAATTACAAAAAAACGGCCTTGTTTGGTTACATCGCTTTCTGCGGCGGGTACTCATTACAACAACAAAAACGAAAAATATGAAACTACGATTTTTTTCTCCTGTGATGACTCTTTTGCTGGCAACCGGCCTTTTGTTACTGTCAACTGGTTGCGAAACGCTTTCAAACGAAGAATTAGTGAGTGCGGGGAATGACAGTGTTCCCTCCGGACCAATTACTCAATCGGTGTTTTTAGTAATTGATGAAGAAAGTATTGATAATGGTAATGAGCCGAATAATTTTTCAGAAACAGCCGTAAATGATCAGATAGCAAAGATTGGTCAACGGCAGGTACTTCGTTATTTTAAAGACAATATTGGCAAAACCATTACACTTTACACAGGTGAGGTAGGGGATGAAGGCTGGCATGCTCTCAAAACAATTCCCTCATCCTGGAAAAGTGCAGGACCTACTTCAAATGGAACACGTAATTTTCTGGTAGCTGGTCCGGGACTAGGGGGCGGAAATGATCCTGAAAAGTATTTAGATAAAATTTCAGATGTAACACCTCTACGTGCAACAGGTTTAAAAATGTTGATTGGTCAAACAGTACTTGCCGTAGTATATGATAGTGATGTGTCCATCAACTATTCACCATTGAACGGCAGTTTGAAAGGCGATAATCTTGGTATCGTGGCCTTCGATGTGATTGAAGTAAAAAAACGTACTGATGGATCAAGTGGTTCTTTGCCTGCGGTTACTATCCGCATCCGTGATGCTGCACAGGCAAGTGTTGCTACGTTGAAACTATTCAGCAACGCACCTGTTCCCCGTTCTTCTTCTGAACCCTATGATATTAATCCACCTGCATCTGTAAACGCAGCAATACTGGTGGACGCACAATAGTTATGTTTCGAACCTGAGACAAACCGGCATAGTCGTATGCCGGTTTTTTTATGTAGGGTTCAGTGGTTGCTTTTTGGGTCCGGGAATGCGGTGAACGATTCGGGAAGTACTTGTAAAGAACTCTTTTCTTCATTCACTTATCTTCGTGAAAAGAAGTAACAACTTATGACGAATCCAAATGAGATCAAATTTTTAGAAGGCCCTCAAAGCCGCTGGCGTGAATTTAAGTTTGCCTGGAAAGTATTGCTGGAGTTTATCAAAGGTTATCGGAGTCTTGCATTTGTTGGTCCGTGTGTCACCATTTTTGGATCTGCACGTTATAATGAAGGCCATGAATATTATGAACTCACACGAAAAGTAGGAGCCGAAGTAGCCAAGATGGGCTTTACAGTTTTAACAGGCGGTGGGCCAGGTTTAATGGAAGCGGCAAACCGGGGTGCTATGGAAGTAGGAGGCAGAAGTGTTGGTTGCAATATTGTACTGCCATTTGAGCAAAAGCCCAACCCTTATCTCGACCGATGGGTGGATATCAAATATTTTTTTGTACGTAAAACATTGCTCATTAAATATTCGTACGCTTTCATTTGTATGCCGGGCGGGTATGGAACTCTGGACGAACTGTTTGAATCCATTACACTCATTCAAACAAAAATGATCAAGGATTTTCCTGTGATTGTGATTGGTAAGGAATTTCATAAGGAAGTTGTTGCGCATGTTCAATTGATGAAAGAGAAAGGAACCATTTCGCCGGAAGATGATCAATTATTTTTTGTAACCGATTCTATTGAGGAAGCCATGCAGATACTGCGTATAAAAAGTATCAAGCGTTTTGACCTTCGTCCTGAGCAACAAAAACCATTTAGCTTTTTGTTTGAGCGGAAAAACTGGCTGAAAAAATAATTTCTTTTTGAAGGTTAAAATTATCAGATACCTGAAAAAGGGAAGACATTTACTACTATCGAATTTTTCGGTACAGCAAAATGTTAGAAAAATGTTTTTGACGTTAATAATAACTGCGTAACGATGTGATTGTGTAGTTGAAAATCTGATTCATGAAAAGCCTGCTTGTAGGCAAATGAATCTGCAATGGTTAAGGCATGCGCAAGTATAAATTCTTGCTGTGAAAGAAACGGAAAGATCGATTGTTGTTGCATGTAAGAGGCTAAGTATTCTTGTTCGGGCTGACCGGGTGTAGGAATAAGCAATGCTTTTTTCTGCAAACGGGTAAGATCCATCAGCGTGGTATAGCCACTACGACAAACAATCAGTTTTGCAGATGCAATTGCTTCCTGTAATTGATGTGCCGGCAAATGATTGTGAACGGTAATGTTTGCAGGAGTAACAAGCGTTGTTGGTATTGTTTGGTAGCCCACGTACAAATAATACAGCACCGTTGAATGATTGTAATTGATCCAGTAGCTTGGCCTCCAGAATACTTCGCTGCGGTTCCGGTCCTGATAATAAAATCATCAACTCATATGCAGTTGTAACAGGCGTTGGTTCTAATCGTGAAAGCAATCCGATATAGGTTTGATCAACAATTGGTTTTGATGGATGCGATAATTCACCAGCCAGGTTTTGCTTGCCGGCTACATCCGGTACCCACACTTTTGTAAAATGTTTCATGTACCTGCTATGCAGTTGTTGTAACAATCGGTTCAACCATTTTCCCTTTCCTGAATGGATAAGCAGTTGATGGGTGATGTAAATACAAGGGACTTGTTTGTTCCAAAGCCCCGGACGATTATCGCTGATGATGAGATCAAATTGTTCCTGTTGTAATAAGCTGTTCAGCCATTGGTGCTCGTAGTTGATACTGCGGAGAATACCAGGTAATTGGCGAAGCATGCTGCCAAACAAGGAAGAACCTTCGCTGTAACGAATGCCATAACCTTGCAGTTGAATGATGCGGATGGCCGCAAATTCAGCAGCCAACAATCCGGCCACAGCTCCATCGGCAGCAAGCACTACTTCGCAGCCCTGCCGTTGAAAAGTCCTGATCAAGGGGATACAACGGGTGGCATGCCCAAGCCCCCAATCGAGAGGTGCAACCAAAATCCGTGTAGTTTTATGACCATTCATCGAGGTATGACAATAATTGTGACGGAAAGTAGTTATTTTAGAAATCATGTCTTAAACAATTGTCCAATGATCCGAAAAAAAATTGTGAGTTTGCAGATGCAGCGTTCAACGAAATATCGTTTTCTATTGTTAGTAGTTGTGATCATGCTGTTGGGAAGCGGTTGCAGTGCCTCGAAAAAAAGTAATTGCGGCTGTCCCAACAAAAAAGGAATGGTGGGTTATTAAAAATTGCTATCTGATTATGAACAGGAATAAGCGGAGAGATTTACTTGTTCTGCTAAACAATGAACACCGGAGCCAGGAGGCAATTGACCATGAAGTGGAATGGTTACATGATGTGTTGTACCATGTAGAAGAGTTAGAGAATTTTTGTAAAGCCCACGAACTCATCGATCTTAATCGCTATCGTATTGTAACCCGCACAGGCCTTGTAAAGAAGGCCGTTCTCCGGAAGGATTTTAAAGCATTCGAATTTATCAGCAATAAAAATTGAGCAGTGAGCTTTAGCTATGAGCTGCGAGCAACAGTCCCAAATTCTCTAACTCCTGTATTGATCTTGCCACTCTGTTCTCTCTGTGCCTTTGTATCTCTGTGTTGAAAGATATAAGCGAAGTGAATATCCCTTTACAGAAATTTATCGCCAATATTCCGCTTCACCTCTGCCACGTATTCTTTGATCTCCTGTTCTTTTTCTTTTTTGCAGATCAGTAATACATCTTTGGTATCTACTACAATAAAGTCATCAAGTCCCTGCAGCAACACCAGTTTCTTATTGTCAGCATGCACTACATTCTTAGTAGCATCAATGATCATTACATGTTTACCTGCCACTGCATTTCCAAAATAATCCTTCTCCATATTTTCATAGGCACTGTTCCAGGTACCAAGGTCGCTCCATCCAAAGGAAGATGGCATCACATACACATTGTCTGCTTTTTCCATCACACCATAATCGATCGAAATATTGGTACACTGCGGATAAATGCGATCGATTGCTTCCTGTTCTTTGCCTGTATTGAAGAATTCTTTTTCGGCAACAAACAATTCGTTGATCTCCGGTAAAAACTTTTCAAATGCTTTTAGAATATTCTTCACCTTCCACACAAAGATGCCGGCGTTCCATAAAAAATCGCCGCTCGCAAGAAATGTTTTTGCCAACTCAAGGTTTGGTTTCTCGGTAAATGTTTTCACTTGATACACACTGTCGGCCACCGGCATTGCTTCGTGTTGAATATAACCATAGCCAGTATTGGCATAGGTTGGCTTAATGCCCAGTGTTAACAATGCATTGATGCTGTTTACAAAATCAAACGCTTCTGTACAAACTTTGGTAAAAGCAGGCGCATCGAGGATCAAATGATCAGCTGGTGCACAGATCAATAATCCATCAGGATTAATGAGCTGTAACTTATGTGCAATGTAGGCAATACAAGGTGCTGTGTTTTTGCGGGACGGTTCGCACAAAATATTTTCCGCAGGCAGATCAGGTAGTTGCTCCCTTACAATATGTGCATACTCGGTAGCTGTTACCACATAAATATTTTCGTTCGGAATAAACTCCAGGTATCGATCATAAGTGCCCTGTATCAAGGTGCGCCCTGTATGCAGAATATCTAAAAACTGTTTGGGGAAAGCCGTACGACTCATGGGCCAGAAACGACTGCCGATTCCGCCGGCCATGATGGCTACATAGTGATTCTTGTTCATGGTGAGTAGTGAGTCGTGAGTAGTGAGTCGTGAGTGTGAGTTTTGTATTTACTACTCACCATTCACTATTCACCATTCACTTTTTATATCAAACCTTCTTTAATTAAATCGTGCAAATGTATAACTCCCAGATATTGTTTGTTGTTAACAACCAGTAATTGGCTGATATTATTTTCCCGCATCAGTTCCATAGCATCGATGGCCAGTGCATTGGCCTGGATAGTTTTGGGACGGCTGCTCATAATTTCGGAAGCTGCAATTGCGTCGAGCGGGTGGTTCTTTTCCAACATTCGACGGAGATCACCATCTGTAATGACTCCAAGAAGTTCATCATTTGCATCCACCACAGCTGTTGCGCCCAATCGCTTTTTTGAAATCTCCACAATTACTTCTTTGAGGGAAGCAGTTGCGGTAACTTTTGGTTGCTCATTATGAATGTAGAGATCGGCCACCCGCAAATACAATTTTTTACCCAAGGCACCGCCCGGATGGAACTTGGCAAAATCCTCACTTTTAAATCCACGTAACTCCATCAAAGCCACGGCCAATGCATCGCCCATCACCATTTGTGCAGTGGTACTGCTGGTAGGTGCCAGGTTGTTGGGGCATGCTTCCTGGCTTACCGTTGTGTTGAGTACAAAATCACTTTGTTTGGCCAGATACGATTCCGTGTTACCCACCATGCCAATGATCTGGTTGCCAAAATTCTTTACCAATTGCGTCAGCACTTTGATCTCGGGACTTTCGCCGCTTTTGCTGATGATCATCACCACATCATGGCTGAGAATCATCCCCAGATCGCCATGAATGGCCTCAGCTGCATGCAGGTAAACTGCTGGTGTGCCAGTGGAGTTGAGCGTTGCCACGATCTTTTGAGCAATCACCGCACTTTTACCAATGCCGCTTACAATTACCCGGCCTTTGGCTTCAAGGATCAGGTTGCAAATACGGGCAAAATCGTCGGTTAGCTGGCTGGCTAATCCTTCAATGGCTCCGGCTTCCAACACAATAGTGCGACGGGCCGTTTCTAATGGATCGATATGTTGTTCTGCTGCCATGGCGGGGCAAACCTACTTTAAATCAGCAGAATAGAAAAGAAGGAGGGCCAGAAATGCGAAAACCCAATTGCTGTGGGGTGCTTTGTGCAAATCTCATCGCACATATATTGCAAAAAAGAACTATCTTCTCCATTGGACTTTTTTAGCAGGAATTTGACGAATGGCATGGTGCCGAACGCCCTGATTTCAGTAACTTCGTGCCCCTTTCCAGAAAAGTGCGGTCCGTACTTTCTTATACAACTTGCTTACGAAAGTCCAGTTTGTAAAACCAAAGAGTGAAGGAAAAAAAGTGATGACAACAGTTAAGAAAAAAGCTCCGCAGCAGGGAGTGAAAACAAACAGCAAAACAAAAGAATCCGCCAGTAAACCTGCCCGACAATCCGGTGGGGCAACCGCAAAATCAAACGGTAAAGAATCAACCGCCATAAAAACAGGCGTTGACCTCTATGCCGCTCTCCACGAACAGTTTGGATTCGATGCCTTTAAAGGCACACAGGAAGCAGTGATCACCAATCTGCTGGCCGGGAACGATACGTTTGTGATTATGCCGACAGGTGGAGGCAAAAGCTTGTGTTATCAACTGCCGGCATTGGTATGTGAGGGCGTGGCCATTATTGTGAGTCCGTTGATCGCCCTCATGAAAAACCAGGTGGATCTTGTACGCAGTTACAGCAGCAAAGACGATGTGGCGCATTTTCTCAATTCTACATTGACCAAGAAAGAGATCAAGGAAGTGCATGATGATTTGCTTACGGGCAAAACAAAAATGCTGTATGTAGCACCGGAAACATTAACCAAGCAGGATAATCTTGAATTTTTCAGCGATCTGAATATTTCCTTTTTTGCAGTAGATGAGGCGCATTGTATCAGTGAGTGGGGACATGATTTTCGCCCCGAGTACCGCCGATTGAAAGAAATGATGGACCAGATCAATCCAGACATTCCCATCATTGCATTAACTGCAACGGCAACACCGAAAGTGCAGAGTGATATTGTGAAGAATCTTGGTTTGCGTGAACCGGAGATCTTTATTTCTTCGTTTAACAGAGGCAATCTGTATTATGAAATTCAACCTAAGATCAAGAAAGATCAAACGGTGAAACATATTGTAAAGTTCATTTCACAAAACAAAGGCAAGAGTGGCATCATTTACACCCTCAACCGCAAAACAACCGAAGAGCTGGCCGATATGTTGATGGCTAACGGTATTAAAGCCGTGGCTTATCATGCCGGTTTTGATGGAAAAGTAAGAGCCGATAAACAAGACCAGTTTTTGAATGAAGATGTGCAGGTGATCGTGGCGACCATTGCCTTCGGAATGGGTATTGATAAACCAGATATCCGTTTTGTAATCCATTTCAATATTCCCAAAAGCATTGAGAATTATTACCAGGAAACAGGACGTGCAGGTCGTGATGGCATGGAAGGAAAATGTATCCTGTACTATTCGCACAAAGATGTGAGCAAGCTCGAACACTTGATGCGTGATAAGCCATTAAGTGAACGTGAAGTAACTGCACAAATGATTCAGGAAACCGTTGCGTTTGCAGAAAGCTCTGTTTGCCGCAGGAAAATATTACTGCATTATTTTGGTGAAGAATATACACAAGAGAATTGCGGTAACTGTGATAACTGTTTACATCCAAAAGAAAAGATCGAAGCGAAAGACGAAACTGTGATTGCATTGAAAACCATCAAAGCATTGGGTGAACGTTTTGCCACTGAATATGTAATACCGGTCATTGTTGGAAGATTAACTCCGCAAATACAGATGTACCGGCACGATCAACTTGTCTGAATTTGGAAGTGGTAAAGAAAAGGATACACATTTCTGGAACTCACTCATCCGTCAATTACTATTGAATGGGTTGATCCAAAAAGATATTGAAGAATATGGTCTGTTGAAGATGACCAAGGCGGGTGAAGCATTCCTGAAGAAGCCGAAGAGTTTCCATATTGTACTCAATAATTTATACGAAGATGCTACTGCCGATGATGATGAAGGAGCAGATGCAGGTGGTGGCGGTTTGGCATCAGACGATAAGTTGTTTGAATTGCTCAAAGAATTGCGGCAGAAAGAAGCGAAGAAAAAAGGATTGCCTCCGTTTGTGATCTTCCTGGAGAATTCGTTGCTTGATATGGCAACGCTTTATCCCACCACATTGGAAGAGTTGGAAAAATGCCAGGGTGTAAGTAAAGGCAAATCGATCCGTTATGGCAAACCTTTTGTGGAGCTGGTAGCGAAGTATGTGGAAGAAAATGAGATTGAGAAACCCGATGAGTTTGTGATGAAGAGTGTGGTGAACAAGAGTGGCAACAAAGTGTATCTGATTCAGAATGTTGACAAGAGAATTCCGCTCGAAACCATTGCCAAAAACAAAGGCTGGCGCATGGATGAAATGCTGGAAGAAATGGAAACCATTGCTGCCAGTGGCACCAAGCTCCGCCTAGACTATGCGATTGATGAATGGCTCGATGAATACGAACAGGAAGAGATCATTGAATATTTCAAGACCTGCAGAACCAGCGATCTTAAGATCGCCCAGCAGGAACTGGAAGATGGTGGTTATAACTGGGAGCAATTGAAAATTATGCGGATCAAGTTTTTGAGCGAATACGGGATGTAGGCGAGCGATTCAAGTCGGTAGTGGTTAGCCGGTAGTAGATAGTAAATCGGCAATAAGCAATGGTGAGGGAAAACTCCTCATCAATGATTTGAAATAAAAGCTGCAAAGATTTCCATATTAAAGCTCATTCTTCTATATTTGCAGCCCCGAAGCACAAAAGGAGGATAGGCTTCCACTTACCAAATGGCGTGTTTCAGGAATGGTGCGGTAGCTCAGTCGGTAGAGCAAAGGACTGAAAATCCTTGTGTCGCCGGTTCGATCCCGGCCCACACCACAAGCCTCAACGAAAGTTGAGGCTTTTTTGTTGGAGCCTCAGAAGAGCTCTGATCGACACAAGACAGTTATACCGCAACTGTAACGAAGCATCAAAAAAGCGAATCCTTTCTGAAGTATCACAATCGTTGATGCTCCAAATATTCCTTCAGCATCGCTTCATGCAGTTCCTGCAAATTGGTGTTGATATAGGGTTGCCAGGTATCCGTTAACCGATTGTACACTTCGGTAACATTCACATCCGGAAATAATTTGTAATCGAACTTGGTACTGTGCAGACTGATATAGCCGGGATAAAACCACTTTTTTTGCAAGCGGATGGCTTCTTCCAGTTTTTTTAAAATGAGCACTTTTCCCAAACTGTATTTTTTATACGCAGGATCGTAGATACTCAGGATACCTGTGAGTGAGGTAGCAGCTTCATCATAACAACCGGCAGCGATCAATTGTCCGTTATCACGAAGTGTAAGTAACTGTGAGGGGAACACATTTTCGTTTCGATCGCCGAGTAAATATGCCTTTGCTGAATCACTCATGTCAAAGTCAAGTTGCGAACGGTAGGTTGTATAGAGTTCTTCCAGTTCATCGGTAAAATGCAACGGCTCAATGGCGCAGGTGAATGGTTCACTTGCCAGTAACAATTTCCGGCTCTTCTTTTTGTGTTGATAATTTTCTAAACGGTAACGTAGCCAGAACACCGCCTGGTATTCATCATCTTTCGAAATAACATCGGTGGTGATCAGCATTTGATGGATCCGGTACCAGCCTTTGCTCAAATAGGCATCAAGCAGTTGAGGGTCCACCGATTCCGGATAAAAATGCTGATAATAGATCATGGGATTGCAAGATAAAAAACGAGCCGCATAACGGTTAGCTTATCATCAACTTTCCGTATCAATTTCCAGCATCACGGTCACTTGCTCATTGCCGGTTAGTTTGTAATCAGCACTGTTAACACAAAATTCTTTGAGATTATGTGCTGTGTTATTGACACTGTTTGAATGGGAATGCAGTTGGTAAGCTTCCGTAGTTTCAGCTGCATCTGTTACTACAACACAATCAGGTGAAGCAGCGGATTTGGAACGGTCGATGATGCGCCAGCCGATACTCAGCGGAGGTTGAACGGGATCATTTATGTTAAGCTGTTTACTGAGAATACTGCCATTAACAAACGCTCCGTGAACGAGCAGTTTCACTTCGGGTTGCTGAGCGGTGAGTTGTGCGATGAGGATCATATATTTTTTTGATGCTAAAGTAGCAGGGCACTTTGCAACCTATTTGTGAAGCGGATCTTTGCAATTGGATCATCGTTCCCTTTCTTTTAAAACAAACAAACCCCCAACTTTCGTCGGGGGTTTCTGAAAAACATCTTTAATATATGGTGAAAAAGCCATTAGCTACAAATTTTGAATGCTAAAGCCCACTTATTGCTTAGTATAACTGAAGACATATCCTCCACCTGGCTGTTTGTATGTCATTTGTGTAACCGGATAGGTTAGTCTTTCTGTGGTATAAAAACCTTGCTTCATTCGATATCCATTAACATTGTCTCCTACAACTGTCCATGAAGATGAAATTGGTGGATTATAAATTTCAAACGTACCATTGGGGTTCTCCCTTTTTGTAAATAAATGTAACCCACTAGCTTCAAAAGTTTCAAAAGCAGTGTATGCCAAGTCACAAGGAGAAGGACAATATAGATTAATTACACTTTTCCAGTTCCCGACAATGCTAGCTTTATACACAGCAACTGAATCGTCAACAATCGCATTCAATGTTTGCACTTTTTGATTTTGATATAAAACATCAAATGAAGTTGTTTGGGATGTGGTAAGCGCAGAGTTTAAGCGAATACTGAAGGTACTACCACCTACATTATTGGCAACAACGGTGACATTTGGATTGGTAATCCCGCTAATAGAAACTAAACTATAATTAATGCCGGTAGCAGAAGTATTATTCTCATTGATGAGTGTAAAAAAGCGGGATTCATTTTTACTAAAAGCCAGCTGTGTTTCCGGCACCGGTGTTGCATCAATAAACCCAACTTTATAATTGAATGGTTTCAAGATGGCTTCCACGGTTACTTTTATTGACTTGTTGACACCATCATTATACAGCAGATCAAATTTAAACAGCTGTTCGTCGGAAGATGTGCTAGAGAATTTCAGGGTAGGCGCTAAAAGGGTTCCGCCAATAGCTGCTCCAATTACGTTTGGATTGGTAATAGAAGAAATGCTTAGAAATGATAAATCCAATGCTTCATATTCTTTTGTACTGATTGAAGCATACTTCCATCTAAACTGAGATGCTCCCAAACGATCACAAAGTGAATTAAAAACATCAATCACTCCCACCAACTCACCTAACCATACTAGGGAAGAGGAGAGATCAGTTGGCTGAATGTTTCGCAGTTGAACTTTAAAATCCAATGGTTTAGGTTGATCCTTTGCAAAGATTATTTCGTTCCCAGTGGTACGCCCTGCCACCATGGTGAAAAGATTATAGGCAACGACTTTGCCGATATAAAAATGATATCGAACAAATCGGGCACTCACAAATGACAAACGAATAAATGCTGGAGCTCCAAGTGCAGAAGGAACGGCTGCAACTGCCAGCCCCGCCCATCCTGTCACTGGAATAGTTGAGCCCGCAATGGCAGCTAATGTTCCATAACCAATAACTTCTTTGAGCTGGCTTTTAATAGCTGATGCCAAGCACTTGTATTTTTCGGGAATAGCTCCTGTAGCACATATGATTCCGTTTATTCCAGTTTGCCTGTTCAGCCCATTTTGATTATCCTGAGTATAACTCAACAAATCCTGCGCCCCTTGAGTATATGCAGCAAAAGCTGGCTTATTAGCCTCTAAGTAATTAGCCAACGATTGCTTATCGATAGTCGACAATGAGGCCCATTGTGTCTTGAATGTGTTAATTGCAATATTCGTCTGCTCTAAAACTAACTTCAGATCTTTACTCGATAATTTTGAAGAATCGTCATTAAAAACCGATTGCATTAATGTAACATCCGCCTGTTGAGCAGCAATGAAACTATCAAAATAAACTTGTGGATCACTTATGGCAACGGAAGCGGTGACAGTAAACAAAGCCTTTATGGTTTGTCCTCCAGATTCGAATTTTATTTCGTTTGATCCAACCCTGTAAGCTGGCGGGAAAATACTAAAGGCTACCAAGGAATCATTCACTACGGCTACTTTACTTGGACTTCCATTGACAGTAGCTGCAATAAGAGTTCCCTGAGCCAATTTATTGCTAAAGCTGATGGAGCCAATTTCGTAAAGGTTATAGCTTTTCTTACTAGTTTCTCCGGTTAAAACAACAGGTTTCTCTTCTTCATTTGTATTCTTTTTTTTACAGGTAATAAAAATGAGACTGCTGAACACAAGAATAGCAAAAAGTTTCATAAAGTACGATTTGTTTGAATTTATTGACGATTCGTATGATACAAATTTCTGTAAAACCTTTTGCTCTTACCTGAAAGCTTTGTGTAAGGAAGAGCATGTTGATTTGTCCCCACTCACTGAAGCAGATAGATGCCACGATTGAAGATAACTAGTTTAGCCATTCAAAAAGAAACCTTTTGAATCTAATTGATTTTTCATCATGTTTGCATGAGCTGATTTTTCAATGCTCGTGATACATAGGTAGTAGCATTAGGCCTATTGCTTGTACATTAATTTTTGAAAATTACTCACATCCAATCGGCGCTCCCGGCGGCGCTTCTTTATGTAAAGTTGGTTTCGCATCTTTCGGATTCTTCATCCGTTCCAATGCCAATTGCAGGTGACCGGCAGTAGTGCCTGTTGCAGTTTTTAATTGCAACTCAATTTGTCTTTTTGAGATCGCTCAATACTTTTTGCAGAACAGCACGCACCAGAAATGAATTGTTCTCATCAACAGATGATGCAAGGAAATAAGTCAACAACACCTGTTCTGTTTGTTGTTGGATCAATGCTTCCATTCCTGTTCTGCGTGGTGCTTTCCATGTTTTATCGATCAGGGTTTGAATCATTTCTGAAACACCCAGCCCGCCATTTACTTCCTGCTGCACCATACGGCTCAACCGTTCGCTGTTGAATAAAAAAGAGAAGGGAAGATCGGCTCCTGTTTCTGCCGGCGATAATTGATCGAATGATAAACCGGTTCTTTTGACGAAATAACTCTCTTGAACTTCCGTAACCCGATGGTCGTGGTGGAATTAAGGCTGCAATCCGATCAGGTATCATCAACAGCTTCGGATCAATACAATCAACAATGGCGTTTAATGCTTTGCGTTGTTCCTCTTTCGAAAGCATTTTCGTGACGAGTTGTCCATCGCCACGTAATGCATAATTATAATACATGCCGCCCACAAGTTTGGTAGCTGCTTCTATTTGATAACGATGATAAAAATAAACCGGCACCAACGCATCTTCCAGCATCGCCATCGGCATACCGGGCACAATATTTTTTTCCCAAATTGCTGCAATGCTTTGCTGCGCACTTTCATTACTTCTTTTAATTCTTCAGCTGCATTTACACCATTGTCCCACAAGTGTGCCTGTGGATGCAATCCACCCGGAGCACGTGCATCCCGATCGCTGATGAATTGCAATCCTTTTTTATTCGCCTCCGTAATAATATTATTCAATGCCGTTTTTTCATTGGTTCCTGCTGAGGAAAATCCTGGTAACCCCAAGTAACGGCTACTTTATCCCAATCACCAATTTTATCATCATACACACTGGAGAAATCCATTTCACCTGCTGCATTTACACGAATAGTGGGGTGCGGATAATCCATCACACTTGCACGGTTACTTACACTGGCTGCATAGTTGTGCATCAAACCAATGGTATGACCAATTTCATGTGCTGATAGTTGACGCAACCGTGCCAATGCTGCCTGCAACATTTGATCATTTGCCGGAATACCTGTTTCATAAGGCGATAATAATCCGGGAGAAGATGAGATAATCCTGTCGCACACGCAATGAACCAAGTGATACCTGTCCTTTAATAATTTCACCTGTGCGTGGATCAACAACAGATGCTCCGTAACTCCAGCCACGTGTGGAACGATGCACCCAGTTGATCATGTTGTAACGGATATCCATAGGATCGGCACTGTCCGGAAGAATCCGTACATCAAATGCATTGGTATAACCCGCTGCCTCAAATGCCTGGTTCCACCATTTGCCTCCATCGAGTAGAGCCGATCGGATGGGCTCCGGTGTGCCATTATCGAGGTAGTAGATAATGGGTTTGATGGGAGCGCTCATGGCCGAGGAAGGATCTTTCTTATTCAACCGGTGACGGATAATATATTGTTTTTCGATGGGATCACTAACGGGTGATGCATAATCGTAAAACGAAACGGGAATGAAACTGCTGCGTGGATCAAATAATCTTGGTTTGTAATTATTATCGGGCAACTGAACGAGTGAATGATGAATACGAAGTGTGATCGCTTCTGTTGAAGGAGCAACTGATTGTATAAAATTGCCTGCTTCACCATCGCTGTTGGTATAAGTAACGCTTACTTCGAGTTCAGATTGAATCTGGAAAATTTTTGGTACGTGCAAGGTACATGGCGCTGCGTGTTTTATCCAGCACATAATTTCCTTGCCGCATCCGGCGGATGGTATTACTCACCTTCATAGCATCACGCATCAGAAAATCAGTTGCATCAACAAGGAACTTGCCGTTGCTTTCTGCTTCGGTTGTAAATCCCCACACAGTTGTTTGAGCAAACGCCTGTTCTACTGCACGTTTTTCTGCAACATCATTCGATAATGCACGGTAACTGTAATTTGGTTGAATGAGTAAGATCTTCCGTCCAACTTTATTAAACTTTACCACACGGTCTTCGCCCAATAAACCACGATCAAGACCAATATCATTTGATCCCAAACCGGCAGGTAGTGAAACAACGTATAAAAATTCTGTATCTAACTTATCTATTTCCAGCCAAACTTTGCCGTATTTTCTATCCCAGTAAAAGGTAAAATAACCTTCATACTTTTTCAGGCCGTTTGT
>CAWHOR010000003.1:0-179147 GCA_963830845.1 uncultured Bacteroidota bacterium | reverse complement strand
GGGAAGACTGCCGGTGCAGACCACATTGCCGGACATGCCATAGACTAACGCCGCTACAGTGCCGCTCTGGACGCCAAGTTTGCCTCGCACGGCATTAGGCGGTGGATCGGCTTGGCTGGCCGTGACCGTGCCCGTCATCAAGCCCGCCAGTCGGGTATGTTGCCAGTAGGCATTGCTCTCCGTGGTGATAGGGTCGTTCGCATCCGTGTAGCTACCGCTGATGAATCCGTCGCCGTCTCCGGCGATGCCGCCGGGAACGTGGCTGGCGGCCAGCTTATCGTCGCCGGGTATCGCCTTGTAGCGATCCAGATAAACGTAATACGCCGTCGTGACACCCAGCATATCCTTGACGATATTCTTGACCCTGCCATTCTCTATCATCTCCTGACCCTTGAGCACGGCGCTCAGGATCAGGCCGATGATGAGCAGTGCAATGGCCAGCTCCACCAGCGTGAACCCCGACTTCTGCTCGGAGGACTGGCTGGTTGAGGATTTTCTGGCGTTCCGCACGATGTTTCCTCGAAAGCATGAATCAATATGAAGAGGGATGGAACAGGATGCACTGTAAGTGGCGCGCGCACGGTCAGGAAGTAAAAAGGTTTTACACCGGAGAACGGCAGCAGCTCAAAAAGGTACAGGCTTTGGATTAAGTTCGGTACAGCGCAGATTGTATCTGATGTTTGGACGCAATGATTTGCTGCAAACAAGTACAAAAGAAAATATCTTTATTACGAAAGTGTTGATACCACAACCAATGGATGTCTGACACAAAGGAAGTGCGAAGTATGAGGTATGAAGTATTAATAGCAAGCTGTTCATCCACTCCTTGGAGGGGTATCAGGTGGTAGCACAGCGTACTGGTAATTGGGGTGGGTTTTTAAACTTGCATAACAAAGTAGTTGTATAAAATTCACAACTGGCACAACACGTTTAAATGAAAATGCAATACAAGGTTTTAATTATTGATGATGAACCATTGGCCCGCAGTATGGTGAATGAATATTTGCAGGCACATCCACAGTTAACTGTTGTGGAAGAATGCAGCAATGGGTTTGAAGGAGTGAAAGCTATCCAGCAACACAGTCCCGATCTTATTTTCCTTGATATACAAATGCCAAAAATAACAGGCTTTGAAATGCTTGAATTGCTGGAAGAACCGCCTGCTGTTATTTTTACAACAGCGTTTGATGAGTTTGCTGTGCAGGCGTTTGAAAAAAATGCAGTTGACTATTTATTAAAGCCTTTTTCACAGCAGCGGTTCGATAAAGCTATCAGCCGTTGGATGGAACAGGATAAAGCAACCACAGTTGCAGCTACCAAACAGGTGTTGAAAGATGCAGCCAAACATCCGGCACAGGCCGAACGAATTGTTGTAAAGAACGGGACAAAAATTACCATTATTCCTGTGCAGGATATTCAATACTTAGAAGCAGCGGATGATTATGTAAAGATCATCACTGCAACCGGCAGCTTTCTGAAAAAACAAACTCTGCGTTATTTTGAAGAAACACTCAATGCGTCTTCGTTTGTACGTACCCATCGTTCGTTTATGGTGCGTGTACAGGAGATCACCCGCATTGATCCGTATGAAAAAGAAAATCATCTGGCCGTGTTACGTTCGGGTGCAAAAATTCCGGTGAGTCGTGCAGGATATCCGAAGTTGAAAGCGATGCTCGGGCTGTAATACTTTACGTTTAAAAGAAAAGAGTGAGTAAATAAAACTCCATTGATACAATAACCAAACGTTACATCTTTTAAATCATGGCTAAAGCCATACGAGGTTTTTACTAACCCGGGGCTTAAGCCCCGGGTTATAGAAGTAAGGCAACTGGCTTTAGCCATGATCACCCAGTAGTGTTATGTATTAATTCAGGAGAATCTACTTTATACTTTCAACTTCGCACTTTATACTTTCATCAATCACCATTCCTGCCCCACCCATACAGCACCGCCGATACTGTCACGAACAGCATTGCTGTCATCCGCCTTTAAATTATTTTCTTCACGCCAGCGGAGCAATGCAAAAAAGGCGGCATAAAATGCTTCTTGATATACATCCTCTGTTAACGGAAGTAATTGTTCAGCCGAAATATAAAACGAGGATGCTTGTCCGCCGAGCGCAAGATCGATCTGCTTCAACTCACTCACCACATTTACGCCTGTAATAGCAGCAACGGCAGCAGCATCTCCCAACTGGTGTGTGAGTTTTGTGGCAGGCGAATCAATCGCTGTATGACCATACAAACCGATCAACTGTACCTGGTATTCCAATTGACTGGCAATAATAAATTCGTTGGCAGTTGCAGCGATCCAATGCCCATAATCAACATGCAGTTGCATATAATCAGACGCTAAAAGTTTAGCGGCATTTTCTAATCGACCCCACAATTCAAGTGGGTAAGGAATAGAAGCTGTTTGACGTATTTCAACGGCCCATTTCTGTCCGCTTACTTCAAAAGAGGCGAAAACCAGTTCCAGTTGTTGTGCTGTTGCATTACTGGCAATTCCCAAAGCCCGGTAAACCATTCCGTATAAAAATTTTCGATTGCAGATTTTATTCGTCCGGCAATCCTGTTCACAATTTATCTGTTAGATTTGTAAAAGTACGATAGCGGCTTCAAGATTGATGCGTTACGCAAGGAGAAACCATCTTTCAACCACTGTCATCAATCGAAATTTTCAACACATGGTGATCAATTTAAGTAAAGAACATTCGCTGGTAAGCAACTGGGTTGCTGAGTTACGGGATACCGAAATCCAGACCGACCGGATGCGGTTTCGCCGTAACCTGGAGCGTATTGGCGAGGTTGCTGCTTACGAGATCAGTAAGGAGTTGGCCTGGGAAGAAAAGGAGATCACTACCCCATTGGGAACGGCTCCATCAAAAATGTTGAAGAATCAACCGGTGCTGGCCACAATTTTAAGGGCAGGTTTGCCGTTACATCAGGGATTGTTGAATTATTTCGACAGGGCTGATAATGCATTTATCTCAGCTTATCGGAAACATCACCGGGATGGAACATTTGAAATCAGTCTGGATTATATCAGTTGCCCTACTATTGAGAACAGGGTAGTGATTGTTGCAGATCCCATGTTGGCAACGGGCAGTTCGTTGGTAAAAACGGTACAATACCTGCGGGCTGAGGGATTGCCGGCTGAAATTCATATTGTTTGTGCCATTGCATGTACTGTAGGAATAGAATATGTACACCGCAATGAGCCAAAAGTAAAGATCTGGTGCGGCGCCATTGACGATGAATTAACAGCGAAGGGTTATATTGTGCCCGGTTTAGGAGATGCCGGCGACCTGGCTTATGGAACAAAAGTGCAGATGTAACCAAACGGAAGAAAACAGAACAAGTAGAAACGATTTTTTAAAACCAATACCTTAACCAAAGCGAAAGCAGCATTTGAACGCTGAAAAACGTCTTTCATAACAATTGCTCTGATGAGAAAACTTATACTACTATCTCTGCTCCTGATCGTGTTGCAATCCTATGCGCAGGATCCTAATTTTTCACAATTCTTTGCCTCACCTCTTACGTTAAATCCTGCTTTAACCGGCAAGTTTAACGGACAGGTACGTGTGGCAGGTAATTACCGTAACCAGTGGCCAACGATCAATAATGCATTCCGTACAGGAACAGCCTCTGTTGATTTGGGAATACTCGGCAACCGCATACCCGAGTTTGATCAGTTTGGGGTAGGTGCAATGGGCATGTATGATGTGAATGGGGATGGAATCATGAAGAACAGTTTTTTCTCCGGATCAGTTGCCTATCACAAAGGCATTGATGAAGATGGTTATCACCAGATCGGTGTGGGATTTAGCGGTTCCTATGCACAACGCAGGTTGGATTTCGGTAAGCTTGATTTTGAAGATGAGCTTACAAGCCTTGGTTTTACAGGCAATACGGCGGAACTTAATGGCATTAATACCGGGTTTTTAAATATCAATTATGCAGATGTAAATGCAGGTGTTATTTACAATGGTGCTACCAACGATTACAATAATTTTTATATCGGTGCTTCGGTGTATCATATCAATCGCCCCAAAGTAAGTTTTTTGGGAGCCGATTACATTATGAATCCCCGCTTTACGATTCATGGTGGCGGTTATTTCCCGATTGCGGATGCAACTACTTTATTTGTAAGTGCCAATCATCAACGTCAGGCAGGGGCTACTGAAACCATTTTTGGAGCTGCTGTTGGATTTACGGTGAATCAGGATTTTGAAAGCCCTACTGATGTATATGCCGGTGCTTTTTTCCGTTATGGCGATGCATTGATTCCCTATGTAGGGATGGAGTTTGGTGATTATCGTTTAGGTATTTCGTACGATGTGAATGTATCACGCCTTACTGCTGCCTCGCAACGCAGAGGCGGTATGGAAATCTCACTCATCTGGATCAAAAAATATGTTGATCCAAATAAGAAAAAGTTGAACTGTCCAAAGTTTTAATTTCCTTCATTCAGTTTCGTTTTCACATACTCTTTCAGGCGAAGTTCCACCCATTTGAGGTGCAACTGTGTCATGCTGCATCACTTCTACAAAAAATGCAAACTTATCATGCATGTTTTTATTGAACAGTTTGAGTAAAAGCTGCATAGATTTTACAAGGCCTAATGGAATTATTCTGATCTTTTTTCGGGCTTCCTGCTCTCTGGTTAGCTGCTCATCATCAATACAATCAATGTTACAAAAAGGATGCTTAGCGATATGAAGTTAAGTGTACGAACTGCAGCTTTCTGACGAATGAGTTGGATAATTAATACAATAGGCAGAATAAATAACATCAGCAACATCGGTATCGAAACTATTTCATAAAGAATGCCTGTTAGTTTGAAACGATACACATTTACAAATTGTACGCCGGTCCAAAACATACTGGCAAAGCAGCTTAATGCAAACAATACTTTTTCTGTTGTAACAGGTGCAGACGACATCGTTAAAAAATTACTTGCATGAATATACAACAGACAGCCTTTGTAAAGCTCCTGACAGTTTGTTACGGTTGAAAGCAAAAAGCAGGGCTTGCGCCCTGCTCATACTAAAAACTACTCACCATCAAGCTTAAAATCCTAAACCGATTGTAAAAGCGGTAATTGCTCCGCCGGTGAATTCAAAATTAGCCGGTGAAGGAGAAGCTGATCCGTTACTTAAATTGATTTTATGAATACGTGTTTTTCCATCAACAGTTAAAACAGCCCACGCATTTCCGCTGGTACCGCCAATATCAAAACCACCAACAGCTGTTGCATTTAAACCAAGATCTCCAATGGCAACCAGTGTTCCACTATTCGGCGGATCCTGTTTGTATAATTTATCAGCTGCCGGATCAATATCAAACAATACAGTAGCAGTTGCGCCTGCAAAATTATTTGTATAAGCTGCACCACTTACTGATGCACTTTCAATGATGCTTCCGTCAACAAACGCAACAACTCCGGTTACAGGATGTACTCTTAGATTTAACCCAAGATTACTTACTATCCGAATACGGTCAACTGTTGGGTTAAAGTCAAAACCAAAAGCTGATCCTGTAAGCAGTGTCGAAAACTGCGTTCCTACTTTTGCTGCTGCACCGTTTGATGTGTTGATCGTATACAAATTGCTTTGGCTGCCCAACGCATACAACTGTCCGTTTACAGGACGAAAATCAATCCCAACAATCAATTCACCGGTTGCTGTACCAGTGATCGGTTTGCTCACCGGAACAGGCGCATCAGGGTTGAAAATGAGCAGACTGTTTCCATTTTGTACAGCATAAGCTACGGGAAGTGTGGGAATAGCGATTCCTCTTACACTTGCTGCACCACCAAGCATGCCAACATTGGTTGCTTTACCGGTTGACAAATCAATAGTGAAAACAGAAGGTGAACTACCACTGTTGTATACAGCCAAGCCGATATTTTCTGTTGCTGCAATATCGAACTCACCTGTTCCGGACAAATCAATACCAAGGTTACCAACGGCCATTAAGCCTCCTGCATTCGGAGGGTCTTGTTTGTAGAGAATATCATTGTTTACATCAATATCAAATAACACAGTTGCAGAAGCTCCTGCTTTATTTTCAGTATAGGCTGCTGAAGAAATATTTGCATTTGCAGTGCCGCTGATATTCAATGCTCCATCAATGAAAGCAACGGTTCCTGTTTCAGGATTGAGACGAAGATTTTGCCCACCTGTTGAGATCAAGCGGATACGGTCAACTGTTGGATTAAAATCGAATGCAGCCACATTGCCAGTCAATGCCGGTGTGAAAGCTGCGTCACCAATGGCTCTTGCTTCACCACTTGTTGTATTGATCACATAAATACGGCTGCTGCTGCCAATACCATATAATTGCCCGGTAGCAGGACGAAAATCGATCGCAAGCATTGTTTCTGCCGATTGCATTCCTGTAAGTGATACACTGGAAATCATGTTGTCGGGCTTGGAGGCATCATACTTTGCAAGTGTATTGCTGTTGATCAATGCGTAAAATTCGATCTTGGGCCCCTTGCCATTTTTATTCCCGTCTTTGATCTTGCTGCAGCTAACTATAAGAACGGAACAGAGCATTGCAACGAGTGAAACGAGTTGAGTTGTTTTCTTCATACGTGTGAGTTTAGAAACCCATTTACGAAGAAGCAAGGGCCCCGGATTTTAGTTGTCCTGAAATAAATGAAATAATTTGTTACAATAACCTCCATCTCGCAAATTGACTGCCGGATTTTGATTGTCCGTCGAACTGTTTTCATCCGTTTGTAGTATAATCTAATCTTGCTGCTGTCGTTGTTTTTAACACGTGTACTTTCTTTACACAACCACTAAGTACAGCTACTTAGTACCAGTGCATGCTGCTGTTTGTTTTTGAAAATGGAATGCCAAAATAATTGGGGTATGCGTTTGGCAGGTGTAGTTTTACATCATCGAAACAGAAAACGATATCCAATAGAAAGACCGAAAAATCCAAACCCAAGAACGAAAATCCAAATCCAAACCCTGCTGTAAAGCAGCATTGAAAACCAACATCCAATAACCGCCCGTTTTAAATGACGGCTCTATGAAAACCAAATGACTTCTGTACCCTGCGAAAAGGATAACACGGACAAGACCAAAAAGCATTGAAGTCATTAAAGCCCCGACAATACTGTCGGGGCTTACTTTTTTACAAATAATGTGAAAAGGATAGTTGAGAAGCCATTAGTCTTCTTTCGAAAAATCAGTTACCTGCAATTCCAGTTTTACGATCCAGTTGCGCCACAGTTTATAAGATATATGTGTTACCTGTGTCAGTACAAGGATCATCCCCAGCAGAATAAAACTCTTCTCTTTGGTGAATGTAATGACCGATAGAAAAAAGGCAAGCAAACAAACACTGTATAAAAACGAAACAAGAAGCGACAGCATTGACAATCGTTTCAACTTGCTTAACAAATGCTGAACAGATGATCGCAGGTTTTCTTTCATCACCGGTTTTGCCAATGAGATATAGCCGATCACATCATTCAAAATATACAAGAGTGCGCCGGTAAACAGCAGCAGGTTGGCGTACAACGGTTTTTGATCACCGTCAAACCAATCGTAATACACAACTAAGAAAAACGAAAGCAGAATTGTTTCAATAATCAGCTTGGTGCGAATACGTTTCAGCGTTGGATGTTGATTGAGTTTGGTCATGCGTTTCAGATCAGCTTCTGTTTTGTAATTGCTGCCGGCTTTTTGCCAGCCCGATTTTAATTCATTCAGTTCCATAAATTTAGTTTAAGCGTTCTTTTAATTTTGTTTTAATACGATTCAATCGTACCCCTACATTGCTTTCCGTTAATCCGGTGATGGCAGCAATTTCCTGGTAACTGTAATCTTCGAGGTAAAGTGAGATCACTGCTTTCTCAGCATCTGTTAAGGTGCGAAGTGCACGAAACAACAGTTGTTCATTTTCTGAGCTGTTTGCATCTGCGGCGTAAGGCACATGGTCAGGCAGTTCTTCGGGATAGGTAATTTCGATCCTGGATTTGCGATAGGCTGCAATAGCTGTGTTCAACGCAATACGATACATCCATGTACTTAGTTTCGATTCGCCTTTAAAGCCGGGGTAAGCTTTCCAAAGTTGATACACGATCTCCTGAAACAGGTCTTCCTGATCTTCACGACGATCACGGTACAGGTTGCAAACCTTGTAAATGATGTTTTGATGCTGCTGAATGTCTTTTAGAAATGCCTGCTCCATGCTATTCTTGTTCTTTCTAACCCGTAAAAGTTAGACTTTCTACAGCATAGGTTGCGAAATGGGAACAAAAACTTACAGACTTGAAAAATATTTTTAAAAATAGAATTCTACGATTGTTGCATCAAGCAACGTTGCAAAATCATTTATGCTTTGGGAAGTTCATCCAAAAACGCTTTCTTAAACGCCGGCTTTTGCCGATGCTTGCCCGCCTGTTCAAACGCATATGCCAACCCAATCAATTCGCCTTCTTTATAAGCCGTGCTGAAAAACGAAAGACCAACAGGCAATGCATACACCATGCCACATGGTACGCTGATGTGCGGGTAACCACTCATGGCCGCAGGTGATGTAAGAAACACATCGCCCCAGCGATCGCCGTAAATGGTATCAATGCTGCAGGCAGGCCCCATGGTTAAACCAAACAATGCATCGAGTTTGTTTTCCTGCAATACTGCATCAATGATCTTCTTCGATCCGACATGACTTTTCTCAAACGCTTCTTTGTATTCCTTACTGTCGAGCCCGGCTTTTGCTTCACTCATTACCATTGTTTCCTGTTTAAAGCTGGGCATTACTTTGTCTTCATTTGTTTTGTTGAAAGCAATTACATCGGCAATGGTTTTTACATTGGCATTAGCTGTTGACAAGTACTTATTCAATCCATCTTTAAATTCAAACTTCATCAATTCATATTCAGCACCACCCAATGCATTCAGTTTATCTAAGTATTCCAGTTCAATGATTTCCGCACCCTGTTGTTTCATGAGTGCAATGGCATTCTCCTGCAACCGATTTAAAAACTGATTTTCATATTTCTTCTTCTCTACACCCAGTCGTTTCCCTTTCAATGCAGTTGCATCCAGAAACTTGGTGTAATCTGTTAGTGCTTTTCCTTCGCTTTCTTTTGTGATGGCATCATTTGTATCCACACCTGTCATTGCTCCCAATAAAATCGCTGCATCTTTCACCGTGCGTGCCAGCGGACCAGCCGTATCCTGCGTTGCAGAAATGGGAATAATTCCGCTGCGGCTCAATAGACCAACTGTTGGTTTAATACCTACCGTTCCGTTTACCGACGCAGGACAGGTAACCGAACCATCTGTTTCAGTACCCACTGCCACTGCACATAAATTTGCTGCCACCGCCACACCCGATCCCGAACTGGAACCACATGGATTATGATCGAGGATGTAAGGCATTTTTGTTTGTCCACCACGACTGCTCCAGCCCGAACAGGATTTGGTGGATCTGAAATTTGCCCACTCCGATAAATTTGTTTTGCCCAGCAACACCGCACCTGCATCACGCAACTTTGTAACAATAAATGCATCCTTTGTTGCAATATGTCCGGCCAATGCAAGCGAACCAGCTGTTGTCATCATTTTATCCGCCGTATCAATATTGTCTTTGATCAATACCGGAATACCATGCAATGGCCCACGCAGTTTACCTGCTTTACGTTCCGCATCCATTTGTTTGGCAATCGTTACTGCATCCGGGTTCAGTTCAATTACGGAGTTGAGCGTTGGTCCGCTTTTATCAATGGCCGCAATACGTTGCAGGTATAAATTGGTGAGTTGTTCACTTGAGTATATTCCCTCCGCCATTTTTTGTTGCAGTTCATCGATTGTGAGTTCGTTCAATTCAAACACATCATCAGCTGCTGCTGGTTCGGTGGTTGTTTTCGTTTCATTTGAATTGGTAGTACAGGCGGCAGCTACGAAAGTTGTGGCACCGGCCAATGTACTGTTGCGGAGAAAATCTCTACGTTTCATATGCAGTAGTTAAATGGTATGTATAAATATACGGGAGGAACACAATGCGGTGTGTGGTTGTGGAAGACATTGTTCAGTGTTAGGAGTGGGGGCTGTAATCAATCACGGCAGGTTAGATCGCTTCCCTGCAGAATGACTAGGTGATATTTCTATTTCGTCAACACCCCCATCACCAACGGCAACACATACCAACAAAACAACGTAATCAAAATAATGCTTACGATGTTCATCACCAACCCCACTTTCATCATGTCTTTTAATTTGATATGACCACTGCTGAACACAATCGCATTCGGTGGTGTGCCCATCGGCATCATGGAGGCAGCACTGGCAGCAAGCGTCATCGGTATACCGAGCAGGAGCGGATCAAGTTGCAATGCATCGGCTAAGGAGGCGAGCACCGGTGCCAATACAATTACCTGCGCCACATTGCTCATCACTTCACTTAAGAAAATGCAGATCACAACAATGAGTAACACCAATACTAATCCGTGCATGTTACTGAAACCGGCCAGCCATTTGCCCACCTGTGCCATTACACCTACTTGCTCTAATGAATTGGCCAATGCAATTCCACCGCCAAACAATAACAAAATGCCCCAGGCCATTTTTGAGGTATCGCTCCACGTTAGTAACATGGATATTTTATCATCTGCTTTTTTACCGGCAGGTGTAGCAAATAAAAATAACGCACCGATTAGTGCGATCATACTGTCATTCAATTTGAACCATCCCAATTGATTCAATAAGTCTTTTGTGATCCACAACAACGCTGTACCAATAAAAATAACAAGCACTCTTTTTTCAGCAACCGACATTTTTCCCAACGCTTTGATCTCGTCGCTGATGTATTGATTGGCATGCGTACTGTTGCTGATACGGCTGGGGAACATCCATTTCACTAATACAACATACAACGCAATGAGTAATAGAATAGCAATGGGAGTACATACCATCAACCAATCAATAAACTGGATATCGTAATTGTATTTCTTTTCAATAAACGCAACAAAGGCAACATTTGGCGGCGTGCCAATGATGGTTGATATACCGCCGATATTACTGGCGTATGCAACCACCAGCATCAATGCCAATGAAAAGTTCGGAAGACTGGTGCCTTCCTGTTGATGCTCTTTCATTACGGCAATTACACTTAATGCAATGGGAAACATCATCATGGTTGTAGCGGTATTACTCAGCCACATACTTAAGAATGCGGTGGCAATAATAAAACCGAGAATGATGCGGTTACCGCTGGTTCCTGTTTTTTGTACAATGCGTAAGGCAATCCGTTTATGCAGATTCCATTTTTCAATGGCAAGCCCGATCATGAATCCACCCATGAATAGAAAGATCACCGGATTGCTGTAGGCCTTGGTTACCTCTTCCATAGTACTGATGTTCAGCAGCGGTAAAAGCACGAGTGGGATAAGTGCAACAGCAGGCATTGGTAAAGCTTCAGTAATCCACCAGCAAATCATAAGTACTGCAACAGCCACGGCTTTGTTGGCGGTTGCATCAAGTGCGAATGGATTAAATACATAAACGCTTGCAGCAGAAAATGTACCCAGATACCATGATAAACTGTACTGATTTTTCTTAATAAAATCCATGCAATAAATATAGTTTTTAGTTCTGAAGTTCTAGAGATTAGATAATGGAATGGCAGTTTTATTGAGTGGATGCTTACTTACCTGTGGATGTTCTTCAATAAAAAAGCGGTAGAGCCATTTCGCATGTTCGCCAGCATAGTCAACGCCAATTCGTGGAGAAGTAAGAATAGAGAAAGATGCTGATGCATTGTCTTCTGCCAACCAGATTTTTTTGCTTTGTAAGTACAATCCCGTGTGTTGTGTGGAGATGCCCAATGCCTTGCTTACATTCCCGGGGCCACGGCCAATGCTGCTGTCGGTTTTATCTTTTCTAAACCTTTGCAGCATTATGTTAATTCCTTCTACAGGTTCAATACCACGAATGAGAACAGCATCGGGGTTGTCTTTTACATTACAAACTACATTGAACAAATGATGAATACCATAACACAAGTAAACATATGAAAACCCTGCAGGGCCAAACATCACTTCTGTTCTTGCAGTTCGTCGGTTGTTGTATGCATGTGATGCTTTATCGATGATGCCTGCGTATGCTTCGGTTTCAACAATGCGTCCAACAGTAGTTTGTTGATCAAATGTTGTGATGATATATTTCCCCAACAGATCCTTTGCGATCTGTGCTACATCATCACGCTCATAAAAATCTGTGCTGAGCTTTTGCATTTTGTTGTATTTTGCCGCCTTGGCCTGTTAAGTACACCGGAATTCATTTAACTAAAACAGATCGTTTGCTAAAGGAACTTGTTATATCGGTACAGGCTTACTTCAGGGCGCATCAATTTATTGTGCGTCACAAGTTATGGAAATGGATATTGATTCCGGGCTTCATTTACATGTTACTGTTCATGGCGGGGATGTGGTTGTTCTGGAGTTCCAGCAGCGATTTTCTGGATTGGTTATTCAATGTGGTGGGTATTAAAAGCTGGTTAGATGCAATGGATAACAGCTTTTTGAATTTCCTGTTCATCACCGGCAGTATCATTGTTCGACTTATTCTGCTGTTCTTTTATTTTTCCCTGTTTAAATTTTTATTCCTCATCATTGGTTCGCCTGTGTTTGCGTACCTGAGTGAAAAAACAGAAAGTATTATCGACGGCAATGAATATCCGTTCAGTACAAAACAATTGATGATCGATAGCTGGCGTGCTATTCGGCTGGCGTTACGAAATACTTTGTGGCAGACGGTTTATATCATCGCCATACTTTTGCTTTCGCTGATACCGGTTGTAGGCTGGATCAGTCCGTTGGTAGCATTTTTAGTGGAGTGCTATTACTACGGCTTCTCTATGCTGGATTACAGTGCGGAACGTCATAAACTGAATCCTGCACAAAGTATTACATTCATCAGTAACCGAAAAGGATTAGCGATAGGTAATGGCATGGTGTTTTTCTTAATGCATCTTGTTCCCTTTATTGGTTGGGTATTGGCACCGGCGTATGCAGTAATTGCAGCTACGTTGAGTTTATATCATCCGGATGATAATCCGTAAGGCTTACATTTGCTGTTTTACAGATTTAAATTCTTTCCATTTGTCAGTTGTTTATTTAATTCCCGCTCCGTTAGATGAAGAAAGTGTGCAAGTAATTCCTGCGTATGTGTTGGATGCAGTAAAACAATGCAATGTGTTTTTTGTAGAGAATGATCGCACAGCCCGTCGTTATCTCAAGAAACTGGATAAGACGTTGGTGATTGATGATTACGACTGGATCGTTATTCATAAAGCAGAACCGCAGGTAAAAAATCAGTTGATGCAAAAACTGAAAGCCGGAAAAACTATTGGTATCATCAGTGAAGCAGGTTGTCCCGGCATTGCCGATCCCGGACAGATATTGGTTGAAACCGCACATCAGCAAGGCGCAACCATCAAACCATTGGTTGGACCAAGCTCAATTTTATTGGCATTGATGGGAAGTGGTATGAACGGACAACAGTTTTCATTTGTCGGTTACTTGCCCATTGAAGAACCGAATCGCAAACGCAAGTTGAACCAACTGGAAGAGTTATCAGCACGACAACAAAGTACACAGATATTTATTGAAACACCTTATCGTAATAATCAACTGCTGGAAACAATTTTGAAAACCTGCAAACCGCAAACACGAATTTGTATTGCAGCGAATTTAACAGCAGTCAATGAAGTGATTCAAACCAAAACAGTTGCTGAGTGGAAAAAACAAATTCCGGATCTGCATAAAATTCCGGTGATCTTTTGTTTGATGGGATAAAAAAACAAGTTACGGGTTGAAAGTTATGGGTTACGTGTTCCTGCGAACGTTACAGACTGATTAAACTTGACAACCCATAACTCTTAACGCTTAACTCATAACCATTTTACTTCCGTTTATAAAACACAAACCCATTCTTTCGTCCAATCACTTCTACTTGATCGCCGTGTTTCTCCATCACTTCTTTTTCAAATGTATTCTTGCTGATGAAGTACGTGGGTTTATCTACATTACCTGTCAATAGCCAGTTCTCATCTTTTGCTTCTTTGCGCAGATCTGGTTTGATGCGTGTGTAAAAATATTGAGCATAGCTTTTATAACCCAGCGTTTTGATGTACACATCTTTCCCTTGCAACGATTCGTAAAATTCAATAGCCGCATGTTGCGAATATTGCTCAATGCGTGGTGTAAACAAGGTGAGTAATACCTGCATGGCACCAATACAGGCAATGAGCAACAGAAAGATCGCTTTTTGAAATTTCTTTTGTTGTAACCAAACAGTACTTACAATTACAGCTGCCAGAAATAACACTCCCGGAATCATTAAGAAATAATTCCATTTTACGTCAGCTTCTACATTTGCCATTGCAAATGCATCTTTGGTAAGCAGTGGTTTGATCCAGTCGATGTTATTGCCGATTAATGGCAAAGCAATAAAGAGGATACTCCAGGTGATACCTACGAATAACAAACCAAACTTTTGCCATCCTTTCAATTGTGCAGTGCGATTAATGATGCCGTACACCGTTGATGCGGCCAAATAGCCAATGGGTAAATAGGTGAAAGATGAATAGTGAACGATCTTTGTCTTGACGATTGTAAACACTAGCAGTATCACGATCAATGAAGCGATCATGAACATCCGGAAGTAGTGTTGCCGTTTGTTCTCATGAATTTGATTTTTATAACGGAAGATCAGCAGCGAGGCAGGGAAGCAACCGATGAGCACCACTACAAAATGATACAACAGAAATCCGCCATGTCCGGCGTCTTTTGTGTTGAACAAGCGTATTTGGTAAGTAATGAATTCATTTACAAACCACCAGCCATGCTGAGCGATCTCTAAGCCAAACCAGATCATCGTCACCAATAAAACGATCAACCCCCAGATAAGATAATATTTGATGGCTACCCATCCTTTCGAACGATTAAAGAGAAGGAACAAACCATAACTCAACAGTACCACCAGTAATGCCACAGGTCCTTTCGTTAATATAGCAATGCCTGTAAACAATCCGGATAAGATCAACGGTGACATAAACTTTTCCCGTTCTTCTTTTGCCGAAAGGAAACGACTGAGAAAATAGATGCCAAGAAAAATAAACAGATTGAACCACGGATCAATAATGCCGCTTTTGAAGTAGAGATGTGGCAAAAATGTGCCTGCGTAAATCAAGACCCACCAGAAGGCAAACCGTTCATTGTGTAAACGTTTGCCAATTCCAAAAAGGATGAGGAGTGTAGCAACCCCACAAAGGGCATTAGGTAGCCGTGCAGCAAATTCATTCACCCCGAAAATTTTCATGGCAGCTACCTGCATCCAAAAAAATAATGGTGGCTTTTCCCAAAACGGTTCATAGTTGATCTGCACCTGCATGTAGTTGTTAGTTTCGATCATTTCACGTGCGCTCTCTGCAAAGTTGATCTCGTCCCAATCAAATAACGGAACATTGCCAAGCGAATGAAAAAATAGTAACGCAGCAACTACTGCAATCAGTAAATACGATGCAAGACGGTTCATGGTAATTACGAAGATAAAGAAACTCAACGTTTACGAAAGGTTGCCAACCTTTTACCGAGTAAAGATGAATTGACGTGAACTGTGAAGGTTGGCAACCCTGATTAACCCTAAACAAAAAAACGGGAGCTTTTAGCTCCCGTTCTAATTGCGTAAAGTTTATTTCATTAGCCTAAATACCCTTTTAAGAGTTTACAACGGCTGTTGGTTTTTAATTTACTGATGGCCTTGTCTTTGATTTGGCGTACACGCTCACGTGTAAGGTTGAAGCGTTCGCCAATATCTTCCAGGCTCAATGGATGATCAACACCAATACCAAAGAAATAACGGATCACATCCTGCTGACGTTCGGTCAATGTTTTGAGCGAGCGTGTGATCTCTGTTTGCAATGATTCGGTATGATCCAGTGCTCCATCTGTTGCGCCAGCATTTGGGTTTTCCATTACATCCATCAAGGTGTTTTCTTCACCATCACTCAATGGCGAATCCATGCTTAAGTGGCGGGACGAAATACTGAGTGTGGATGATACTTCGTCTATTTCCAGTTCCAGCATTTCTGCCAGTTCTTCAGCAGAAGGTTCACGTTCATACTCCTGTTCCAATTGTGAAAAAGCTTTGTTGATCCGATTGGTTAAGCCCACTTTATTCAATGGCAAACGAACAATACGTGATTGCTCGGCCAATGCCTGCAGAATACTTTGACGAATCCACCAAACAGCATAAGAAATAAATTTAAAACCACGGGTTTCATCAAAGCGTTGTGCAGCTTTGATCAATCCTAAATTTCCTTCATTGATCAAGTCGGGGAGAGAGAGGCCTTGATTTTGGTATTGCTTTGCAACAGAAACAACAAATCGAAGATTGGCTTTTGTTAAGCGATCAAGTGCACGTTGATCACCTTGTTTAATTCGTTCAGCAAGTTTTACTTCTTCTTCCGGGGTAATTAGTTCCACCTTACCGATCTCCTGCAGATATTTTTCAAGACTCTGCGATTCACGGTTTGTGATCGATTTTGTGATTTTGAGTTGGCGCATGCTCATAAGCTTTGGTTTTTAGGTTATATTGATGTGTTTCATAGCTCCGGACCATTTTTCCCTGATAATGTAATAAATCACAAATAAAAACCTTTACATTACCGGTTATTAGGTCTTAAAACTAACTCCTAATTTAACTTAATTTGCTAAATCAGCCAAAAAAAAGCCCCGTCTGGCTTGAATTACGGGGAAAATACCCTGTTTTGTTTAATGTTTTTTGATGTGTAATTAAACAGGGGTAAAGAATTAAAAATTTTGATTACTAAGTTATTTTTTTATTATTGCATCAAATCGCTTTGCGAAACTGAAAATGAGTAAGAAAGTTTTATACACACTGGAATTTCCGGTACGGTGCTCGCCTGGTATTTTATATGAATTTTTAGCTACTCCCTCCGGTCTCCAGGAATGGTTTGCTGACAGGGTTGATGAACGTGATGGTATTTATTCTTTTAATTGGGAAGGCTCAGACGAAAAAGCTGAATTGCTGGAAAGTGAACAGGATAAATTTGTACGTTATCGTTGGTTACACATGGCCAAAGACGAGTATTTTGAATTCAGAATCGAACGTACAGAAATTTCCAACCAAACCATATTGCTGATCAAAGATTTTGCTGATAAAAAGGAAATCAAAGACCAGAGCAGGTTATGGGAATACCAGGTGAAAGATTTATTTCACCGCATCGGTAGTTTTTAAACTTCCTGTAAGAGTTGCATCAATTGCTGATACGATTGTTTCAGCAGTTGTTCTGCATGTTCCCATTCTGCAAAACTGTGTTGAAATGCAACCTTCAGTATCTTTTTTTCTGAAAGGTCATTTGCATAATTTCTTACGGGCTGCATGTTATCGCTCCTGAAATGATGCAGCCATTCTTCTTCTCCCACATTGATCCATGCGTTGTTGTATTGTGCTTCCGGCAGTTGCTGTTGGATGTTGTTACGGAATTGTTCGAGATACATTCCTTTCAATTGAAGTGTAATGCTGAAATAATTTCCCCACCAGAAAAATGTACGGATGGCCAGCACATGTTCCCTCCCAAAGCAACGTGGATAATCGAGCATCACATACGGAAGCCCTTCATAGTTTTCGCCTTTTGATATTTTGGCTGATGCCAGTAATGTTTCCGCAGGTAATTGTTGCAGCGGCTGGTACTGTTGGTGCTGCTCACTCAACTTTCCGAACAACACATATACTTTGTGAACGATCCGGTTCTTTGTTAAAATCCATTCAGCATCTGTTACTAATTGCTGCTCAAAAGCCGAAAGACTTACATTTGCTGAATCCTGCATAAAAAAGAAGATCAGTGATTAAAAAGTTAGACAAACTTATTATAAAAGCATTTATCGGGCCCTTTCTTGCCACTTTCTTTATTGCGTTGTTTATCCTGGTTGTGCAGTTCTTCTGGCTATACATTGATGATTTTGTTGGAAAAGGGATTGATACGTTTACACTACTGCAATTCATTGCGTATGTAAGTACCACACTGGTGCCGCTTGCATTGCCGCTGGGTGTGCTGCTATCGTCTATCATGACATTTGGCAACCTTGGCGAATCGTTTGAGTTGGTTGCTATTAAAAGTGCCGGTATTCCATTAATACGGTTTATGCGTCCTGTGCTGGTTGTATCAGCATTATTGGGTGTTGTGGCGTTTGCATTTGCCAACTATGTAATTCCGGTTGCTGAGTTAAAAATGCGCACACTGTTGTACGATATACGTGTTGCCAAACCTGCCTTTGATATTAAAGAAGGAATTTTTTACAAAAAGCTCGATGGTTATACGATCAAGATTGGCCGGAAAGAAAATGATTCGATCATTTACAATGTGGTGATCTATGAACACAACTATTCGCTGCAGGATAATATTATTCTGGCAGAAAAAGGTACTATGACTATTTCGTCCGATCAACGTTTTCTGGCATTTAATCTCAAAAACGGATGGCGTTATCAGGAAAAGGGAAATGCCGGTACTACAGAAACAGAATATTATCGACTCGGATTTCGGGAATACAAAAAAGTATTTGATCTCAGTTCGTTCAAGCTCAACAAAACAGCCGATTCTACATTCAAAACATATTATAAAATGCTCAGCTTAACACAGCTGAATACGGTGGTGGATTCATTACAGGCGAAAGTAAAAAATTTAAGCATCAAGGCCCGACGTGATTTGCGGCCAACATTGCCATTGCAATCGGTGCCGGATAGTGTTTGGAAAAAACACAAACCGGTTGCAAAGAAAGTAAAGAAAATGGAAGAGCTGATACCCGACTCATTACGTCGCAATGTGTATTCGTATGCCATATCAAAAATTGCATCGGTAAAAAGTTCAGTTGAATTTTTATCATACGATTATGTTGAACAGCAAAAACAATTACGATTGCATAAGCTGGAACGTCATCGCAAATTCACATTGTCATTTGCATGTATTGTATTGTTTTTAATTGGTGCACCGCTTGGTTCTATTATCCGTAAAGGCGGATTGGGACTTCCGTTGGTGATCTCTGTCTTCTTTTTTATCATGTTTCATATTGTCAACACTACCGGTGAAAAACTGGTGAAAGAAGATGCCATGCAACCAATGGCTGGTATGTGGTTATCTACTGCCATATTGATACCGATTGGATTTTTTCTTACCTGGAAAGCTATGCAGGATTCTAACCTGTTTAATGCAGAGTTTTATTACCGAACTTTACGGAAGTTGAAACTCAACCGATTTCTGAACGAAAAACAATAACACTATCAACACAGCAGGTTGTAACTTGTACATTCAAAAATTAATTTTTATGCCACAACATATTTCACGCCGCCGTTTTCTAAGTCAGTCAACAAAAACAACAGTTGCCGTAACAGCAGCAGGTATTGCCGGTGCCGATCTGTTAGCAGGTTGTGTTTCACCAAAAGTAGTGGGTGGTTCTGCAGCATTTGTCGGGTTTCAACAAACACCACTGCTGTATGCATACAAAGATCTGGAGCCGGTGATCGATGCACTGACGATGGAAATCCATTACAGCAAACATGCTGCAGCATATGCCAGCAATCTCAACGATGCTGCAAAGGCGGAAAACGTCGACAAGTCGAAACCGCTGGAAACCATTTTCAGTAATATTTCTGCTTATTCAGCAAAAATGAGAAACAATGCCGGTGGCCATTACAACCATGAATTATTCTGGCGTTGTATGAAGCCTGGCGGTGGCGGGCTACCAACAGGGAAGTTGCTGACCTCCATCAACAATTCGTTTGGAAGTGTGGAAGCATTTCAAACACAATTTGCAGATGCAGGGAAGAACCGTTTTGGAAGTGGATGGGCCTGGTTGTTTGCTGATGCAGATAAACAACTACGTATAGGTTCTACACCGAATCAAGATAACCCACTCATGAACCTGCCTTCCGGACAGGCAGGCATCAGTGATGTAAAAGGCACGCCGTTGTTAGGACTCGACGTGTGGGAACATGCATACTATCTCAAATACCAAAACAAACGCCCTGATTATATCGCTGCCTGGTGGAAAGTAGTGAACTGGGATTTTGTTCAACAACGTTTCGCTTCTTTGTAATTTTTCTAATACTCTATTCCCGCTTTGCAGTATTGTATTCATTGAATGGATGCTTTATCTTGATGCATAAACTATGCGTTATGAGTACAGTTACCATTGCTACATTCAATTGCGAAAACCTCTTTCGTCGTTACCGCTTCAATAAAAATCTTACAAAAGAACAAGTCGAGAAGCGGATTGCCGATGGTTTTATTATTGACAAAACAGTTCTTTCAACGGTTAATCAAACTGAACGCAAGTTAACAGCCGATGCGATTAAAGCCACGAAAGCAGACATTGTTTGTCTGCAGGAAGTAGAGAACCTTGATACATTGAAAAACTTCGTTTCAGAATATCTTTCATCAAGTGGATATAAATACAGAATATTAATTGATGCCAACGATCCACGCCTCATCGATGTAGCCATTATCAGCAAAATTCCTTTCGGCTATGTAAAAACGCATCAGTACTTAAAAAACGGCAGCAGTGCTGTTTTTTCAAGAGATTGTCTTGAAGTTGAATTTATAATTGAAGGAAAACCGCTGACTGTTTTTGTAAATCACTTCAAATCGATGTATGATGCAAGTAATTTAACACCTGCACAAAAAAGAACCAAGACGGCTGCCCGGCGTGAATTGCAAACACAAGCAGTGCTGGATATCATCAAACAGAAATACAAAAATAACCCGGAGAAAGATAATTGGGTTGTAGTTGGAGATCTGAATGATTACCCCGATGATAAAACAAGTTTGAAAAAAATGCTCCATAGCCCGTTAATGGAAAACATTGTGCAAACAAGAATAACAGACCCTTCCGAACATTGGACGCATTACTGGGATACAACAACAGTTCCCATTGAAGAGCGTTACAAACAGATCGATTATATTTTTCTTTCAAAAAAACTTGCATCAGCTAATCCAACTGCAGTGCCGGTTATTGTTCGAAAGGGATTGATCACCAAAGCAACACTTTATACCGGACCACGTTTTACAAATGTTACCGACAAACAAGGTGCATCCGATCATTGTCCCGTTGCCATTACCATAAAACTGTAGCGAAAAAGCGGGTCTGGAAAATTTGCAGAAGGGTATTAAATAGTCACAGCCCCTGCAGAAAACATCTTCACAAAGCAAGCAAGCGGGAAGTAGAATCTGCAGAGGCTGTTATAAGTGCAATATTAACGCAGGAACTTGTTCGAAGTTGCTTAATTTTTAAACATTCATTTTTCTTTACATTTCTTTAACCTATGCTGCACTCAGCAGGTTGTGAATTTATTTGTCGGATTTCTCCCCTTAATTTTGAACAAGCTTTTTGTTGAACCAGCTAGCCGTTCAACATGCAACGAGAGTATGTGTTTATATCCTACATTCGTACTCCATTTTCAAATTCAGAATTTCAAATCCTAAATAGAATATTATGCAGGCTTGGAAAGATTATCAGGAACAACACAAAGACCGTTTTTTAAACGAATTGCTTGACCTCCTCCGCATCCCTTCGATCAGTGCCAAAACTGAAAACAAAGCAGATATGATCCGTTGTGCAGAAGTGGTAAAACAGCGTTTGCTGGAAGCCGGTGCCGATACAGCAACGATTTATGAAACAGCCGGTCATCCATTGGTGTATGGCGAAAAAATAATTGATCCATCCAAACCAACCGTGTTGGTGTATGGGCATTATGATGTGCAGCCGGCCGATCCGTTGAATTTATGGAACAGTCCGCCGTTTGAACCTGTGATCAAAGATGGAAAAATATTTGCACGTGGTGCCTGCGACGATAAAGGACAGTTTTACATGCATGTGAAAGCGTTGGAAATCATGTTGCAAACAAATTCGCTTACCAACAATATTAAATTCTGTATTGAAGGGGAAGAAGAAGTGGGCAGCCCCAATCTGGCAACATTTGTAAAAGCCAACAAAGAATTATTAAAAGCAGATGTGGTACTCATCAGCGATACTGCCATGCTCAGCATGGAGAACCCTTCACTTGATGTGGGCGTACGTGGCCTCAGTTATATTGAAGTGGAAGTAACAGGTGCCAACCGTGATTTGCACAGTGGTGTGTATGGTGGTGCAGTTGCAAACCCCATCACCATTTTAGCAAAGATGATCGCCAGTTGTCATGATGAAAATAATCACATCACCATTCCCGGTTTTTATGATGATGTGGTGGAAGCAACGCCGGAAGAACGTAAGCTGATGGCAGCTGCGCCTTACAATGAAAAAGAATACAGCGACGATTTGGGTGTAACAGAACTCTGGGGCGAAAAAGGATTTACAACCAATGAACGCACAGGTATTCGTCCTACCTTGGAAGTAAACGGCATGTGGGGTGGTTATACAGGTGAAGGTGCAAAAACCGTATTACCATCAAAAGCATTTGCAAAAATTTCTGCACGCTTGGTTCCAAATCAGTCTTCAGAAAAAATTACAGAAAAACTGTTGACCTATTTCAAATCAATTGCACCAGCCGGTGTAACAGTGGAAGCACATGAACATCATGGTGGCGAACCCTACATGACGCCCGTTGACAGCAAAGCATACAAAGCTGCTGCTGCTGCCATTAAGGATACGTTTGGCAAAGATCCGATTCCCGTACGTGGTGGTGGAAGTATTCCTATTTGTGCGTTGTTTGAACAGGAATTGGGAATTAAAATTGTATTCCTTGGTTTTGGATTGGATAGCGACAACCTGCACAGCCCCAATGAGAAGTACGATATTTTTAATTTTTATAAAGGCATTGAAACCATTCCGTATTTCCATAAGCATTTTTCAGAAGTGTAGTTTTTGCCATGAAGAAACAATGGCACGAAGAAAATCCTTCGTGCCATTGTTTTCAATATGTTTTAATTGGCATCACTCACTTGTTGATTGGTCAGGCGACCAACAACGGCGTAGAGAGAATTAAGTTGAATGTGATTATAATTTTAAGAACACTCAGTCATCATCAGTAAAAAAATCTCACAACACCTGCACCCCATCTTTCTTATACACTTTCCCTTCCTTCATTACAAACACCACTTTCTCCATCGATTTGATATTGTTGATCGGGTCGCCATCTACTGCAATAATATCAGCGATCTTTCCTTTTTCAATACTGCCCAGTTTATCCCAAATGCCTAATAACAACGCACCGTTTTTAGTGGCGCTTTGAATGGCTTCCATTGCAGGCATGCCTGCTTCTGTCATATAAATAAACTCAATCCAGTTTTTACCATGTGCAAATACACCGGCATCGGTACCAAACGCGATCTTCACACCGCCTTTGTACGCTCTTGCAAAGGTTGCTTGTATTTTCGGTCCTACTTCCAATGCTTTGGGTGTAACAATACTTGTATAATAACCGGGAATTTTTGCACTGTCGGCTGTTGATTTGCCGGCAATGATGGTAGGTACTAACCAGGTGCCATATTCTTTCGCCAATGCAATGCCTTCATCATCCATGTACGTACCATGTTCAATACTGGTAACGCCACCTTTAATGGCACGTTTGATGCCTTCGGCACCATGTGCATGTGCGGCTACTGTAAATCCATAATCTTTTGCAGTGGTTACAATGGCTCTGATTTCTTCAATGGTAAACTGCGGACTCGATCCATCTTTTGCCTGGCTCAATACACCACCTGTTGCAGTGATCTTGATACAATCACTTCCATCTTTGTAACGTTGACGAACAGCATGTGCTGCTTCTTCAGGTCCGTTGATGACACCATCATTCGGGCCTGGGATCACCCATCAGATCTTTTCGATACGAATTGGTAGGATCAGCATGTCCGCCTGTTGTAGCAATGGATTTACCTGCCGAAAAAATGCGTGGACCAACCACCAATCCTTTGTTGATCGAATTACGAAGTGAAATATTCACCAGCGATCCACCAAGATCACGAACCGTTGTAAAACCTGCCATCAACGTCGTGTTTGCATAGACTGTACTTTGAAAAGCAACGTCGGCCGGATTCATGGTAAACCGATCGGCTGCTCCACCTTTTTTGGTTTCACTTTCCATGTGTACATGCATGTCCATGAGACCGGGCATCACCGTTTTGTTTTTCAGATCGATCACTTTATCTTGTGTTGTTGCTGTTGTAAAACCATTCACAACATCAGTGATCAGATTACCTTGTACAATGATGGTAACATTATTGACAATCTTTCCATCTTTTGTGTCAATCAGTTTTCCGCAATGGATCAATGTACGTTGAGCGGTTGCCTGTAAAAGCAACAGCAGGAAGGTTAGTGTAGTTAGAATAATTTTTCTCATATGCAATTGTTGTAGAGGGAAGATAGTATTTTTTTGATGGAAGTATAGCAGTGATGCCGCAGGTTAGCATGTTTGTTGAACAGTTACACTGAACGAAATTGGAGAATGAGACTTCTTTGGCTTATCTTGTACATTCAATTTTAAGGTGCAGGCAACCATTGATGCTGTTTTTTTCGTCATCATGATCTTTAACCGGCGAACAGATACAGATAATTTACTCCTGATAACTCTACGGGTTATCGTTTTCCGATACCATTTGATAACAGTCATTTTCAACAAGTATTTATTCTAAAATTATTTATGGATACAGCAACAATAGAAGTACGAAAATTAACGATCGATGATTACCAGCAATTGAAAGATTCAATGATACAGGCCTATGCCAGTTTAGGCGGACAGTACTGGAAAGAAGAATCGCTTGCCAAACTCATTGAGAAATTTCCTGATGGACAAATATGTGTAACAGTTGATCAGAAAGTAGTGGGTTGTGCATTGTCGTTGGTAGTTGATATTAACCGCTTTGGAGATAATCATACGTATCGGCAGATCACCGGTGACTATTCGTTTGGTACACATGACCCTGATGGGGATGTATTGTATGGTATTGAAGTATTTATTCATCCCGAATACAGAGGTCTTCGTTTAGCAAGACGGTTGTATGATACACGAAAAATTATTTGTGAGAGTTTGAACCTGCGTGCCATCATGGCCGGTGGACGAATTCCGAGTTACAGCAAGTATGGTCCGGAGCTAACACCGAAACAATACATCGAAAAAGTAAAGAAACGTGAACTGCATGATCAAACGTTGAGCTTTCAATTAGCCAACGACTTTCAGATTAAAAAAGTGATTCATAATTATTTGCCGGAAGATAATGAGTCGATGGGCTATGCTACACTGCTTGTATGGTACAATGTATTTTATGAGCGAGCCTTTAATCCTATGAAAGGGAAAAGAGAAATGGTGCGGATCGGTTTGATTCAGTGGCAAATGCGCCCTTACGATAAACTGGAAGAGTTGGTGAACAATGTTGAGTATTTTATTGATGCGGTGAGCGATTATCAATCGGACTTTGCTGTGTTGCCTGAATTGTTCAATGCACCACTCATGGGCAAATACAATCATCTGCCCGGGCATAAAGCCATCCGTGAGCTGGCACAGTACACTGCACCGTTAGTAAAGGAGATTTCAAGACTTGCTATTTCCTACAACGTAAATATTATTGCAGGCAGCATGCCGGAGATCAGGGATGGCAAACTGTACAACACTTCTTATTTTCTGCACAGAGATGGCCGCATTGACAGTTATGATAAAATTCATCCCACACCATCTGAGGAATACGAGTGGGGAATTGAAGGTGGAAATAAACTGAAAGTATTTGATACCGATTGCGGCAAAGTAGGCGTGCTGGTTTGTTATGATGTAGAGTTTCCTGAGTTGCCACGTTTACTCGCCGACCAGGGGATGAAAATTTTGTTTGTTCCTTTTTTGACGGATACACAAAATGCATATAACCGTGTACGTTACTGTGCACAGGCAAGAGCCATCGAAAATGAATGTTATGTTGCTATTGCCGGTAATGTTGGTAACCTGCCGAAAGTTCACAATATGGACTTGCAGTTTGCGCAGGCTGCTGTATTAACGCCGTCTGATTTTGCATTTCCGGTGAATGGTATTAAAGCAGAAGCATCGCCCAATACAGAAATGATTGTGGTGAGTGATGTGGATCTGTCGTTACTGCAGGAGTTGCATGAATATGGGAGCGTAACAACCATGAAAGACAGACGGCATGATTTGTACAAGCTGGAGTTATTGAAGCAGGAAGAACCAAAAGCTGAATAATAAAAAAGGGATAGCTAAACCGCTATCCCTTTTTCGTTGTTACTATCTTGCTCCCGGCGGGCATTTCTCTTTTAAATACGCTGTGTACAATTTCGATAAATGTTGAAACGTACCGGCTCCTTCGCTGATGCTGTGTGTACGATTGGGATACGGCATAAACTGAAATAGCTTGCCATGTTTGATCAACTCATTCACCAACACTTCGGCATTACTGTAATGCACATTATCATCACCTGTGCCATGGATGTACAATAAATTTCCTTTCAGATTTTTTGCATAGGTAATAGGAGAGCCTTTAATAAAATCATCTTTGTTCTCCTGTGGCAAACCCATGTAACGTTCCTGGTAGATATTATCGTAGAACAATTGATTGCCTACGGCTGCAATGGAAATACCGGTTTGAAACAGATCCGGATATTGAAACAGTAAATGCAAGGTAGATGAACCGCCACCGCTCCACCCCCAAACAGCTACACGACCTGCATCGAGATAGGAACGATCGGCCAATAATTTTTTCATACCCATTGCCTGATCACGAATGTTGATACGGCCGATCTGCTTGTAAATACTTTTTCTCCACTCTGCACCTTTCAAGGTTGGTGTACCTCTGCTGTTGAGTGATACATAGAAATAACCTTGTGCATTCATATCGCCACCAAACATAAAATTACTGCCTGCATAAAAATCATCTTCTACAGTTGTTGTCGCAGGTTCGCTATATACATACAATACAACAGGATATTTTTTTGATGGATCATAGTTCTTTGGTTTGCTCATCCAGCCATCCATCGTTACGCCATCTTCAGTAGTAATAGTAAAAAATTCGAGATTTTCTTTTTTCACCGGCTTCATCGTTTTCACTAATTCTTCGCCTGCAACAGGTTTGTGAGTGGTAAGATTCAGGAACTGTGTAGCAGGTGCAACTGAGCGACTGGTAAAACTATGTACAGCGAAAGTTCCTGTTGGCGAACATTCGTAACTGTTGGTGCCATCATAACCGGCAGGGGTTACACGAACTGCTTTGCTCTTGCCATCCATTTTTACTTTGTAGAGATAGCGTTGAATCGGATTGTCGGGCGATGCAATAAAATACAATTCATTCTTTGCTTCATCCACCGCACTGATCGCTGCAATATCATAGTCGCCGATCGTGAGCAATGTTTCTTTTCCATCTCGTGTTACTTTGTAAATATGTCGCCAGCCATCCTTTTCGCTCACCCATAAAAACGACTTTCCATTTTCAATAAACTCCCAGCCACGTGGATCATCATCGTTCCAGCGGCTTTTAATATCGATCCAGGCTTTATCTGTTTCTGTATGGAAAAGTTTTGCTTCGCCTGTTGACGCATTACAGAAATATAATTTGCTTTCGTTTTGTTTACGGTTGAGTTGTTGCACAATTAGTTCATTGGCGCCGCTCCATTCCATTCGAGGGAGATAATTATTTGCAGGATCGCCTGGAATATTCATCCACTTTGTTTCACCTGATTGAATGTTTACAACGCCGATCTTTACGGGTGAAGGTTGTTCACCCACCTTCGGATATTCAACCGGAATTACGTTCGAATAATTGCCATCGGTTGTGTTCAGCATATAGTAATCTTTGATCTGGTTGGCATCTACCTGCCAATAAGCAATACGCTTGCTGTCACTGCTCCAGCGGAAACCATCTCTGCAGCCAAACTCTTCTTCATACACCCAATCAAATGTGCCGTTGATGAGTTTTTTGGTATTGTTGACAGAAGTGATCGCTTTCGATTTTCCGGAAGCTAACTCTTCAACGTAAATGTTGTTTTCTGAAACATAAGCGGCCTGTTCTCCATTGGGTGAAATTTTGGCGTAAAGCAAACTTTGTGCAGGTCGGTCTTTCCCGATCTGCTGCAACCGTTTTGTTGGAAGATGATAGTACCAGTAATCGCCACGTGTATTGTAACGCCACACTCTTGCAGTGTTTGTAAAGATCAACACGCACTGATCGTTGTTGCTGACTTCAAAATCCGCAACAGTAATTGTTTTGCCGTTTACTTTTAACGCCTCAGCAGGAACAAGAACCGTTTGTTCGCCTGTTTTAAGGTTCATTTTTGTAATGCTGTTTCTCTCCTTCTCGTACATGGAACTGCCGTCGGCTGTCCATTTAATTTTATCGGCTTTAAATTGAGCAAAGGAGCAAAAGCAAAGGAGCAAAAAAGAAAATCCAAGAACTACTTTCTTCATAATTGTTGAGTTGAGTATTCGAATATAATCAAAACACAAATTGTAACTTGCAACTGTTATGGAAGCGAACGAAAAACTCCGCATCGACAAATACCTCTGGGCCATCCGTCTGTTTAAAACACGCAGCCAGGCCGGAGCTGCCTGCGATGGCGGGAAAGTGAAATTCAATGGCGATGCCTGCAAAGCATCAAAGCAGGTAAGCATTGGTGATGAGTATGAAGTAAAGACCGAAGCCAAACGCTGGCGTATTAAAGTTACCGACCTGTTGTATAAACGTGTGCAATACAGCGAAGCCATCAAACATTATATTGATATAACTCCTGCCGATGAATTAGACCGTATTAAATCCGTTGCATCTTCGTTCCATACCGGTAAGCGCTTGAGTAAAGTAGGACGGCCAACCAAACGAGATCGAAGAGATTTAGGTGAGTTTTTGGAGGATTAACAAATAATTTTCGGAAGCCGGGCTTGAATTGTGTAAAGTATCCTTTACATTTGATTTGTCAAGTAAACTTTACACTAATGATTACTCGCTTTCATCTTCCGCATCGGTTTAAAAAAATTGGACTATCACTTTTCATAATTGGATTTATAGGTTGGCTTTGGGGGCAATCGGATGGATCGGCAAGAGTAATCAAAAGTCTTGTTGCACCGAGTGGTGAATTAGTAACTTATCATCCCTTAACCCAAAACCAATATGAATTAAATACTGGCTTTCTGCTTAGTACTTTTTTTGGATGTATTCTTGGTCTTGCTCTATTAATTCTGTCGAAAGAAAGAAATGAAGATGAATATAGTCAAAAACTAAAGCTTGAGTCATATCAGTTTGCTGCTATCTTCCAATTTATACTGATTCTCGTTTTACTTGTTGTTCGTGTCTTAACAGGGTCAGATATAATGGAGACACTTATTGTTGAATTAGGATTGTCATTCATCTTTCTATTCTGGGTTGTTTACCTGATCAGATTTAATTTGTTGATGTTTTTGAATAAGAGAGCTTTAAAGAGAAGTTAGTATGAGAAATAAAGTAAAGGATGAAAGGCTTGTACAAAATATCAACCAAACAGAATTTGCAGAAAAGCTTTCCGTTTCCCGGCAAACCATCCATGCCATCGAAACCGGAAAGTATGTGCCTACAACTACGCTTGCACTGAAAATTGCGAAACTGCTCAACAAAAACGTGGAAGAAATCTTCCTATTGGAGAAGGGCGATTAATTGGCTGGGTTTCGTACTTCTTACTTCCCACCTTGTACTTCCTGCTTCACGCTTATCTTTGCCCCATGCACATTCATATTCTTTCCATTGTTCCTGAATTGCTGGATAGTCCGTTGAACCATTCGATCATGAAACGGGCGAAAGAAAAAGGACTGTTGACTGTTACGGTTCATCACCTGCGCAAATGGGCCGTGAATGAATACGGACAAGTGGACGATTACCAATATGGCGGTGGTGCCGGCATGGTGATGATGTGTGAACCATTGGAAAAAGCGATTCTTGAGTTGCAGCAGGAAAAGAAGTTTGATGAAATTATTTATCTCACGCCGGATGGTGTTACGCTGAAACAGCAAACAGCCAATCGACTTTCACTCAAAGAAAACTTATTACTCATCTGTGGTCATTACAAAGGTATTGATGAACGTATTCGCCAACAGTATGTAACCATGGAAATTTCCATTGGTGATTATGTATTGAGTGGAGGTGAATTAGCAGCCGCAGTTTTGGTCGATGCGATCGGCCGCATTATTCCCGGTGTGTTGAATGATGAAACATCTGCACTCACTGATTCGTTCCAGGATCAGCTATTGGCTCCACCGGTTTATACTCGTCCTGCTGATTACAATGGCTGGAAAATTCCGGACATTTTATTGAGCGGTGATCTGAAAAAAATCGAAGAGTGGCGGCATGAGCAAGCGCTGCAACGCACCAAAGAACGCAGACCTGATTTGTTGGGTGAATAATAACTATTCTGCGTTAACAAATTCAAACAACACTGTTTTTCTTGTATTACCCCAGTAATCTTTTGCCTCGTAAGTTGTTACTTCTTTAAAGCGTCCATCTTTTTCGAACAGCTTCTAATGATGCATTTCCTTCAACCACAGCAAACCAATCATCCCAAATAAACAACTCCCCTTTTTTAAATTGGTTGCGTGTAAATGCATCGTTGATGTGAATATGGTGATTAGGATCAAACCAATCCTGTTTTAATTGGATGCTTATCCAGGGTAACACATGATACATTGTTTGCTTCTTGTGATCGGGATAATGTTGTTTAATATATTTCACAAGTTGCAATTGCGCCTGTTGGTCGGCTTTCAGTTCAAAATCACGTTTCCATTTATAGGCATACACATTTGAAGTGAATGGGAAGACAAGCACTGCAGCAAGCAGCACATATTGTACATACAACCCTGTCTTCCATTGGTGAATAGAAGCGGTAAAATATTGAATACCACGTAAAGCTATAATGGCCATTAACGGAGTAATACCTGCAATCGGTCTTACAAGCCCCATCGAATTAAAAATTCCTAATGCCCAAAAAACAATATGACCTGCAAATACCGCAAGGAATATTCCATACAGTAACCATAACTCCTGCTGTTCTGTTTCATTAGTTTTTTTTCGCAAGGCACGTATGAGAAGAATGAATCCATAAAAAACGCCTGCCCATAAAAGATACTTCACCACTACGCCTGTTATTTCGGGCATTACATTAAAATAATGTCCCCACCGACCACTTCCATAAGCACTACTGAGTGTAGCGTAAGAAAGTTTATTGAACACCCACATGAGGTCGTGATGAACAACGTAACCTGCAAGACTGTAAAATATATGTCCTGCCAGTAAAAGTGGAATGAGTTCATATTTTTCAATCACCAATAAATAAAGAAAGATCACGCCGCAAACCAACAAACCTTCAGAACGTATAAATGGAAGAAAAGAAAAAAGTATCAATGCCGCATAGAATCTTTTTTTCTGCAACAACAATATTGCCAGCAATGTTGCAAAAGCAAACATTGGTTCTGTTAAGCCAGAAAAAGAAACCAATACACTTAATGGAGTTGCAGCATAGATAAGCGAAGCCATCCATGGCTTCGTTATGCCAGCCTGTGTTGCAATACGATAAACGAGATAAAAATTAATACTCGTGAAAATAATATTCACCAGTTGCACAGCCGTAAATCCAAATTGTGCAACCGGGGCCATAATAAGTACATAAACAGGTTTGGCCCATTGATTAAAAAAATGTGCTGGGTAGCGAAAGGCATATTTAGCATAGAGATAATGCATCAGGCTATCGCCTTCATCGGTTGTGGTAGATGAGGTGAACAGAAGCACAACTAAAGTGCTGAAAAATAAAACTGACAACAGCTTTACAAGCTTCTCCTCAGTAAGCGAACGTAACCAGTTGATCATACCCGAAAATAGCCAGAAGCTTCTATTTATGCAAATGAAAAGCGGCGGCCTTTGGCCGCCGCAATAAATCAATATGTAGCTAAATCAATTATTTCACCCCAATCACCGGCAAACTTTTTTCCCGGATGAGCTGATTAAACTTCGGCACATCTTCACTCATAATTTTCTTCAGCTTATTCAATTGCTCATCGGCTTGTTTGCTTAACTCGGCAAACACTTCTTTCGATTGTTTGCTTGGTGCATTTACACCACTGTTTGCCACATCAAATACACCGCTCAGTTTATCGTTGATACGGATCGGATAGTTCAACGGATCCTGTCCACTCTTTGATTTTGTTTGATACAATGTTTCTTCAATCGTTGTCAACTCTTTGGTGATAGCAGTTGCCAAGTCTTTGATTTCTTTCGGACAATCCTTTCCTTGTCTTCCAACAAACTCATTGATCTGTGTACGCAATGCACGGATATCTTTAATGCCTTTCTGCACATCGTTGAACTTTTGTTGCACACTCAACAGGAAGTTGAATTGTTCTTCATACGCTTCCTGTGTCATACGGTAATTTGGATCGGCTTTGATCGCAAATGGAACAACAGTTGAATCAGTGCCTACTTTCACCATGGCGAAATAATTGCCGGGTGCAGCGGTAATAGTACCCGGTGCACCGTTCCAGAGGATCATGCCTTCGCTTGGTTCAGCTGGCGGATATTGCAGATCCCATGCAAAACTGTTCAGTCCTTTTTTGATGTCGAGTTTATCTTTACCAGTAGTACTGAATGTTTTGATCGTCTTTTTGTTTTTATCCATGATTGTAATAGATGCCTTAGTAGAATCAGTTACTGCGTTTGAATAGTAAGTGATCACTAACGGACCAGCCGGGTTTTCACCGATGTTCTGTGCAGTGCCACCAAAGCGACGGCCAAACCGGTTCATCGGCATTCGCCATCCTGCATTCACATCAAACACATGCAGGTTTTTATTGGCAACATCAGTTTTTACTTGTTGTAATACTGTTAAGTCATCAATCACATAAAAGCCTCTTCCTTGCGTGGCAACAACCAGATCATTTTCTTTGACGGTCATATCGGTGATTGGAACAACAGGCATATTCAACTGGAATGGTTTCCAGTTGGCGCCATCATCAAAAGAAATGTACATGCCGAATTCTGTACCTGCATATAACAATCCCGGACGTTTATGATCTGCACGCATGGCTCTGGTGAAATGCATTTTGTTGATGCCGTTGGTAATGAGTTTCCATGTTTTACCATAGTCTTCTGTTTTGTAGATGTAGGGCGTGTAATCATCCAGCTTGTAACGTGTGCCAACAAAATAAGCAGCACCTTTTTTAAACGGATCAACATCCACACAATTCCACATCATAAATTTGGGTGCATCTTTCGGTGTAACATTTTCCCAATTCTTACCACCGTCTTTACTTACGTTGATCAAACCATCATCACTTCCAGTCCACAACAGATCTTTCTCAACAAAACTTTCAGTGCCGGTGAAAATGGTACAGTAATATTCAACACTTGTATTGTCTTGTGTTATTGGTCCACCACTTGATTTTTGTTTGCTTTTGTCATTGGTTGTTAAGTCTGGGGAAAGCGCTGTCCATGTTTGCCCTTCATCTTCTGTTGCAAACAATACATTACCTGCCGTATATAATTTCTTTGGATTGTGTGGTGAAAAGAAAATAGGGAAGTTCCATTGAAAACGATACTTCAATACATCAGCTCCTGCACCCATTGGATTATCGGGCCATACACTGATGGCTCTGTTCTCTCCCGTCTTGTGATCAAGACGTGAAAGATAACCACCATAGTTACCACCATACACAATATCAGGATTCGTTGGATCAGCAACTACATATCCACTTTCGCTGCCTGCTGTTTCCTGCCAATCCTGTTCAGTAATACCTGCACCGCTTGTTCTGCTTTTGATACGAACAGTTGAGTTATCCTGCTGTGCACCAAGAATACGATATGGAAAACTGTTATCCGTTGATACACGATAGAATTGCCCTGTTGGTTGATTCATATACGTACTCCAGTTTGTTCCACCATCATAACTCACCTGTGCACCACCATCATCGGCAACGATCATACGTTTACCATCGTTTGGATCGATCCACAGATCATGATGATCACCATGTGGTGTGCGGTACGATTGAAATGTTCGTCCACCATCACGACTGTACATGAAGTTTACATTCGGACAGTAAACGAGATCGGGATTTTTTGGATCAACAAATACTTTGCTGTAATACCATGCACGCTGACGGATATTATTATCGCCACTCATCAGTTGCCATGTTTCACCGGCATCATCGCTACGAAATAATCCGCCATTTGCATTTTCAAGAATGGTATAAATGCGTTCAGGATTACTTGGTGCGAATGCCACACCAACAATTCCCCATGTTCCTTTTGGTAATCCTTTTTTTGTAGAAACGTTTGTCCATGTTTCACCACCATCCGTTGATTTGTACAAACCACTTCCTTCGCCACCACTTTCCAAACTATGCGGTGTGCGAATTACACGCCACATGCCTGCATACATCACTAGTGGATTTTCAGGTTCCATCACTAAATCACTTGCACCTGTTTGATTATTGACAAACAATGTTCGTTTCCATGTTTTACCACCATCAGTCGTTTTGTACACACCACGTTCTTCATTCGGTCCAAATAAATGACCAACAACTGCTGCCCAAACAACATCCGGATTTTGTGGATGAATTAATATGCGGATGATATGACGTCCATCTTTCAAGCCAATATTTTTCCAGCTACGTCCGCCATCATCACTGCGCCACATACCACCCAAGCCTTCACTCACATTTCCACGCATGGTGTTTTCACCTTCGCCCACATATACAATACTTTCATCACTTGGTGCAACCGCAACGGCACCAATCGACGAACCAAAATATTTATCGCTGATATTTTTCCAGTTGTTACCACCATCGGTTGTTTTCCAAACACCACCTCCGGTTGCACCCATGTAAAACGTTGTTCTGTTGGAATAACTACCGGCAACCGCAGCACTTCGTCCGCCACGGTAAGGGCCAATAGAACGATACTTTAGTGCGCTGTAAACAGCTTCTTCATTTGAGGGAGCAGGAGTTGATGTTTGCTTCTTTTGCGCAAACGAAAACAGTACGCTCAAAAGCGTACCTGCAAGCAAGATTGATTTTCTCATGTTCAGTACAATTGGTTGAACAGGGAAATTACAAAGGTTTTGCTTGCAAAGCTGAAACTGTAGAATGGATGTGATGAACGGCCATTCATCTATTTTATAAAAAAATTAGTGAAAGGCGCACAATCCTCAAAACTCATCAAGCTGACCATTTTGTGTTTCGGCTTGTTATCATCCTTGATTTCTTCCGTTCATCAGCGATATTTTAAGCTGAGAAATGAGAGCAAAAAAGAAGGTTGTCAATAAGCAACCGTTCGTCTAATTTTTTAATTGCTGTGTGGTAACCTCTTTATCTTTCTATCCGTATTATACATAAACCTTATCATCATGTTACGACCAATGCTTTTTGCTTGTGCCCTGGTTCTATGTGCGTTCGTGCGTGCACAAACATCAAAACCAATCACGCCAAAGTTTACAGAAAAAGCTCCTCCCAAATTATTACCGGCGATGCGAACAACGCAAGCGATCAAGATCGACGGATTGCTGAATGACTCTGCGTGGAAAGATGCACCGCTTGCAACAGACTATGTTGAATTCAGACCGGCAGTGGGCGTAAAAGAAGCGGAAGAAACAAAAACAATTTCTTACCTGCTTTATTCTGATGAAGGAATTTATTTTGCCGGCTATTGTTACGAACGTAGCCGTGACAGTATTGCCAGAGAATTAAAAGGCCGTGATGGATTTGGGATGAACGATTATGTGGGGATCATCTTCGATACTTATAAAGACAACCTCAACGGTTTTGAATATTTTGTTACTCCACTCAATGAACAATGGGATGCAAAGATGGCACCGAATGCAAATGGCAACAGTGAAGATTTTAGCTGGAATGCAGTGTGGCAAAGTGCGGTGGTAATGCATGATAATGGCTGGAGTTTTGAAATGTTCATCCCTTATGGCGCTATTCGATTTGGTAAAAAGGATGTGCAGGATTGGGGTGTGAATATGACACGTCGTCGGCAGAAAACAGGGCAGCAGTACACATGGAATCCGATTGATCCAAACGTCAATGGTTTCTTAACACAGGAAGGTTTCTGGACCGGCATTACCAATATTAAACCACCGGTGCGTTTGCAATTCTCTCCTTATTTTTCAGTATACGCAAATCACTATCCCATCAATCAACCGGGTGTAAAAAATATAACCAGTCAGGTGAATGGTGGATTAGATGTGAAGTATGGATTGAACCAGGCGTTTACACTCGACGCAACATTGATTCCCGATTTTGGACAAGTGCAAAGTGATAATCAGGTGCTCAACCTGTCTCCGTTTGAAGTGCAATTCAATGAGTATCGTAATTTTTTTACTGAAGGAACTGAACTCTTCAGTAAAGGTGGTTTGTTTTACTCACGCCGTATTGGGGGAACACCCATCCATTATGGTAAAGCATCATCGCAGGTTGGCGTAACAGAAAAGTTATTGAAGAATCCATCTGAATCAAAACTGATCAATGCATCGAAAATTTCAGGACGCACGCAAAACGGATTGGGTATTGGTATTTTAAATGCTATTACCAAAACACAATACGCCACCATTGAAGATATTAATACAAAAGATCAACGGAAAATTGTAACTGATCCCTTGACCAACTATAATATCATCGTTTTAAATCAATCAATGAAAAATAACAGCAGTGTTTCATTGATCAATACCAATGTTACCCGCAGCGGAAGTGATTACGATGCGAATGTTACAGCCGGTTTGTTTGATCTGAACGATAAAAAGAATACCTGGAATGTGGGTGGAAAATTTGCAGTAAGTCAGCTGATGGGTTATGGAAAAGATGGAGCGAATGAAAATGGGTACAGTCACCAGCTTTACTTTGGTAAAACAAGTGGCCGTTTCAATTTTAATGTTTGGCAGGAATTAACGGATACAAAATATGCACACCGTGATCTTGGTTATTTCACCAATAACAACTTCCTCGATCATGGTGGAAGAGTTAATTACAAATGGATCGAACCCAAAAGCTGGTACAATAATATTTTCTTGAATTTGAATGGAAGAGTCAGTAAGTTATTTACGCCTTTTGCCGGCGTAAAAGAAACCTATCAAACGGGCAACGTGAATTTCAATGCAGAATTGCAAACAAAAAAACTCTGGTGGGTAGGAACATTCATTGGATACACCAGTAAGCAAAATGATTTTTATGAACCACGCAAAACAGGATTGTACTTTACACGGAACCAAAGTGTTGCGTTTGGCAGTTGGATCAACAGCAACCAGGCAAAGAAATATTCATTCTGGACTGAAGTGTTTGCACGCCGTCACATCAACTTTTACGATCAGCTTGGTGCTGATGCTACGGTCAATCAAACATTCCGTTTCAACAGTAAATTTTCTGTATCGCACAGGGTTAGCCTGCATCCACGCTTTAATAATATGGGATTCACCACTCTTTTGGGGAATGATGTTGTGTTTGCAAGGCGTAAAGTAAACACCATCGAAAATATTCTGAATGTCAAGTACAGCTTTACCAATATGATGTGGCTTACATTCCGCATGCGCCACTATGTAAGTACGGTTGACAACAAGGAGTTTTTTCAATTGCAATCCAATGGAAAACTGCAGTCTTTACCGGGTTTTACAGACGATGTAAATCAAAACCTGAATCTGTTCAATATTGATATGGTGTACACCTGGCAGTTCGCACCCGGCAGTTTTGTCAACATCGTTTGGAAAAATTCGATTCAACAGTTTACAAGACTTGTTGAGCCTGATTATTTTAAAAATTTTGGTAACACACTGGAGGCAGATCAGAATAATAATCTCTCTTTAAAAGTGATCTATTTCCTCGATTATCTGGATATCAAGAAGTGGGGGAAGAAGAAGTAAGTATTGTTTCTATTCTTCTTTCTTAGATACTCTTCTTCTGACAATAATTTCAACCCTTCTGTTTAAAGCAGCGTTGAAATAAGTTGTTGAAATTCCTTTGCCAGAAGCGATTAACCTGGATTCGGTAATTCCAAGACGGTTTTGGAAAAATGTTTTAAGTTCTGCTGCCCGTTGAAAAGATAGTTTCATATTATATTCTATACTACCTGAATTGTCGGTATAGCCGTTGAAATAGATCGTGTCTGTTTTTTCTCTGTCAATTTTTTGAATCAGAGCGGATAGTTGAGTTGTGTCCTTCAAACGATAACTATCAAAATCGAATACTTGCATGTCAATGGCAAATGTATCCGTAACGTATACTGGTTCATTTACTGGCAACTGAATGAAAGATTTAACGGGAGCTTTGCTACTGAAAATATTTGAATGTCTTGACGTTACGGCATAAAGTGAATCTGTCCGTTGTTGAATTTCCGTACAAGTTCGTTTCTTAAGTGGCACTACGCTTATTTGATCAATATAGTATTTAATGTACGAAGGTAAGTTTCGGCGCTCTTGCTTTGCAGTATTAAAATTTCCGATAAGTAAGTAATGTGCAGTATCCTTACTCTTGTACTGAAACGACAATTCATACCATGGCTGTTTACTTTTTTTCAATACCACATTTTGTAGACTAAGACTTTCCTCTTTTTGAATAATCGTATCATTTTTTGAAAAAATCATTTGATTGGTAAAGCAGATTCCAAATTGAGATAGATCCACATATTCGTTAGAACTATATATAAATAACTTAACAGTATACTCTTCATCTTTCTGCAAAGGGCACAATAATGTCGTTTGCCAATAAGTATTAAAATTCATCTTTTTGCTGAAGATCAAAAAAGATAAGCTTCTTTTCTTATGAAAGTTTCCTTGCAAATCATTGTCGTATCCATAAGGTATATTACTTACAGAATGCCAGCCTTTAGGTGAACAAGGAATATGCGATTCGCAAATGTTTTCTTCTTCAAATGAAGAATTTGCAACAAGGTTTTGGCTCGTCACGGGTTGGAAGTATAAGCAAAAAAATAAAATTATGGACAGGTGTTTTATCATGCTTATTTTTTGCAAGTATAAAGAGAAAACTATAATGGGCAAAAACAAAAGAGCGGTACATAATGCACCGCTCTCCTTTTTGTTGTTTATAAGGTTCTAGTTTTTCGTATTCTTCTTCACCGTCGGCTTTTTCAATAATTCTTTTGCAATGGCCTGCATTGCTTTTTGTTCAAACTGTTTATTCAGTTGTTCATATTGCTGCTCTGCTTTTCCTATTTCTCCTTTTAAGAATGCAACACGCTGCACCTGCAGATTGCTGGGCCTTGCTTCTTGTGTTATTACAGGCGCATACACTTCGGTCAGGTCGGTACGTAAACGTTTAAAATCAACAGTACCTTTTGATACAGGAGGTACCAGTGTAAGCCGTAGTGATTCTAATTTGTTATAATAATCTTCGAGCAACAGTTTTGTTTTTTTATCCTGAGTAGAATCAATATGCTTTTTGAGCACATCCTGCTTTGTAAGAATACTGTCAACTAATTTTGCCAGCTGCTCATGCATGCCAAACAATTCCATTCCTGTTTGATATTGCAATTGACGATCCGGCAACGTAAAATTTGTATTCGTTTCATCATGCACCAATGTAATGGTATGATTATACTCTTTGCCATTCAGTTTCATCTTAATTGTATAATCACCGGGTAATACCTGCGGTGCAATGAAACTGCCAATCTCACGTTGATTACCACCTTTTGCAGTTTTAGGAGGAAGCATGCGTTGCGCCCACATCACTTTGTTGTAACCTTTGCGATTACTTGGGCTTAGTTTCTGGACCAACTTACCCTCTTTATTATATACTTCTAACTGAATATTATTAGCACGTTCCTTCAGGTAATATTGAATTGGTGGTATAACCGTTCCTACGCCGCCATTCCAATCGCCAGCTGCGTTTTCAAATTGCCCGCCATATTTTCCCATGGTGAGCGTGATCGGTTTTGTATTGAGCATCACCACATCGTTTGCAGCAACGTCTGCAGTGATCGTACGCATGGGTGTAATATCCTCAATGATAATGATGCCTCGGCCATGGGTAGCCAACACCAGATCGTTTGTTTGTTCCTGAATTTTAATGTCACGCACCAATGCATACCATGGAATATTGTTCTTCATACGGAACCATTCATTACCGCCATCCACACTCGCAAATAACCCCATTTCTGTGCCGGCGAATAATAAATTTTTGTTGATGATGTCTTCTTTGATCTTGTGTGCAAAGCCGGTGAATTCGTTGCTTTCAAACTTCTTCCATGTTTTGCCCATGTCGTTACTCATGGCAATATACGTTTTGTGATCCCCATACGCATGGTTGTCAAACGTAGCATACACTTTATTTTTGTCATATTGCGATGGTTCAATGCTGCTCACCCATGTTTGCTTTGGAATACCTGCCGCTGCATAATTCGCTGCAACATTGGTCCAGGTTTTACCTGCATCAGTTGTGTACTGCAGGTTGCCATCATCAGTTCCTACCCAAATAATCTTTTCATCGATCGGTGATTCAGCAATCGTAAAAATGGTACAATGATTTTCGGCACTGGTTACATCCATTGTAACACCACCGCTTTTTTCCTGTTCCTGTTTTCGTTTATCGTTGGTCGTTAGATCAGGTGAAATACGTGTCCAGTTGCTTCCTCTGTCGCTGCTCTTGTATAAATACTGTGCACCGGTGTAGAGATTCTTTTTATTGTTTGTACCTGTTACAATGGGTGTGTTCCAGTTGAAGCGAAGAGCTTCTTCACCTGTTACAGCCTGAGGTTTAATGGTAACCGATGAATTGGTGTGCATATTGATCCTCGACATATTTCCACCTTGTGCTTCAGCATATACAATGTTGGCATCATTCGGGTCGGGTTGTGTCCAGAACCCATCACCACCATATACTGATTTCCAATCGCCGTTTACAACACCACCCGGTACTTTACTCGGCGCATACCAGCTGCCGTTATCCTGCAAGCCTCCGTAAATACGATAGGGTTCTTGCTGATCAACACTTACATGATAAAATTGTCCAACGGGTAAATTGTTACAAAACTTCCAGGTGGCACCACGGTCTAAACTGAAGTAGACGCCACCATCGGTACCAACATACATAATGTTGGTGTTGTTTGGATTGATCCACAATGCATGATGATCGCTGTGCACCCATCCGCCTTCATTGCTTGCATCGGCAAACGAAAATCCGCCATCATTCGAATATGAAAATGTAAAGGCCGGACGATATACTCTCTTGGGATCTTTGGGATCTATTTCCAATGTAGAGAAATAAAACGGGCGTTGTGTGATGTTGCTGGTTGCACTTTGTTGTTTCCATGTTTCACCGGCATCGGCTGAAATATACAAGCCGGTATTTTCACTTTCAACAATCGCCCACAGATTTTGCGGAGCCGATGGCGCTAATGCCAACGCTACACGACCAAATGGTTTTTTCGGTAAACCATTGCTTAACTCTTTCCAGGTTTTGCCTGCATCCGTTGATTTAAACATTCCACTTCCGGTACCACCGCTGTTAAATGCATACGGCAAACGACGGAACTCCCATGATGTGGCATATAATACATTTGAATTGGTGGGATCAATTTCTACATCGGCCACACCTGCATTTTCGTTGATGTATAAAATGGTTTCCCATGTTTTACCTGCGTCAATTGATTTGTACAAACCACGATGTTTACTGCTGCTCCATAACGGGCCGGGTGCTGCAACATAAATGATGGAAGAGTTGGCAGGATCAACAATTACTTTTGAAATATGTTCCGTACTGTCGAGGCCGATCTTTGTCCAGTTATCGCCACCATCGGTTGATTTATACATGCCATCACCAATCGAAACTGAATTTCGCATATTGCTCTCGCCGGTACCAACGTAAATCACTTTTGGATTTTTTTGATCGATGGCAATGGCGCCAATGCTTTGAATGTATTTATCAAACACGGGTTTGAACGATGCGCCTGCATTGGTACTTTTCCAAACACCACCACCGGCCGTACCGATATAAAGTGTTTTTCCATCGCTGTTTACACCGGCAATATCAGTAATACGTCCGCTCATGGTGCCGGGGCCAAGTTGACGGGCATCCATCATTCCAAATGTAGATGCATTGATTTGTGCCTGACTGTAAATTGTGCATAACAACAGTACCGCAGTGCTCAGAAATAATTTTCTCATACTTGATGAATAAAAAAACCCGACGTTTCAGGTCGGGTTGTTATTGATAATTTAGTTTTAGTTAGCGGGTTTGAAAACTGAATCTTCAACTGGTTTATTTATTTCCATTTTTGAAATAACGAAATCGGCATTAACACCAGGTCCCAAGGGAACATTGATGCTCATTGGAACAACGATCCCTTCCGGTAATTTTTGATAATTGCTGTAGGTGGTGGTCAATTCCATTTCCTGTCCGTTTGCAGAACGGCTGCCGATTGATTTGATCAGCGTATAACCTTTCTTTTCAATGAACATGGTTTCACTTCGTCCGCTTTTTAAACTGATTTTTACTTTGAAGCAATCAGTTCCATCAACATCTTCACTACCCAGTAATTCAATGCTGTGGCCTTTTGCTTTATAATCGATCAAACTGCCTTGTGCATCCAGATCGTCCTGGCTTTGTTTCAGATCTTCAGCAGTCATTGCTTCCGGTGCAGTTTGTCCCTGGAAAGGTAAAAAGTTCCATCCGGCAGTTGGAGTAACGATCATGTAACCGTTCATGCCCATTAATGAAATATCCTGTCTTGATCCTTTTGTATGAACTACAGTCCGAACAACTGCGATATCTGCTCCCTGTATGCTCATGCTTCCGGTTTGCACCATGCTGGTTACTTTTTTCCAGTTCTCAACGCCGCCAATGGCTTCAATATGTTTGTTTACAACTTCGTCTGCAGTTTGTGCTTTTACCGCAGTAAGGCTGAATGTGGTAGCAACAAACAGGCTCAATAATTTCAAGGTCTTCATTGTTTTTTATTTTTTAATATATGTTGTAAAGAAAAGAAAATTGTTACATATGTAAAGCGAAATATTTTTAGTTGAATGCAGGGAAAGCAATGAATTAATTTCAGACTGCTGGCCAGAGAGACGAGAAAAATTTCACGAAGGCTACTGCATCAAGTATCTTGTCCGGAATTTTAACCTTCTATTGCGTAAAATATGGCTGTTGTTAAAGTATCGGGCAATATCGTAGATCTTTTCTCAAACAAAATCAGTTTTGGAGAAGTAAGTATTGAGGCGGGGAAAATTGTTTCAATACGGGTAATTGACCCCATAGAAAAGTCCGGTGCATCCTACCTTTTACCGGGTTTTATTGACAGCCATGTACATATTGAAAGTTCCATGCTCGTGCCATCTGAGTTCGCCAAATTGGCGGTGGTACATGGAACCATAGCTACAGTAAGCGACCCGCATGAAATTGCGAATGTTTGTGGGTTGGCCGGAGTGGAGTATATGATCGAAAATGGGAAAACGGTTCCCTTTAAATTCAATTTCGGAGCACCCAGTTGTGTGCCGGCTACCGGTTTTGAAACAGCAGGCGCCGTGTTGAACGCAGCTGATGTAAAAGCGTTGCTGCAAAAAGATGAGATCAAGTATCTGAGTGAAATGATGAATTTTCCGGGGGTGTTGTTTAGCGATGAAGAAGTGATGCAAAAGATCGCCGCAGCGCAAGCATTGGGCAAACCAGTTGACGGACATGCGCCGGGGTTGAGAGGCGATGATGCGAAGAGATATATTGAGGCAGGCATTTCGACCGACCACGAATGCTTCACCAAAGAAGAAGCATTGGACAAGTTGAAATATGGTATGAAGATCATTATACGGGAAGGAAGTGCAGCAAAGAATTTTGAAGCACTGGTTGAACTGATCGATGAATTTCCCGATATGATCATGCTTTGCAGCGATGATAAACATCCCGATAGTTTGGTGGAAGGGCACATCAATCAGCTTTGTTCCCGGGCGGTAGCGAAAGGCTTGAATGTATTCAATGTATTAAAAGCTGCCTGTGTTACGCCGGTGGTACATTATAAATTAGATGTGGGATTGTTACGTGAAGCTGATCCAGCTGATTTTATTGTGGTAGATGATTTGAAAAACTTCCATGTTCAGCAAACCTTCATCAATGGTGAATTGGTTGCGGAGAATGGTAAGTCGCTCATCGTCAGCAAACCATCATCAGTGATCAATAATTTTCAGTGCGAAGAAAAAACCATTGCTGAATTTGAGTTTCATCTCAACAAATTTGGCCATGCTGATGCAGAAAATATTGAACAGGCCTATGTAGTAGAAGCGGTGGATGGACAATTGATCACGAATAAACTGATTGTACCCATCACTTCATTTAAAGTGGAGGACGAACTTATTCATGCAAATACAGAAAAGGATTTTCTCTACATGGTCGTTATAAACCGTTACAACAATTCACCGGTGGCCAAGTGCTTTGTGAAAAACTTTGGATTAAAAAAAGGAGCGATTGCTTCTTCAGTTGCTCACGACAGTCATAATGTTATTGCAGTGGGTGTGGATGCAGAAAGTGTTTGCCAGGCAGTGAATCTGATTATTCGTGCAAAAGGTGGAGTAAGTGTTGTAAGTGATGCAAACGAGCAACTATTGCCGTTACCCGTTGCCGGATTAATGAGTACAGATGATGGGTATAAAGTGGCGGAAGCATATAGTAACATTGATAAGGCAGCGAAAGAATTGGGTTCTACTTTGGCCGCACCATTTATGACACTTTCGTTTATGGGCTTGCTGGTAATACCTCATTTAAAACTCAGTGATATGGGTTTGTTTGATGGCGACCGGTTTCAATTGCTTTAATCAAATAGAAGTTGATTATATTAGTGAATTAAATTTTTCTTATGCGTAAGTTTTTGGGCATCTTTTCTGTGATACTTGTACTCGTACTTGGTATTTTTATTTTCTGGCGTTATTATTATGTGTTTGGTGAAGGGGTAAAAGCCGGCGAATTAAATTACATGGTGAAGAAAGGCTATGTATTTAAAACATACGAAGGCAAGCTGATCCAGTCGGGGTTGCGTTCCAGAACTCCCGGCACAGTGGCGAGTTATGAATTTGAATTCAGCGTTACCAACGACAGCATTGCCAATATTCTGATGTTGAACAGTGGTAAAGTATTTGAACTGCATTATAAAGAATACATGGGAACAATTCCATGGCGTGGGCACTCCGTGTATGTAGTTGATAAAATCATTAATATGAAAGATGAATAAAGAATAAATCACGCAGAGGGTATGAGTTGGCAGAGAATATTCTCTGCGTTCTCTTCCTCTCTGCGTGATTGCTTTTATGCGTAGTTCAATTCTCCTGCTATGTTACTTCGATTGATTGTACGCATGTTTGTATTCTCTTCTCCCCAAAATTTTCAGCAGATCCTTTTCTAAACTTTCAATTGGGTATTCAACAATACGATTCAGCTCAACACGGTTCTCTAGCACGAGCAGTGTAGGTACCCGCAGAATATTCAGTCCCTGTTCTTCATGTGTAGGGCTTTGCTTGTAAGTCGTGTCATGATTGCTCACCATGATCAATCGAATCTGCTCAGGAGTTACTCCACAATACTCCAGTACTTTGTACAAACGTGGAACTTCACGTTTGCTGTCGCCACACCAGGTGCCAAGGAAAATCACAAATTCCCGATTGCCGATATGCTGTTTGATGTTATTGGCAACAACAGTATCAATGTTGTAGCTGGTATAATTGGGCACAAACCAGGAAGCAAATGGTTCCTGCATCAATGCTTCTTTAGTGCAACAGCCAACCAGCATGGGATTGCCGTTTCTGTCTTTCACTATTTGATTGAGTGGTTGTGCAATAGTGAATATTGCACATACAAGTATGCTGATGAAAAGAATGAATCGTTTCATAAAAATGTTTTTTTAATAAAGAAATACATGCAACCCAAACAGATCATGCAATTGCATTGATGCAATAGCAAAACAGATCCTGTACAGGAAACAAAATGAAAATGATAAATGGGGAAACGATCAGCAGCGGGGAGGTTGTAATACCTTCTGCAAATAGCCGCTCAGTTGTTGCGGTGCAGTAATGCTTGTATATGTAGGATTGTAATCTGTAACGATCGCCGGCGCTTGCAGCAATGTATGATCAAAAAATTCTTCTGTATAATTTTTTAAATGATGCTGATGAAACGGTTGTGCAGGATTCTGATCATTAGCTGTGGGTTGAAGTTTGGTATCGCAACCACAATCTTTTGTTGATTCGATAACTGCAGTGATGCGGCATTCCATATAATCGATCATCTTCCCATACTGAAACAGAAAGAACACAGACAGAAAGAATATGGAATAGATTTTTTTCACTCGCAGGTTAAAGATAAACAGCTTCTTGCTGAAATGCAAGCTTAGTACAATTTACTCTTCATCAATCCCCATTTGCAAAAACGATAGATCACCGACACTTTCAAGCAACCCAACCCGTACTTCATACTGCGGCTGAAGTTGATACTGCTGGCTTCTTCAAAATATTTGGTGGGACAGGTTACTTCGCCGATCTGGTATCCTTTGTAAAAGATCTGTGAGACCATTTCGTTGTCAAAAATAAAATCATCATCGCAGGCATCCAGTTTCACTGCTTCCAGCACTTCTTTGCTAAACGCACGGTAGCCTGTATGATATTCTGATAATTTTTGACCAAGCAATATATTTTGAGTGAGGGTTAAAAAACGGTTGGCAATGTATTTATAAACAGGCATACCACCTTTCAATGCCCCATTGCCTAAAATGCGACTACCGAATACAACAGGGTACACATCGTTGCCAATAATACTCGTCATGGCATGGATGAGTTGTGGCGTGTACTGATAATCGGGGTGCAGCATGATCACAATATCGCCGCCCAGTTCCAATGCTTTTTTGTAACAGCTTTTTTGATTACCACCGTAACCTTTATTGTTTTCGTGGCTCACAATATGTTTAATGCCGAGTTCTTTTGCTTTGGCAACGGTTTCATCTTTACTGGCATCATCTACCAGCACTACTTCATCCACAATATCGAAAGGGATCTCGTTGTAAGTGATCTCCAATGTTTTTGCGGCGTTATAGGCCGGCAAAACCACCACTACTTTTTTGTTGTTGAACATGCGATGAAGCGTTTTAAAGTGGGCAAAGATAATATTATGTACGAAGTAAGAAGTATGAAGTACGAGGAGCTTGCTTTTTATCCCCTCCCGGGAGGGGCGGCGGAGTGCTACACACAGTTCAGTTTAAAAGGGGTGGGTAATTGATGCCATGAAAACAGAAGGTACAAGTAAGTCCCGACGCTTAAGGTCGGGATGCAGACCGAAAGCGTCTGCATGTCACAACAGGCGATGCCCAAAGTTCTGCTGCCGGAAACCAAATCTTCGCATTTCCGCCTTTAGGCGAATGGGTGTACATTTGCTGCCCGAAATAAAGTGAATTATGTTTCAGAATTTAAGTGAACGTTTAGAGAGTGCGTTTAAAAATATTAAAGGCGAAGGCCGTATTACTGATCTCAATATTGCGGCAACCGTAAAAGATATCCGTCGTGCGTTGGTGGATGCCGACGTAAACTATAAAATTGCCAAGGACTTTACCGATACGGTGAAGGATAAAGCGCAAGGTGCCAAAGTATTGCTGGCGGTGAACCCCGGTCAGCAGATGGTGAAAATTGTGCAGGATGAACTGACGGAATTAATGGGCGGCACCGAAAGTGAACTGGATCTGAAAGGTTTACCTGCGGTGATCCTGATCGCCGGTTTGCAGGGTAGTGGTAAAACCACCTTCAGCGGAAAACTGGCGAATTACCTCAAAACACAGAAAGGAAAATCGCCGTTGCTGGTGGCGGCCGATATTTACCGTCCGGCGGCCATTGATCAATTGACGGTGTTGGCCGGGCAAATTGGGGTAGATGTGTACAGCGAACGGGAGAACAAAGATGCGGTTGCCATTGTGCAGAACGCTCTGAAAGAGGCGAAAGCAAAAAACAAGAATGTAGTTATTATTGATACGGCCGGTCGTTTAGCGATCGATGAAGTATTGATGAAGGAGGTGGCTGATATTAAAGCAGCGGTTAACCCCAACGAGATCCTGTTTGTGGTGGATAGTATGACGGGTCAGGATGCGGTGAACACGGCCAAAGCTTTCAACGACCGACTGAACTTTACAGGTGTTGTGCTCACCAAACTTGACGGTGATACAAGAGGTGGTGCGGCGCTCTCTATTAAATACACGGTGAACAAACCAATTAAGTTTGTGAGCAGTGGAGAGAAGATGGATACACTCGATGTATTTTATCCCGATCGTATGGCCCAGCGTATTTTGGGCATGGGTGATATTACATCACTTGTGGAAAAAGCACAGGCGCAGTTTGATGAAGAGCAGGCTAAAAAACTCGAAAAGAAGATCCGTAAGAACCAGTTTGATTTTGAAGATTTCAAACAACAACTGGAGCAGATCAAGAAAATGGGTAACCTGAAAGACCTGATGGGCATGATTCCCGGTATGGGCAAAGCCATGAAGGATGTGGACATCAGCGATGATTCGTTCAAAGGTGTGGAAGCAATCATCAATTCTATGACACCACAGGAACGCAGCAACCCCGACCTGATTGCTCAAAGCCGCCGCAAGCGAATTGCATTGGGCAGCGGAAAAGATATTGCCGAAGTAAACGCATTTATGAAACAGTTTGAGCAAATGAAACAGATGATGAGCATGATGAACAAAATGCCCATGGGTGGCCGCATGATGCCCGGAATGGGCAGAAGGTAAAATTTAAGTTAAGAGATTGGAATTTTGCGGTTTTGCCTGTACATTTGCTGTTCTTATTGAGTTAACCTTTATTTATTCACGCATTTAAATTTTAATTTACGATGCCAGTTAAAATCCGACTGCAAAGACACGGGTCTAAAAAGAGACCTTTCTATTTCATCGTAGTGGCCGACGCAAGAGCCCCAAGAGATGGAAAATTCATTCAGAAAATTGGTACTTACAATCCTGTTACAGAGCCTGCTGTGATCCAGATCGATCGTCAGAAAGCTTTGGAGTGGTTAACAAAAGGAGCACAGCCAACTGATACAGTTCGCAAGATCCTTTCAACCAAAGGTGTATTGTACCTGAAACATTTGTTACGTGGTGTAAGCCTCAATTTGTTCGATCAGGCTACTGCTATGGAGAAATTCCAGGCATGGCATACTGAGCACGAAGCAACTGAAGCGAAGAAAAGAGAAGAAGCACGCCGTAGCCGTTTCAAACAGCGCAGTGGTGGTAACTACCAACGTCGTCCGATGGCTCCAAGACGCCAGGAAGGTGGCGAATCAGAAGCACCAGCACCAGCTGCAGGAGAATAATTTTACATTAGTCTTCATAAAAGTCCCCCGCATTTTTGTGGGGGATTTTTTGTTTGCCGGAAAGGCGGGAAGACGGAAAGAAGAATTGTTTTTGCACCTAACTGCAGTGCCGCTATAAAACTTTTGTTGCGTCCCACTCTTGTATATTTTGTTTTTTACTCAGCATCTAAACCGCCGACAGGGTTTGTAACCGCTGTCGGGGTTTTCTTACCTCGTACTTCCTACTTCTTACTTCGTACTTAACAATATCTTTGCCGCATGGAACAATACTTCAGCATTGGACAAATACTCGGCACATTCGGATTAAACGGAGAAGTGGTACTAAAACATAATTTGGGGAAAAAGACATCACTCAAAGGATTGGAAGTGTTATTTATTGAAGAAGCAAAAGATAAATTTCTTCCTTACTTCATTACCGGTACCAAGATCAAGAACGAAGAAGAAGTATACATTGCTATTGATGGCATCACTACAAAAGAAGCAGCGAAAAAACTGTCGCCGAAAAAAGTTTGGTTGCGGGAAGACGATTTTCACAAGCAAGCCGGTAAAACAGCGCCCATTTCACTGATAGGTTATATGATGATCGATGGTACCAAAGAACTGGGCAATGTACTGGAGGTAATTGAACAACCGCTGCAGATCTTATGCAGATTAGAAATTGAAAGCAAAGAAGTATTGATACCGCTGCACGAAGAAACCATCCGCAGCATTAATCATAAAAAGAAACAAGTAGTAGTGGAATTGCCGGATGGATTGCTGGAAGTGTATTTAGGATAAGTACGAAATACGAAGTTTGAAGTACAGGCATCTTGTATTCTTAAACTCTCTTTATTAAATCAATCATACAATCAGCAAAATGCTTTATCGTCTTTTGTTTGTTAGTGCAATTTTCTTTTCTGGAGCAACATCATCCGCTCAAATCAAAACAGAAGATAAAGTTTTTCCGCTTGGGGTTATCCGTCAGTTGCATTCAGTTGAGTTAAATGAAAACCGCACACTCAATATTTATTTGCCCGAAGGATTCAATAGAGATTCCAGCTATCCCGTCATTTATTTATTGGATGGTTCTGCTGATGAAGATTTTATTCATGTGGCGGGGCTTGTACAATTCTATACATTTCCATGGGTGAATGTTTTGAAGAAGTCAATTGTGGTGGGTATTGCCAATGTGGATCGTAGAAGGGATTTTACATTTCCCACCAGCATCGAAAAGGATAAAAAGGATTTTCCTACAACCGGCGGTTCAGAAAAATTCATACAGTTTATTGAAAAGGAGTTGCAGCCTTACATCGATCAATCATTCAAGACAAATGGGAGCAAGATGCTTATCGGTCAATCGTTGGGTGGATTATTGGCGGCGGAAGTGTTGTTGAAGAAGCCGGATTTATTTACGCAGTATATAATTGTAAGCCCGAGTTTGTGGTGGGATAAAGAATCGTTGCTGAAAACACAGTTAGCAGCTTTTGAAAAGAAAACATCGGTTTATATTGCTGTAGGCAAAGAAGGCAAGAGCATGGAAGACGATGCGAAAGCATTACACGATCTTCTTAAAGCGAAACTAACAAACGGCACACTTCAGTTCGAATACATCAGTAATAAACAACACGGAAATATTTTTCACCAGGCTGTTGCAAATGCGTTTGAGTTTTTTGGAGAGAAGAAGTAAGCTGTCATCCCGACGCAGGAGGGATCTGCTGAACATTTGTACAAAATCTGAAAGATTTTTCCTTCGTCGAAATGACATTTATATCAGCATCAACTAAGGAATCAGCTTTTTATTTGAAGTCACTCCGTATAAAATCAACCAGCAACTTCATTCTGAAATAAAGATTACTAATCATCAGCGGCACGTTATTTTTTAGTTGCGCAACAGAACCGTTGTTCATTTTTTTCAGCAACTTCAGCTCCACAATTTTTTCATCGATCTTGTCAATCAGTCGTTCCGCTGTCCAGCCAATATATTTTTTGTTTCGGTCGTCGTACACATGATAGGGCTCAATACCGCCTGCCTTTAGTTTTTTGAAAGCGAAATTGTTTTTTACTGCTTCCTGAATGGCTTCATTGCTCAGCAGGTCAATGATAGTATCGGGCGATACTTCATTGAGAAACGCATTTTTAAAAATGTTGAGATTATTGCGCAGTTCCATCAACACCTGCTTCTTCAGCACATCATTTGTTTTTGATTGCTTGTGGAGAAAGGAGATGAGGTTATCTAAAGGTGCAATGCCGCTTTTCAGCCAATCGAGGTTCATGAACTAAAATTATGGGTTCATTTCTGAATTGCAAACCATCTGTTTTAAAGATGCTAAAAAAGAAAAAGACCACTGTTTGAGGTGGCCTTTGATCAGTGAATCAGAAGAAAATGGTTTATTGCTTTTGCAGTACAATGTTCGCACTGGCATTTAGTTTTCGTACAATCGACACTCCGTTTTCAACAACTGTTTCATTCGTTACCTGATTCATCGTAAGTGTAAGCTTATTGCCTTCAAGTTTGTATTTCAAACCGCCCGGTACAACGGCTGATGTAGGGCTTCCCTGTACAGTAATAACCCCACCACCCGTAAAGAAAAGCGAATCGGCGCCTTGTTTTATATATGGGGCACTTGAATTTGTGGGCGGAACTGTTACAGGGGTAATAGTGTCAATACGATTAATTAACTGTCCATCCAGATAAACATCCATCATGAGTTTGCCATCGGCATCATAGGCAATGTTCTTACCAATAAATTCAGTTGCAGTAATTGTGTATGTTCCCGATGCAGATTTTGATGTATAGCTGTAAATACTATTGCCAACGTATTTCATTCCTCCTAAATCGAAGCTGTCTTTTACCGTAGAAGAGCCTGCAATCGATACAAGTCGCCAATCGCCACGAATATCAGCACCTGTTCCTGACGAAGGGTTGCTGCCATTTGTATCAATCGACTTTTCTTTTGAACAGGAATTTGCAATGATGGCAATAAAGGCCAGAAATGCTAAGGGTTTCAGGATTTTCATGTAAGATCTTTTGGCAAGTATACTCATTTTTTCAATGTCGTATCTTGCTGTTCAATAACCGTGTAGAATTGGCACATAAACGCATCATAGCACATTTTGATCTCGATACATTCTTTGTATCCGTTGAACGATTGAACGATCCTTCACTCATTGGGAAACCTGTAATTGTAGGAGGCACAAAAGAACGGGGCGTGGTGAGCACTTGCAGTTACGAAACAAGAGCGTTTGGTGTGCACAGTGGTATGCCCATGGCGCAGGCAATGAAACTTTGTCCGCATGCAATTGTAACACAGGGAACACGTGGCGATTACAGCCGCTATTCACGTTGGGTAACGGATATTATTGCTGCGAAAGCACCACTGTTTCAAAAAGCCTCGATCGATGAGTTTTATATTGACCTCACCGGCATGGATCGATTTTTCGATCCCGTGCAATGGACGGTTGACCTGCGACAGGAAATTATTACTACTACTCAATTACCTATTTCGTTTGCCATGGCATCGAATAAGCTGGTTGCAAAAATTGGAACCGATCTGGCAAAGCCCAACAATTATATTGTTGTTGAGTATGGAAAGGAAAAAGAATTTCTTGCTCCGTTACGAGTGAATAAAATTCCTGGAATAGGAGAGAAGGCCTATCACACATTATTAGATTTAGGTATTGAAACCATTGGCGATCTGCAAAATGTAAATCCGGTGATGCTGGAGCAACAGTTGGGCAAACATGGAAGGGATTTGTGGCTGCGGTCGCAAGGCGTCAGTACAAGTGAAGTAAATGCATATCATGAATCGAAATCAATTTCCAGCGAAAACACGTTTCATGAAAACAGAAACGATCTGCCGTTTCTTGAAGCAGAGATCGTTCGCTTAACAGAAAAAATTGCACATGAACTCCGGCAGGAAAATAAAATGGCTGGTTGTGTATCTGTAAAGATCCGTTATCCCAATTTTGAAACACAACAACGACAAGCCTCTATTCCGTATACGTTTTATGATGATGAACTGATCTACAATGCAAAGCAGTTATTTCATCAGCTTTATAAAAAAGGGCAACCGGTGCGTTTGCTTGGTGTTAAGTTGAGTGAACTTACCGATGAAGCTTCGCAAACAAATCTCTTCCAGGATGTGCAGAAAAAGAATGAACTGTACAAAGCGATCGATCAGGTAAAAGAACGCTTTGGTAAAGCCTTACTTACAAAAGGTCGCAATGCCAAACGCAAAGCCGAAGACAATGAATTGCCCGGCGTTTCCTAACTGATGTTCGTAGGGTAAATTTTTTATCTACTAAGTCTATCTGATAAGTAGGGAAATAGTATATTTGCCACTCAAATTTTATTGTTCACTTTTTAATTCTGTTTTATGAGTTTACGTTTAGGTGATGTAGCGCCGAATTTTCAGGCAAAAACAAGCATTGGTGAAATTGATCTGTATGAATACTTAGACGATGGCTGGGGTGTTTTGTTTTCGCATCCTGCCGATTATACACCTGTATGTACAACAGAGTTGGGAAAAACAGCTTTGCTGAAAAGCGAATTTGAAAAGCGTAATGTAAAAGTATTGGCATTGAGTGTTGACGGACTGGACCGTCACAAAGGTTGGATCAGCGATATCAATGAAACACAAAACACAAGTGTTGAATTCCCGATCATTGCTGATGAGGACAGGAAGGTGGCAAATCTGTATGACATGATCCATCCGAATGCCTCTGAAACGTTCACCGTTCGCTCATTGTTCATCATCGGTCCTGATAAAAAAGTAAAATTATTTATTACATACCCTGCTTCAACAGGACGTAATTTTTATGAAGTGTTGCGTGTAATTGATTCGTTGCAGTTAACAGCAAACTACAGTGTAGCAACACCAGCCGATTGGAAAGAAGGAGAAGATGTAATTGTTGTACCGGCAGTAAGTACCGAAGCGGCAATCGAAAAATTTCCAAAGGGCGTAAAAGTGATCAAACCTTATTTACGTTATACTCCGCAACCCAATAAGTAAGTTTAAGAATTGGTTAATCGAATCTGATTTTTGCAATAGAAAGCCCCCGATTTTTTGGGGCTTTTCTTATTTGATTTCCTTGAATGTTGTATTTGCTAGTAGAGAATAGTTAACAGCTTTACTTGATCCATTTTTCAAATTGCTGTAACAATGCTTTCAGATCTTTTGAAACCGGCGCCTCCAGTTCAACTCTTCCGCCATCAGTGTTTCCAAACGAAAGTTTCCACGCATGTAAAGCAAGTCGATTTAGTAAAGGTCGTTCCTCATCTTCAGCCTTTGCTAATTTGAATTTTTTCCGTTTGATGGAAGAAAGTAAAATAGGTGCTGTGCTTCCGTACACATCATCGCACAAAATGGGATGGCCGATATGTTTCATATGTACACGTATCTGGTGTGTACGTCCTGTATGAATTTGAAATTGCAACCAGGAATATTGTCCATGTTCTTCCAATACCTTGTAATCAGTAAGTGAAGCTTTGCCTTTTGTATTGATAACGTACGTGCCTTTTTTTACAGAGTGTTCCATAATAGGCGCATCCACACTTCCTTCTTTATTCATCAAAATACCATTCACCAATCCCAGATAAAATTTCTCTACCGTACGATCTTCAAATTGCTTCGACAACAGTTTGTGTGTTTCCTCATCTTTGGCAAATACAATCAAACCGCTTGTGAATTTATCCAGCCGGTGAACGATCCATACTTTCCCGTATTTTTCATTCAACCAATCTTTCAACGATGGTTCGCTTTGCATGCGGTCAGGTATCGACAGTAAACCCGATGGTTTGTTCAGTGCGATCCAATGATCTGTTTCGGCAATGATCTCCACTTTATTCTTCATCTCTGTTCTTGCCATTTTTTTCTTCTTTCTTTTTTACAAACGACTTGTTGAGGAACTTCAGCAAACGCACTTCTTTTTCGTTGAGATAACGCCACTTACTTCGGTCCACATTTTTCTTTGTAAGATTTCCGAACATAACACGATCCAGTCCTTTTACATCATAACCTAGTGATTCAAACATGCGGCGTACAATGCGGTTACGTCCACTGTGAATTTCAATACCAATTATTTTTTTATTTTTTGGATCGGCATAACCCAATGCATCAGGAGCAATAAACCCATCTTCCAGTGTAACACCACTTAATAATTTTTCAAAATCACGTTTCTCCAGATTTTTGTCCAATGTTACTTCGTACACTTTTTTTACCTGGTAACTGGGATGCGATAGTTTTTGAGTGAGTTCTCCATCATTTGTGAGGAGTAGGACACCAGTGGTGTTTCTATCTAATCGACCAACCGGATAGATCCGTTGCGTTGACACACCTCTCATCAAATCCATAATCGTTCTTCTTCCTTGTGGATCTTCGGAGGTGGTAATGTAGTCTTTTGGCTTATTGAGTAATATGTAAACGAGTTCTTTTTGAATGCTGATCTTTTTGCCGTTTACTTTCACCTCGTCTTTATCGGTTACTTTATGGCCGGGTTCGGTGATCACCGTTCCGTTTACTACAACCGTTCCTTTCTTGATCACCTCGGCTGCTTCTCTGCGGCTGCACACATCGCAATGTGCCAGGTATTTATTCAATGGCATTTCGCCAGTTGTATTTTCACGTTTGAATGTAACAGGTTGAGCTGGAGTTTGTGCTTTGGCAGGCGTTGCAGGGCCATCTTTTTTCTTTATGCGTGTGTCCTGTGCCCGGTAGCTGTTTTCTTCTGCTTTCTTTTTGGCAAAATATTCGTTCTTTTCTGTTCTTGCCTTTTTCTTTTCCTGGCGGAACTCTTCTTTCTTTTGTGCGTTGGTTTTCTGACTTTGAAAATTGCCGAAGCTGCTTTTTGCCATATTTGTTGAATTTGCTGTTTTGCAACAGGATGAATCGCAAAGATAACTGAAATGTGCTAGGGCAGGAAATGTGTTGCGTTGAAGGCAGGAACGATAAACAATCATTAGTTTTTCGACCATTCTTTCCTGGCGCTGAAGCAGAGATCTGTTGCTGACCAAACGGTTGCACAACCGTTCATCCATTGATAAGGCAGCCTCCTGCATTTCAAAAATTATATTGCAGGAATTTTTGAAACAACTCGTCAAACTGATCTATGAAGCATGTACTCGTTGCCCTTTTTTTATTGATGGCTGATGTGATGGCCGGGCAAACACCGAAAACCCTTTATTTCGACCCTGCCTCCACGATGGGTGCACCGGCATCAAGGTTGTTTGAAAATATTACCTACATCCCGCTTGAAACCACCAAACAAAGTCTGTTCGGGCAAATTAGCCGACTGGTGGTAACGCAGCAATATTTCATCATTTTTGATTTCGACACTCAAGGACTTTATTTTTTTGATAAGGCAGGCAAGTTTATTAAAAAATATAAAGACGATAAGTACACGATCACATCCATGCAATTGATGGAAAAAGAGAATGCTCTTTATTTGTTGCAGATCAATCGAAACTACCGGCCAACCGAACAGGAGCGGGATGAACTGGTTCGAAATCCGTTTGCAAGAAGCAGTATGAAATACGGACGATCAGTTTTTTATAGCCTTGCTGATATTGAGAAAGAAGCGATCACAGAAGTTCCCCGGTTTACAATTTCAATGACCAATCCAATTTATCTGGCCCCCGATCAATGGGCATACAGTATGGTACTGGCTGATAAAGGTGCAAAGGATTCCGTTGACTATGAATTAAAATTATCTGACGGAAGCAAAACCACCGGCGCTTATTTTCCGTTTGCTAAACGTACATCATCTTATTTAGCTGATCCGGGAAACATTGAGTTTTTTAATGCCGGTAAACCAGGTACATTGTTCTTTACAAGGCCTTATTATTATTCTATTTATCAATTAACTGTTGATAGTGTAACAGCTCTCTACAATTTTGTACTACCGTTTGAGAATACAGTGCCTAAAACTTTTTTTACAACTGATTTCAGTCGAAACGAATTGCGTAGTTACAAGCAACTGAATCCGGGATATGTATGGCGCATCAATGGGATTGTACCCATTCAGGACTATTTATTTTTCTCACTGGATTATCAAAAACGTGACCGCCGTTTTTTGTTTGATAAAAACAGCAACCGTTTTTATAACATCAATAAAATTTCTGCAGACAGTACAAATGCATTCCTTCCTGTAATGGGTTGGGGTATTCAGTACCACGACAATACAACCCTGTACAGCAGTATTTCTTCCGATGCTATGTTTCGATCAAGAGATGCAGAGAAACACAGAAACCCGGTGTACTCAGAAGTTTTGAATACTTATTTTGAAAAGAGTAAACCATCATCCAATCCGGTGATCATTATTCTGAAACCATCAGCCAAAACCAAATGAAACGACTAACTATTCTCCTGTTGCTACTTCCGTGCCTTGCTTTTTCGCAGGAGAAAGCAGATGTTGTAAGTGGATCGGTTACGGGAGTTGTAAAAGATTCTGCGAACGATTATGCACTTGAATCAGTAACGGTGCTCGTGTATAAAAAAAGTGATTCTACTTTATTGAACTATCAGTTGACGAATACATCGGGTGAATTTAATTTTCAAAAATTACCGATGAATGTTCCGTTGCTGATCAGTCTCACGTCATCAGGGTACGGATCATTTTCAAAAATCATCAAACTTGATAGTCTTCAACCCTTTTATAATTTTGGTTCCATTCAACTGGGTACTAATTTTAAAAATCTTGGTGAGATCGTTATTGAAGCCGTATTGCCGATTCGTATGAATGGCGATACGTTGGAAATAAATCCGGCTGCGTTCAAGCTCGATTCGAATGCAGTGGTGGAAGATATGTTACGGAAAGTGCCGGGTATTACGCTGTGGGGCGATGGCACTATCACTGTAAACGGGAAGCAGGTAACCAATGTGTTTGTAGACGGGAAACCATTCTTCGGAAACGATCCTTCTATCGCCACGCAGAATCTTCCAAAAAATGCAATTGAAAAAATTCAAGTATATAGAGAGGAAGACCGAACGAAAACCGCAGCAGAACGAACGCCGGCAGATTCGTTACTCACGATGAATATTAAGTTGAAGGAAGATAAGAAGCGTGGTTATTTTGGAAAAGGCGGTGCGGGTATTGGTACTGATAAACGATTTGAAGCAGATTTTGGCTTACAGGCTTACAATAAAAAAACAAGACTTGGTTTAGGTGGTGCTACAAATAACATCAATAAAAGTGTGGAGGATCTGCAATCCTTATTAGGCGAAACCACTTTCAGGAGTTTTAATCCACGCAACAGGTATGTGGCAAATTTTGGAGGAAGAGGGATTAGTAAAATTTATTTTCTTGGAGCGAATGTGCAACACAGTTTTCTTGAAACTACCAATAATCAACTTGCGAACCAGTTGAATTTTGATGTTACCGGAAGAGGAAGCTTGACGAATATCAATTCTCAGTCGGATGCAATTACGAGTGTAGGTGGCAGTTCATTTTTCAAATCGAATTTGCGGACTACGGTTCAGGAAAATGATGCAAGAACGTTTACAGTAAGTTATAATAAGCGGGATGCTGATAAAGACCTGAATGTCCGTGCAAGCGTAACAGACAACAAAGGCACAACCAGCTCTGCTTCATCTACGATTACTGAAAGAGAGGGCAAGGGTCTTGTTAGCGAAAGCAATGAATCGTCTGAAGCGCAAACGAAAACACGTAACGTAAATATGAGCGCTAACTTTTTAAACAAGGATAGCGACGAACGAAACCTGAAAAGCTTTTCGTTGCGTTACAATACAAATTACAGTGAAAGTGAAAGTGTACGCAGCTCGTTGAGTGATTTTGAGAGTTTTGAGGACCCTGCACGAAACACCTCCTTTAACCGTCTCTATAAAACTAATTCCAGCAATTGGAATAACTCAGTGAATGTTACATACAATGCGTTAAAGCGATTGCTGTTTGGCAGTAATAATCTCTGGAATATCAATATCCGGCTTACAAATAATCTTTCCGTTAACCAATCTGACTTACAGTATAATGTAAGTGATTTCGATTCTGTTGGTAAATTCTTTACACCCAATACAAGCATCACCAATCTGCATAAACACAACAGGGTAAGCGAAGAGCCGGCACTGAATCTATCGAAATCGTTTACAAAACGATTATCGAATCGTTATACCCGTGCCATTACCATTTCTACAAATCTTGGTGCACAGTTTTTATGGGAGAAAGATCAGTCGAATTTCAGCAAACGGAATTTGAACCGGAATTTTTCATTCTTTACGCCAAACACAAGCCTGAATTACTATTACCAAAAAGCAAATGGCTTTAATATTATTGCAAATGTTTCTCACAATAAAAGTTATTCAATACCCGGCCTTGATCAATTGTTCCCAATTATTGATAGTGCCAATCTTTATTCGTTCAATTATGGGAATGCGTTTTTAACTCCATCCAGTTCAAATAACTTTGGAGTAAATTTTACTTACAACAGAGGCAATAACAGAAACAGGAAAGCAGATGTTAATTTTGGATTGAATGGTAATGTTGGTATTGTAAAAGCTGATGTTGCTGATAGTAGTTTTTACGATGATCTTGGACGGAAAAATATTTACCTGATCAATATTGATGGAAGAAGAAACTGGAACATCGGTGGTAACATCAACACATCTATACGTTTGAACAAAAAAAATGTGTTGCAGTTTTCTTACAACGGATCGATCAACAACAGTCAGTCGCCCAATTATATTGATGATATTTTCTCGGTTTCCCGTTCGCAGAATATCAACAACTCACTGCGCATTTATTTTGCATTGGGTGAAATTGTGAACTTCTCCGTTTCACAAGGGGTGAATATGAGTAACAGTATACAAACCGGCGTCAACCTTCGGTCCTTCAAAAACACCAACTATGTAACTGGTGCAAATATTAATCTTCAGTATCCGAAGGATATGACGTTCAGCAATACGTTGAATTATGTAAAGAATAATACAACCAGTCAAAGCTCGGCACTTTGGAATGCGTTTATCAGCTATCGCTTTTTCAAAGCCAAACAATTGGAGGCAAAACTTTCAGCAATGGATATCTTACGCCAAAACCAAAACATCAATATCGGTTCAAGTAATAACACCATCACCACTACTGTTACCAATGGACTGCAACAATTTTACATGCTGACCATTTCATACTTTCCCCGCAAGTTTGGTGGAGCAACAGGTGGGCGTCGACCTGCGGCAAATGGAGCTGGGGGCAGACCGCCTGCCGGCCGGAACAGACTTTAGTCAGAATAGCATCACGTCTCAATACAGAGCCCCGCAAAAACTGTGGGGCTCGTTTTATCAATATATTTTTTGTGAAAATCGGTTAAGTATTCAAACCTTCTTTATTTGCCAATTGTCCGCAGGCGGCATCAATATCTTTACCACGGCTTCTTCTTAAGCGAGCATTTACTTTATGCTTTTCCAAGTACGCCATGAATTTATTGGTTACCTCTTCATCAGGTTTTTGAAACTTCGCCATATCAATCGGATTGTATTCAATGATATTGATAAGATCTGCAGGCACCTGTCGGTAAATTTTTATCAACTCATCTGCATCTTTCAGTGAATCATTAAAATCTTTGAAGAGGATATATTCAAACGTTATCTGATTTCCCGTTTTCTTGTAGAAATGATTCAATGCTTCGATCAATGATTTGATATTGTTGGTATCATTGATAGGCATGATCTCATGACGCTTCTCATCGGTTGCGGCATGTAAAGAAAGCGCCAGTTTAAAACGCACTTCATCATCACCCAATTGCCTGATCTGTTTTGCGACACCTGCAGTTGAGACAGTAATGCGACGTGGGCTCATGCCCAACCCATCAGGTGACGTAATTTTTTCAATGGCCTTTAATACATTTTTATAGTTGAGCAAAGGTTCGCCCATGCCCATAAACACAATATTGGTCAGTTTCTTTTCATATACACGTTCACTTTGCTGATTGATTAGTACCACTTCATCGTAGATCTCATCGTAATTGAGATTACGTTTCCGGTCAATATAACCAGTGGCGCAAAATTTACAACTGAGTGAACAACCTATCTGCGAGGAAACGCAAGCAGTTTTGCGTTCATCGGTTGGGATCAATACACCTTCCACCAAATGACCTTCATGTGTGCGGAATCTTGACTTCACGGTACCATCGGCCGAATATTGAGTGGCATCAACCGCCAAAGCCGGAAGTGTAAATGTTTCGCCGAGTTTTTGACGGAGTTCTTTGCTGAGATTGGTCATGTCGGCAAAGCTGTGGGCATGTTTCTGCCAAAGCCATTCGTACACCTGTTTTGCCCTGAATTTCTTTTCCCCCATGCTTTCGAAGAAATTCGTGATTTCTTCAAGACTTAAGTGGCGGATATTTCGCTCGTTCGCTACTTGCATAGCGGCAAAGGTACAAAGCAAAAATGGATTGAATTGAGTTCTTTACATTTGGCTTTTATAATTACATATGAACCCAGTTTACATTATCGATTGCATCCGCACGCCCATCGGCAGATACGGCGGCGTTTTAGCCACTGTTCGCCCCGACGATCTGCTTGCTCATGTCATTAAAGCATTGGTACAACGCAATGCATCTATTGATGTAAATGCAATTGAAGAAGTAATTGCCGGTGCGGCAAATCAAAGTGGAGAAGATAACCGCAATGTGGCCCGAATGGCGGCGCTCCTTGCTGGCTTACCCGTAACGGTTGCCGGTAACACTGTAAACCGTTTGTGTGCAAGCGGTTTGCAGGCGATCATGGATAGTGCAAGGGCTATTGCTAATGGTGATGCTGAATTGATGATCGCAGGTGGTGTTGAAAGTATGAGTCGTGCGCCATTTGTTATGCCGAAACAAGCGGACGCTTTTGGACGTAAAGCAGAACTCTACGACACGACACTTGGCTGGCGTTTTTTGAACTCACGGCTTTCTGAATTATATCATCCGTACAGCATGGGTGAAACGGCAGAAAATGTGGCGAAGCAGTGGAATATTTCACGGCTTGCACAGGATCAGTTTGCATTGGAAAGCCAGGCAAAATATGCAGCAGCGAAAGCTGCGGGCAAATGGGCCGGTGAAATTGTTCCTGTTGATGCTGTGCAGGGAAAGCAGGTAATTGTTGTAGAAGGCGATGAACATCCACGGGAAACAAGTATTGAACAACTTGCAAAACTGAAACCTGCTTTTGCAAACGACGGAACGGTTACAGCAGGTAATTCAAGTGGTATCAATGATGGTGCTGCTGCCATGTTATTAGCCAGCGAAGAAGCGGTAAAGAAATATAATCTGAAGCCTTTTGCTAAAATAAAATCAATGGCTGTGGCAGGAGTGGATCCATCCATCATGGGTGTGGGGCCGGTTCCTGCAACACAAAAAGCATTACAGCGGGCAGGGCTCACCGTTAGTGATCTTGATCTCATCGAACTCAATGAAGCATTTGCTTCACAAAGCATTGCCTGTATTCATGATCTCGGTCTTGACATTGAAAAAGTAAATGTAAACGGTGGTGCCATTGCAATTGGTCATCCGCTTGGTTGCAGCGGTGTACGTATCTCTACAACATTGTTGCATGAAATGAAAAGAAGAAAAAGCAAATATGGATTAGCAACGATGTGCGTAGGAGTGGGGCAGGGTGCTGCTGTTATTTATGAAGCTATGTGATTTTTCTTATTTATAAGATACCTGCTTTCACTTTAAATTTAAGATCGGTACGGATATCAACTGACTGTGTCAACGTTTCCTTTGTAACCACTCTTGTTCGGAGTTTATAGCTGCTTGCTTTTACATACTTATCTAAATTCTGTGTCGTGCAGTTGAGTGAAATCGTTTGTGTAGTAGATGCAATATTATCAAGACTTGCGAGTTCAATTTCATCGCTGTTGTTAGTAGATATGAAAATCTGAACCGACTTAAGGAAACTGAACGTTTTGTTGGTTGGGTTAGTGATGCTCAATTTCAATTCTTTCAGTTTAATTTCTTTGATAAGATTGACGGCCGTGTTATTATTTTCGAATTGCTGTGAAGAGTTGGTCGCTATATCGGGTGTTGCCGTCTCGAATGGAAGATTCAAAGGTGATGAACTTTCAATCCGAAATGTAGTTTGATGATTGAGAGCGAAATTAACTCCCAGTTTTTTACAGCCGGAGAGGGAGAGAATGAATAAAATAGCAACAAATGAGCATTTTGTTTTCATGTGATAATAGATTGATATGGTAAAAATAAACTACGTCAGTTCATAAACGTAATTCATTCCGAAAAAGTTTTAAGGCTAAGGGTATTTACTGATTCGCTTGCGGGCTGAGTGTTTTCCAGCTTTTTGATCCGAGATAATATAATTTCCCATCTTCTTTATAGGCAATGAGTAACGGATATTGCCGGTAACGTGATGGAATTGTTTTTTTCAGCTTCGGGGTTTGCTGTAAATAGCAGTTGCATCACCCGATGGCCGGAAGCAGGAACAAGTGTTTCAAACGCTGCTTCATTACCAAACTTGATCGACTTTTCAACGGTAACCGGAGATTGAACAATTTCAGTTGTAACAGCTGCTTCGCTGCCATTGATCCATAATTTTTCAATTTCAATTGTCCGGTCGTTTCGAAGTAACAGGTATACATACTGTTTCATAACAGCACGGCCTTTTGTATCGGATGAGAAATTGGCACCTCCGCTCACTTTTTGTTGGTAAGCATACAGTTTTACAACAGGATATTTACCTGTTTGCAGAAATGAAGTACAAAGTACAAGCAATATCAGTGGTACAAAATATCTCATCATTTGTTCAACTTTAAGAATAGATGCAGAGCATTGTTGGTTTGCATATTCGCTTATTTCGATTTCACAAATTGTTGTACATGTTTATATTTTCTGTCATCGCTCCATATCTCCAGAACATAATTACCACTGGCCAACTTCCGTGTTGAAACAGATCCGTTCTGGTAGCCTTGTCGTGACTGTGCCACCACTTGTCCATTGGTGCTGGTAATGCGGATATTGATTGTTTGAATACCTGTAAGATCACCTTTACGGAAATAAATATCATCGTTGGCAATGGTTGGAAATACAGAAGTGATAAAGCGTTTATCATTTGAAATTACATCCGGAACAGAAGTGGCAACATTTCCGATGTTTGCATAAAACATGCCGTTACCATGCGTGCCAATCAGCAGTGTATTATCTGCCGGACGTAAAGCAAGATCGTTGATAATAGCACCTTGAAGTACCGGCGGGCCTTCGAGAGTCCATGCGGTAGAGGCGCCATTAATTGCAGTTGTGCTGAACAACCCAATTGAAGTGCCAACATAATATTCAACACCCGTTGCTGTAACAACAATGGCGCAAGAACGAAAAGAAGTAAGATTTATACTATTGCCTTCAACCAATTGCCAGGTAGGTGAAGCCGAACGGGCATTGCCGGTCCAGAATGCACTGGCAACTCCATAGTTGGAAACAACAGCGAGAACTGTATCAGGATTGCGGGGGTTTACAGCTATGTCACGAACCAATGATTGAGAGGTCATAGCTGAGTTTGGCGTCAAGTCATTCTGAATTGGTGAAATATCAACCGGAGCTGTTGAAGCAGCCCCATCTTTTGGATCCTGCAACCGATAGATTTTTCCATTCTCTGTTCCAATAAAAAGGTAGCTGTTATTGGATGCATACGTACCTCTTGATGTAGCTAAGGAAAAAATGCTTCCGGTTAAGGCGTTGCTGACGCCTGTTAATTGCGTCCAGCCTGCTGCAGTAACGGTTGTTGCATTGTTCGTTCGCCAGAGGGTATTTAGTCCAGCATAGTAAATTGTATTTGTATTATCCGGATCGTGATGGAAATACGTAATGAATTCGCTTCCCGGTGAGTTGGATGGAGAAATAACAGCGTTCGTGTAACCGGAAGAGGGGCCATCGGCGAAAAATCTGTAAACATCTCCTTCCTGTGAACTGGCATACATGATTTGATTGGTTGTGCTCGCTGTGAGCCCCACTGAGCCTCCATCACCTCCAACCAATACATACTGGTCATTGGCTTCTATTGAAGCGGGCACGCCGAGAAGGTTACCCACCAATAAATTTTTTGAATCACGATACGTAGTTGAATTATCCTGCGCACCACCGGCAAACGTTAAAGAGCCCGGAGTAGGGTCAATTGCTATATGATAGTATTGTAATGTTTGATATTGGTTATTAAGATTTGACCAACTGACTGTGGTAGCAGTGATATCGTTCGTAACATTCAAACCTCCGTCGTGCCCGGTAACCAATCGGTTGGGCATACCCGGATGAAAGGCAAAGGAATGAAAATCTACATGACTTGTTTGATTAGGATCGCTGTATGTAGTTGAAGTTAATCCGCCAATAAACGTTCCCTGCGTAGCAAACGCATCCGTTGACCGAAACAGATTTACACCACCGGCTACAACTAAGTTGGGGTTTGTTGGATGAACTGCCAAAAGCATATTGTATCCACCTTGTGTTTCCATGTAGCTGTTGGTTGTGCCATTTCGCAATGCACGTAAATTCGCATTTCTGTTGCTGCTCCAGGTAATTGCTGAAAAATTCGTGAGATCCGCTCTGAACAAGTCTGCTTCCGATTGGTTTGAGCCTGCACTTAACGAATTCTCATACATTACATACAATATGTTCGCATTGCTGGGTGCTACAGAAAGAACTGTTCTGCCCCACCCGGTCCCATTATTCATGCTGGGGTTGTATGCTTTCCAGCCCGCTACAGAATCAAGTTGTCCGTTTCTTCCACCCGCAATTCTTTTCCAGTTGAAACCGTCAGTTGAGGCCCATACTCCTACCGTATCCCGGTTATTATTTAAGCCGGAAAAGCAAGCATAATAGCGAGAGCCATCTTTTGAAATGGCAATATCGGTTGCTAAGGCCGGAAGAGCCTGATCTGTGTCTTCAACACCTAACACGTATCCAAATGTCGATCCACTTGGAGCCGCAAAGCCATCTGTCGAAATAAAAATGTAGTTAAGCGTTGCAAAAAAAACAAATCCACGGTTATCAACCTGAATATTAAAGATCATGTCGAAAATATTGTCGAGTATTTCCTTGTTTCTTGTTCCTGCTGTAATGCTCACTTTACTCCAGGAAACACCATTGTTTGTTGATTTTAAAATTCCATTTCCGGTTGAAATAGCAAAAGAAGGATACCCTGCTGAGGCCCCAAGTAATTCACCTGTTCCGGCATACCAGGTATCCTGAAAACCGGGTCGGGGATCTTGGGCAAAGCAACTTACATTCCTCATCAATGAAGTATCGATGTTTACATACGACCATGTGCTGCCCCCGTTTGTTGAGCGAAAAATGCCGCCTGAAATACCAGCCGCCAACATTGTACTGTTATCCCGCATATCGTAAGCAACAGCTCTCGTGCGACCTCCATTTTGCGATGGGCCTGCTGCGGTATAGCTATTGTTGATTGTTTGCCGGAAACCAATGCCATTTTGTTGGTTTCCGCTGATAGCAGCTAACAAGGCGTTTTCTTTTTGGTGGATGCCTCTTGGAATTTCGCCGGTGGCAGGGTCATGCAACATCTTCCATTGATATAGCCATCGTTTATAGCCACCTTCTTCTTTTTCTTCTTCACGATCGGCTAGAAGACTTACTGATCGTTTGTTGATACGACCTTCAGTTTTTGTAAAATGATAAATCAGCAAGCTTGAAATAAGAACCATAATTGCTGCAAGAGTCAGGTAGGCTGTTTTACGCATACGTAGTGTATTGAAATTAGAGTAGTAAGTTATGAATTTTCGGCTGAAATAGCTGTATTGTGTATGGATGCAGACAGAAAGAAGTACAATCAGGTAAAACAAAAAACCATCGCCTGAGCGATGGTTTTTGCGGTGAGGGCGGGATTCGAACCCGCGGTACAGAGTTACCCGTACGGCAGTTTAGCAAACTACTGATTTCAGCCACTCATCCACCTCACCGACTGAAATTTTAAGGGTGGCAAAAATAAAGATTCGCACCCATACAACCCAAAAAAAGAAAAATGAATTGTTTTACTGATTTACAAAATAAATTTCAGGAAAATTTCGCAAGCAATTCTTCGAAGCGTAATGTTTCCTGTACACCTGATGAAAGGTCCTTTACATTGCAGGTGCCGCTCTCCAGTTCTTTGGTGCCAATGATCACAATAAACGGAATTTGTTTTTTCTCGGCATACTTGAATTGCTTATCAAATTTACTGTTCTCATGAAACAGTTCGCATGCAACCGCCTTTGCTGCGGAGTTGCTGCATCAGCTCAAATGCTTTTTTGCTTTCGGCATCGCCAAGGTTAAAGAATAATAGTTTGGTGCCTGTATGTACATCAGCAGGGAAAAGTTTTAATTCTTCCATTACATCGTAAATACGATCAACCCCAAACGAAATACCAACGCCGGGAATATTGGGCACGCCAAACAAACCCGTCAGATCATCGTATCGACCACCGCCACCGATACTTCCCATCTGCACATTCTTCGCTTTTACTTCGAAGATGATGCCGGTATAATAATTAAGACCACGTGCCAAAGTGAAGTCGAATTGCAGATTTGAAATTTGGGATTGCAGATAAACTGTTTCCAGCTCTTCTATTCCTTGCTTACCTGTTTCTGATTCGCTAAGTAGTGATCTTATCTGTTGCAGCTTTTCTTCATTGCTGCCAGTTATGAGTAAATATTTTTCAATGATAGAGATCTGCTCAGTAGTTAATCCACGTTGTGCTAATTCTTCTTTTACTTTTTCTAATCCGATCTTATCTAACTTATCGATTGCAACGGTTATATCAACCATTTTTTCACTACCACCACATACCTCAGCTAATGCAGCCAAAATTTTCCGGCTGTTGATCTTTATTTCTACATCCACACCGAGCTTTTGAAAAACAGTAGCGTAAATATTGGTCAGTTCTACTTCATTCAACAGAGATTTGCTGCCTACCACATCTGCATCGCATTGATAAAACTCACGGTAACGTCCTTTCTGCGGACGATCAGCTCTCCACACCGGCTGTACCTGATAGCGTTTGAACGGCATCGTGAGTTGATTGTGATTCATGGCCACATAACGTGCAAACGGGAATGGTGAGATCATACTTCAATGCTCGGCTTGAAATCTGAGTAACAAGTTCTGACTTGTATTTTTCTTAATTCCGTTGCAAGTGATTTTTTCAAATTCGGATCCTTTGTTTGTGTTTGTTAAAGTTTGGCTGTTCGTTAATCTTCCGAAACCAATCTGTTAAATCCAGTGTCAGAATTTTGAAAATCAGTTTATCACCTTCTTCTCCGTACTTCCCCATCAACGTATCCAGATTTTCCATTGCAGGTGTTTCCAATGGTTCAAACCCATATAATTCAAAAACCGTTTTAATAGTATTGAAAATATAATTTCGTTTGCGAACAACATCTGCTCCAAAATCTCTTGTGCCTTGCGGTAATGATACATTCACCTTTGCCATCGTTCTGTTTATACTTTATTAGTTTTTACTTTCTATTTTCAAATCATACATCAGAGATCATCCATCCTACATCTTCTTACTTCTTACCTCGTACTTCCTGCAATATATTTCTCAATTATCTTATCACATGCCTTATCGATCATTTCACACACTGTATGATAGCCATCTTCTTTGCCATACCATGGATCGGGCACAGCCCTGTTTTCACCGGGATACAATTCATTCAACAGCAGATCCACTTTTTCTTGATTCCACAACTTGCCGCTCATTTGTTTTACATCAATATAGTTACTGCTATCCATTACATAAATAAGATCGTAGTTCAGGAAATCTTCTTTTGCAAATTGTCGGGCCCGTTGTTTACTGATGTCTACTCCATTCTGCTTCGCCACTTTAATACTCAGGTCATGCGGCGGCTCACCTGCATGCCAGGCACCGGTGCCTGCACTTTCAATACTCCACTCTAAACCGGCTTTCCATGCTTTGTGTTGCAGCACACCTTCAGCCAACGGACTTCTGCAAATATTTCCCAAACAAACCATTAATATGCGCATGGCGGCAAAGATAATTGAGAGTTGCAAGTTACAGGTTACAAGTTTCAGGTTCTTCATTCGTTCCTAGTACTTATTACTTTGTACTTGTATTTGTGGATTTATTTCAGCAACGCATCTCACTATCAAACGGATTAATTTAACATCAATTCCGTTATCATTTCATCAGCAGCCGGCCGGCGAATGTGTAATGAAGATTTGTTTGAGTGTGATATCTGTCTCACACAAACAATCCATCAATTATTTCACATCACCAAAACGTTGTCACATGAAAAGCGAACAAATTCTTTCTGCCGATCTGCTGGATATTTTATTTGAAAATCGTAACAAGTCGTACGGTGCATATTCTATACGACGGGCTTATCCATCCCATCTTAAAAAAGCTTTGGGAATAATGCTCCTTCTGGTAATTGCTGTTTCTTGTTATGTAATGAGTAAACCAAAGAAAACAGTTACGTACTCTCAGCTCCCGTACGAAACACTAGAGGTTAATCTTGAGAAGGTCGATATCGAGAAACCAAAAGACCCAGAGCCGCAACAACGAACAGTGGAAGCACAACCTCCTACTAAAGTAGATAAGCCGATTGTTATTGTTCCCGATGAGACGCTGCTTAAAAATCCACCTATTGATAGAAGTGATACAACTACATATGTGCCTGGAAGTGAAAACAGGGCTGCTGTTGGAACAGGAGGAGAAGGATTTATTCAGGCTAATGCAGGCAATCAGACAATCATCACCCCCGAACCTCCGCAAACACCAGCACCAGAAGAACCAATCATCGTCGAACATCCCGATGAAAATCCCGAGTTCCCCGGTGGTATGGCGGCCTGGACAAAATATTTGCAGCGAATGCTTCGTGTACCCGACGATCTGGAAGCAGGCGATCGAAAAACCGTTCGTGTGAAATTTGTGGTGAATTTAAACGGAGAAGTAACCGACGTAATAATTAGTCAAAGTGCAGGAAAAGAGTTTGACAAAGAAGTGCTACGGGTAATTGGCCGCATGCCCAAATGGAAACCCGGAAAACAACGGGGAAAACCAGTGGCCTCGTATTTTACACAGCCGGTTACCTTTACAGCACCTGAAGAGTAAAAATTAATTAACTTGCCAGCTCTCTAAAATATGCACATGTCTGTATTAGATGATTTCAGAAAAAAGAACAAACCCGTTAACATCAAAGCGGTCTTCGATATTATTATGGGGATCGTTTATGCAGTTGTGGGTGTAGTACTGGCATTGTCGAAATACATTGGTTTGGAAATTGTATTTCCCCCGGCCGATGTGGTATTAATCTTTGGAGTAGCTGCCTTTATCTATGGAGCTTTCCGGATTTACAGAGGGGTAAAAACATATAATAATCCATCGTAGTATGAAAATTTGGGGCGGGGTTTTGTGGGTGTTATTAGTGGTGGCTGGGATTTCCTGTAATAATAGCAGGTCGCAACCAACCGACACGGGAACAACAGGAACCATTCACATCAGCGTAGACGAAGCATTTAAGCCCATCATTGAAGAGCAAATCAGTGTGTTTCAATCGTCGTACCCCAAAGCAAAAATTATTGCTCACTATAAACCCGAGGCCGATTGCTGGAACGATTTGATGAACGACAGCATTCGCATGGTGGTTGTTACGAAAAATATAACACAGGAAGAGTCTCGTTATTATTTCGATTCCTTAGGTTTATATCCGAAGGGTGAATTACTTGCCAGCGATGCAGTGGCATTGGTAGTGAACAGAAATGCGCCCGACTCTGTTTTCACCAAAGAGGAAGTGGCGGGAATGCTGCTTGGTACAGGTAAGTTGCCTTATAAACCGGTTTTTGATGGGGTGAATGCAACCAGTACGGTACGTTTTGCCATCGATAGTATGCTGAAAGGTAAAATGCTGAATACATCAGTGATCACAGCGGCCCGAAGCAGTAAAGAGGTAGTGGACTATATTGCTGAAAATGCCGGTTATGTTGGATTTGTGGGTGTCAGCTGGATTGGAAACCCGGAGGATGTGCAACAATTGGAGCAGTTGAAAAAAGTGCGGATTGCCTGGTTGCCATGCGACAGTTGTGATGAAGCGGGTACCTATACCAAGCCTTGGCAGGAAGATATCTTAACAAAACGTTATCCTTACACCAGGGAGATTTATTACGTCTTAAAAGAAAATCATGCAGGTTTGGGAAAAGCATTCGTCAACTTTATGAACAGCGACAGAGGTCAATTAATCTTCAGAAGGGGGTATCTGATACCTGCACGGCGCATCTTTATGATGCGGGAAACACAACTGAAATTAGTACAGCCTGTAAAGCAATAATTTTAATATTTTTACCGACCCTGAGCAACCGATTACTTAAACCAAAGAAAGAAAAAATGAAACGATCACTAAGTTTAGCATTTGTGGGAATGTTTTTTATGCAGCAGTTGTTTGCGCAATCGCTGGATGAGGGAAAACAATTCATCTATTACGAACGGTTTAACAGCGCAAAAGATGTGTTTGAAAAACTGGTTACTGCCAATCCGAAAAATGAAGAAGCAGCCTATTGGTTGGGTCAGGCTTATCTGGGGCTGGAAGATGTAGCAAAGGCAAAACAAACTTATCAAACAGGTTTGCAAACAACTACAACCTCCCCCATTTTACTGGCGGGCATGGGCCATATTGAATTAATCGAAAACAAAGCTACTGATGCACGCAATCATTTTGATATGGCTGTAAATGGCAGCAAATCAAAAGATATTGAAGTGTTGCTCGCTGTTGGTCGTGCCAATGCTTATACAAAAGCAGGTGATGCCAACTATGGTATTGCGCAATTGCAAAAGGCTACAACCATTAAGAAATTTAATGAACCTGCTGTTTTTGTTGTGATCGGCGATTCGTATCGTAAGCTGGTTGATGGGGGTAATGCAGTACTTGCGTTTAAAAATGCATTGAACCTGAATCCGAAATATGCAGCGGCAAAACACAAAGAAGGCCTGATCTACGAAAGTCAGAAAAACAGGGAATATTTTCTTCCGGCTTTTGAAGAGGCTGTAGCATTGGATCCAAATTATGGTCCTGCTCATTATTCTCTGTATGCATACTGGTATTTCAGAGATGTAACAAAAGCAGAAGAATACCTCAACAAATACATTGCTGTGATCGACAGCGATCCGCAAAATGATTACTATCGTATTGATTTGAAATATGCATCGGGCCAGTTTGCTGAAGCAATTTCACAAAGTGATGACTTGATCAAACGTGTAGGCGTGAATGTGATCAGACCACGTATCCATCGTTTAAAAGCGTATAGTTATAAATCATTGGCTGAAAAAGCGGTAAAAGAAAAAGATTCTGTTACTGCTGTAACTCAGTTTGCGAACGCTAAAAGAAGCATTGATGAGTTTTTTGCAAAAGCAAAACCGGAAGAAATAGTACCGAAAGATTATGAATTAGTGGGCGATGTACTTGCCGGCACCCCGGGCAGCGAATCACAAGCGTATTCATTTTATGAGAAAGCGATGAACGCTGATACTACACAGGAAAACAAAGCTTCTTATCTGCAAAAAGCAGTTGATTTTGCAAAACGCAAAGGCGATAAAAAAACCGTTGCTTACTGGCTTGAAAAACAATATCATGCTAAGAAATCTCCAAGCAATGTTGATCTGTACAATTTAGGCCGTGCCTTTTTTGATGCAGGTGGCGATGGCGATTTCAATTACTATGCAAAATCAGACAGTGTGTTTGCCGTATATACACAACAATATCCTGAGCAGGCTTATGGTTATTACTGGAGAGCACGTGCCAACTGGAGCATCGATACCAGCATGGTAAACGGAATGGCCAATCCTCATTTTGCAAAATTTGTAGAGGTAGCATCTGCCAGCAAGGATTCGGTTTCCTTCCGTCCGCAGGTGAAACTGGCTTACAAATACTTTATCGGTTATAACATTTTTGTGAAGAAAGATTATAAAGTTGCCATTGAGTTTTGTGATAAGATCCTTGCGATCGATCCAACAGACGCTGAGGCAACTGAATACAAGCGTCAGTTAACCGGTAACAAATCGCAGGCTACGGGTAATGGTAATAGCAAGGCAACCGGTCGGGTTAACAGTAACTCTGTAACAACGAATGCTGAACGGAAAAGTGTATTATATAGTTAACTGAATCAGAAATCAGCATATTCTCTTATCCCTCCGCATCAGCGGGGGGATTTTTATTTTATATCAGGGAATTTCGGTTACCCTGCCTTATTTTTGCGGCATTCAAAACCGTCTTTACATGCAATGGTTTTTCTTTTTACAGTCCAATCCTGTTGCTCCTGTTACCCAGGTGGTAAATGATGCAGGCAATTACTTCCCGATAGGTATTCAAATCTTGTTTGCAATTGGTTTTGTGGCAGTAATGATGGTACTCACCCATATGCTGGGTCCTAAACGCCCCACTGCTCAAAAGTTGGAGAATTATGAAAGTGGTATTGAAATTCACGGAAATGCACGTCAGCCAATGGCGGTGAAATACTTTCTGGTGGCCATTTTATTTGTGTTGTTTGATGTGGAGGTGATCTTTTTCTATCCTTATGCGGTAAATTTCCGGGAGTTGGGGTGGAGTGGTTTCATGGCTGTATTGATGTTTGTAGGATTCTTCCTTTGCGGGTTCTATTATATTATTAAGAAAGGTGCGCTGAACTGGGAAGATTAAACTGAACAATCACAGATTTGAAACGTGAAACTTGCTGCTGAGCAAACTTTGTGGTGCAGTAGTTGTTGTGAGACGGGTAACAAGTATTTCATTTCAAATCTTCAACTAAATATATATGTCACGTCCGGTACAATTTAATATCAATCCTATACCAACCGACTATAAAGGTCATATCAGCATGGTTGGTATGCCCGATGGTCATATGGGCGAAGGATTCTTTGCTACTAAGCTAAGCGAAGTAGTAGGGCTGGCTCGTAAAAATTCAATCTGGCCATTACCATTCGCAACTTCTTGTTGCGGTATTGAGTTTATGGCCACAGCGGCGGCTCATTACGATTTGGGTCGTTTTGGTTCTGAGCGGATGGCCTTTACTCCACGCCAGTGCGATCTGATGATGGTGATGGGTACAATTTCTAAAAAAATGGGTCCGGTTGTAAAACAGGTGTACCTGCAAATGGCCGAACCCCGTTGGGTAATGGCTGTTGGAGCGTGTGCCAGCAGTGGTGGTATTTTCGATACCTACAGCGTGTTGCAGGGAATTGACCAGGTGGTGCCGGTGGATGTGTATGTGCCCGGTTGTCCTCCAAGACCTGAGGCTATTCTCGATGGTTTGATGCGGATTCAGGATTTGGTAGGACAAGAAAGTCTTCGCCGCCGCAACAGTGAACATTATCAAAAATTATTGGATAGTTACGGAATACAATAAGAAGCTACAAGCTGCAAGCCATTAGCCACAAGCTATTTTGCTCGCAGCTCGCAGCTAAAAGCTAATAGCTATTATGTCTTTAACCAACGAACAGATTCAAAACAAACTGGTAGAGAAATTTGGAGAACAGGTATCTGCTTTCTCCGAGCCGTATGGCATGCTCACATTTGAAGCGCCAAAAGATTTGAATTTAAAAGTACTCCAGTTCTTATTTGATGACGAAACGTTGAAGTTTCGTTTCCTTACCGATTTACAGGCGGTGCATTATCCAACTGATAAAGGACGTGAATTAGCAGTGGTTTATCATTTACACAACCTGGTTGATAATGTGCGGATCCGTTTTAAAGTATTTACTGATATCAATACGCCCGATGTATTTACAGCAACACAATTGTATTCATCAGCCAATTGGATGGAGCGTGAAACCTATGATTTCTTTGGCGTGAATTTCGTTGGGCATCCGAATCTCAAACGTATTTTGAATGTAGATGAGATGGACTATTTCCCGATGCGAAAGGAGTTTCCATTGGAAGATCAGACAAGGATTGATAAAGACGATGAGATGTTTGGAAGAGGCGGAAGCATATAATTCATAATTGAATAATGAATAATTGATAATGAGCGAAGTTCAAAATATATTGTTACCAGAAGGTTCCATTGAGAAGCAAACGATCACGCTCAATGTAGGGCCAACGCATCCTGCCACACATGGTGTGTTTCAAAACATCATGGAGATGGATGGTGAGCGGGTGATGTCTTCTGAATCAACCGTGGGCTACATTCACCGTGCATTTGAAAAATTGGCGGAACGTCGTCCGCTTTACCAGATTACGCCGATTACCGATCGTTTGAATTATTGCAGCAGCCCCATCAATAATATTGGCTGGCATCTTACCTGCGAAAAATTATTAGGCATTCAAACACCCAAGCGTGTTGATTACCTGCGTGTGATCTTAATGGAACTTGCACGCATCAGTGATCACCTGATTTGTAATTCAATTTTGGGTGTTGATACTGGCGCCTTCTCCGGTTTCGTCTATCTCATGGAGTTCCGTGAATTGATCTATGAAATTTATGAGGAGATTTGCGGCAGTCGGTTAACAACAAACATCGGTCGCATTGGTGGTTTCGAACGCAACTTTACACCCGTTGCGTGGGAAAAATTAGAAAAATTCCTGAAAGAATATCCAAAGGCATTAAAAGAATTTGAAAACCTGTTCACCCGTAACCGCATTTTCATGGATCGTACTATTGGTTGCGGTCCCATTTCTGCAGAGCGTGCATTGAACTACGGCTTCACAGGTCCGAACCTGCGTGCTGCAGGCGTGGATTATGATGTGCGTGTACACACTCCTTACTCATCTTACGAAGATTTTAATTTCATTGTTCCCGTTGGAACAACCGGTGATACATATGATCGATATCTCGTTCGTAATGTTGAAATGTGGGAAAGCTTAAGCATTATTGAACAGGCCTATCAAAAGATACAGGATTTCAAAGGTGCTGATGCAGAAGTGTATCATGCACATGTGCCGGAATATTATTTGCCTGAGAAGAAAGAGGTATACACAAGTATGGAAGCACTCATCTGGCACTTCAAGATCATCATGGGTGAAATTGAAATGCCGAAAGGTGAAGTGTACAATAGTGTAGAAGGTGCAAACGGTGAGTTAGGTTACTACTTTATCAGTGATGGTGGCCGCACACCTTATCGTTTACATTTCCGCCGGCCATGCTTTATCTATTACCAGGCATTTGAAGAATTGGTGAAAGGAAGCATGTTGAGTGATGCAATTGTAGTGATGAGTAGTTTGAATTTGATCGCAGGAGAGTTGGACGCATAGAGAATTGATAATTGATTAATTGAAAATTGACAATGAGGTTTTCAGAAGAACAGTTGAAGAAAGTAGATGAGATGATCTCTCATTACCCCGAAGGCAAGCACAAAAGTGCGTTGCTTCCATTGCTGCATTTTGTGCAGAAAGAAAATGGTGGTTGGTTGAGTTCAGAAGCAATGGACTATACAGCGGAGTTATTGAAGATCGCTCCCATTGAAGTGTATGAAGTAGCTACGTTCTACAGCATGTATAATTTACAACCTGTGGGTAAAACAATTTTTGAAGTTTGTCAAACAGGCCCTTGTATGTTGAGAGGCAGTGATGGAATTGTAGATTATATCTACGAGAAGCTGGGCATTAAACCCGGACAAACAACTGCTGATGGATTGTTTACATTGAAGACGGTGGAATGTTTAGGTGCCTGTGGTTATGCACCCATGATGCAGTTGGGTCCTGATTACCGTGAACACCTGACGAAAGAAAAAATTGATGCATTGATTGCAGAAGGAAAAGCAAAAGCCAATTAAGATGACGAAGAAAATGGCGATGATCATTGGGTTTTTACTTGTCAACATCAGCAATGATCGTGATCATTGTGTTTTTGATGGCGAAAGATAAAGCAGCGATGCGACCGATGATGTTTGTGGGAATTGGATTGGCACTTGGTTCATTGGTTCTCAGAAATCTGTTACGTTTTAAACCTGATTGGTTTAAAGACGGAAAGCAAGATAAATAGCATTACAAGAGCACAAGTGTGCGACGCCAATGCAGTTGAAAGAAAGAAGAAGTTGATAACATAAAAAATATCTTTCGTCAGTTGACGAAGAATAGGTATGGGAAGAAAATTACTTTTAGACAAAGCACATGTAGAAGGCATCAGGCATTATGATGTGTATCGCCGTGAAGGTGGTTACCGCAGCGTGGAGAAAGCATTGAAAACAATGGCTCCCGAAGCTGTAACAGAAGAAGTAAAGAAAAGCGGATTGCGTGGTCGAGGTGGTGCAGGTTTTCCAACAGGCATGAAATGGAGTTTTCTTGCAAAGCCCGAAGGTGTTCCCCGTTACTTAGTGGTGAATGCAGATGAGAGTGAGCCCGGTACTTTCAAGGATCGTTACCTGATGGAATTTATTCCGCATCTGTTGATCGAAGGAATGATCACTGCATCGTATGCATTGGGCAGCAATACGTCTTATATCTACATCCGTGGTGAATACTGGTGGGTGAAAGAAATTTTGGAAGTAGCGGTGCAGGAAGCACGCAATGCAGGTTGGTTAGGAAAAAATATTTTAGGCAGCGGATTCGATTGCGACATCTTTGTGCAACCCGGTGCCGGTGCATATATCTGTGGTGAAGAAACGGCATTGATCGAAAGTTTGGAAGGTAAGCGTGGTAATCCACGTATCAAACCTCCGTTCCCTGCGGTAAAAGGTTTATGGGGTTGCCCAACAGTGGTGAACAATGTGGAAACCATTGCAGCAGTTGTGCCAATTGTAAACGATGGTGGTGATGAATATGCGAAAATCGGTATTGGTAAATCAACAGGAACAAAATTAATTTCTGCATGCGGTAACTTAAACAAGCCCGGTGTGTATGAAATTGAAATGAATATTTCGGTTGAAGAATTTCTTTATAGCGATGAATACTGTGGTGGTATTGCTAACGGTAAAAAACTCAAAGCATGTATTCCCGGTGGTTCATCGGTTCCTATTCTTCCTGCAAATCTTTTGTTGAAAACAGCTAAAGGTGAAACAAGGATGATGACCTATGAAAGTTTGAGTGATGGTGGTTTTGCAACCGGTAGTATGATGGGTAGTGGTGGTTTTATTGCAATGGACGAAGATCAGTGTGTGGTGAAACATACGTATACTTTAGCTCGTTTCTATCGTCATGAAAGTTGCGGACAATGTTCACCTTGCAGAGAAGGAACTGGTTGGATGGAAAAAATTCTGCTCAACATCGAAAACGGAAAAGGCAAGATGAGTGATATTGATCTGTTGTGGGATATTCAACGGAAGATCGAAGGAAATACAATTTGTCCGTTGGGTGATGCAGCAGCATGGCCGGTGGCAGCAGCCATCCGTCATTTCCGTGATGAGTTTGAATGGCATGTAACAAATCCGGCAGATGCATTGAAAGGAAATTATGGTTTGGCGAATTATGCAAAGCCATTGGAAATTGCAGTACCAACTGCATAATAAATTTGAAAGAACGTATTTATTAATATGGCAGACGAAAAGAAATTATTTACAGTAACCATCGACAACATCACCGTTGAAGTGGAGCCGGGAACAACTATTCTGCAGGCTGCACGGAAAGTAGGTGGTGATGTAGCGCCGCCGGCGATGTGTTATTACACAAAGCTGAAAGATAGTGGTGGTAAGTGTCGGACTTGCTTAGTGGAAGTGGCTGCAGGTTCTGCGGCAGATCCACGACCAATGCCAAAGTTGGTGGCAAGTTGCCGTACAAATGTAATGGATGGAATGGTGGTGAAAAATATTACCAGCGATCGTGTAATTGATGCAAGAAACGGTGTGGTTGAATTTTTATTGATCAATCATCCGTTGGATTGCCCTATCTGCGATCAGGCAGGTGAATGTCATTTGCAGGATCTGAGTTATGAGCATGGTAAAGGTGCGAGTCGTTATGAGTTCAAACGCAGAACATTCGACAAACATGATCTTGGTCCGTACATTCAGTTGCACATGACACGTTGCATTCTTTGCTACCGTTGTGTGTACACAGCTGACCAGGTAACGAATGAACGCAAACACGGCATCCTCATGCGTGGCGATCATTCTGAAATTGCAACGTATATCGAGAAGAGTTTGGATAATGATTTTATTGGTAATGTAATTGATGTTTGTCCTGTAGGTGCATTAACTGATAGAACATTCCGTTTCAAAAACCGTGTATGGTTTACCAAGCCGGTTGATGCGCATTGCAACTGTGAAAAGTGTAGCGGTGAAGTGCAATTGTGGATGCGTGGTGATGAAGTGCTTCGTGTAACTGCACGTAAAGATGAGTGGGGTGAAGTAAAAGATACTACCAAAGGTGAAACAGGATGGATCTGCAATACCTGTCGCTTTGAACGGAAGAAAGCAAGCGATTGGGTAATTGAAGGACCATCGCAGATCAATCGTCATTCGGTGATTTCACAGGGACATTATGAGAATGGCGTGAAACCAAATGAAACAATCAAAAAAGTAATGGGAGGAAGGGATCCGAAGTTGCTCATGAACATTAAAGATGTAAGTGAAGTAAACCAAGTGGAGTTGAGTGAAATAAAAGGAGCCGCCACATCGGAATCGTTTAAACAACTGAAGAAAGGAAATTAATGGATATCACTTTATTAGCAGTCGATTGGGCAATGGTGCTGGAGAAATTCATCTTCATCGCTGTTATTATCACTATTTCATTAGTGGTTGCGCTGTACATGACGTTCGGCGAACGGAAAGTAGCAGCATGGATTCAGGATCGTGTTGGTCCGAACCGTGCAGGTCCGTTTGGTATTTTACAACCGCTGGCCGATGGTGTTGAAGATGTTTTTTAAAGAAGAAATCATCCCCACTTCTTCCAATAAAATTTTATTTATTCTCGGCCCATCGTTAGCGATGATCACTGCGATGTTAACCAGCGCCGTCATTCCATGGGGTGATAAAGCAGAAATATTCGGACGTACGATTTCTTTGCAGATCGCTGATGTAAATATTGGCATCCTCTATGTATTCGGAATATTAAGTTTAGGTGTATACGGAATCATGATCGGTGCATGGGCGAGTAACAACAAGTTTTCGTTGATGGGCGGTTTGCGTGCAGCATCGCAGATCATTTCGTATGAACTGGCGATGGGTATTGCATTGATCGCTTTGATCATGATCACCGGAACGCTGAGCCTTGGTGAAATGGTGCAGCAGCAAAAAGACGGATGGTGGAATTTTTTCTATCAACCCCTCGGTTTTTTCATTTTCTTAGTGTGTGCGTTTGCAGAATGTAACCGTACACCTTTCGATCTGGCAGAAGCAGAGAACGAATTGATTGGTGGTTATCACTCTGAGTATTCAAGTTTGAAGTTGGGTTTCTATTTGTTTGCTGAATACATCAATATGTTTATCAGCAGTGCCATCATGGCTACTTTATATTTCGGAGGTTACGATATTATTCCGTTCTATGATGAAAGTGCATGGGGTTTCTCTGCAAACATCATGGCCTTGCTAGGTGCAGCTGCCTTATTTATTAAAATTCTTGTGTTCATTTTCATATTCATGTGGGTACGTTGGACCATTCCAAGGTTCCGTTACGATCAGTTGATGAACCTCGGTTGGAAAGGATTGATTCCGCTTTAGCGTTGTTCAACATGTTGGTAACAGCAGCGGTGATTTTGTTTTTGAAGAAATAAGAAGCCCTCTCTAACTCCCCCTGAAAGGGGAGGATTGCTTGGCACGAGGCCAGCTTATTTAGAGAGATTGAAAAAATGAAAATGTCGAGATTAGTGCGGAGTGAATAAGCATGATGTTGAAATGGAAGAGATAGAAGTATGATTGATAATAAATACCGCACCGTTCCATCTCTGAAGGAGAGAGAAATGAAGGGTGAGGTTATATTTGCAAACTTTTATAATAAACGTTGATGCAATTAACAAACAAAGCAAAACTGGTAGACCGTAAACCAATGAGTGTTGCAGAAAAGATTTATCTGCCTGCAATTTTCAAAGGAATGGGGATCACGTTTTCGCATATTTTTAAAAAGAAGGTAACGATTCAATACCCTGAACAAACAAGACCATTCAGTCCTGTGTTTCGTGGGTTGCATATCCTGAACCGTGATGAAGAAGGTCGTGAAAATTGTACGGCTTGTGGTTTGTGTGCAGTAGCTTGCCCGGCCGAAGCCATTACGATGGATGCAGCAGAACGTTTACCGGGCGAAGAACATTTGTACCGTGAAGAAAAATATGCAGCGAAGTACGAGATCAATATGCTGCGTTGCATTTTCTGTGGTTTGTGTGAAGAGGCTTGTCCGAAAGATGCGATTTATTTAACTGAAACATTTGCGCCTGCGAATTACAGTCGGCAAAGTTTTATATATGGTAAAGACAATCTGGTGATTCCTCATCCAAAGGAAAACCCCGAAGCATTTACCAAAGCAAAAGGATTAATTGATGAACGAAAGGCGAAAGCCAATCAACAGACTGCATAACATGAGCATTACTGAAATTCTATTCTGGTTCCTCAGTGCAATGGCACTTGGCGGAGCATTGATGATGGTTACCAGCAAAAACCCGGTATACAGTGTACTGTGGTTGGTTGTTGTATTCTTTGCAATTTCCGGTCATTATATTTTATTGAACGCACAGTTCCTTGGCAGTGGTGAACATCATTGTGTATGCAGGTGCTATCATGGTATTGTTCCTTTTCGTGATCATGCTCATGAACATGAATGCAGATAACGAACCGCAGAAAAACAAATGGCTGAAAATTGCAGGTGCAGTTGCAGGCGGTAGTTTAATGCTGGTGTTTGTTGCTGCATTGCGCCAAACAGAAACCTTACAGGCGCAACAGGTGAACATGGGTGGTGAAGCAGGTTTAATAAAAATATTGGGTAAAACATTGTTCACTGATTATGTATTACCATTTGAAATAAGCAGTGTGTTGTTTTTAAGTGCGATGGTTGGTGCAGCAGTAATTGGAAAGAAGGGAGATTAAGAAAGCTGCAAGCTTTTAGCTGTGAGCTATGAGCTTGTTTCAGATAATTTAATGATGCTGCTCGTAGCTAACAGCTCGCAGCTCAAAGTTTAAAAGAATATGCCGATCAATTATTATATCATTCTTGCAGTTGCGTTGTTCAGTATTGGAGTAGCGGGTGTGTTAACACGCCGCAACGCCATTATCATTTTTATGTGCATAGAACTGATGCTGAATGCGGTGAACCTGTTGCTGGTTGCATTTTCAAAAATGCATTATGCCAATGCAATAGGAGTAGATCCATCTGCAGTAGCGGGAACGGAAGCACAATTGTTTGTATTCTTTATTATGGTGGTGGCTGCTGCGGAGGTAAGTGTGGGATTGGCCATTATCGTGATGATGTATAGGAATATTCACAGCGTGGATGTAAACTTTTTGAACAGACTTAAACATTAAACAAATGTATGATGTCGGATGTACGATGTACGACATCATACATTTAACATCGTACATCGTACATAAGAAATTATGAGCAGTATTATCGACCTGGTTTATTTGGTTCCGTTGTTTCCGTTGATCGGTTTTTTGATCAATGGATTAGGCAGGAAGAATCTCAGCAAATCGCTCAGCGGCATTATTGGCAGCGGAGTAATTCTTGCATCTTTCATTGTGAGCCTGTTGATCTTTAACGAAACAAGAGCTGAAGGTTTTACAGCAACAACAGTAAACCTGTTTGAGTTTATTAATGTAGCGGGGTTGAATATTCCTTTCGCTTTCCAGGTTGACCAGTTATCAGCTTTATTTCTGTTGATCATCACAGGTGTTGGTTTTTTGATTCATGTATATTCAACTTCCTACATGCACGAAGAAGCGCCACATCATTATGCCCGCTACTTCGCTTACCTGAATCTGTTTGTGTTCAGTATGTTGTTGCTGGTGCTTGGTGCGAACTATCTCATCATGTTCATCGGATGGGAAGGGGTTGGTCTTTGTTCATACTTACTCATTGGTTATTGGTTTAAGAATAATGAATACGGCAATGCGGCCCGTAAAGCCTTTGTGATGAACCGTATTGGTGATCTTGGATTCCTGCTCGGTTTATTCTTCATCATTCAGCAGTTTGGTTCTTTAACCTATACTGAAGTATTTGCAAATGCACAAGGAACAGATACAGCTATCCTAACGGTGATCACCTTGCTGTTGTTTGTTGGTGCAACAGGTAAGAGTGCACAAATTCCACTATACACATGGTTACCTGATGCGATGGCGGGTCCTACACCTGTATCTGCACTCATCCACGCAGCAACGATGGTGACTGCCGGTATCTACATGATTGCACGTAGCAACATTCTTTATACGCTTGCTCCTGTTTCACAAACAGTAGTAGCAGTAGTTGGTTTGGCAACAGCTATTCTTGCTGCAACAATCGCACTCAAACAAAACGATATTAAAAAAGTACTGGCTTATTCTACGGTTAGTCAATTGGGCTATATGTTTCTTGGCTTAGGTGTGGGTGCCTACACAGGTGCTGTGTTTCATGTAATGACACATGCCTTCTTCAAAGCATTGTTGTTCTTAGGTGCAGGTAGTGTAATTCATGCAATGCATCACGAGCAAGACATACGTAAGATGGGTGGGTTGGCAAAAAAACTTCCTGTAACACATTGGACGTTCTTAGCAGGTTGTATTGCTATTGCAGGTATTCCTCCATTCAGTGGTTTCTTTTCAAAAGATGAAATCTTAGTGCATGCATTTGCATCTGAACCTTTTGGAATAATTTTTTATACAATTGGATTAGCAGGTGCGTTGATGACTGCTTTCTATATGTTCCGTTTATATGCAATGACGTTTAGAGGAACATTCCGTGGCACACACGAGCAGGAACATCATTTGCACGAAAGCCCTTGGCAAATGACGATGCCATTGGTGGTGTTAGCATTTTTGGCAATCGTTGCTGGCTTTGTTGGTATTCCTGAATTGTTTGCAGCAGATGCACATAAACTGGAACATTATTTAGCACCTGTATTTGCAGCATCAACAGAAATCGCAGAAGCACATCATGTTGATCATAAAACTGAATATATTTTGTTGGCTGTAAGTATCACACTTATTTCAATTTCTATTCTGTATGCATTGAATCGTTTCAGCAAAAAACCTGAGACAGGTCAAGCAGAAGGTTTTGGAAAAGTATTGGCCAACAAATGGTATGTGGATGAGTTGTACAACAGCATTGTTACAAAACCATTGAACGGCTTAGGTGCATTCGCCAATCGTTTTATTGAGAAGAGTGGTATTGATGGAATTGTAAACGGCGTAGGTAAAAGTGTACAGTGGGGTGGCCGTCAGTTGCGTTTAATGCAAAGCGGACAAGTAGGTTCTTATGTACTATGGATGGTACTTGGTATTTTGATATTATTTGTAATCACAATTACAATCCTTAAATAAATCGGGTTAAAACTGTTTATGACTGCATTATTGTTGATATTGGTTCCGTTAATTGGTGGTCTTGTTAGCTTTTTTGTGAAACAGGAACGCCAGGCAAAGCTGTGGAGCTTTGTGGTATCGTTGGTTACATTGGCAGCTATGAGTGCTAACCTGTTGATGAATGATGAAGCCGGCAGAAGTTTCACAGCAGAATGGTTACCACAGCTTGGTTCATCATTTGCCTTAGAAATGGACGGTGCAAGTGTATTGCTTTGTTCTTTGACTGCACTTTGCTTCCCCATCATTTTTGCATCTACATGGAAAAGCAGTTATGCATCACCCAATAATTTTTATGGATTGATGTTGCTGGCGCAAGCCGGTATTACCGGCGTATTTCTTGCAGCAGATGGGTTATTATTTTACTTCTTTTGGGAGTTGGCATTAATTCCTGTTTACTTTCTCTGCAGCAAATGGGGCGGCGAAAAACGCATTGCAGTTACATTCAAATTCTTCATTTATACATTCATTGGTTCGTTGTTGATGCTGGTTGGTTTGTTGTACATGTTCTACCAAACTGCCGATGCATCTTTTTCTATGCAATCATTGTATGCAGTACAACTAAGTGGTGAACAGCAATCGTGGTTGTTCTGGTTATTCTTTATTGCATTCGCTGTAAAGATGCCGGTGTTTCCTTTTCATACCTGGCAGCCTGATACCTACGAACAATCACCAACAGCCGTAACAATGGTGTTGAGTGCATTGATGGTGAAGATGGGTTTGTTTGCAGTGATCCGTTGGTTATTGCCATTGTTCCCTGAGGCTGCTCTGCAGTATGATAATGTAGTGATTGGTTTAAGTGTGATCGGTATGATCTACGCCAGCATACTTGCCATGCAGCAGGATGATATTAAACGTTTGATCGCTTATTCTTCTATTGCACATATTGGGTTGATGGCTGCGGCTTTATTTGTAAACAACGAAAGCGGTTTGCAAGGAGCTATGATTCAATTATTCAGTCATGGTGTGAATGTGTTAGGTATGTGGATCGTGATTGAATTGATCGAGCGCAGGTTTGGTACACGTAAAATGAGTGAGTTGGGTGGGCTTGCACAAAAAGCACCGGGTTTAACAATTTTATTGGTCATTGTTGCATTAGCCAACGTTGCATTGCCATTGACCAATGCATTCATTGGTGAATTTTTAATGTTCAACGGTTTGTTCAAATTCAATGTGTGGTACGCAGCAGTTGGCGGATTGAGTATTATCCTCAGTGCGATCTACACGTTGCGTATGATCCAGAAAGTATTCTACGGAAACGAAAATACATTAACAGCGAAAGGAGAAGATATTACATGGTTTGAAAAAGCAAGTCTGGCAGTAATTGTGGTGGCCATTTTTGTGATGGGTGTTTACCCCAAACCGGTATTTGAATTAACAGCAGATACAGTAACCATGATCCTGGGGGTCTTTAACTAATATATTCAACGAAGAACGATGAACCTGATTTTAATTTCGGCGATTTGGGGTATTGTGATGATGTTCAGCGGTTTGTTTTTAAAAGACAAATCGTCTGCTAAGATCGTGGCCCTGATAGGATCGATCGCTTTGCTTATTGGTAATCTGTTTGATCTTGGTGGAAAGATGATCATCAACAGCAACTTCAACAACATGTTGCAGTACGATCGTTTTGGTTTACTGTTCTTAACAGTACTCATACTGGCGCTCATCATGTATATTCTGCTCAGCGGAAAAGATGTGGAAGCAGTGGGCAATCATCCGTTCGAATATTTTGCGTTAATCTTTTTTGTGATGGCAGGTGCAGGTTTGGTGGCGTTGTTTAATAATCTGTTGATCCTCTTTATTGGTATTGAAATTATTTCGATTCCGCTCTACATTCTCACAGGCTCCGATAAACGAAATCTTAAGAGTAACGAAGCTGCATTGAAATATTTCCTGATGGGGGCTTTTTCAACAGGTGTTATGTTGATGGGGATTGCTTTTTTGTATGGAGCTACCGGTTCATTTCAGGTTGAGCAATTAATGGTGCAGGTGCAGGAAGACTACCAGGTTTTTATGCTGATCGGTATCGTTATGATTATGGTGGCATTGTCCTTTAAAGTGTCGGCAGCACCATTTCATTTCTGGACGCCCGATGTGTACGATGGGGCTCCCACCGTATTCACTTCCTTCATGGCAACCATCGTAAAAGCAGCCGTATTCATTGGATTTTTAAATCTTTTTGCAAATGCCTTTGGCGATAAAACTGCTAACTGGCAGCTGACAATAGCTATCATTACTGCATTAACCTTATTTATTGGAAATATTACGGCAGTGTACCAGCAAAGTGTAAAGCGTATGCTGGCTTATTCCAGTATTGCACAGGCGGGTTTTATGATGTTTGCGGTGTTTGCCATTAACGATATGTCGAAGCAAGGCTTGTTGTTGTATGCAGCCGCTTATTGTTTTGCTACCATTGGCATCTTTGCCGTGCTTATCAAAATGAAAGATTATACGTTTGATGGTTTCAATGGGTTGGCGAAAAAACAACCATTGGTTGCGTTGGTATTAACGATTTGTCTTCTGTCGCTCGCCGGTATTCCTTTAACCGCCGGATTCTTCGCTAAATATTTTGTATTGGCAGCAGCGGTAAAAACAGGCACTTACCTGTGGTTGGTGATTTTTGCAGTTGTAATGGCAGCCGTGAGTGTGTATTATTATTTCCGTGTGATCCAGGCCATGTACTTCAAAGAAGGCGAAGGCCAGGAACTTGAAGTATCTTCTTCATTTAAAGGATTGTTGATAGCAGTGGCGGCCGTTGTTATTCTGTTGGGTGTATACCCAAGTCTCCTGCTCAACTGGCTCACGATCTACTAAGTTTTTGACCGTTGCTGTTTAGTTATCTCTTTTTTCATTCTTCAGGTGGAGTGCCATTTGCATAGTGCAGGGCAACCGCTCATAGAAAGAACTTGTTTTTCGTGCAGGCTTTCTTAATTTCGGAGTGAAATAGAATGTTTGTAAACAAACTTCTGCTCGATCATACTATTCAATATGACATTCTCTGACATTTTACGGCTTGCCTGGCGTACCATTCGATCCAATCGGTTACGGACAGGTATTACTGTTTCCATTATTGCATTTGGAATTATGGCGCTCATTGGCATTATTACAGCCATCGAAGCAATGAACCAGAGTTTGTATGAAAACTTTTCGATCCTTGGTGCCAATTCATTCAGTATTCGTTTTAAGGAACGCAATATCCGTTTTGGCGGCAATCGTCCTCGAAGCGATTTAACCAAATCAAAAAAGGGTGCCAGTCGTGAAAAGAACTCAAGCCTCGATCGGGTCATCAGCTTTGAGGAAGCCCGTCGATTTAAAGACCAGTTCGGATTTCCTGCAACCGTAAGTATTTCAAAGTTTGCAAGCGGGAATGCAACCGTTGTTTTCGAAGATCAAAAAACAAATCCTACCGTACGGGTTATTGGAGGCGATGAAAATTACCTGATCAATAGTGGATATGTGTTGGAGCAAGGGCGAGATTTCAATAAACTCGATGTGGAGAGTGGGCGTAATGTTGTGGTCATTGGAAGTGATCTGGCAACGAAATTATTTAAAGGACGAGCAGCCTATGCTATTGGAAAACTCATTCGCATCGGATCAAATCGATACCGGATTATCGGCGTATTAAAGGCAAGGGGTGCAAGTTCATTTTTGTCGTTGGATAATATCGCAATCATTACCTACAATAATGTTCGGCGGGTGTTTAGCAGCACAGGTAGCTACAACATTACCATACGTGCAAACGACTTTAAGCAAATGGATGCAGCGGTGGGAGAAGCTACAGGTGTATTCAGACTGGCTCGCAAACTCAATATTAAGGAAGCTGATAATTTTTATGTTGACCGAAGTGACAGTATTGTTGAAACATTGAAGAATACATTACGCTTTGTACGTTTGGCCGCCATGGTGATAGGTATTATAACGCTGATTGGTGCAGCTATAGGGTTAACCAATATTATGTTGGTAGCAGTAAGTGAACGCACACGTGAGATCGGCTTGTCAAAATCACTGGGAGCCAAGGGTGCAACCATCCGTACACAATTTTTATGGGAAAGCATCCTAATCAGTTTATTAGGTGCTTTTTTTGGTATTGTATTAGGAATTACTGTTGGTAATCTTGCAGCTGTATTCTTAAAAACAGGATTTATTGTGCCTTGGGTGTGGATTATTGCAGGCGTGCTGATCTGTTTTATTACCGGTTTGCTGGCAGGTCTATATCCCGCTATGAAAGCATCAAAACTCGATCCAATTACAGCTTTACGGTATGAGTAAATTTTATAAAACGCTGGTTTGTTGATGTTCTTATTGCGTTAATGCGTAGAAAAACGAATCACAATTCAGGATAGCTCTGTCTTTAAAACTTCTTCTATATAAGTTACATTCTGGTGTTCTGTTTTAAGGAAAGATTTTTTTGCTTTCTTGAGTTTGAACAATGCTAAAACCTGTCGAACAACAAAAAGCGGCAATAAAAAGATCGTTTTCACATAGCGCATGCTTCTTCCTTTAATGATAACAATGAATAGAAAGGAAACAAAAAATGACAGCATTACACAAAGCCATATGTAAAAGAAAAGTGGATTGAGAAAGTAATTCATTAATGTGAAGACGAACCCGGATCCCAGAATAATAAACAAAGGAGGGCGGAGGGTATTAAAGCCAAAATAGATCAGATTGAAATTTGCTTTGCGAAGACCGTTTGTAAAAATAGAAGCACATTCTTTAAAGTACTTAAAGTAAGAGCTGATCCATCTTGTCCGCTGGTTTTCGAGTGATGAACCAGTTGAAATTTTTTCATCATACAACACCGCATCTTTTGCAAATGCAATTTTAGGCACACGTTGCACAAGATATGCCTGCAGCTTTTTATCAAATCCACCCAGGTAGTTAGTATAGGTTACTTCTTTGTAAATGTTATAATCAATTGCTACACCAGAGCCCCATATTGTTGCAGAAAGGTCCAGCATCATACGAACTTCCCGTTCAATAAAGAAGTTGAACATATCCCCGATAGCATCCATCCGGGCGAAATTCGTACTGGTATTCTTTGGTTTAAAATGTGCTTGCACTACTTTATATCCTTTTCTGAAGTAGTTATTCATTACTTCCAGAAAGGAAGGATGGATCAAGTTGTCGGCATCAAGAATAATAACAACATCATGTTGCTTTTTAAAGGAAGAGATAGCGTGTTGAATCGATTTGATTTTTGAATGAAGTGCATTTTCAGGACGAAGAATACTGATGTTTTCTGCTGCAAATGTCAGTGAACGGATGTCGCAGTCATCTGCAACCACATAAACATGGTAGTTTTTGTAACGCTGCTTTTCAATCGAATCAATGATTGGATGAATGAATTTTGTATCCTGATGAGCAGTTACGATGATGCCGAATTCAAAATCTCTGTTATTTGTAACCGGTTTTCGTTGAATTGCTTCCGGTATTCGAAACAGCTTGATGAAACAGTAAACAAGTGAGAGGAGGAAGGGAATTGCAATGTATAACGCAACAACGATTTGTAACGCATAGAAACAAATCTGAAATATTTTCAATAGTACGTCCATTACTTAGTTGGTTTTTTTCTTCCATACTGTTACAAAACCGCCGGTACAGCCGTAAGGGAGTAACTCGGCAACAGCACAATCCCATTTCTGCAAAAATTTTAATCGCTTTGCAAAAAAGGAAAAAGGGAAAACATCTTCGATAAAATTTGTTTTACCAAATGTAGTAATGTTGAATTGCGTGGATGTGGCCAGCTTTGTTAAGCTGTCTTTTGTAAAAAATTGAATATGTGTTAAATCATCTGCATCTGATTGAACCGTTGTTCCTTTATAACCTAATGCAGACTTTATTTTCAAAACAGTTTTCCATACCCAGTTATTCTTTTTGCTGAGGTTAATGATGGGTCGTGTTACAAACAGTTCTCTTGGTCCTTGTCCGTTCGGCACTGTCACAATCAGTACTCCGTCTTTATGTAATACCTGATGAAGTGTATGCAACAGTTTATGAGGTTCGTTCAGGTGTTCCAGTACTTCGCTGCAAATCACTGCATGATACTGCTGCCCGTCGGCCACCACCTGCTCTGCACTTCTTACTTCAAAACTTACATTGGGCAATGTATTTAAACTTCTGGCTTTTTCAATTGTTTTATTACTGATGTCGATGCCCTTTACATTAAAGCCGGCAGCACCAAGACTTCGGGAAATAACGCCGTTGCCACATCCTACATCAAGCACTTGTGCGTGGTTCGGCAGGTACTTTTTCAGGGTTTCAATAATAAAATGTAATCGCTTAATGTCTGCTATACGTTCAAATTCCATGTGTATCAGTTTACAGGTGTTTTTCTAAAACATCTAAATACAGTTGTTCTATCTGGCGGGTCATGCCTGTGGCGTTGAACCGTTCGGTTACAGTTTCTTTAGCTTTCTGTTCAAATTTTTTACGAAGTTCCGGGTCTTTACTTAATGCAACAATTGCATGAGCAGTATTCTGAATCAGATCGTCTGTTTGTACCAGCCAGCCATTTACACCATGCTCAATAATCTCACTTGTGCCATCAACATTGGATGCAATGATAGTTTTGCCCATCGACATGGCTTCGAGTAAGCCAATCGGTAATCCTTCCCAAAGCGATGGTAACACAAAAATATCGGCACACGCTAATACCTGTGGCACATCCTGTCTGAATTTTTCTAAAGTAATATTATTTGTTAGCTGAAGTGTTTCGATCAGTTGTATCGCTTCTTCTTTTTGATCTCCATCACCTACCATTAGTAAATGCAAATCCGGATTTTCCTTTACTGCTTTTGCAAAGGCTTTAATAAGTGCCAATGGCTGCTTATGCAGTGTAAATCTGGCAATAAACAATACCAGTAATTTGTTATCAGGTATATTCAATTCCTGCCGGACATTGTTGTAGTTATTTGCCGGATTGAACTTCTGTTGATTGATACCGTTATTCACAACAACAGAGTTGAAGTTGTGAAGTACATCTTTACCAGACTGTTGATTTGATTTTGAAACCGAAATATTTAATGCAGTGCGGGAAACAAGATAATTTTCTCCCATAATACGCACTTTACGTATCAGCGTTTTTTGATCTGGGTGAAACGACCAACCGTGTACTGTATAAATTACGGGTATGTCTAAAGCCTTTGCAGGCCACAAAACATTTGAATTAGCTCTTGTTCCATGTGCATGTACTAAATCAACCTGTTTACTTTTAATAAACTGTTTTACGGTTTTCCATTTGCTGATATCGAATGGACGTGTTGTATGAATTACATGCGTTTCAATTCCCATTGTTTTTAATTGATCAACCATGGGTCCCGGAGTAAATGACAGTACAACTGGTTCAAACCTGTTTTTATCCAGATTTTCAACAAGGCTCAACAGATGCGATTCGCCTCCGCCGATTTGCCCCTGTCGTATGCATTCCAATACTCTTATTTTTTTTGCGCTCTGCATTTGTTATTTTATTGCAATACCGGCTTTTGTTGAATGCCCCATCCGTCGGGTAATTTTTCCGCTATTTCAATATTGTCGAATTCTTTACTTTGGCGGGCACCTACTTCTTTTGCCCAAGCAGCCATGCGGTGTATGCCTTGTGCAAGATCAATACCTGTGGGGGCGCCAAATACCTCATGAGCTTTTGTATGATCGGAGTAGGCGTGTAATACCTCATTTCGGGCAGAAAGATAGTTGATGGCCAGGTGTTACGCCGAATTCTTTACCTACCACTTGTGCAAGTTCATTAACAGTGTAAGGTTTATCCGCACCAATGTTGAATACCTGATTGTAAGCAGCAGGTATGTTTACACACTTGGCAATAGGAATGGCAACATCGTCAATATAGCTGAATGCCCTTGTTTGTGTACCATCGCCAAAAACAGTAAGTGGTTTATTTTGCATGATCTGGTTCATGAATATGCCAATAACATTTCTATACTTGTCGCCGATGTTTTGATTTTCACCATATACATTATGCGGGCGGAATACAACATAATCCAAACCAAACATTTCATGTGCTGCCCGCAGATCGAGTTCAACAGCATATTTTGAAACACCGTATGGATCTTCAGGTTCCGGCGTCATTGCTTCTGACATTGGCAACTGACCTTTACCATATACAGCAATTGATGAAGTAAATACAAAGCATTTTACTTTATGCTTTACCGATTCATTAATCAGGTTAATACTTGCAATCAAATTGGTGTTATAGTTATAACGACGAATGAAATGCGATAAACCTTCTGCAGCATAAGCAGCAAGGTGATAAACATATTCAAACTTATGTTTATTAAACAGTGATGTAACCAACTCGTGATCGGTAACACTGGCGTTAATGAATTCTACACCAGCAGGAATATGATCTTCAAAACCTCCACTTAAATCGTCTATTACAACTACTTCAAAACCCATATCCAGACAATGTTTTGCAACATGCGAGCCGATAAATCCGGCACCCCCGGTAACAAGTACAGTCTTTTTCATTTGTTCTTTTTTAAAAGTGTTTAATATGTTTCGTATAAAACTGAGTTATTGGTTTACGTTTATAATTTTTCGATCCATTGGTTATACCAAAGTTGAAAAATTAGTACATGCCATAATTTTTGATAATTCACTTTTTTACCTGCGAGAAAATCATCTCTTAATTGAATAATCGGAACCGGGTTAAAAACGCCGCTTTTTCGTAAACATGTATCGCTTAAATAGTAGCGTAATTGTTCTTTCAACTCTTCCCGGAACCAGACCATTAATGGGGCAATGAACGGACGTTTAGGACGTTCCATTAATTCCTTGGGAACATAGCGATGTACCACTTGTTTTAAAAGCCACTTGTTTACCCCGTCTCGAATTTTAAATGAAGAAGGAAGTGATGACAGAAACTCAATCAATTTGTGATCAAGCATTGGTTCTCTGCCTTCCAGTCCAACTGACATGGTGGCTCTGTCTACCTTCACCAGATTGTTATCAACAAGGAATGTTTTATAATCGATGGCCAGTAAGTTATTGGTAATGCCATCGTTCTTGATAAGTTTATGCCCTTCATCGAATGATGTAGGGTAGGGTTGAAAGGAATTTTGTAAAAACGAAGCAACTTCTGATTCTGTAATATATTGACTTATATATTTCACCGCCTGGATCGGGTCTTGACTCTTCCAGATCAGCTTCATTTTTTCATACCTCGTCGTGAAGTTATACTTCTGATTGAAATAAGGGATATACGAAGGATTGATCAACGACATTGTTCCACTCAGTAAGCTTTGAACTCCAGCGGGGATAGAAGTGGTATATTTTTCCGCCTGATTGAATTTGTTATAGCCGCCGAAAATCTCGTCTCCGCCATCTGCACTCAATGCTACTTTTACCTGTTGCCTTGCGAGCTTGCTCACAAGCACGGTTGGTACTGTAGAATTATCTGCAAAAGGCTCATCATAAATTTCGGGTAACAGAGAAAGCACATCGCCCGCTTCTTTTGCAGTTAAATACCACTCTGTATGATCTGTTCCAAGATAATTGGCAATTTTTTTTGCTTCCGGCGCTTCATTGAATTCCTGTTCATGAAACCCAATTGTAAATGTTTTTAATTTCTCAGTTCGATTTGTTTGCAAAAGCGCTGCAACACTGGTACTATCGTAACCACCACTTAAGAACACACCTACGGGCACATCAGAAACCATCCGATATTCATAGGCTTCTTTTAACAGTGTATCTGTTTGGTCAATTACTTCCTGTTCCGAAAGATTCAGTTTTGGTTTATTATAGTAATCGAAAACATCCCAGTATTGAGTAATCTTCTGTTCTTTCGTTTTAAGGCTGATAGTTAGCGAATGGCCCGGCAGTAACTTGTACGTATGCTTGAAAATACTATGCGGACCGGGAATATAACTGTACTGGAGGAAAAGAGCGATGCTGTTGGTGTCAATATTTTTTTGAAATCGTTTGTGTTCATAGAGAGCTTTGAGCTCAGAACCAAACAAGAAAAGGTCATTTTCCCAATAGTAATAGAGTGGCTTAACTCCTGCTCTGTCACGTATAAAAACTACTTCTTCCTTTTGCTTATCAAAAATTGCAATGGCAAACATGCCACGCAATTTATTTACTACTTCAATGCCCCAGCAATGGTATCCTTTGATAATAACTTCCGTGTCGGACCAGGATTGAAACGAATATCCTTTCTCTTCCAGCTCTTTACGGATTTCTTTAAAATTGTAAACCTCGCCATTGAAATTGATAACAAGGTTATGCGCATGCATGGGTTGGTGCCCGAGGGGTGATAAATCAAGAATTGACAATCGGCGCTGTCCGAAGCCGATAGATGCTTCCGGTGTATCATATATTTCATAGCCGGCATCATCGGGCCCACGATGAGCCATAGCATCAGTCATTGCTTTCAGTACCGGCAATGAGGTGTCTCTGCGGTAGTCGATAAATCCTGCGATTCCACACATTCTCTTATTAGTTAAATGAGATTTTGGAATTGAAATGCCATAAAATTCCTTTCCAGAATGATCTTAAATGTGCCTTCTGACCTTTCATAATAAAGGTAACTGTATTCTTAGGAATTGTAAAAAAGGTAAAATAAAGGAGAAAAATAAAAAAACTGGGTGATGGAACATTCCGTCGCATAAAAAGAATCCTGTTCCTTGTGTGATAAAAAGCCTTGAACGGACTTGCTTTCCCGGTAGTCATCGATTCCTTATGATAGATGAGTGATTTTGGCTGGTAATATATTTTATACCCCTTCTTTTTGATCTGTTCACTCCAATCCAATTCTTCATAGTAAATAAAGAAATGTTCCGGCAATGCACCAACTTCATCAATTACTTTTCTGGGAACCATCATGCCGCCCCCGTGTGCATAATTTGTTGTCTTTATCTCGTTGTATTGGCCGTTATCAATTTCTTTACAACCAATCATGCTGTTTCGTCCGGTTAGCACATTTACTTCGTGGTAACCGGCATATTCAATTGTTCCTTTGTGAAAAAAGTAATGAAATTTCGGACTGGCCATTCCGGCGTCAGGGTATTGTTCAAAAATTTCAACTAAGCCTTCCAGTAATCCAGGTGTAAACTCTGTATCATTATTAACAATGAACAAATAGTCTCCTTTTGCATGCTTAATGCCAATATTATTTCCCCCTGTAAAGCCAAGATTTTTTTCATTCCGGATAATGATAGCATTGGGGTATACTTCCTTCAACGCTTCCGTTGGATCTTTAACAGAGCCATTATCAACAATAATGATTTCAATGTTTTGATAAGTATTGTGTTCGTTGATTGAACGAAGAAATTCAATGGTTACTTCTGTTGTGTTCCAGGTTAGCGCAACTATCGATATCAACGGAAGTGGATGTTCTTGCGTCTGCATTATTACTTTTTTTAGGGTAGGATGGGTATAATATAACAAAAATCGAAAATACGAAAATTTATCTAAACATTCGTTTTTTGAAACAAGGCACCAGGAGTTTGTGCAATGATCCAGATATCGTACATGAAATTATTATTACGTGCATATGAAATATCAAGGTTAATTCTTTCTTCTGCAGACATATCAAAATTGCTTCTTTTCTTGACCTGCCAAAGACCGGTTATTCCTGCGGGCGCCATGAAACGTTCCACACTTTCATCAGTTGTTAAGGTACTTGCTTCGTATAAAGGCAATGGCCTGTTACCTACAAGCGACATATCACCTTTCAGAACATTCAGCAACTGAGGTAATTCATCTAAGCTTGTATTTCTTAAAAATTTACCAACTTTTGTTACACGAGGATCATTGTATATCTTCAGAAACTTTGCTCCGCTTTCATTTTCGCCGTACTGATTCAGGTGTGAGAGTGCTTCTACCTTTTTATCTGCACCTACTTCCATGGTTCGGAATTTGTAAAAATCAAAGAGTTTAAAGCCTCTTCCAGCCCTAAGCGCTGTATAAAAAATTGGTCCTTTTGATTCCAGCCGAATAGCAATGGCAATCAGTAAAAGCAGGGGTAAACATGCAATCAGTAAAAACGAAGAGATCAAAATATCAAACATCCTTTTGGAAAAGGAATTTGATCCATTTTGGAATGCTTCCAGATTCACATTTCTGCTCACGTACATAGCAGGCACAACCGATTTTCTTTTAAGTCCTTTCAGGAAATTTACTTTGTTGGCAAAATTCACCTCAAGAGAGGTAACATTTGCAACATCATCCACTAAATCTAACTGTTTTAAAAAATAAATATCGTCAGCAGAAAGATTGGCATCATTATAGATGATAATTGTATTGGAAAAGAGAACCGATTGTTTTGCGGTTTTGCAAAAATCAAGTAAGTGATCTTGATCCAGAGGCAAATCAATAACAATTACATCGGGACTGCACCCTTCCAGATTGGTTATTGTTTTAATATTGGCAACAGCATCTTTAAAACCCGATGTACAATTGCCGTCTTTAAAAATCGTCGAGAAAAAACCAGCTATTTTATCATTCGATCCAATGTAGAAATAGGTCATTTCATTCTTTTCAATAGGTGAGCACACTAATGAACTTCCACGGAAATACGTAGATGTAGCAGTAGTTGATAATGGTTGCAACAACATAGATTCAATTTTAGGGTAAACAAATGGTTAACTTGCTATAACGGATAAACGGCTTTTAGAGGGACTGTCAATTAAAGTAACCTTATCGATTGATTTCAAGATATCAACCGGGTTAAACGGTTTATAGAAAAGTTCATGAATACCAAGATCAGCTTCCAGTATTTTTTTAAGACTTCCTGATTTATCACTGGTTAAGGTAACAACAGCTACATTAAAGAGGCTGCTAGTTTGGAGGTGATGAATAAAATCAAGACTTTCTTCAATATGCATATCAATATCCAACAGAACAACTGAAATGTTGTTATTCTTTTTCAACTCTTTCATTGCTGAATAAATATCAGTTACAGGTATAAACTGATGCTGACGGGTAATAATTGTGTTTAACAGGTAATTCATCGACTTATTACTGTTAACACTTAAAATTGTCTTACTCATAATTACTGTAGATTAATAACTATTGCTTATAGCAATAATTGAATTATACAAATAATCATGGAATTGGAGTAGCGCTTGGGTTAAATGTCTTCCGGCACTTGCTTTAATTAGGAAATTGAATACACTGATTGGGATTGGAAAGTAAAGTACGGTTTGTCAAAAAGATATGAGAGAGTATGATTCCTTTATGTGGTAAGCAATCTAATTATGGCACTAAACTATAAAAAATTACAGAAAGTGCAAATTATTAATAAAAAAAAAGTAAAAATACCCACTAAAGGGTAGGTAAAAAGACGATTCAGGCTAGTTTTTCACAGAAATAAGGCCTGTTATTTATTACTGAAGGTAAAATCTGAAATAATCGGATAATGATCGGAATAAGGAACAATTAGCCGGTTAAAGCTTTCTACCTTGAAGGATCTATCAAGAAAAATATAATCTGTTCGAAGAGTAGGGGAGATAAACCTGATTGTTCGGCCTAAACCGCTGCCTTTTTCTAAAAACGCATCCTTCATCGTTTGTCTTGCCTCAAAATAAGCAAATGAATTCGGCACTGTGCCAAGGTTAGCGCATAAAATGGAAGGGTAGGGACTTTTCTTCATCTCTCTTTTTAGCAGCGATGCCTGCTTGTTGCGTAATGCATAGCTGCTTTTTAATTTATAAAGCAGCGATCGTGAAGGTTTAATCGTTCGTTGTTGGCTAAAGTCATCTTCCCGGATACCAGGGGATTCAAGGTGCGTATTATAAATTCTGACAGGTTGTGTGTTTACAACTATATCTGCAAACGCAAGTCCCTCCGAATGTGTGCTTGGCAGTTCGTTCATTTCCCCTGTATTTACGATTGGGAATCTTGAGAAAATGGCAAGTCCATATTGAAACTTACCCTCAAACACCAGAGAGGAAGGGAAAAAGTGGTGGTACTTAAAACCGATCTTTTCAAGTGCCGGGATATTCTCTTCAAATTGCTCCGGTGCGTAACACTCAAAAAACTCCTGAACACATAATATATCTACATTTTGAAATTCAATTAAATCGAACATTAGCTTCCGATAACTGGCGCCACCTCTTTTTTCTTTATTACGCTCATCCCACCTCGACACATTCCACGACATAACCCGAATTCCATTTTCAGGTTTGGTGGTTATGGTTTTTGAAAAGAAATGAAATGAACCAACCACAGAAATCTGCTTGGATCCTAAGGCCATACAAAGTAATGGAAGTAATACCCACTTGCTTTTACGGATTGCCCAGAAGATTAGGCATAGCAGTTGAAAAATCAATAAAAAAGGGAACCCAAAGCCCATCATGCCAATGGGCCAGCTTGAAGGGGAAGATAAAAATGGTGCAAGGCATACGCAAAGGAAAACAGCGCTATTAAGAAAGGTAAGAGATAAAACTACTTTTTGAAAAGTCATTAAAATGAAATGAGTTACGTGAAAAATAATCTGTAAAGCCGTTTAAAAATAAGTAGTTTGCCGCACTTATAAGCACTTACTAAACAGCCGGTTGCAAAAATAAATTCCTGGATAACATGCTTTATTGCAAAAAATAGTTATAGGATATTCCGAAAAATGTTTAGTATTGCATTTAATTCCATTTCTTGGGATTCTGAAATGCTAATTCTCCTAGATTAACCTACCCAACATTCCTGCAATCCTCTTGAATTTCCGATTTTAAAATCTCCTGTTTGTTGTAGCCAACACTACGATGATGCTCCTTTGCAAAAACTGCTAAGTTTTTGACATTTAAATTATTTAACTGCAAGTTGTTTCTCTAATCATTAATGTTTCAATTTATGAAAACTCTTTACAGTATTGTTTGCGGAGCTATCCTAATTAGTGCAACAATATTTGCTCGGCCTGCAATGGCGCAGAGCGTACTTAATCCGGCCGACCCAATTGTAGTTTACAACTCAGCCACACCTCCAACAGCACCCGCATGGGGAACTATTGCGAAGTGGGTAAAAACAAATAGACTGGGATGGAATACCACTCTGTTTAAAGCATATTACTACAAAGGATATGCATTTCGTTTAAAATTCCCCAAAACGTATAATCCAACAGCAGTTGACGGAAAGAAATACCCGATGATTGCATTCTTTCACGGATTAGGTGAAAGAGGAACCGTGTATGATAATGAATATTCATTACTGCACGGTGGACAACAGTTTAATAACAAAGTGGAAGATGGCACTTTTGATGGATACGTGTTGGTGATGCAGTCGCAGAATGGCTATTGGGATGTTGGCCATTTTAATGCATTGAAAGAATTGATCGATTATATGGTTACCAACAATAAGTTGGATGGGTTCAGAGTTACTACCAATGGTCTCTCTGCTGGTGGTGCAGGTACTTGGGATATGATGATCAACAATCCTACTTATGTTGCCGGAGCGCTTCCCATGTCTGCTACTTGTGCATGCTATATCAATACAACTACGATTAATAAAATAAAATACACTCCTGTTTGGAATTTCCAAGGAGGTTTGGATCCTTCTCCAACACCTTATACTGCTGAATCGGTTCGTGATGCTATTTTGGCGGCAGGAGGAAATTTTAAGTATACACTCTATCCAAATCTGGCGCATGGTACATGGAATACTGTGTGGACAGAACCTGGGTTTTATCCATTTGCACTACAGGTACATTCAGCTAATCCATGGCCCTTAACCGGCAGAAGCGAATTCTGTCCGGGCGATCCGATTAATCTTACAATTGGTCTTGCACCTGGTTTTGATCAATACGAATGGAGAAAGAATGGCGTGTTAATTGCCGGATCAACTACAAATACAATTTCTATAACCGGTACAGCAGTGCCCGGTAATCCTGCGTTAGCAATTTACTCGGCTAGAGTTAGAAGAGGATCTTTATGGTCTGACTGGTCTCCAATTCCAGTAGAACTTAAAATTAAAGGCGGAACCGTTCCTCCTCCTATCACTGTTTCAGGATTAATGAGCAAAGTATTACCAACATTAAGTGGCGTTAACACGGTTACACTTTCTGTTCCGAATACTTATCAAACTTATTTATGGCAGAAAGAAGGTAGTACAACCACGATCGGTACAGCAAACACCCTTGTAGCAAACGGCCCCGGTGGTTATAAAGTAAGAGTAACAGAGCAATTTGGATGTTCTTCTGAATTCTCGGCTCCGTTTACAGTGGTAGATGCGAATGGTCCAAATAAACCAGATGCTGCAATTAATGTTGTAGTTACCACTGTTTCTAAATCCGCATTGCAAGTAAACTGGAGTGACAACCCTGCTCCTCAATACAATGAAACAAACTTTGAAGTTTACCGTTCAGTTACTGCAGGCGGGCCTTATACTTTGATCGCCATTACAGCAGCAGATGTACTCTCGTATACCGACAATAATCTTTTGCCAAAAACAAAATATTATTACCGTGTTCGTGCAGTTAACAATACAGGCGCTGCCCCAGGTTCAGTAGAAGCCGATGGAACAACTGATTCTGATAACATTCCTCCTACTGCACCAACAAACCTGTTGGTAGCTGGTACTACCGGATCATCCGTTTCATTGAGCTGGACTGCAGCAACAGATGATGTAGAAGTAACGAAGTATGATGTATATGTAAATGGAGTAAAATCGTATGTAACTAACAATACTTCGTATGAAGTATACAATCTTACAAACGGAGAAACCTACTATTTTACGGTAAGAGCAAGAGATGCTGCAAATAATGAATCGCCGCACAGCAATCAGGTTACTGCTCAGGCAATTCTTGCAGGACTTTCATATAAATATTATACGTATACAGGAACATGGAGCAACTTACCCAATTTTGCAACGCTTACTCCTGTTTCTGTTGGTCAAATGCCGAATGTAGCTCTTACGCCAAGAACGCAAAATGATCGATTTGCTTTCTTATGGGAAGGCTATATTAATATACCTGTAACAGGTACCTACTATTTCAGAACTAATTCTGACGACGGAAGTCGGTTATGGCTGGGCTCTTTAAATGGTACGACATCACCTTATGTATTCGGTACAAACAGCTCACTCGTAAATAATGATGGTTCCCATGGACCTCAAGACAGGACATCTGCAGCTGTAAACCTTACAGCTGGAGTTTATCCAATTGCCATCGCTTATTATGAATTAACAAGCGGTGAGTCGCTTAGTGTTACATGGCGCACACCACAAACTGGAACAAGTTATGTAACCATTCCAAACAGTGCGTTTGGAGATGCTCCAACACCTGCGGGTCCGCCTCCGGCAGATCCATCTAATCTGGCGGCAACTGCGGTTTCTTATAAACAAATTAATCTTAGCTGGGCAGATAACAGTAACAACGAAACCGGATTTGAAATCTGGAGATCAACCAATGTATCAACTGGTTTTGTAACTGTTGGAACTGCACCTGCCAATGCAACCAGCTATGCTGATACTACACTCAATGCGAATACAACGTATTATTATCAGATAAGAGCTATCAGCACATCTGGTGCATCAGCATTGGTGTCAAATGTTATACCGCTTGAAGCAAGCTGGTTGTTCAATAACAATTTAACAGATGCGAGTGGTAATGGCCGGACGCTTACACAAAGTAATAACCCAACCTACAGTACTACCGATAAGCAGGAGGGTACACATTCAATTGGGTTTAATGGCAGTAACCAAAGCGTAACAATTCCTGTAAATAGTTCATTCCTTCAAAATGTGTATTCTGCAAAAACAGTTGCATTCTGGATGAAGTCGAACAGTAATACAGGGAACAGAATTATTCTTGATATTGGAGGAAGTGATGACGGTCTTTCATTAAGACTCGATCAAAACCGCTTGTATGCAGGTGTGGCAAGTAATAATACAAGACGCAACTTCTTTGTATCGTATACTAGTACAGGTTGGAATCATATTGCATTGGTTTACAGCACAAACACTTTGCGCTTATATGTGAACGGAGTGCAAGTTGCATCCGATACCAATCTCGGCTTTTCAGCAACAACAACTACCACAAACGGGTCACGGATTGCAGCGAATAACAGTTCTAATGCATTCAATACAGGCACCGGTTTGTTTAATGGAAGAATTGATCAGTTTGCAATATATGGGTCGGCATTATCAGCATCCGCTATTACGGATCTGATGAACAATACACCGTTGTTACAGTCTTATGCTACAACGCAACCATTGCCGGCAATACCTGCAGCACCAACTGGTTTAACAGCTTCTGGGACATCAAGCTCCAAAATTGCTGTTAGCTGGACAGATGCAGCTGCAAATGAAGATGGATATGAATTGTGGAGATCTTCAGCTGATAATTCGAATTACCTTTTGGTATCAACGTTACCAGCCAATACGGTTTCTTATATTGACTCCGGATTATTTGCGAACTCAATTAACTATTACAGAGTAAGAGCTGTAAACGCAGGCGGAAATTCTGCTTACAGTAATGAAGACAGTGCTAAAACAAGCAATAACGTTCCTGTAATTACAGCAATTGGAAATCAGTACATGCGCTTTGGAACTGTACTGACTGTAAACGTTGCAGCAACGGATGTTGATCCTGAAACATTAACTGTTACAACGCAAAACTTACCTGCTTTTGCAATTTATACATCTACCGGAAACGGAACAGGAACCATCAGCTTTACAAATCCTCCGGCTGCGGGCGATTTTACAGGAATTGTTGTAAATGTTACCGATCAGAATGGTGGAAACAGTTCTGTAACGTTTGATTTGTTTGTGAATGACAATTACCTGCCGACAATAGCGCCAGTAAGTAATGTAACATTGAACGAACAACAAACTGCACAAGTAAATATTTCTGCTACCGACGAAAACAGTACAGATGTGTTAACATGGAGCTTCACCGGATTACCTGAATTTGCAGTGCCTGTTATTAACGGTGGAAATGTACAGATCAATCTGGCACCTGGCTTGGCTGATCATGGTACATACAATGTAGTGGCTACTGTAGATGATGGAAGAAGTGGTGTAGCAACAAGTGCGTTTGTAATTACGGTGAACAACGTAAATCCAAATAAGAAGACATACATCAACTTTACTGACGGTACTTTAGCTTCGGCTCCTGCACCATGGAATAATACTAACAAGCCAACTCCTTCATTAAATGATAACTTCCCGAACATGCTGGATGAAACGGGAGCAAATTCAGGAATTGGATTGTTGATTACAAGCCCTTGGCAGAACCTTGGTAATGCCGTGAACACGTTTGGCGCAACAAGCCCAACGAACACAGGTGTTTATCCAAATACTGTAATGCAGTCGTGCTACTTTACTACCGACGCAACGCAAACAATCAGAATTTATGGATTGAACCCTGCCTTTAAATACAATTTCACATTCTTTGGAAGCAGAGGATCTGTAACCGACGATCGTACCAGTGTTTACACAATTAACGGAACAAGTGTAAGCCTGAATGCTGCAGCTAACACACAGAATACAGTTACAATCAGCAATGCACAACCTGCTGCCGACGGCACGCTTGTACTTACACTTACCAAAGGAGCAGCTTCTTTTTACAGCTACCTCAATGCAATGGTGATTGAAAATCTGTACGATGACGGATCTGCACCTGCAAAACCAAGAAGCCTTGCAGCTACGGTTCTTCCGGGCAATACAATCAGGTTAACATGGATTGATGGTGCGTACAATGAGTCGGCGTATGAAGTGTACAGGTCATCAACTAACTTGCCAGGTTCATTTACATTACTGAACCCGGGAGGTAATAATGCAAACCTTGAAACGTATGATGACGCAACTGCAGTAGGAAATTCTACCTACTACTATTATGTTCGGGCAATCAATGCAATTGGAAGTTCTCCAAACAGCGATGTTGTTACAGTAAGTATTCCTAACGGAAGCCCTGTTATTACTGCAATTGCAAATGTTGCAATGAAAACAGAACAGGTAGTAAATGTTAATATCACAGCTACTGATGCTCCGGGAGATATCATTACATTATCTGCAAGTGGTTTGCCAGCTTTCGCAACCTTTACAGATAATGGAAATGGAACGGGTGTAGTTACATTGGCTCCTGGTAGTACAATCGGCTCATTCCCGGGTATTACAGTTACAGCTACGGATAACTACAACTCTGCATCAAGCGCACAGTTTACAGTTGCTGTTACCGATAAGGATATCAGTTCTTATTTTGTAAACTTCAATCAGGTGTCACCTGTTGGTAGTCCATGGAATAGCTTCAACAGCGCACCTGCTGCCGGAACAGTGATTTCTAACATTGTTGATGAGGCAAGTACTCCATCTGGCATATCTGTTACGTTAGTTGATGCATGGGATAATTCAAACGATGTAGGTGCCGTTACTGGTGCTAACACAGGAGTTTACCCTGACGATGTAATGAAGACAGCGTATTTCACCAACACAACTACGGCGAAGCGTATTCGTATCGCTGGGTTGTCAACTGCAGCGAATGTGAAATACAATTTGATATTGTTTGCAAGCCGTGGAGCAGTTACGGATAATCGTACAACAATTTATAGCTATGGTGGACAGTCTGTAGGTTTAAATGCAGCAAGTAATACAACGAATACTGCGCAATTACAGGGATTGGTACCAAATGCAAGTGGCGTAATTGAATTTACGGCTCAGAAAGATGCGGCTTCACCATTTGCATATATTAATGCATTGGTTATTCAATCGTATGTTGACAATGGTTCGCCATTAGCGCCGTCTAATTTGACTGCTGTTGCAAAAACAACATCATCGATTCAGTTAAATTGGGTAGATAAGTCGAATAATGAAGATGGATTTGAAATTTACAGATCAGCTTCTGCAAACGGCACCTACACGCTGGTAACAACAACTGCTGCAAACGTAACATCGTACATTAATACAGGTCTTTCAGCAGGTGCGGTTTATTACTTTAAAGTAAGGGCAAAACGCAATCCGAACCTCTTCTCTGTATACACAAATGTTGCAGGAGCATCTACGCTTCAGTATGCAGTATATGTAAACTTTAACCAGGATAATCCGGAAGGAGCTCCTTGGAATAATACAAATGAAGGTCCTATTCCTGATGATGTTTATCCGAATCTGAAAAACTCATCGAATAACCCAACAGGTATTAACATGACGGTTGTTGGAACTGCATTTAATGGTGTAAATCCTTATGGTGTAAATACCGGAAATAATAGCGGTGTATATCCTGATAAGGTGATTACGCAAACATGGTGGTTGGATGCTAACACAACAGCCATGCTGCGGATTGACGGGTTGAGTATTGCAAACACATTTAACTTCACATTCTTCGCAAGTCGGATCTGTACTTATTGCGACAGAACAACTGTTTACACTATTGGATCGAAGAGTGCTTCGTTGAATGCTGCCGATAATCAAAACAATACAGTGACTATTACAAATGTTACACCAGATGAAAATGGATCAGTATTAATTGAGATCAGAGCAGGTGGGGCCTCATCGTTTGCATATATCGGTGCAATGGTTATAGAAGCTTTCATCAGTGCTGATGGTAGCGGACAAGGTGGCGGAGCAGGAAACAGTATGAATCCTGGTATCGTTTCGCTGGGCGGTCGTCTTACACAGCCCGCAATTACAACTGGTCAAACACAGGCAAATAACAGGTTGGGAGAAATTGTTCAACACAATAAAGTGGCCGTTTATCCAAATCCGTTCATCGATGATGTTGCTGTTAACCTTTCACTTACCCAGTCAACAGAGCGTGTTAGTGTGATTGTTACAGATATTACGGGCAGAGTGGTTTACACCAAAGAATTGCGGAATGTACAGCAGGGTGTTAGCCAGCAGAAAATTGGATTGGATGGAAATACACTGATGCCTGGTGTCTATATGATTAAAGTGTCGGGTCTTCCGGGTAATGAAACAAAAACCTTACGTATCGTAAAGGTTAAGCGATAATGTAGATAGAAATTTGTGCGGTATTTTAAAAGGTTGCCTGTTTAAACAGGCAACCTTTTTTTCAGTACTTTGGTCATAAAATTATCTCATATAGTTTCGAAAACACTCACTTAATTTCTGCTGAATAGTTACTATGAACAATAACGAGCGCATTAATGGTTTTGATGCATTACGAACAACGGCAATGTGGCTGGGAGTTGTGCTGCATTCTTTAATTGTTTATAAAGCAGAAGCAGAACCAAACTGGCCCCATGATGTAACAAATTACAACTTTCTGGATTGGCTTTACGGTTACATACACATATTCCGGATGCCCCTTTTTTACATGGTAGCGGGTTATTTTTCACGTATGGTTATTCAAAAAAAAGGGCATCAGTATTTTTTAACCCAACGATTCAAACGAATATTCGTTCCATTTGTGACAGGTCTTATTCTTATTGTACCGCTTAGCCTTTTGCCATTTCATTTTAACAGTTTCTACATTGTGCAGGGGTTTGATTTTTCAACTTCAGTAAAGCGAAGCCTGCAGCAAATGCTCTCCTGGAATGGGATGGCGCATTTGTGGTTTTTGTATTATCTGTTGTTTTTTTATGCTGTGGCATTTTTGTATGTATTTTTTTTACAGCAAAGAATAATCTATGTAACCACCAAGCTGAGTAATTGGTTCCGGCAAATCAGCTTACTGCATATTACAGGCTTCGTTTGTTTACTTTTTTTGTTACTGTATTTTTTCAGGGTTTACACTCCGCCTGTATATACTGGTATTAAACCCAATTTGCTGTATTTCCTGTATTACGGATTATTTTTTTGTAGCGGGTGGGTATTGCAAATTCATCAAAAAAGTATTGAAACAACGGGTACTTATGCATGGGGCTTATTTATTGCGGGAACGGCGTGCTCTGTTTTTCGGTTTTATCAACCTGCCATTCCATCTCCGTATGATTATTTATTCGTTTCATTTGAAACAGTAGCACTGGTAGTAGGCATTACCGGAGTGTTTATAAAGTATCTGAAAAAGGAAAGTGCTGGTTGGCGTTATTTTTCAGATGCATCTTATTGGGTGTACCTCGTTCATATTTTCAGTGTTTCTTTTTTACAGGTGGCCCTTCTGCAGTCAGGTGTACCGCATGTATTGCGTTTGCCGATTGTATTACTGGGTACTTTCTTGTTTACAATTTTAACCTACCGATATTTTGTACGATATACGATCATTGGCGAGTATTTGCACGGCAAACGTGAAAAGAAGCGATGATATCGATTTATCCTTTACACAGTTGATTCAATAAATCAATTACTACCATCACGGAAGTTGCTGCCGGAAAGGGATTTGGCAGCTTTATGAAATCCGTTTTCATGTTTTCGTTTAGGAAAAACAGTTACCTGAAATCTGGGTTATTATTACTCTTCTTTTTGTACGTATTTGTATTGGTTCTCTATGAGCCAGAGCATCATTGGGAGAAACACAAGTATAGATGGTACAAGAAATAAACGGGTTTGATAGATCACTACGGAGTAGATGTGAACGGCAAACCAGATGGGTACAAGTGCAATAAACCATGTACGCAACAATATCGGAAAGCGCCGGAAACGATAGAGAATAATAAGCGGAATAACACTAAAGGTACCAATCATTTCAAAATAGGCTTTTACGCCTACTGCACTGAAGAGGTTCAGCTTCACCATTGGGATACCGGATGGCACCTTCCATGTTTGTGAAGGAACATATCCATAATACATTCGAACACCAATAAAAACAGCGGCAAAAATGAGATACAATAGAAATGTTAATAACCACACATTTGCAGCCGGAAACTTAATTGATTTGAAATTGAACTGCTTTAAACGAAAGTTTGTAAAATCTGCTTTTGAAATAAAATAAAGACCGGGTATAAGCATTGCAGTTTCCCTGTTAAATGCTGCAAATAGCGTAAGCGGAATGAGCCAGTAAGGTTTTTTCTGGTAAAGAATGATAATAGCTGTGAGCAGATAGAAAATATTATCCATGTAGGTATTGAATGTAAGGTCGCTTGCTATTACTGCATTGCCCATTGCCAGCGAAAGAAAAATGAGGCCAAAAAAAAGAAGCCAGTTATTCTTTACAAAATAACTCCACACTTTATAGGAAAGAATAAAAACAAACAGGTTCAGTAGAAAACGGAAGAACAGGAATACGATCATGTACTTAACGGCACCTTTTGTTTGCAGCAGTTCAAGAAACTGTTTTGTTTCGGGATTGGGTTCCGACGTTTGCTGAAATTGAAAATTAAATTTTTCTTCAACTGGATAGACTCTGTCAATTGTTTGGTTATAGCCCCACATTAACCCTTCAATTAAAACAGGGCATAGCATGCGGTACTGCCATGGGTTGAAATATTCCGATCTTCCTTCCAGGAGTGCCTGATGACGCTCGTAGGTAGTAACAGCGGCCCCATTATAAAAGTTTTTATAAATAGGGTAAAGTGAAAGGAGTGAAAAGCAGAAGGCAACAAAGAATAACTTACTCCTAGACTTTTTTTGCAACAATTGTGTAATGTGGATAGACATACATTCTTTTTTTAGTTGACCGGATAATAGACATCCCGTTTTTTTCAATCAGTTGTTCGGCTTTTTTATAAGGGAGCTCATTGCCAATTTCTCCGGCAAAAACCAGATCGTGCATTTTATTGCAATAAACAAACAAGCTGCTGCCGTTGATATCTTTTAAAACCAGTCGAGCTCCCGGTTTCATTGCTTTGATTAAATTTGAAATGAATGATTCCTGTGCCGGTTTAGGTACATGATGCAGCACATCATTTAAAAAAATGATATCCAGTTCCCCGATTACCTCCGGGAAAATGATTCCGTCGAATGCTTCGAACGTATAAGGAACATGACTGTATTTTTGAAATAGTTGTCGTGCATTTTCAACGAGGCGTTGGTCGATTTCAACGCCAAAAATTGATGCGGGTTTTGCAAACTTTGACAGCAAGAGGCAAAACTGCCCCGACCCACAACCGATATCACCAACTTTATCGCCTTCATTTACTAACCCGATTAAATCAATAAACGGACAAACCATGGGCCTGTAATAAACTTTCAGTTTATCAATAAAACCAGAGCTGAAATTTAATGATTTCAGATAGTTGAGTAAATCACTGTTTGTAAGCGGTAGCTGATTATTTCGTACTTGATTGCTCATATTCTTATTGATTAGTGGTGCTCAATTTTTTACGGAATGAAAATAGAAACCAGAGAACATTATCTTTTATCAACAGATTGTAGATCATGATACATGCCGGTATGCTGATTGCGATGCCGGAAACTAAAAGAACAATGGGATTATCTACATGTAAAAATTTTGTAAGGATGATCCGCATAAAACTGAAAACAAATACATGCATCACATAAATATACAGGGAGTGAAAACCAATAATCCGTAAAAACCGGATTCGTTTAAAATCTTCAATATACAATGATAGTATGATCATTACAAAACAACCTGCTAATGCTATAAAGATAAACTCGGTACGGCCGGAAAAAGCGGATGTAAAATAACTCTCAGGTTTACTCAGGTAGTACAATTGAATGAGGATAAAAACCGGAATGGAAACCAGAAGGAGAATTGATTTTTTTAATTTTTTCTGGTTCGTATCATTAAACAGAAAGCCGGCAATTGCATCGCCCACGGCAAAGAAAAGGTAAAATTCCATCCAGTCTGAAATGATACTGAAATCCCGAACGTAAGGAGATAAGTAATAGAACAACAAACCCAGAATCAGCTGTACATAAATGGCTGGTTTGAACCTTGTTTTAATAAATGCATAAACCAGGGTTACATTAAACAATGCCGGCAGGTACCAAAACTGATCCAGTTCACGTGGTAAGTAAAAAATATAGGTATAATCGATCAACCCCCTGCTGGAATTTGTAAAGTCGGTAAATATAATTTGTGCAGAAATCTGTAAAAACACCCAAATGAAATAAGGGTAGATTAATGTTTCAAATCTGATGAAAACCAATTCCCTGAACGTTTTTTTTCGAAGGCTTGCATGAATAAACAATCCGGACAAAATAAAGAACAAAGGCATACGGAAACTGTAAAAAATCATATTTGCATACACCATGTAGGACGGTACTTCAATACCCGAACGTTCAATTCCAATAACCACATGCCGGTACACAACCAGTAAAATGGCAATTCCTTTTATATAGTCAATCCATTTGAACCTTGTTTGGTTCAGATAGGGCAGGTTAAATGCTTTTGAAACGAAACCGCTTGATGAATGTTCGTTTGAACTCATGCGGTATATGATTTATTCGTCTGACTTTTTTGAGGAGTCAGAAGATGACCATTCGTAAAAAGTATGTAACAATGTGGGTATGGAAAAAATAAGAACATAGTGGGTGTTAGTTATTTAACGATATTATCAAGGCTAACGCCAATTATTCGCTCAATATCCAGTTTAATTAAGTCTTGCTCCAGTTGCAAGGATAGTTTTTTTGACAGTTCAAGGTTGTACAACTTCTGGGCAACATTATACACATCAATTGTTATAAGGTCATTGCGAAACTTATCTTTGGCTTGCAGGAAAGCCGTTTCTTCATTATCAAGAATATCAGTTTGTAACTTAATCAGCTCAGCAAGATTTTGATATCGCTCATATTTTGATAATACTTCCGCCTTAATGGTACGTGCAAGTTGCTCCTGATTATTTTTACTTATTTTAACCTGCTCCCTGGCCGATTTAACGCTTGTACGTGATAAAATTGTTCCCAGTGGAATATTTACACCAAAAAAGTAGCGTGGGAAAATTACATTGCTGCCTGCATTGGGATTTTGCACAAACGTATTCTGATCATTCAGGTTTGCAGAAAGTGTAAGGAGGTTGATCCATTGATTTTTTGCAGCTTTCAATAAATATTCATTGATTTTATTCTGACTTTCAGAACTTTTAAACAGGGGGCCGTTAATTGCCAATGCAACAAGTTTGTCTTCTACTGACATTGAGTCGTTATGAATAATTGCCGAATCAGCACTGGAGATGGAAGGGTGTAAAAACAGGTCATTCGTTTGTGCTTTTGCAGTTATAAATGCAGTCAGAAACAAAAGGATCAACACGCTGAATGGGATTGTTACAGCAGGTGTTTTTTTTGGAGAAAAAGCGAATAGACAATTCATATGCAGTTAAGGTTTTATGAGTAATGGTTCACTTCGCAAGCGTAGCACCACAGCTATTAAGGGAAAATATACAACTATATCGGTAATTTGCCCAATGGCTTCCTGCGTATAGTCGCCCATATAGGAAGCAAAAAAGGAGGCAGCACAAGCTGCAAACATTACTTTCGTTTTTCGGTCTGTGTTGCTGAAATAGCCACGCACGGCAGTTTTTAGAATAGTAAAATAAAGAAATAAAAGAAGTCCGAATCCTATCCAACCTATTTCAAGTGCTTTTTTTAAATAACCACTATCAGGAGGGAACCCGGCAAGCGGATGCGACGGATTGTTTTTTAAGCCTTCGGTGCCGGTTGTATTCAAGCCGCCACCAATAGGATGCGAATAAAGATAGGGTTGTATTCTTGCCCTGTTTACTTCCCGCACAATATACGAGGGGTCTTTTGTACCACCTTTAAATGTATTGCGGAATTGATACACATGCCTGTTATTAGTAGGTGCATACAGCAATACAAGAAATATAAAAAGACCAGCCCCGGCAACAATTTTTGAAGTAGCTGTATCAAATGTGATAATCAGAAACAGTACAATTCCGGCAATCACCATTACATTGGCAGTACGTGTTAAAGAAAACGTCATTGCAAGTAACAATAACATGATGCCGAAAAAAAGTACAACTTTATAGATGGGCTTTTTAACACCGGTTAAAAGCCCGATAAAAAATACACTACAGGTGGCCATTACAATCGAAAGCGACAATGCATCGGGGAAGGTTGACATTCTCCTGGCTCCGCCGTTTACAAACGTCATCCGGTATCTTTTTTCATCTGCTTGCAGCCAACGTATTTCAAAGTCGAAAAAACCATGAAATTCCTGAATGATTGCATAAATGGCAACAATAACGGTAAACAGGAAGATTACTTTAATAAAACGATAAATACTTTCTTTGGTAGTAAGTGTATTGTATGCGATAAATAAAAGCAGAAAAGTAGCCGCCACTTTTCTTACTGCAGGAAACCAACCTGTCAGTAAGTTTCCATACGGGTTAAACAACTGAATTGCAGTATAACCGTACAGAATCATTAATACAATCACCACCCGATGCTTGGAAAACAGCATGATGCTGTTTTTTAAATCGGTCCCCCTTACCAGAAAACCAAGAAACGTAAGTCCAACGAGTATATCAGAGGGGATTCCAACCAGCAAAGCGTTATTAAGAAACGCTCTATTCACAAAGCTGATAAAAAAGGAATAAGCAATAATAATGTAGAGTGCCGCTTCCGGATTGATAATACAAATAAATGCAACGGTTAATGAAAGAAGAATAACCGGAATTGCCAAGGTAAGCGTTGGCGACACAGCTGTAGATAAACCAATCCCTATTACGAGCATGAAAAGAAAAGCATAGCCCATCCACATGCGGGAAGTGATTTCATTGCCACTGCCGGTTTTCAGATTTCGAAAGAGGCGATGACTCCTTTGATTTTTTATAGTTGTACCCTGTGCTTGCATGGAGCGGACTAAAAAAACATGATTTTAATAAACAGTGCACCCATTGCAGATCCTGCAAAAAGAAGGACCAATTTTTCGTGCATAGAAATAAGCTCTTTTGATTTTGTTTCTTCCTGTTCGTACATCGTGTTTTAATTTAAGTAAGAGGTTAGTCCATCACAATCCGGGTTATTCACTTAGCTTATACAGAGTTGACGTTTTTCAGGTCAACCATATTTAGAACTGAACCAACATATTTTTGTCCAAGTTCTTTGAAAAAACCAATGGATTCTTTGTCAATTTGCTTGATCATATCATTGGCAGAAAACACACCGATTACGCCTTCAACGTAAGCCGACAACTCTCTTGCATCCGAAAAATCATTCAAAGGTGGGCCTTCAAGAAAAATATAATCAAACTCGGTAGTGAGTTGTTGTAAGTGAGCAAGAATATTTTCTCTTGGTAATATTTCTGATGGTGTATAATCGCCACCTTCCGAGCCAATAATAAAAATATTTTTATCAGGTAATTCTTTTGCCGCTGCTTTTACCTGCTGAATCATTGATGCAGGATCCGAAAGGTTGAATTTTACTTTTTCCAGCGTTGGCAACGCATCCATTTCAACAGTTAAGTCGTTGTTTGAAAAGTTTGTATCAATGATCAGAATTTTCTTATTGCTCATGCTCAAGCTGTGCGATAGCCCCATGATCAATGTTGTTTTACCCTGACCTTTTTTAGTACTTGCGAAAAGAAAGGTTTTTTTGCCGCTACTTTCAACTTCGTACCTGAGTTTACGCAGCGACTCTCTGAAAACACCAATGTTACTTCTATATCTGAAACTGCTTCCTTCGGAATCTTTCTTCGCCACAATTTCTTCAACTGACTTGTTTTTCAGGTTCATGTAGTTCACAAAGCTGATCAATCTGAGATTCACTGTTTTCCCGAAAATTGCCGGGGTTTTAACCGAAGAATCAAGATATACAAGTAACACAATTACAAGGATTGCTGCAATAGCAGCAGAAAGACCGGCCATGCCTACAAGTATGATTCTTTTGGACGGATCTGCTGCAATGGCTGGTTGCCCCATTAATACCTGGCGAAAATTATTGACCGAAGAAGAGCTTCCGTCTATCGCATCATTATACTTTTGTTTAGCGGCCAAATAGTCCACATTTGCCTGATCGGCTTCTTTCGAAAGTGTTTCTGCTGATGCTCCTCTGGCTGCTTCGCTGTAAACGTTATTTCTCAGATTATTGATTTTAGTCTGCAGTGCTCCAATGTTTACATTGGTTGTTTGTATATCAATTTCAATATCACTTTTCTTTTGCAGCAATTCAGTTTTGCTTTCTGTAGGCTTATCTGTAGTTTTTGGTTTAACGGGATCAAGGTCTGCTACCTTACTCTGGTATTCTGTTTTTAACCTGTTATATTTTGCAAGTAGCTCCTGATCTTTTGAGCCGCTGTTCAGATAAGCAGCGTACGCATCACTAACCGCTTTTCGTAAAATCAATAGTTCATCATTGTTATTTCCGGGGATGCTGGTGGTTTGAACTCCCAGTGATCCAAGCCGCTGATCGATTTTTCGTAATGAAGCATAAAGTGAAGTGAGTGTGTTTTTTTCAGTTGCGATTTCTCTTTCAAAATTTGATATCAATTCAAACGTACTGGCGCTTTGTACCTCGCCAACAATTGCACCACCACCAAGCAAGGCTTTTTTATAGTCTAATTCCAGTTTCTTTTTATCCATGATGCCACGGAGTGTATCAATCGATTCCTGTGAAATACTGCTTCGGATATTTCTATAATAACGGATAAACTCATTGAAGAGATCGTTTACAACAAATGCTGATAACTCGGGGTTTTCCGAAGAATATTCAACTTGAATATAATCTGTGCGTTGAAGTCGGTAGATACTGAGATTCTTGATAATACTGTTGTAATCGTAACCATACAAAGTCAGAAATTCAAGCAGCTTTTTTTCCTCGGGGTTAAAGGAGGTTAACAAGCTCATTTTTTCAAGCTTCGACTCAAATGTCTTAACCGCCTCTTGAATATTGATTTGTTTAAATTCGGGTGATTGCTTGTCTTTCTCTGACAGCGTCCTGTAAGGTTTCTTTTCTTTCAGGTCATGTAAAATCAGATTGTAAGAAAGAAAACTGATTACAGCTGGCGATGTCATTGTAACAATAGCGTTGCTGAATTTTGTTTCTGCTTCAAACATGTCAAAATTTTCGCTCCCGATATAAATTTTATCACTGACTGTAAAACCGGTGGAAATCTGCGAGCTTGATGTGTATTTCTTTGGCGTGTTGAGAGTCAATATATAGGCAATGCTTGCAGCCAAAATTCCAGCTGCGATAATGATCCACTTTTTCTTTAATAGGGTGCGAAACAGGTAAATGATGTCCATCTAAGTTTTTTTCAAGTTTTTAGTCGGTTTTTGTGCTGGATATTTGCTGTCGGTTAATCTGGAGGAATTGATTTGAAATAACAGTCGAGGGGGATTTTAATGTATTCATAAGGATTCGCCTGTAAATGTAAGAAACCTTGCTAATTGTAACAAGTTTATGCTGCCGGTATTTACCAATCAATATGGAATGAGAAGATGTATCCAGTTACTGATTTGGCTGACTTTGCGTTCTTTTTGCTTTTTCCCAGGTAGCTGGTTGGGTTCCCCGTAAAAACCTGAAAAAGCCAAGTACTACTGACCAATTCATGAATACGAAATAGTAACAGATAGTTGCAAGTTTGCTTACCCCTGAGCCGGGTGGCAGCACGCTTCCGGCAGCGGCAAGCAAATAAAAGAGTGCCTGTAAATAGAAAGTAATTGAAAAAAAGAGGAGGTCACTGTTCAAATACAATATCAGGTTTGAAATGAAGGCCAAAATGAGACATACTGGGCTTAGAGTCCATCGTAAAACACGGTGTGAAATGTATAGAAAAGAGAGGCGGGGTGTTTTCCAAAATTGAAATAAAGAGGACAATAAAACCATTGCCTGATAACCACCGGCGGCAATTCTGATTTTTCTTTTCCGTTCGTCTTGTATGGAAAAAGAGGGAAGTTCAGAAGCAAATGCACCAGGTTCATAAATAACCCTGTAACCTTTTTGTGCAACCCTCATACTTGAAACAAAGTCGTCCAGTATCACAGTGTCAGGAATGGACTCATATAATTGCTTCCGCAGCGAAAATAATTCTCCGGCAGCACCTACAACAGAATAAAAATCAGAATCAACTTTTTTTAGAACCGACTCATATTTCCAGTATATACCTTCGTTATTCGATTTTGTTTGACCAGGGCCCGACAGATGAATCACTTTTTTTTCACCTGCAACACCTCCAACAGTTTCGTTTGCATAGTGTTGTGCAATTTTTTTTGTTGCCTCTTGATTTAAAATTGCATTAGCGTCACTAAAAATTAAAATATCATTCGTTGCATGTTCAACAGCTCTGTTTAAGGCCGCCGACTTGCCTTTGCGCTCCGTTTGAAAAAGAAGCTTTATGGCAGGATATCGTTGAATAATACTGTTTGTTTGATCGGTTGAACCGTCAGTAATAAAAATAAATTCAATGCGATCTTGTGGGTAATCTTGCGAAAGTGAGTTTTGAATCTTTTCTTCAATACAATCCTGTTCATTATAGCCTGCAACAATAAACGAAACTGTTGGGTAAAAATCACTTGCTGATAAACGTTTGTTTTTATCTTTTTTTCGTAGCAGCAAAACAGGAATAATAAGCAGCACATAACCGATGTAATTAAAAAAAATCAGCAGACAACTTACGATAAAAAGAAATTCCCAAAAATGCATATGGGTAAAGAATAATTAATTGAACCCAAAGTAAAACTTTAATTTGCTACTTTCCCATGAATATTTTTTAGTTAAATTATAAGGATATAGTTGGATTGATTCTGCTCTCAGCTTGCCTTTGATTGAAATTTGCGATTATTTTACAACTGAGATGCAGAACAGCGGCTGATTGCGGGACTATTATAGAAGTTGTGATTATAGATGAGACAAGTTTGAGGATAAATATGTTATTTTCTTTGATGTAGTTTTTTATGTCTGGACCTGACTTAATACTAAAGGTTCGGGATGAAGCGGAAGAATGGTATTTATGAAAAATGAAAGATAAATAAACCAATAATATTTGAATAAAATGCGCTTGTTCTTTTCTTATTTAACACCAGTCCGGTCTATTTTTTCGAACGAAGTATTTGCGGAAAAAAATTACAGAAGTACGTTGTTATTTATTATACTCCTGGGTTTGCTCATCAGGGTAGCTGCTTGTTTTTTTGCCGGCTTGCCTCATATGCATACCGATTCATTTGGTTATTTTGAACAGGCCGATGCAATTTTACAATCAGGGTATATTAACTATTTTCCCAATGGCTACCCGTTTATTATTGCATTTTTCAAACTTTTGAGTACAGAATACATTGTTCCTCTTCTGCTTTGGCTCAGTATTTTATTCTCTGTGTTCTCTGTGTTTTTTGTGAGCGAAATTACCCGTATTATATTTCATAATACGGGCATTGCACTGCTGGCATCTTTTATTCTTGCCATTTTTCCAACACAAATCAATTATGTACGCTGGTTGTTAACAGAGGCTCCCACAACCTTCTTTCTCTTAGGATTCTACTTCTTTTATCTTAAAAACAGAAACTGGTATGCCGGATTATTTTTTGGATTTGCTACAGTTATTCGAACGGAGGTAATACCAATATTGCTACTGATGATGTTTCTTGAGTTGATTTTTAGAAAGCGCTTCAGGGTTGCCGTTTTGATCGGATTTCTGATTCCTGTAATTGCAGTAAGCTCTTATTGTTATACTAAAACAGGCCAATTTTCAATGGCTGGCCACAGCAAGGTAAATATCATGTATTCCATTACTTCTTCGGGAGGATATGTTGATTGGCACTATCAGGATAAACATCCGGAAGTAAAAACATCCGGACAGGCATTAGAAATGTATATCGAATACATGAAAGAAGATCCGGTACGCTACGTAAAAAACAGAATGGCAAACCTTTGGGAGTTGTGGGGTTTTTTTCCGTCATCTTCGGAGGGTAGCAGGAGCTTTTTAGCAAGGCTTTCAATAGGGTTGATAAATTTCTTCTTAATAGTCTTAGGGTTTTATGGTTGGTGGGTGAATCGAAAATACCTGTTAGCAAATTTTCTAATGATCCCGTTCCTGATCGTTACCGGTGTACATACTATTCTTTTAACGCTGCCCAGATATACTTATACCGTTGAACCGTTTCTGATTATTTTCGTTGCGTTCACCATCAACCGTATTGTATTTAGAAAAAATGAAGAAGCAGTAAAAAAAAGGCTGTGATGTAATAAGCAGATCATCGAAATATTCTTGTTTTGAAATATCTATAAAAAAAGGGTGTATCATTCGATACACCCTTTTTTTATGTACTGTGGAGATTTATAGTTTTATAAAACTCTGCGGATTACTGATACTGCCATCTCCACTTATGTGAATATAATATACACCTGCATTTAGTTGTTGAACATCAATTGGAACTACAAGCGTTGTTTGTGTTCTGGTAATTTCTGATTGATACACCAGTTTTCCTTCCAGGTTAACAATGCGGATGATATTCTTAACTGGATTTTGTACGGCTTTTAATTCAATATGAATGATTGACGTTGCAGGATTTGGATACACTTTTATGTTCGCTTCTTTCAGCGTAGCGGGGTTCACTTTAATTGTTACTGTATCCCGTCCTGTTGCACCCATGTTATCAGTAACCGTAAAAGCAAACTGATATTCTCCCTCAACCAAATTTGAAACCTCTATTTCAGTTGGGGAAAGAGGAGTAATTGTAAAGGTGACGGGACCTGAAATTTTAGACCATTGCGAAGAGGTAATTGTTCCATCAGGATCAGTTCCGCTGCCAGACAATACTACTGTGTTTAACGGCAATGTAATGAGCTGGTCAGGGCCGGCGTATGCAACCGGGGGCTGATTTGCGGGAGGTAAAATTGAATTCACTGTAACAGTTACGGTATCCCGTCCTGTCGCCCCTTGGTTATCTGTAACTCTTAATTCAAACCGGTAAACACCCTGTACAAGATTGTTTATTTGGGTTTGCGCCTGCGATTGGCTTACAATTATAAATTGTGATGGACCTGCAATTTTCGTCCACAGATAATTGCTAATCGTTCCATCTGCATCTGTTCCACTTCCCGTTAGCGTAGTTGAATTAAGTGGTAAGGTAATTGTTCGGTCAAAACCTGCATTTGCAACCGGAGCCTGGTTGGGAGGTGGTGCAGGTGAGTTTACTGTAACTGTAACGGTGTCTCTTCCTGTAGCCCCTTGGTTATCTGTAACTAAAAGCTCAAATTGGTAAACACCTTGAATGAGGCTGTTAACAGTTGATTGCGCCTGCGATGCTGCAAAAATTGTGAACTGCGAAGGACCGGCAATCTTTGACCATTGGTAAGAACTGATTGATCCGTCTGCATCGGTACCACTGCCATTTAAAATAGCAGTATTCACGGGCAATACTAGAGTTACGTCTTGTCCGGCAAGTGCATTTGGTGCCTGATTAACTGGGGGAGGTGCCGGATTTACGATAATAGTAATGGTATCTCTTCCAAAGGCACCAAGGTTATCAGTAACCCTCAATTCAAAACGATAAGTTCCTTGCACCAGATTGTTTACGGCTGTTTGTGCTTGCGAAGCTGATACTATTGTAAACTGAGTTGGACCTGCAATTTTTGCCCATTGGTAAGCTGCGATTGTTCCGTCTGCATCAGTACCGCTACCGGTTAATGTAACTGTATTAATTGGTAATGTAATAACCTGATCAGCACCGGCACTTGCAGCTGGTGCCTGATTTACAGGCAACGCTGCATTTACAGTAACTGTGATCGTATCTCTTCCAAAAGCACCAAGGTTATCGGTCACACGTAATTCAAACTGATAAATGCCTTGCGCCAGATTGTTTACGGCTGTTTGTGCTTGCGAAGTTGACACTATTGTAAACTGAGTTGGACCTGCAATTTTTGTCCACAGATATGAAGAAATTATACCATCGGCGTCAGTACCACTGCCCGATAAAGTAACTGTGTTTACAGGCAACGTAATTGAGCGGTCTGTGCCTGCCAATGCAACTGGTGGCTGATTGGGAGGTGGCGCAGGCTGATTAACAGTAACAATAATTGTATCTCTTCCGTTAGCTCCCTGGTTATCTGTAACACGTAACTCAAATTGATAAATGCCTTGTGCCAGATTGTTTACAGTAGCCTGTGCTTGCGTAGCTGATAACAAAGTGAATTGCGCAGGACCTGCAATTTTTGTCCATTGATACGATGCAATTGTTCCGTCTGCATCAGTACCGCTTCCGTTTAATGTAACTGTATTAATTGGCAACGTAATAACCTGATCAGCACCGGCACTTGCAACTGGTGCCTGATTTACAGGTAATGCTGCATTTACCGTAATTGTAATGGTATCTCTTCCAAAAGCGCCAATATTATCAGTTACTCTTAATTCGAAACGATAAGTTCCTTGAACAAGATTATTAATAATTGTTTGTGCTAATGCAGGAGTAGCAATGTTAAACTGAGTTGGACCTGCAATTTTTGTCCATTGGTAAGCTGCAATGGTTCCGTCTGCATCAGTGCCGTTACCTGTTAATGTAACTGTATTAATTGGCAACGTAATAACTTGATCAGTACCTGCGGCCGCTACTGGAATTTGATTTGGAGGAGCAACAGGGTTCACCGTAATTGTAACTGTGTCTACTCCAAAAGCGCCAATATTATCAGTTACTCTTAATTCGAAACGATAAGTTCCTTGAACAAGATTATTAATAATTGTTTGTGCTAATGCAGGAGTAGCAATGTTAAACTGAGATGGACCTGCAACTTTTGTCCATTGATAAGAAACAATGCTGCCATCTGCATCAGTGCCTGCACCCGTTAAAGTTGTGCTGTTAACCGGTAAAACAATTGTTTGATCTGCGCCTGCATATGCTACCGGCAACCAGTTTTGGTTATCAGTACAATTTGTAGAATAGATGACTGGGGTAACTTCTTCTCTCACAACAGTTGGCACCCCGCCGAATGAATTGATATTATTACAAATGAGATTTCCCGTTTTTTGAAAAGTTGCTACATAGTCTGCCAAGCCGATGCCTCCCGTAGGATGCTTTCTAAGACCAAGAGAGTTGGATTTTACCCAAAACTGCGTACTGTCTGTGTCCAGCGTTGGTTTGGTTGCAAGAAAAATAGAATAAGGCCATGTTAACGTATTGGCTACAATCGTTTCTGTAGAAATCCGGATTCGGCTCTTTCCTGATGTCCATAGAATCCACGAGTTTAAAAAGCCACTACTGTCGATAGTATTGTTTTCTAAGCGAAGAGGAATATTTGTTCCGCTTCCACCATATTGACGCAAGTCCCCATGAAAAAGTATTTGTAATGGTGTTATGGTGTATATATGCTTTTGTATATGTACCAACCATAATACCTGCACCCTGTGCGCCATCACCACCCATACCGCTATGCTTCACTACATTATTGTATATTTCACTGATACCGGTACTTGCACTTGCTAATTGTATACCTGCTCTTCCGGTACTGTCAACAATATTGTTATACACTTTTATATTTCCCATCCTTGGTGGTCTGGGATAAGTTGTTACACCGTTACATACAACAGGTCGGGGTGAATAACTGGAAGCTCCATTATCAGGCGATGTGTTGCCGATATACATACCTTGATTCCAGGTTTTCACAATTTTATTGTCATGAATAGAAATGCTATCCATGATCCAGTTAGGGAAATTGTATTGCGGATCACACCCTCCATCTTCTTTAATATTCATACCAGTACCTGCATTACTGATATGAAGGTTACTCACTTCGATATTCTTTGAGCGCCCGGTTACAGAAAAGGCAAAAGAGCCATTGATAAGTGAGTCTGATGGATATGGTTGAATACGAAACCCGTACGTATGAGCAGGGGATCCAGTTCCGACAACCTTCACATAGGAGCAGTTGTACAATGAGATTTGACTTAAGTTTCCTCCTTGAATTTTAACCTGCCCACCTTTGTTCATTACAACAATCGGACAAGAAGGAGTACCGTGTCTGTTAGCTAAATAAACATAGTAATAAGTATAATTTGCATCCAGAAAAAGGGTATCACCCGGCTGTAAATTCAGTGAATTGTAATAACCGCCATCACCAACAGGAAGAACAGTATATGACCTGCCGCCACATGAAGCCGGTGGTTGATTGTTAACAGTAACAGTTACCGTATCTGTAGCAGAAGCGCCGCTATTGTCAGTAACCGTTAAAACAAACTGATAGGTTCCCTGTACCAGATTATTGATAACAGTCTGTGCTTGCGAAGCAGATACAATTGTAAACTGGGTTGGCCCTGCAATCTTTGTCCATGCGTATGATGCAATGGATCCGTCAGCATCAGTGCCGTTACCTGTTACAGTAACTGTATTGGTTGGTAATGTAATTGATTGGTCAGTTCCTGCAACTGCTGTTGGCGCCTGGTTGGCGGCAGCATTTACAGCAACAGCTACTGTATCAGTAGCAGAAGCGCCGCTATTATCAGTAACCGTTAAAACAAACTGATAAGTTCCCTGTACCAGATTGTTGACAACAGTCTGTGCTTGCGACGCAGATACAATTGTGAACTGTGTAGGTCCTGCAATCTTTGTCCATTGGTACGATGCAATGCTTCCATCAGTATCTGTTCCACTGCCGGTTAATGTAACCGTGTTGGTTGGTAATGTAATTGATTGGTCAGTTCCTGCAACTGCTGTTGGCGCCTGGTTGGCGGCAGCATTTACAGCAACAGCTACTGTATCAGTAGCAGAAGCGCCGCTATTATCAGTAACAGTTAAAACAAACTGATAAGTTCCCTGCACCAGATTGTTGATAGCAGTCTGTGCTTGCGAAGCTGATACAATTGTAAACTGAGTTGGCCCTGCAATCTTTGTCCATGCATAAGATGCAATGCTTCCGTCAGTATCTGTTCCACTGCCGGTTAATGTAACCGTATTGGTTGGTAATGTAATTGATTGATCAGTACCTGCAATTGCTGTTGGTACCTGATTGACTGCAGCATTAACAGTTACAGTAATGTATCAGTTGCAGAAGCGCCGCTATTGTCAGTAACCGTTAAAACAAACTGATAAGTTCCCTGTACCAGATTGTTGACAACAGTCTGTGCTTGCGCCGCAGATACAATTGTGAACTGTGTTGGTCCTGCAATCTTTGTCCATTGCGTACGATGCAATGCTTCCATCAGCATCTGTTCCACTGCCGGTTAATGTAACCGTGTTGGTTGGTAATGTAATTGATTGATCAGTTCCTGCAACTGCTGTTGGCGCTTGGTTGGCGGCAGCATTTACAGTAACAGCTACTGTATCAGTAGCAGAAGCGCCGCTATTATCAGTAACAGTTAAAACAAACTGATAAGTTCCCTGCACCAGATTGTTGATAGCAGTCTGTGCTTGCGAAGCTGATACAATTGTAAACTGAGTTGGCCCTGCAATCTTTGTCCATGCATACGATGCAATGCTTCCATCAGCATCTGTTCCACTGCCGGTTAATGTAACCGTGTTGGTTGGTAATGTAATTGATTGGTCAGTTCCTGCAACTGCTGTTGGCGCTTGGTTGGCGGCAGCATTTACAGCAACAGCTACTGTATCAGTAGCAGAAGCGCCGCTATTATCAGTAACCGTTAAAACAAACTGATAAGTTCCCTGCACCAGATTGTTGATAGCAGTTTGTGCTTGCGAAGCTGATACAATTGTAAACTGTGTTGGCCCTGCAATCTTTGTCCATGCGTAAGATGCAATGCTTCCGTCAGTATCTGTTCCACTGCCGATTAATGTAACTGTATTGGTTGGTAATGTAATTGATTGATCAGTTCCTGCAATTGCTGTTGGCACCTGGTTAACTGCAGTATTTACAGTTATCGTAATTGTATCAGTAGCAGAAGCGCCGCTATTATCAGTAACAGTTAAAACAAACTGATAAGTTCCCTGTACCAGATTATTGATAACAGTTTGTGCTTGATTAGGTGACAGGATGTTAAATTGCGTTGGTCCTGAAATTTTTGTCCAGGAGTACGAATTGATGCTGTAACCGAAATTCGGAGTGCCTGTTCCAATCAGCGTTACGGATGTTAGAGGCAATGTAATTTGTAATGGCGATCCAGCAACAGCTGTAATGACTGGATTGGACTGAGTCACTGTTCTTTTTGAAAGTAAAAGCCACTCGTATAGGTTTAAGCTGTCTTGTGTTACACCGCTTCCTCTAACTGAAGAACCATTGGCGTTTGGTACAACCGGAATTCCTCCGTTTGTACATCCATTTGTACAGGTTCCATTTCTACCATAAAAACTTGCTGTTGGTCTGAATGCAGGATCATAAGCTCTGCCCCATGCTGAATGACCGACTCCTGCAATTACGGTTAGTTTATTGGCAGGTGTGGGAAGTAACATGTTCGTGCTGTCATGGTAACGTACATCCGTAGATAAGAGATAATCCTGTTCACCGGCAATGGTCCACATTTTTACGCCATATGATGAACCGAACCTCAGACCTGCTTCAACCTGTTCTGCGGTGTAGCCATTGGAGGCGTTTGTTCCCGCACTGCTGGCTGTTGCCATTGCGGCAAATTTCTTTATAAAGTTGCTGTCCCTGCTCCCGAATGTTGAAAAAACACCGCCTCCACCTGCTGAAAGCCCCGTTAGATAAATTCTTGTTGTATCCACACGGTACCGGCTAAGAATAGAAGGTAAAATATGTTTAAGTTCTGTGTAATTCAGACTCCAGCTTGCTGCCTGTGGCGAAACCACGATGAAGCTGTCCTGTACCCCTGTTAAAGGATTTACAGCAACTGCATTCCATCCGTCTCCAATTCTACCCGCAATTGATCTGGGGGATGCAGTGTATAGTTTTGATAAGGTTGAAACAGTTGTACCTGTTTCACCTGTACCATGCAAAAAAATGATAAGCGGGTAACGCCTTGCAGTACTGTTATAGGTTTGTGGCAACCACGTTAATCCATAAACCTGACCACCTGTGTTGTTAATTGGAAATTGATCTACATTTTGACGCCCCATCACAGTTTGTCCTTCGCTCTGGAACAAAAAGAGGGTGCTTAAGAAAAACAAAAGAAAATGTTTCATAGCTGTCGGATATTGGATTGTAAGGAAAAACTATATTGGATATTGAGCACTTTGCCTACATTGATCATACAATCAGTAAAAAAAGTAATAAGTTTTAGTAAATCTGTTGGAAATGCAAAATATGTTAAAAAAATAAACAAAAATCTCTACGAGCATTACCAAATTCTATGCCACCAGCCGTTCGGTCTTTCGTATTATAAAAATCTTATTTCTTTTTAATGGTATTTTGGGTTTCACAAACATGGCGGTTACTAAACCTCACTAACAAAAGTATCTACTTTTTATTTCCTTTCGAACCGCATAACTCCCCTGTTTTCAACAGAGTGAATCCTGTAAAAAGCAGGTGTTTTTACGATGATATTTGCAACAGAACACAACGTTGAATTACTTATTACGAATTTAACTTCTGGATGATATTTAAACTCACAAACGTATGGTTGTTTTGACTTTGATGTTTTTGTGGAGAGTATGTTGATAAAAAGAGCTTGTTTTCAGTCACACGAAAAGCATAAAATCGCCCTTCGAAGTTCGAAAGTTGGTGCGTATTTCTCAAAAGCGGATGTCAAGAGCCAGCTTATTGTAAAAATCAATTACGTCAGCTATTATTGCAGTTCATCACAATCAAATAATTTCGCATTGTGTTTCCTGGTTTCAAACAGCTTTCATTTTCTGTGGCAGGAATATTTTTGTAGGTTTACAACTTCAGGTCATGGTTTAAATTATAACTATTGAAGAAATATTTTAACTCCTATTGGTTCAGGTCGGCTTACTACTCTTTTTTACAACGCTTTTCTCTAACACTTTTTGGCTTGGCAAACTTCATGATACTCGTGAGGTTGCTATCCATATCTGAAATGGGAGCCTGGGCTTTATTTCTTACAATTACAACATTGTTTGAGAACACAAAAACAGGATTGCTAAAGAACGCACACATTAAATTTGCCAGCGGAAGTACCGATGTAAAGGAGAAATATGAAATTGCCTCCTCATCATTGTTGGTGAATCTTGCAATCAGCGTTTTGTTTATTCTATTAATCCTTTTGTTCGGCAATGGTCTCGCAGGTGTTTTAAACGCTGGGAAGGACATGGTTTCTCTTCTTACCTGGTTTATACCGGGACTCATTGCAATGATTTTCTTTTCGCATTTCGAAGCAGTTCAACAATCACATTTTGATTTCAAAGGAGTGTTTGCGGGAGGATTGGCAAGGCAACTCAGTTTTTTCCTCTGCCTGATTGTACACTTTTTATTTGATTTGCCCGTTTCAATGTTTTTACTGGGCTTATATCAATCCTGTTGTGTACTAATCGGCACTTTCGTGTTGTACCTGTATAGTAAAAAATATATTTTTCACCGGTTTAAGCCAACAGGTGAATGGATCAAGAAGATGACGGGGTATGGAGGATATATCTTTGGCTCCAACGTTGTTTCCAGTATTTTTTCAAATCTCGAACAGTTTCTTACAGCTGCTTATTTATCAGCTGGCTCTGTTGCTTACTATAATGCAGCTAAACGTATCAATGGGTTTATCGATATTCCTACCTATGCAGCTGCAGATATTGCATTTCCTAAGATGGCGCAGGCATCTGCTGTCGAAGGAGTTGAAAAGGTGAAATATCTTTATGAGAAAATGGTTGCTGCACTACTTTCTGTTATTATTCCTGCGGCCATTTTTGCGATCATATTTCCTAAATTGATTATTCGGATTATTGCGGGGGAAGCATATGTTTCAGCAGCGCCAATACTTCAGTTATACATGCTGATAAGTATTATTGGAACACCTCAACATCAGGCGGCAACGTCATTATACTCTGTTGGGAAAACGAAACTTTGCTTTTATCTGAACGTGTTATCGCTGATTCTTAAATTAGGGGTTACTTACCTTTGCCTTCTGTTTTTTGGTTTTTATGGTGCAGCCATTGGAGCGTTGATAACATCGGTTATCATCATCATCATCTGGTATTTTCCGCTAAAGAAAGAAGTAGGCCTCACCATGTCAAATATACCTCTGTACATGCGTGAGTATTATGTAAATGCTTATCGATTTGCACGCAAAGCTTTTGCCCGCAAAGGCAAAATTGCTAATGAGCAATAAGTTTAATTGGCTTTGAACCGTTGAAGATGAGATTATGCCAACTATGGTAATTTGCAGATTGCGATACAATTTGTATCGGTTATTTTAAAATGCAGGAAGCCTTCATAAAGTTATGAAGGCTTCCTGCATTTGTATAGAAAAACGATCGATTAATTCTGATGATTACATCTTTATGATGCGTTGAGTTTCTACTTCTTTATTTTCCCTGTAAATAGTAAGGGTATAAACACCGGAAGGTAATTCGCTGGTGTTTATGTTATGAACACCTTGCTGAAGCCGAAGTGATTTGTGCACCCGACCGTTGAGATCAATAATATTGATGTTTACATTTTTCTCAAGCACCTGAATTTGAAGAGAGTTCACAAATGGATTTGGTGTAGCGGTTACTACCACAACATTTCCTTTATTAAAACGTACTGAACGGGCAAGAGAATATTCAGACTTACCATCCAAGTCAACCAATCTTATACGGTAAGTATTGTTTGCTGACTGATTTGGATTGTTGTGTTTAAAGCTATAGGAGAGAACAGCAGCACTATTACCTGCAGCCGGAATTGTTCCGATCGATTTGAAATCACTACCGTTCGTAGCATGTTCAACAACATAATGCGAAGTGTTGATTTCCTGCAATGTCGTCCAGTTCAATTCAACTGCGTTGCTTTTTGTAGTAGCAGTAAAATCGCCCCAAACCGCAGGTAATGGGAATGCAATTTTTGTAACAACCACCGAAGATGCATTATAAGTTATTGTGTAACCGGAAGGGATATTTTCAGTTGCAAATGTTCCTGAAAATGTACCATTTGTAGTTAATATAGTGTAAGGTTGGAAAGGTGCTAATCCACCCACCTCTGTAACAGTTAATGTTGCACTGCTTAAAGTAGTAGCACCAGCGGCGCCGATATTCAGATTAATTTGATCGTGACCGGTTCCTGCCCCTGAACCATTTACCACTTCAATAGCAAGTGTGGTCGGCTGCCCTGAAATAAGACTTTCTGTTGCAGCCAGAATTCCTGGAGAATTACCAGGGCTGATTGTTCCAGAGTTGGTAACAGTCAGGAAGTTCAAATTCATTCCACCTAAACCTGAAATGGTTCCTGCATTAGTAAAAGGTACTGTACTGTTAGCAAATTGGTTGGTGCTGGTTTTATGAAAAATACCATTGTTCACAAAACCTAATGTGCCACCACCATTAAAAAAGCCACTGTTGCCTTGAAATTGTTCATTTACAGTGCCGTTATTGGTGAAGATGCAATTGGTAATGGTGATGTTAACCGGGCTTACGCCTGTAGCCCAATTAATAGTTCCTGCGTTCGTTAAATTAGCCGTCAGCGTTTTGGCAAAGTCAAGATCAAAATTGGTAACTGCACTTGCAGTGGTTGTTGTAACAGCTCCTAATCTTCCGCTAAACCAGTTAAAAGTGCCATTTACATCCATGGTACCTGGGCCATTTATAACGTTAAAAGATCGTAAAATCAATAGACCGTTAACAGTTAAATCGGTTCCTGTACCGTTGTTCAACGTCAAATCATTTCCACCTGATGCAGAAAAGAACACGTTGATCGACAGTGTACCACCTGCTTCAACAACAAGTTGATCGGCTGTAACAGACACATTCAAGAGAATATTATCTCCTGATCTGATTGTGATAGTTTCGTCAGTAAAGGTTGGTGCTGTTGGTGCAGCTACCCATGCGGAACCATTGTAACGCTCCCATTTAGTAATATCACTCCAGTTGCCGCCGGCAGGGTTAGGGGCGTTAACTGATCGGTAATCGCCCGTTACTTGTGCAAAAGTTGCGGTACCGACGCATAGTGTAATAAAAAAGAGAGAAAGAAAAGTAAAGTTGCGTTTCATAACGTTTCGTTTTAATGTAAGCTTATGTTGTTTCGATTATTCGTAAAGCAGTTTTCAAAAAACACCTTGACGGGTGCAGTTTTGTACAGGATATCGATTGTGGTAATTGGTAAGGATATTGAGGGAGTTAAATGTACAATAAATATACAGAAGTAGGAATATTTGTAGTTTAAATTTCCTTGTATTTACGGGGGCGTAGTATTGTTTTCTTCAAATGTTGAAACAGCTTCATACAAAGCGGCTACACTATTTTCCCAGGTATGACTTTGGGCAAACTTTTTACCCGCTTCGGCCGAAATTTCGGTGTGTTCCTTTAATGCTTTTTGAATTAAAACCGGGTAATTTTCGGCATTTTCCGCCAGGTACACATACTCCTGAAACAGTTTCATGGCTTTTGTTGCCGTAGCAACAACTGGCTTTCCCATCGCAAGATATTCATCAATCTTAAGCGGGTAATTACCGTGTGTAATCAAATTTATTAATTGCGGGTTCATGCAAACATCAAACCCCATCATGTATTCAGGAAGCGTTTCGATTGGCCTACGCCCCAAAAAATGAACATTTGCTAATTGCTTTAATGAACTTTTTTCAAATGCTTCGTCTGCAGGGCCAACCAGTACAACCTGCCAATCGGAATTTGCTTCGGCTATTGTTTGCACAATTGTATGATCTAATCTTGCAGAATCCAATGCACCTACATATCCAATAACTGGTCTTTTTAATTGCGTTAATTCAACCGGTACGTGCTTGATCTTTTCAGGGTTAAAAACATCCAGCTTACAACCTTGGCCGATATACGTAGAATGTTTATTGAACTGCAGACAGTACTCAGTATAGTAGAGCGAGTTTGTTACAACAATGTCGGCCTTTTTGATCAGTTTTGGTTCCAGCACTTTACTGTGTCTCTCCCAATAGGGATAACCCTGCAGAAAATCACGCATGTAATAAACATACAATGCAGGGGTTAAATATTCTTTCAGATGAAATCCATTATAAATATCATTATCATTAAAAAGAATATAGTTTTCAAATTTCATTATTTGCACAGCTGTTTCTATATCTTTTGCAAAGCGTCGGTTATTAATTGAATTAATGAATTGAAAGATTGAAGTAAAAGGTAATCCGTTGATTGATTCTATTAATGAAGTTGGATAAAACTCCCACAAATTATCCTGAAGTTGTTGAATGTTGTTTGACTTTGTTCGGATAATATCACAATGCTTTTCAATCCCTTTCGATTTGTTTGCAGACAAAAATGTTTTTCGGGTAATGGGAATATTTACATACAACACCCTGTTTTTTTTTGCGAGTTCGATAGCAATATTTTTGCAATTGCTCCCCAACTCATAGTACCAAGGCTGGATACTGACAATAACAATATCTCTGTTTACAACTGATAAAGTGTTTTGTGCCATATTGAAAGGGATAAAATGAGGGTTGTGTATATCAGAAAGTTTCGGGAAAAAGGATATAAATTATTCAAATGGTTTCATAAAACCTTTGTGGGCAAGTAACAACATTTCACGATCGCCTGATGAATCGCCATAAGCAAAGATTTCGGTGTAATTTCCCAGTGTATATTTTTCTTCTATCCTTCTTGCTTTTTCTTTTCCATGGCAGTTTATTCCTTCGATTTCGCCTGTAATTTTCCCGTTGTGTATTAATAATTTTGTTGCAATTAAATCTGCGTCAATTTTTTGCGCCCAATCTTTAATCCAGTTCTCAGGCGAAGCTGTTACAATTACAATCTTTACATTTTCCTTTTTCAACCGATTGATTTCTGAAATTGCTGCGGGGCGAATCAATCCGGGGATTTTCTTGTCAGAAAAAGTTTGACAGTAATGCGTAAATTCTTCAATCGTCAAACCCCCAAAAAAGTGAGTAAGTATTTTCTCCTTTGCTTTTTGGTTTGAAATGATTTTCAGCTTAAATGCAAAAAGATAATGTAGGTGTAAACAGAACCCAACATAAAACGCCACTACGCCTTTGCTATGTTTAATAAACTCAAGTAGAGAATCTTTTTTTGTTATAGTGCCATCAAAATCGAAGAATGCAATCCGGTTACTCATTGCTAAATATTGTAATGTCTTTCACATAAATAATTGCGATATAACTGGCAACCCACATTAACAAGGTTAACTGTATAAACCGGTCTTTGTATAAAATCTTTGTGGGCGAACCTGAATCGGCAGATACATAAATAATCTGCAGGTAACGCATTATACCTGCCATTACAAAAAGGCAGGTATAATAGAGCCGGTGGGTACCCATGCGAAGAATTACTTCTGCACTCATCGTGTACATGAAGTAAGCAACAATAATAACGGCCGAAACCAACGCCAGTAATACGTTCATAAATTCAAGGTTGTACCCCTTTGACGCTTTACGCATATCAACCCCGGAACTGATTTTCAATAACACATCGTCTCTGCGCTTCCCAATCGCCATAAAGGTAGAAAGCAGGAAAACCATAATCACTATCCACTCTGATAATGGAATAAATGCGATAACAGAGCCGGCTTTGATACGAAGTACGAAACCAACTGCAAGAATAATAATATCAAGAATCGGAATTTTCTTCAGCCCGAAGGAATAGCCAAGATTAATCAAAAAGTAAATCGCTAATACAAATACAAATTTATCACGAAGCCAGGCCGCTAATCCAAAGCCTGCAATCAGCAAACAAATACACACTACTACAGCCATCGGTTTCGATACAGCTCCGGAAGCCAGCGGGCGGCTTGATTTTACGGGATGTTTTTTATCATCTTCAATATCCCGGTAGTCATTGATGATATAAATACTGCTTGCAACAAAGCTAAATGCCGCAAAGCCGATTAGTAAGGATAATATTTTGTCTGTATCCAGAAATTCGCCGGAAAAGAAAAGGGGGATGAACAGAAATAGGTTTTTTGCCCAATCTTTTGGTCGCAGGAGCTTGATAAGTTGCACGGTATGATTTTGGGGTCAATATACAATCCTTTTTTTAATTGAAAACATACAGAAGCTGATGCCTGTCATTTAGAATATTTGGGTACAATAAAACAAGTTGTTAACCAAGGCGTGTTTTCAGTGAAGCCAAAAAAAAATCCCGGGAACTCCGGGATTTTTTTTATCGAACAAAATCAGCTTGTTTATCTTGGTTCAAGAATGTTAGTAATACGATCATTGAGGTCCTGCAAGTGCAGTTTCGTCATTGCATCTGTTGTAAGAGGCAACGCAACTTTAATATCATTCCGCAATGTACGCAACGTTCCCTTCAGAATTGAGTACGCATCTGTGTTCTTGATATTCAATGATGGTGATACCTGGAATGAAATACCAATGCCGCCAAGTGTAAGAGGAGAGGCGCCACCTGGTAATAATGTAATGATACGCTCAACAAACATTTTCTGCAAATTACGACGATATACATCCGTTGCTTTACGGGTATACACTTCGCTGAAAATTGAACGGCGGAGATCGTCCATTACTTCTGTTGCTTTGTATGCACTGTTACCTAATGTAGCTTCTGCTTCAAACAGTTTGGTCATGGTTGATCCGCTGATGATGCGGTTCAGAACAGATTCCTGTCTGTTGGCAATTACGATCTGCGGATTAATACCAGTGCGACTGAAGATATCGTTATTGATCAACCAAGTAGGAGTTGCAAACAACTGCTGGTTTAAGAAACTCATGGCTTCTTTCTGCGTTGCTTTTGGTGTAAACTCATACACAGGTCCTGTTTGCTCTGTCATTTTTGGTGTTTCATAAATACCGCCAATGTTTTTTGCAACATGGCCCATGTAACGCCCAAATTGTGTTTGTACCTGATTGTACATTTCATCCAAACCATCATAGCTCTCGTTTGGTTGTTTTGTCCAGTTGATCAGGTTGGGCACAATACGTTGCAGATTTTTGATACCATAGCCACTTGCTTTCATTGCATCGTTACCCAAATCTTCATTTTGTGAACGTGGATCGTCAGGATTTGTTTCTGTACCAAACCAAAGACGTTTATTTTTCAAACGCTCAGTAGTCATCTTTTGCAATACAGGAACTTCTGCTTCTGCCGTTTTGTAATCAGGCATCCAGCGGTAACCCCATTCAATTGCCCACTTGTCATAATCTCCAATACGTGGGAACAAGCCCAGTCTTGATACATTATCTTCCGGTTGGGCTACGTAGTTGAAACGTGCATAGTCCATAATAGACGGCGTGTGGCCATTTGCTTCAACCCATGCTTTATTGCGAAGACTGTCAACAGGAACGGTTGAAGAAGAACCATAGTTATGACGAAGTCCTAATGTATGACCAACTTCGTGTGATGATACAAAACGGATCAACTGTCCCATCAAATCATCTTCCAGCACCATTGTTCTGGAACCCGGATCAACAGCTGCAGTTTGAATGAAATACCAGTTACGTAACAGGCTCATTACGTTGTGATACCAGTTGATATGGCTTTCAAGAATTTGTCCGCTGCGTGGATCGTGTACATTTGGTCCGCTTGCATTGGCAACTTCACTTGGTTTGTACACAATGGCACTAAAACGTGCATCTTCCAAACTCCAGGTACTGTCTTCCTGTTTTGTAGGAGCCATTTTACCCATGATGGCATTCTTAAATCCTGCTTTTTCAAAAGCAACCTGCCAATCGTTTACACCATCGATCAAATACTTCACCCATTTTTTAGGTGTTGCAGGATCGATGTAATAGATGATGGGATTTTTTGGTTCAACCAATTCGCCACGCTTGTATTTTTCAATGTCTTCATCTTTTGGTTCGAGTTTCCAGCGAACTGCCATTTGAATTTCTTTTACACCTTGTGGGTTTGCATCGAAATCAGTATAGCGTCTTGTGAAGAAACCAACACGGGGATCGAAGTAACGTGGCTTCGCAGGAGTTTTTGGCAACAGTAACATTGAGCTGTTTAATTCCAATGTGTAGTTTGCGCTACGTGCTGCAGCTCCAAACGGGTTCGCTTGTGCACCAGGTGCAGCTGCACCACGACCAAATGTTTTTACCGTTTTGATTTCAACATTCATTGGGTATGATTTGATACCAACTGTATACGATTTGTCGGCCTGGATGGCACCCAATTGAAGACTTGATTTGGAACCTGTGTTAAAAAATAACACATCGTTGTCGCCGGCAATATATTCAGTCATATCAATAACAGTAGAACGTGTATTGGTAATTGAGTCTCTGCCATACGCACTTACTGCAAACGACTGCATAATAGGCTGTATGTTTGAATTTACAACAGCGTTATACATACCTTCAGCACTACTTCCACGCTGATCATAGGAGACACGACGAAGAAAAACCTTGTTTGAAGGACCTTTTTCAAACCGTATTACATTATTGTTAATAATATCACCTGCATAACCGGAAAAACCATTGCTGAGACCGGATGCTGATTTTGAAATACGGGTAACAATCAGGATATCTCTGTTAAGAAGTGAATCCGGAATTTCAAAATACGATTTATCATCAAGCGTGTGCACCTTAAACAAACCGTCGTCGGTTTTTGCTTTTTCGGTGATCACATCTTTATAAGGCTTTGGACCTGCGGGACGTTGAGCAGCTCCAGGAGGCATCATGCCTGCCGGAGGTTGTGTTGCCGGACCAGTTGGAGGAGTACCGGGTCTGTTTTGCGCCACGGTTGTTATGGTTCCGCTCAGGAAAAGGAGCAGGCACAACGATTTTACATTTTTCATCATACTTTTTATGGGGTTTAAAAAAATCGATTGAAGGTAATTGGAATAACCGAAACCTAAGCTATACAACCAACGAGTGGAAAAAGTTAAGGACAGGCGGTGAAATGTGATAAAAGGCGCAAACGATTGATTAAACAAAAGAAAAAATTAAAACGGCTGGAAGTTGGTGAAAATAAATATTTCCCTAACTTGTGCCACCCGTGTAGAGGGATTGGTTTGATTTTTTGAAAAGGAAAATTTCATAGAATTGTACCACTATTTAAGATTTTAAAACTTACTTAATTAAAAACCAAAAAATCAATTGTCATGGCTGAAACTAAACCAACGGCAGCAAAGGCTGCATCTTCAGGTCAAGCAAAACAAAGCACAAACATCATTTCATGGATTGCACCAATTGTGTGTATTCTTGCCGGCTATACAATCTGGCGTTTTATTTTAGGTAACCCAAGTGGTTTTGATGAGCCAGCGGAAGGTTGGTTCTGGCCGCAACATCACAAACCAAAAGGAGCATTGAATGCAATTTATGAAGGTGGTATTATTGTACCTTTTCTGATTGGATTGTTTCTGATGGTAATTGTGTTTTCTATTGAACGATTCCTCACCATCAGCAAAGCAATGGGTGCAGGTAACGTAACTGATTTTATCCGCAAAGTGCAATATCACCTTGCTAACAAAAATGTTGACGCTGCTTTGGCAGAGTGCGACAAGCAAAAAGGTTCTGTTGCAAATGTTATGAAAGCGGGTTTAAAAAAATACCGTGAAATGACGACTGCTGAAGGTGTAGAAACAGAGCAAAAAGTAGCTGCTATCCAAAAAGAAGTAGAAGAAGCAACTGCATTGGAATTGCCGATGCTTTCTAAAAACCTTGTATTCTTATCTACCATTACTTCTCTTGCAACATTGATTGCCTTGTTGGGAACTGTATTAGGTATGATTCGCTCATTTGCTGCGCTTGGTAAGGAAGGCGGAGGTGGTGATGCCAGCGCATTGGCGGTTGGTATCTCAGAGGCCCTTTACAATACAGCAATTGGTATTGGTACTTCTTCTTTTGCAATGATTATGTACAATGTGTTTACTACAAAGATCGATTCAATTACATATGGTATCGACGAAACAAGTTTCACATTGACTCAAAGTTTTGCAACTCAGTATAAATAAAAGACTGCTTTTGTAGAAATCCAAAAAGCAGTATGGAATTTTGCTGAAAATGAATCTTCATAGTTCAAAACTTTCAAGTAATGTCTAAACTCAATAAAATAGCCCGAAAAAGTACATGGGTGGATATGACGGCCTTTGTGGACGTTTCATTTCTGATCCTTACGTTCTTTATGTTGGCAACAAAGTTCAAACCACCGGAAGTGGTAAAAATTGACAATCCGAAATCTGTATCATCTGACAAAGTAGATGATAAGGATGTGTTTAAAGTTTCATTTGATCCGGAAGGCAGAGTGTTTATCAGTTTCAGTGCCGATAAAGAAGGCGGGAGAGCAAAGGCCCAGCTAACTGCGGAGGTGTTAAGTCGCCAGAAAGGACTTGGATTAACGCCCGCAGAGATTGCAAACTTTATTAAGTTTTCATCTGGCGGAATTGGTGTTCCTGTTTCTCAACTGAAAAGCTTCCTGGCATTAAGCGACGACGAGTATAAAAAGTTCAAGCAACCGGGTATTCCAGTATCTGATACGTTGAATAACCAATTGAACGATTATATTAATGCGATGCTTACCGGTACAGGCGGACGGAAACCTGCTAACATTATGCTCAATGGCGATAATGCTACAAAGTATCCCTACTTCAAGAATGTACTGGCAGCTTTTAAAAAGAATGGAATCTTCTCTTTTAAGCTCATCACAGCATTGGAAGGGGTACCAGCCGGCACACCTTTGTACATTAAGAACAAAGCACAGGAAGAAGGAAAATAATTTTTAAAAAAGTAAACTCTAAACAATGGCAGATATATCACAAGATAGTGGCGGTGGTGGCCATAAAAAGGGCCCCGGGGTCAAGAAACAGGCCCGTAAAGATGCCAGGGTGGACATGACACCGATGGTGGATCTTGGATTTTTGCTTATTACCTTCTTTATTTTTACAACAACGATTAATAGCCCCAAAGCGTTTAAGCTCAATATTCCTGATGATACAGCGAAGGATGATGAGCAAACAGAAGCAAAGGCTTCAGGTGCTTTTACAGTGTTGTTAAGTAAGGATAATCAAATTTATTATTACGAAGGTCAATTGGCTTCTGATGGCGCCAATTTTAAATCTTCTAATTTTAAAGAGATCCGGGCAGAAATATTAAAAAAGAAAGCAAACACCCCACCAAAGGATTTGGTGGTAATCATTAAACCTGATGAAACATCGGTTTATAAAAATGTGGTGGATATGCTGGATGAGATGCAGATTACAGACATTAAGCGATATGCAATCGTTGATATTTTTCCAGGTGAAGTAGATTTAATTAAGGCAACCCAAGGGGGTAAATAATTTATGGAAAATAATTGTATCCGCATCTAATTCAAAACACAACCGTTAATTATGGAAGTAAATAAAATTTTAAGTTCCAATTTTCTTGATATCCTCTTCGAAGGCAGGAACAAGGAATATGGTGCTTATGAACTCCGCAAAAACTACGAACGGCGTTTAACAATTGCATTAATGGTTACAGCAGGGGCTGCCTTGTTGATCTTTATTACTGCTATCATAAGCCGAAGCGTGAGTGATAACTCAAAAAACAAAGTGAAGGTTCAGGACGTAACTCTTGCGGATATCAAAACGGAAGAGCCGGTTAAAATTGAACCGCCACCCCCGCCACCCCCTAAACAGGAGCCACCGAAAATTGAAATCACTAAGTTTACTCCTCCAAAAATCGTTGAAGACGAAAAATTTGAAGAGAAAAATGAAGTGAAAGAACAGGAAGAAATTACCAACGTAGGTAAAATTGACCAAGATGGTATCAAGGATCCCGAAATTGTGAATCCTCCAAAAGTGGAAGAAGAAACAAAAGTAGTGGAAGCTCCAAAAGAAGATCCCAATCAGGTATTTACCAAAGTGGAAGTGGAAGCCCAGTTTCCTGGTGGCGAAGGCAAATGGAATCAATATGTACAACGTGCCGTTGAAAAGAACATTGACGACCTCGTAGATGATGGTCAGGCTGGTACATGTGAGGTTCAGTTCATCGTGGACAGAGAAGGTAACGTAAGTAATGTAGAAGCATTAACCATGAAAGGTTCGGTACTTGCACGTATTGCAACTGATGCAATCCGCAAAGGACCTAAATGGATCCCAGCTATTCAAAACGGCCGCCAGGTAAAAGCATGGCGTCGTCAAAAGATTACGTTCCGTCTGCCAGACGAACAACCCTAAGACCTTTTCAAGAAGGAATATACAAGCAAGTTCCCCATCGGATTTCCGATGGGGATTTTTGTTTCCTGTTCAAGGCTCTCTTTCAACAGCGAACAAGATGTAATGCTTATGGATTTTGTTGTTGTTATCATCTCAATATAAAACAACGCTTATGTCTGCAATTGAAAACACATCCGGTAAACATGCACTGCGTATTGACTTTGCACCAATGGTTGACCTTGGGTTTCTGCTCATAACATTTTTTATATTTACTACATCGTTAATGGAACCAAAGGCATTTGCTTTGCATGTGCCCGATGATGGGGTGCCAACACAGGCACCGTTATCTGCAACCATTACACTAACCCTATTGGAGAATGGCCGCATTGATTATCTGGAAGGAAGCGAAGCGCATGTGCTAGCCAAGGGCAGCACACATTTGTATCAACAACAATCGTTGCGTAAGCATTTACTTGAAAAACGAAAACGTATTATTGAGCAATCAGGATCTGATGAACAGTATACCGTGCTCATTCAACCAACTTCACAAACGAATTACAAGGAAATCGTTGATGTATTGGATGAAATGACGATCACCGGAATCAAGAAATATGTGTTATTGAATGACAAAGCAAATTAGGGATGCGGCAATTCTCTTCCATCGGGCTATTTTTGCACCATGCTCGGAAAATTAACTGGCTGGGATGATACGATCGTTGCATTGGCTACACCGCATGGCGTTGGTGCAATTGGAGTAATTCGTTTAAGCGGACCAAAAACAATTGACATCGTTAATCAATTATTCCCCTCGAAGGATCTTTCAAAACAAGCATCACATACCATTCATGTAGGTTTGTTGAAAGAGGGAGAACATGTGTTGGATGAAGTGGTTGTGTCGTTATTTAAAAATCCGAAAAGTTATACAGGAGAAGATGTGATTGAAATTTCCTGTCATGGTTCCCCTTTTATACAGGAGCAGGTGATCAATACGCTCGTAAAGTACGGAGCACGTTTGGCAAAACCGGGCGAATTTACACAACGTGCTTTTTTAAAAGGCAAGCTTGATCTTACACAGGCAGAAGCAGTAGCCGATCTTATTGCAAGTAATACTGAAGCATCACAAAAAACAGCACTGCATAATATACGTGGCGGCTTCTCACAGGTATTAAAAGAGTTACGGGAACAACTGATCACATTTTCTGCCTTGATCGAACTGGAGCTTGATTTTTCGCAGGAAGATGTAGAATTTGCCGACCGTACAAAGTTTTACGAACTCATCCACAGCTCACAAAAAGTAACCACCGATCTGTTGCAGTCTTTTCAATTAGGTAATGTGATCAAGAACGGAGTAAGTGTAGCCATTGTTGGCAAACCCAATGCAGGCAAATCTACATTGCTGAATACATTGTTGAATGAGAACCGTGCCATTGTAAGTGAAATAGCAGGCACAACCAGAGATACCATTGAAGAGATCATTAACATCAACGGAGTTTTATTTCGTTTAATTGATACTGCAGGTATACGCAAAAGCAACGATGCCATTGAAGTGATAGGTGTTGAAAAAAGTATGGAAAAAATGCAGCAGGCCGATCTTGTTCTTTACCTGTTTGATGTAAGTACTGAATCGAAAGCAGAACTTGATGCTGCTTTGCTGCAGGTGGCTGAACAAAACAAAAGTTATCTGCTGGTTGGAAACAAAGTAGATACCATTGGCGAGGAAGAAGCGCAACAAAAATTTTCTGGTGACGGGGTGTTGTTCATTTCAGCCAAATCGAAACGCCATATTGATGTACTCAAAGAAAGGCTGGTTGATAAAATTGTACAGGGAACCATTCAGCCGGAGAATACGATTGTTACAAATGCAAGGCATTATGCAGCTTTGCAGGAAGTAGAGAAATCGCTTGTTGACATAAAAGCAGGCCTTGATAATAAACTTTCAGGTGATTTGCTTTCGTTAGACATTCGGCGCTGTTTGCATTTTCTTGGAGAGATTACCGGAGAGATCACCAATGAAGACCGGTTGGATTATATTTTCAGTAAGTTCTGTATCGGAAAGTAACCCCGAAACTTAATAACCAGCTGATTACGGAATGTCAATACTCCTGATGGTACATTCATTCACAATTTTTCCTTCACCATACTTATCCCAAAAAATTACTTGTATTTGATATTTCTTTTCCCATTCCATGGGAGCACCGGTGTTGATCGTACATTTTAATCTTGTTGCTTCTTCTTTTGGAAATACATCGTTGCCGGCAAACAAATCTTTTTCTTCTAACAAAGCTGTTCCATTTTCATCACTGATACGGAGTGAGCAACCAATTGAAACCTTCCCGTCTTTCACCTGCATTCCCTTTACATTTTCATTGATGAGCAGAAAGCTTTCTCCAATTGGAATATCAGTATGGTTCAAAACTTCATCGTTCATCATCAAAAGGGCTTTCTCGGGCTCCATTGTTTGATATGTAGAGGTGAGGCCGGTTGTGAAATCTTTTTTTACCCCCGCAGTTTTTATTTCTCTGCAAGCTGAAAAAAACAGAATCAGTAATAACAGCGAAAACAAGCGTTGTAAACCTGCGCATACCAATAATGGTTGTTTGGGATTTGAAACAGGATTTTTGAGCAGCACTGTAAATGCTTTCCTGCAGAATTTATTTTGCGCAATTTGTAAAGTTGAAATGTGTATCATTTTATTCTTGTTTAGGAGCTTGAAACCGGAACAGTAAGTGACTGAAATCAAAAACTACTCAGCAACGTATCATAAAATAATAGTGAGCCTGAAATATAAAAGTAAGAAAGGGCTGGAATAAACAGAATGCGAAGGGAACAGGAACTCAGAATATATCAGCGGGTACAAATTTACCAGAAGTTCAGCTGGTCATTTCTTCAATCGCTTCAGCCGTAAGTGGCTTGGTAAACATTTTTTTTACAATGGAACAGTTCTTGGCTTTTAGTGTGTCTTCGTGGTAAACAGACGAAGTGTATAAATATATGGTTGTTGTGAAATGATTCCGCTGTTCAAGTTTATCAATTGATTTTAGAAACTCCCATCCATCCATCAATGGCATATTAATATCCAGCAGAATAATATCGGGTAGCGGTTGTTGCAATTTTAATTTTTCCCGAATATACTCCAGTGCTTCTTCGGGGTTGGTAAACGAATCAATTTTTGTCAATGGCATATGCATACTGATGATTTCCTTACTTAGAAAATTATTGATCTCGTCATCATCAATTAAAAGAATATGTTTTTTTTCTTTGCTCACGTTATTACAGGTGTTTTTGGAAGCGTTATGGTAAATATAGTTCCTTGGCCTTTTTTGCTGCTTATGCTTATGGTTCCTTTATACGATTCAAGTTGTGTCTTTATAATATACAAGCCCATCCCTTTTCCATCAATGCCTGTATGGAAGCGTTGGAAAAGTTGAAAAATTTTATCGCCATATTTTTCCATATCAATACCCGTGCCGTTATCAGCAAATACAATTGTATAGTGATTGGGTAATTCACTTGCGGTAATATGTATTTCTGCTGTTGCACCGGGTTTAGCGTATTTGATGGCATTGGTAATCAGGTTTTGAAATACACTATGCAGAATTCGTTTGGGAAAGTTGATTTCTTTTACGTGAAACTCATGTGTAATTTTTGTTTCAGTTTTTTGTATCCATTCGCCAATGGAAGCGGTAACTGTTTCGAGAAGCCGCTCTAATTGCACTGTTGCCGTAATCTCTTCCGTAACAGTTCGAAATGAAAGTATTTCATTTACATCGTTCAATGTTTCATGAAGTATAGCAACACATTCTGTGATCTTTGAAAAATAATTACTATTTACTGCTCCCAATTCTTCTTTTTTGAATAAACGTACAAGGCTCAAAAGATTCGCAACCGGCGAGCGGAGATTGTGTGATGTGATATAAGCAAACTGTTGTAACTCACTATTGCGTTTTAAAAGAGTTGATGATAACTCGCTGAGTTCAATTTCTTTTTTCTTCAGATCATCTACATCGAGATAAATACCGGTTAAATGAGTAGCTCTGTTTTTGTGATCTCTTTTCAGCACTTTACTGATCAGCAGGCACCATTTCCAATTGCCCGATTTTGTTTTCAGCCGTATGATAACGCCCGGACCCTCCATGGATGTTTCAATCTGGTTTCGAAACGTTTGAGCTAATTCGGGCAAATCATCGGGATGAACCTGTGAACGTAAAAAATTTCGGTCGTTTGCTAACTCATTGGCATCGTAACCAAGATTTGTTGCAAACGAATCGCCAAGCGATATCGTATCCTTGTCAAGATCAAGATCCCAAATGCCGATGTCTGCAGCTTGTACGGCCATTTTCAATCGTTCTTTATTGATCATTAATTGTTCCTGTGCAAGTGTACGTTCTTTTACTTCCAGTTCCAGTTCCCGTGTTCGTTTCCGAACAGCTTTGCGAAGTGAGATGCCATAAATAAAAAATACAATAAGGATAAATGCTGTTGCAATACCGCTGATAAGGATCATGCGCCACAAGCGTCCCGATTCAGATTTGCCGGGGTTATAGATAAATCCCTGTAACGTGATCGCTGAATCAATAAGACCGAGTGATTTATGTACATCAAGAATATGCTGCCATCTGCCTTCGTTCTGATGCCCGATTTCCACAAGCATAGGAAGAATTAATTTCCTCATTTCAGCTGCTTCATAGAGCAATGCCTCTTTTGTTACATTCCGTTCTTTAACACCGGGCAACGTTAGAATATAATCAGCAATTTCAGCCGGATGCTCCATTGCATATTCCCATCCTTTAAAACTGGCTCTTCTTATTTTTTCTGTTAGTAGCGAGTTTTCTTCTGCCGTTTCTTGTGTAGTAAACAGCAAATCACCATAAAAGTCGATCCCATAATTTACAGGTAGAATGGTATTGACTTTTACACCCGAAAGTTCTAGTTGTCGTGGCTCAACAGAAATGTAACCTGTCATTGCATCAGCATGGCCGTTCAACAGATCGTTGTTGTTCCATGTATGTGGAATAACACGGAGCGAATCTAACGGAATGCCTTCTTTCAAAAACAAGGCTTGCAATTGCACCCATCCCTGATCTTGCGAAGCCATTAATTTTTTTCCAATAAGATCAGAGGGGAAATTAATATTAGCAGTTGCGGGTGAAATAACGGTGTAGGGTGAGTGCTGAAATACAGTTCCCAGCACAATGATCTTTTGCCCCAACGCATGATTGAGAATGAGATCAGAACCGGTAACTCCAAAATCGGCATTGCCAGTAAGTACGGCTGCAACAGGCGGATGATCTTTATCAGCCGGAATAATTTTTACCGTCAAACCTTCTTCGTTGTAAAAGCCTTTGAGTTGAGCTGCATAATAGCCGGCAAACTGAAACTGGTGCCACCACTTTAGATGAATACGGATACTGTCGGCTGCAGAAGCTGATATGCTTGTATTACAAGTCAATGCAGCTAATAACACCAGCCTGATGAAAAACAATATTGGTTTTGGTAGTAACAGTTGGATTCTGGTTTTGTCGAATGTTATTCGGTTTCTACCAAGTTACGGATATAAAAATTGTTTAAACTGTAGTTGTAGATTAATTTTTATTTTATTCGGGCAAAAGAATGCCCGCATAATCTTAATCGGTTAGTTTATAGTCAGATGCTTTGGCTGTTTTTTGTTCAAGTTGTAGCTTTTCATGTAATCTGTATGGGTTTATAGTTTTCTATCTACAGCGCTGATTTACGTATTGAATTATGGAATCAATGCATAAGCTGATAAATAGTCCGGCTGTTCAAATGTTGAACAGTATCCCGTTTTTTATGTCTGTTTATCTTCAGATGTAGAATCTACACTACATTATATCAGGCTGATACACTATACCTTATCTAAGGGTTTCTATGCACTTTTGCAAAACCATTGCCTGGTTAACTGAATTAACCTGTTATGTAAGTTCAAATAACATAACAACTGTTTAAATTCGGTTGATGAGGCTCCAAAATCTACGTTGTAACAGAACAGATCATCCGAATGCAACCATTCAGGCGATAAGTTTTATTTTATATCTGAAACAATCAATAAAGCACCGAACTGTTCTGCCGCTTTTATTCGGTTATTAAATGATTGTTGTATAGTAATTGCTTACATGAATTCGAAAAGAACATAAAAACCGTTTGAAGATGTTCATTTCAAATTGAAATAATTTCTAACGGGTCTTTTCATATTTTTTGTAAAGGGAAAGAATTGTCATCAGAGTAAGCTCATAACATTTGCAACATAAACAAACGAAGTAAGTAAAACGTGTCTTTTTCAAAATCCATATCAGGTAGCACAAAAAGTCAGGATGGAGCTGACGAAGATGGCTTACAGAATAACGATCAGTTACTGAAAGCCGTGTTTAATATCACAGCCATTGGTATTGTTGTGGTTGATGAGGGTGGATATTTGGTAGAAGTAAATGAGCGAACCTGTAAAATGTTTGGGTATAACAGAAACGAGTTGATTGGAAAGTCCCACACAATTCTCCATGTAGAAGATGAAAAACAGGCTGCTATAAAAGCGCATGTTGCTTTTTTTGGCGCACATGATAAAGAAGGTGAAAGCGAATGGAAAGGGGTTACAAAAAATAATGAAGAGATCATTATTGCATATAGTGCAAACTTATTAGTACAGGATAACGGCCAACGGTTCAAAGTGAAATCGATTCGGGATATTACAAATGAACGCAAAACGGAACAGCTGCTGGAAGCAAGCCAAAAAAAATACAAGTCGATCTTCGAAAATTCATTGCAAGCCTTTTTTCTTACAAAACCCGACGGAACCATTTTAGAAGCAAATAAAGCTGCCTGTAAAATATTCGGCTACACACAGGAAGAATTGTGCCAGCTCGGCAGGCGGGCAATCATTGATCATACAGATATGCGACTTTCTGAAAAATTACATGAACGTAGTATAACAGGTACAACTTCAGGAGAGTTAACCGGCATTCGGAAAAATGGTCAACATTTTCCGATCGAGTTTTCATCCTACATATTCATTGATAGTAACGGGGAGGAGCGAACCAGTACCGTACTCACTGATATTTCAGAACGTAAAGAGCAAGAGATGAAGCTGCGGGAGTCGAAAGAAGAGATGGCTTCCATCCTCAACAATACCGAAGAAATATTCATGATCATTGATCGTGAATATCGCTTATTGAATTATAACAAAGCTGCCGAAGAACGTTCGGCCGAACTGTTGGCGATGCCATTAAATCGTGGAGAGAGTTTGTTGAAGTGGGCTGATCCGGAACGGTATCAAATGCTGAAAACTATATACGATCGTGTGTTGAGCGGAGAAACGATCCGTTACAAACATACAATATCAAAAAATGGAGAAACAGCTACGTTACAGATTGCTTATTTACCGGTTGTAAGTGATGATGGTTTATGCGATCGGTTCATGGTAAGTGTACGTGAAATAACGGTAGAAGAAAATGCGCTGAATGCGATCATCAGCAAACAGGAGCTGTTAACACAGGCAGAAGCAATAGCACATGTGGGCAGTTGGGAACTTGATCTTACAACAAATACATTGCATTGGTCCGATGAGGTGTTTCGTATTTGCGGTTACCAGCCCGGAGCATTTGAAGTAACACTTGAAAATGGATTAGGAGTTATTCATCCTGATGACAGAGCTTCTTCTGTTGCTGAAATGCAGCAGGCTATTGAGGAGAAACGTGACTATGCGGCCAGTAAACGTTTTGTGCGGCCCGATGGCAGTATCCGTTACATTGTATCGAAGGCAAAAATAATTTTGAATAGCGAGGGTAGTGCAGTTCGATTGGTAGGAGTATTCCATGATATTACAGATCTCAAAGAAGTAGAGCGTGAGCTGGCGATCAGCCAGCAGGAATACAAAACGCTGTTTGAACAACATCCCGATGCAGTAGTATCATTTGATTTAACAGGAAAGTTTACCAGTGTAAATGATGCTGCATTAGAGTTGGCAGAGGCATCACGTGAGCAATTACTGAAAAGTGATTTTGTACAGTATATTGATGTTGATAAAACAGACGATATCGTCAACTATCTTCTGCAAGTTGTCAATGGGAAAACACAACGTTTCGAAACAGTTATTATTACCAGCACAAACGTACGGAAGTCGGTGAATGTGATTCTCATGCCCATCTATATTCAACAAGAGATAACAGGTGTGTATGGTGTGTTGAAAGATATTACGATTGAAAATTTGTACGAAGAGGAACTGGAATTTCAATCCCATTTACTGAATACCATTCAGCAATCTGTGATCGTTACAAAACTGGATGGCACCATTATATTTTGGAACAGGTTTGCCGAAAAACTTTACGGATGGGAAAAGGAAGATGTTATTGGTATAAATATCATGGACGTTATTCCAACAGAAATGTCGATTGAACAGGGTGCAGAGGTGATGGAGTGGCTGGCGAAAGGAGAAAGCTGGTCGGGTGAGTTTTTGGTGAAACATAAAACCACTGGTCCGTTTACAGCTCAAATTCATAATTCGCCGGTAATAGACGCACATGGTAAGTTAACCGGCATTATTGGAGTTAGCTGGGACATTACCGAGCGAAAACAATACGAGCAGCAGAAAGAATTTGATCGTCTCGATAAGGAAGCGCTCATTAACACTACCACCGATCTTATATGGAGCGTTAGCAGCGATTACAAATTGATTGCTGCCAATAAAGCATTCCTTGAAACCTTGAAATTATCGGATGATTTAATCCTGAAACCAGGAGATGATGTGTTGGTTACATCGGTATTCCCGGAAGAAATGGTAGCGTTCTGGCGTAACTCATACAGACGTGCATTAGCAGGCGAATCATTCACGATCGAATTGCATACAGCTGGAAAAGGAGCCTTTAAGGAACATTGGGATGAGATCATCTTCAACCCCATAACTAAAAATGAGGAAGTAATTGGTGTAGCATGCCGCGGTAGAGATATTACACAAAATAAAAATTATCAACGGGAATTAGTGACCATCAATAACCAGTTAGAAATGGCGCAACAAATTGCCAGGCTTGGCTATTGGTCGCATGATTTGAAGAACGATGTTTTATTCTGGTCAAAAGAAGTGTACACAATTTTTGGATTGGACGAAAAAGCCTTCAATGGAGATTTTAATTCCTTTTTCCGTCAGGTACACCCCGAAGATCAGAAACTCTTTCTTGAAGAGCAACGCCGTATTCTCAACGGAAATGCACCTCTTGAGCACGAGCACAGAATTGTTCTGCCAAATGGAGAGGTTAAATACGTTATTCAAAAAGGCTCGGTTATTTTTAATGATGAAGGTAAACCAGTGCTTGTTGAGGGTACTATACAGGATGTTACTGATGTTAAAAGCGCAGCACTCGCACTGAAAGTGAATGAAGAGCAGTTAAACCTTATTTATAATTCCACAGCAGGTATTATTTTTCTGATAGGTGTTGAGAAGGAAAATAAGTTTCGATTTATTTCAATGAATAACGCAGGCCTTACAACCATTGGTTTAACTGCTGATGCTGTGTTTGGTAAATATGTACATGAAGTAATTCCCCAACCATCTCTCACCCTGGCACTTGAAAAATACAATGAAGCAGTTGTAACAAAGCAGTCGGTTGTGTGGCAGGAAATCTCTTTATATCCTGCCGGAACAAAAGTTGGCGTTGTAACGGTTACACCAATATTTGACAGCGAGGGAATTTGTATCCGGTTGGTAGGTTCTGTAAACGATATTACTGAACTTAAAAACATTGAACAGTCGTTGGCAATTAGTCAACAGGAGTATAAATCATTATTCGATCAAAATCCAGACGCTGTTTATTCGCTTGACAGGGATGGCAATTTTATAAGTTTTAATCCGGGTCTTGAAAAACTGTTGGAGTGTAATCGGGAGGAGTTGTTTCAAAAAGAAACGTTTGTTCCTTTCTGTCATCCCGACGATTTGGAAAAAACAATACAGTGTTTTGGTAAAGTACTGCAAGGAGAACCGCAAGCCTACAATGTACAGGCAATTACTAAAAACGGGCATAACAGGTATTTGTCAATCAGCAATATGCCTATTGTGGTAAATGGAATTATTACCGGTGTGTATGGTATTGCAAAAGATATTACACAACAAAAAGAAGCAGAGCTGCAATTAAAAGAATTATTTACGCAGTTGGAGCAACGGGCATCAGAGTTGGAAGTCTCCAACCGTGAGCTTGAGCGCTTTGCCTATATTGCTTCACACGATTTGCAGGAACCACTACGTATGGTCAGCAGTTTTCTGCAACTATTACAAAAAAAATACAATAACTCAATTGATGAAAAAGGGCAAGAGTATATCCGCTTTGCGGTGGATGGCTCTGTTCGCATGAAACGGCTCATCAATGATCTGTTGGATTATTCCAGAGTTACTACACGTAAGCAAGAGCTGGAAAAGGTCGATATGCAGCAGGTTGTAAACGAAGTGATGCAAAACCTGGGTTTGCAAATTCAGGAAAAACATGCAACAATTCAGGTAAGTAAGATGCCTTTGTTAGCATGGGCCGATAAAACACAAATGATACAGTTGCTGCAAAACTTAGTGGGTAATGCGTTGAAATATTCAAGTGATGAACCTCCTCTTGTACAAATTAATGCTGAAGAAGGAACGCATGAATGGCTGTTTGCTGTAAAAGATAATGGAATTGGATTTGATCAAAAGTTTGCTGAAAAAATATTTGTGATTTTTCAGCGACTTCATAATAAAGCTGAGTATTCCGGAACCGGCATTGGTCTGGCAATCTGTAAAAAAATTGTTGACCGGCATGGGGGCTCTATCCGTGTTGAATCGGAACCCGGAAAAGGAAGTGATTTTTATTTCACCATCAGCAAGCACCTTGTAGCTGAAAAACCAGATTTTCCCTATGAAAGAAGTTGAAATTTTATTGGTAGAAGATAACAAAGGCGATGTATTGCTGACACAGGAAGCGTTGCTGAATTGGGATACCAAAAACAGTATTCGTGCAGTTTGTGATGGCGAGGAAGCAATCCGTTATCTGAAGGCGTTAGCAAAGAAATGCAGCAGTCAGTTACCCGACTTGGTAATATTGGATATCAATTTGCCTAAGTTAGATGGGAAACAGGTTTTACACTTTATACGATCAGAAGCAGATTTACAACATTTGCCCGTTGTCGTTTTCTCATCTTCCATTAATGAAACAGATGTAAACGAAGCAAAGGCATTAAAAGCTGATTTGTATTTACAAAAGCCTGCTGAACTGCAACATTTTTTTGATGCCGTACAAGTAATTGAAGAATTCTGGTCAACCTGTAAAAAAGCCGTTTAGATGACTGATAGTCCATTACATATTCTGGTAGTAGATGATAATCCGGGCGATCTTCTTTTGGTAGAAGAGTTGTTGAAGGATACGATGCTGGATATAGTTGAAATTGATAAAGCAGGCACCGTTGCTGAAGCTATTCAGGTGTTGTTGCAAAAAAAGGTGGATCTCATATTACTGGATCTGTCGCTGCCCGATTCCTATGGGATTGAATCGTTTCTTCGGGTAAATCATTATGCAAAGGCTTTGCCTGTTATTATTCTTTCCGGATTGAGTGATACAGCTACCGCCACTGAGGCGATCTCTTTAGGCGCTCAGGATTTCTTACTCAAAGGCGATTTTAATGAACGGCTGCTTGAAAAAACGATTCTCTACAGTATTGAACGGAAACGGAATTTACAGGAACTGCGGCTTAGTAACGAACGGTATGAATTGGTGAGTAAAGCCACCAACGATATGGTGTGGGATTGGGATTATTCGAATGATAAAGTATATCGTAATGAAGAGCAGTTTGTAAAAATTCTGAAACTGCCTGCTCATTTAAAAGATGGGGGAAGTGCGTTCTGGCTTAGCCGTATTCATCCGGAAGATCAGTATGTGAACAGTAAGTTTTTGAATGAGCTGGAAGGCGATTCAGCCAAAAATAAATTTGAAGAAGAATACCGCTTTCTTACAGGTGAAGAAAAATACATTTATGTTTCAGACAAAGGTTATGTAGTAAGGGATAAGGATGGTAACATTCTCCGTATCATTGGAGCACTCCGGAATATTACAGAACAAAAAAAGGCAGAGGAGCAACTTCGTATTTCAGAAGAAAAATACCGCAACTTCTTTAACAGTATACCTGCAAGTATTTTTATATGGCGGTTGCACGATTTTCAGATACTTGAAGTAAACGACATGGCTCCTGCAACGTATGGTTATACAAAAGAGGAGCTGTTGCAACTTACTACGCTCGATCTTCGGCCACCACAGGATTATCAGCCAATTAAAGATTTTGTAAAGGAAGCGCTTGCTGATGAATCGTTTTCCAAAAACAAAATATGGCGTCATATCAAAAAAACGGGCGAAGAATTGTTTATGCAGATATCTTCTACACGCATAAATTATAAAGGGCATCCGTCTATCATGGCCATTTCAATTGATGTAACAGAAAAGATCAAACTGGAAAAGCAACTGATTAAAGAACAGGAGCAACGTGAATTAGAAATTACAAGGGCTGTGATCACTGCACAGGAAAAAGAACGTGAAGAAATTGGAAGAGAGTTACACGATAATGTAAACCAGATACTCGCCAGCTCAAGGTTATACCTTGGACTTGTAAAATCAAACGGAACAGCCGACAAATCCTACATTGAAGAATCGGATCTGTTGATCGACAGTGCTATCCGGGAAATTCGGCAACTTTCACATTCATTGATTCCTCCTGCGATGATAGAGGCGAGTCTCGAAAAATCAATTGCTTCGCTCATTACAATTGTGCAGGAAGGCAGTGGGATGGAGATAGAAACGCAACTAGAGAAAATGGATAGCTCTATCATGTCGGAACAGTTGAAATTGACGATCTATCGAATATTGCAGGAGCAAATGAATAATATTCTTAAATACGCAAAGGCCAGTAATGTGCAACTGAAAATTGAGCAGCAGGCCGATCGTATTGTTATGCAAATAGCCGACGATGGTATTGGGTTTGATGTAAACCAAAAAACCGGAGGAGTAGGGTTGATGAATATCCGAACAAGAGCCTCGCTTGTAAATGGAGTTGTTGCAATTAAAAGTTCACCAGGCAATGGGTGTGAACTTACTGTGGTATTTCATAAGCAGTAACAGGACGTTTCAAAATGTTGAAACAAACAAAAACCCGGCAACGAATGTGTGAAACACAGTTACCGGGTTCAATAGGTTTGTTTTCAAGAGGATTTGGATTCGGTAGTTTTCAAGGATAGGATCATCATCAATCATCAAACTTAAACATCATCAAAAAAGCATTCTTCATTTTTCATGGGTTTGGATCAATTGTGGTTTCAGAGCCGGCAGAGGATTTTTTTCTCATCAGGCCCTGATTCTATAGTTGAGGTTTTTCAAAAATCTCGTTTGCTTACTGGTACAAAGAGACAATTTTTAAGCCGTGCGGGCAATAGAACCATGCCTCAACTTAAGGTCATACTTCCTGCGGACGAAATGTAGTACAATAGCTACATAGAGGGTTTTTTCTTCAAGTGTTTTCAATTATTTGTTACATCTCATTAGAAGGGTTCAGTAGAAACCATTAGTTTTAGAAGCAGTTGGTTGTTGCCGGATATATTTTTATTGAAATAGTAGAAAGGCACTGCAATAAAATCACTATTTTGTAATTCAGATACCCGCATGTAAAACGGTGCAAATGCTGATGTAAACCTGGTTACGCCTATCAAAAAAAATAACCTTTGAACACACCACGTAGCATACTACCATCAGTTATAAGAGAAAAACAGCTATCCCTGAATGTCAGGCTGATCGACAGGAAGATAAGTATAGGCATACAAACGAGGCAAGATAAATTCAGGTAATGAGCAAACGTCCTTGATCGTGAAAGTTGATAATATGCAAAAGGTTCAATCCATATTGGTGATAGAGGATAACGAAGGTGATTTCTTTCTGTTGAAAGATGTGCTTGAACAGGGGGGGCTGCAAATCGGCGAAATAGTAAATCTTTACAATCTGCAACTGGTATATCAGCAAAAAGATTTACTGAAGCCCTCACTAATATTTCTTGATCTTGTATTGCCGGATAGTTATGGTTTGTCGTCGCTTGTTGAAATAAATCAGTTGTTTCCTTCCTCACCAATTATAGTATTGAGTGGTATAAACGATTTACAACTGGCTCTTGATGCGTTACAGTCAGGTGCGCAGGATTATCTGGTAAAAGGTGAGTTTGATGAGCGTATGCTCAGCCGCAGTATTCAATACAGCATCGAACGAAAGAGGAATGAATTGGCACTTATTGAAAGTGAACATCGTTTACGCACTATTTTAAATACAGATCCCGAATGTATTAAACTCATGGGCCCTGCATGTGAGTTGTACGAAGTAAATAAAGCGGGCATGGAAATGATGGACATTGACGACTTTGAGGCAGTGAAAGGCCAATCCATATTACCCGTTGTAGCAGCTCCTTACCGTACAAAAGCAGCTGAACTTATTCGTCATGCATTTGAAGGAAGACCGGGGCAACTTGAATTTGAAATGATTACAAGAAAAGGAACACACAGGTGGTGCGAGATCAATGTTGTTCCTTACAGAAATACAGAAGGTCACATCAGCAATGCATTGGGAGTAACACGTGATGTAACGGCCCGTAAAAAAAATGAAGAACAATTACGCCGCAGTGAAGATATACGTGAGCTGATCATGGATTCGGCTCTCGATGCAATTATTTGTATTGACCGTGATGAAATTATTTTTACCTGGAATCCACAGGCCGAAAAAATCTTTGGCTGGAAGCCGGAAGAAGCAATTGGAAAAAAACTTTCGTCGCTCGTTGTGCATGAACGTTATCGTTCAAAACATGCAGCCGGTTTTGCCAGTTATAACAGCACAGGAAAAAGCAGCGTACTCAATAACATTTTGCATTTACCTGCTGTTCGTGCAAATGGTGAGGAGTTTATGGTTGAACTGGTGGTAAGGGAAATTAAGAACGGGGATGACTTTTTTTTATGTACGTATGTAAGGGATGTAACCGAACGGGTGCTGGCAGAGAAAGAATTAAAACATTCCAACGAACGTTTCCTTCGCATTACCAGTACTACCAATGATGCAGTGTGGGAATGGGAATTAAAAACCGGTAAGTTATGGAGTAACGAAATGCATCAACAGCTATACGGGCTTAGCGTTCATGATCCCGTTCCAAGCTCAGAAGAGTGGGCGCAACGGCTGCATCCCGACGACCGGCAGTCAATTTTGCAACTGCAGGAAGATGCATTGGCATCCGATACCAACGTGTTTATTTCTGAATACCGTTTTCAATCAAACGGCGGGTATAGAAATATTTTTGACCGTTGTTATATCGAAAGAGATGAGCAGGGAAAACCTATCCGCATGTTAGGTAGTATGATGGATATCACCGCACAAAAGCAGGCCGACGATGCTATCAAACATTCGAACGAACGCTTTGAGTTGATTGCGAAAACAACCAATGATGCCGTGTGGGAAACAGATATGGTTACAAATTACTCCTGGGGTAATGCAACACATCAACAAATGTATGGGCTTACGTTGCACGACCCGATACCTTCATACGAAGACTGGAGTAATCACCTTTATCCCGACGACAGAGAAAAAATTTTAAAAAGCCTGGATACTACCTTGAAATCCAAACGAAATATTTGGGTAACGGAATATCGGTTTATAAAAGGTAATGGCGATATTATTGACATTTACGATCGAACATATATAGTACGGGACGAACAAGGGAAGCCCATTCGTATGATGGGGAGTATGATGGATATAACCGAACGTAAAAAAGCAGAGAAGGCATTACAGCAAAGTGAAGAAAAATACCGAACGCTGGTAGAGCAGGCCAACGATGGAATTTTTATTGCAGACCATACAGGGCGCTTTATTATTGTTAACTCTGCGGGTTCAAAGCTATCTCAATACAGCCTTGAAGAATTGGCAAATATGACCATTTATGATTTAGCTGATCATGAAGAATTGAAAACAAATCCTTTTCAATTTGAAGCAATGAAGAGTGAACAGGGAGCCCGTTCGGAACGCAAACTGAGGAGAAAAGATGGATCAACAGTTGATATCGAAATCAATGCAAAATTTTTATCAGATGGTCGATTCCTTGCATTTATTCGTGATATAACGGAACGGAAAAAGGCAGAAGAAGAAATTAATAACTCGTACAGAGCAATTCGTAAACTTACATCTCATCTGCAAAATGCAAGAGAAGAAGAACGCATCCATATTGCACGTGAAATACATGATGAGTTGGGGCAGCAACTGACCGTTTTGAAAATGGATGTTTCATGGCTCAATAAAAAAATTAAAACACTTGATCAGCCTGCTTTGCTGGAAAAAACAGATGAAATTGTACAAATGCTGAATGATACGGTGAATTCTGTACGGAAGATATCATCTGATCTTCGTCCCGGTCTTTTGGATGATCTTGGATTAGCCCCCGCCATAGAATGGCATTTGATTGAATTTGGGAGACGGTCAGGAATAAAAACAGATTTCATTACAACAGAAACATCCGTTCATATACCACAACCATTAGCAACAGGCTTGTTTCGGATCTATCAGGAAAGTGTAACCAATATTGCCCGGCATGCTGAAGCTACCGAGGTGGTAGTGGAACTTTTTATAGACGAAAACTCGATTTCCATGGGCATTACAGATAATGGAAAGGGATTTGACGTTACATCAATCGGGCGGAAAAAAACATTAGGGGTTCTGGGAATGCAGGAGCGCACAGTAATGATGGGAGGTAAGTTCAGGATTCGGCGTAACCCGGATCGGGGAATGAAGGTTGAAGTAAATGTTCCGCTGCTGCAGAACGATATAAATGATATTTTTTGATGTTGATTTCATATTTCTTTACGCTTTTGACGAATAACCAACACCGAAAAAATAAACGAATAAAATGATTCGATTTACCCCTGACATTCCATTTCAAAAGAAACTCATCTATCGATCGCAACTTTTACTGATTGCGATAATTGGTATTGCTGCACTCGTATTAATTGGATGGACTTTTTCTGTTGAAGTATTGCAGCACCCTGCTCCGGGTTTTGTGGCAATGAATCCGCTTACCGCAATTTGTTTTCTGTTGTTGGGTATTTCTTCTGTTGGTAAACAGCGATATGTTTTTAACCTTGCCATTCAACGGATCTCGTTCCTTCTTTGTGTAACTGTAGTGATTGTTTCCGGTTGGAAATTACTGGCAATCGGGATGCAATCAAATTATATACTCGATAAGTTACTATTTACCCAAAAGGTTAATTTAGATGTTACAGGCGGTTTTATCAATAACATGGCACCGAATACAGCTTTCTGTTTTTTTATAAGTGCAGGAGCCATCCTGTTTTCGTACAATAGCAAACGGTGGGCAATGTTGGCCTCGCAATTTTTGAATGTAATTGTATTGCTGGTTGCTGTGTTTTCTATTTTAGGATATGTGTTTGGTGCACAAGAGTTTTATGAGGTGCAGAATTTTATACCAATGGCCATACATACAGGCATTTGTTTTTTCATGCTGGCGATGGCGCTTTTTTTTGCAATACCAGACAAAGGTATTATGCAGCAGTTTACAAGTGTTTACAGTGGAAGTTATGTTGCATGGCGCTTATTAATTCCGGCTTTTTTACTTCCGGTTTCTATTGGAGTATTTCGTTTATGGGGGCAGCGTTCTGGATTCTATAATCTTGAGTTTGGCTCTGCTTTATTTGTAACCAGTATGATCTTGATTTTCCTGGCACTTATTTGGGTAAATACATTATTACTTAACAAACGGGAGTATAACCAGGAAGAAATCGTAGCAGAAAAAAATTACCTCGCCAACCTTGTTGAGCAAACGAGCGATGCAATTCTTTCAACAGATGTTTTATTAAATATCAAAAGCTGGAACAAAGGTGCAGAAGAAATTTACGGGTATAAAAAAGAAGAAATTATCGGCAAACCACTCGGTTCATTTTTAAAAAGCGATCTCGATCCGGAAACATCAAAACGCCTGCTGATTGAACTGAATGAACGAGGCTATTACAATGCTGAATACATTTTTTATAATAAGGCCAAACAGCCAATTTATGTGCAGGCGTCTGTTACGGTATTAAAAGATAAGTTTAAAAACATCACTGGCTATGTGGCCGTACACAGGGATATATCTGAACGTCGTCAACTGGAACAACAGCTGCGTGAATTTAATCAGCAACTTGAACAACAAGTGTTGGAAAAAACAACTGAACTACGTGAGGTGTTTGAACGTATTTCTGATGCGTTTTTAGGTGTCGATAACCAATATCAGATTGTATATGCCAATACAAAAGCTGAACTCTTGTTTGGGAATGATACAAAACAGTTACTGGGTAGTGAGGTACAGCATCTTTTTTCTGATCAGCATGGCGAAGCTGCAATTGCCATCCGCCAGGCTTTTGAAACACGTGAGTATGTGTATCTCGAGGCATTATTGGAAAAATTCGGAAAATGGTTTGAGTTGAATATTTATCCGTCATCATCGGGTCTTTCGGTTTATCTCAGAGATATCAGTACAAGAAAAAATGCGTTGCTGCAACTATTTGCAAGCGAAGAGAAGTATCGGTTATTTTTTGAAAACAGTTTAGATGGTATTTTACTTACCAATAGTGAAGGTGAAATCTACGCAGCAAATCCTGCGGCCTGTGAAATTTTTGGAATGACAGAAGAAGCGATTTGTACCGGAGGCCGGCAGTTAATTCTTGATGAATCGGATCCGAACTGGGCTGCTTTTATTGAAGAACGAAGCCACACCGGCAAAGCAAAAGCAGAACTTCGGCATTTCCGTAAAGATGGAACTGTTTTTTTAGCTGAAGTTGCATCTGTAAAGTTTAAGAATGCGGCCGGTGAAATAAGAACCAATACAATTATCAGAGATATTACAGAACGCAAACGTGTTGAAGCCGAAGTACAGGAATCGTATGAGCAAATACGCAGATTAACAGCGCATCTGCAAAATGTGCGGGAAGAAGAGCGTACACATATTGCCCGTGAAATACACGATGAGCTGGGGCAGCAGCTTACGGTAATGAAGATGGATATTTCATGGATGAAGAAGAAAATCAATACAGGTGATGTAACAGCGGTGCCTCCTAAAATGGATGAGTTAATGGAAATATTAGATGGAACAGTTGCATCAGTACGTCGTATATCAACAGAGTTACGGCCAAGTTTGCTGGATGATATTGGCTTGATTGCAACAATTGAGTGGCAGGCAGAATCATTTAGCAAACGAACCGGCATTCCTGTAAAACTTTCAATTGCGAATGAATTGCAAATACCATCACAGCATGCAACAGGATTGTTCCGGATTTTTCAGGAATCGCTTACCAATATTACACGTCATGCCAATGCAAGTCAAATAGTTATACATTTGGATAACAATCCAAATGAATTTATCTTACAGATTGAGGACAATGGGGTTGGCTTTGATAAGAAGCAGACGGTAAAAACAAAAACACTTGGGCTGCTAGGTATGAAAGAACGTGCCTTGATGATGAAAGGTGAGTTTCTGATTGAAAGCAAGCCGGATAACGGAACCAAAGTTGAAGTAAGGGTTCCCTTACATTAAATCTATGTTCACTACTTTGAAACTTCTTTATGAAACGAATTTTAATTGCCGATGATCATGCTATTGTTAGAAGAGGGCTCCGTTTGCTTTTGCTGGAAGAATACCCTTCAGCCGAAATTGGTGAAGCTGGCGACGCTGAAAGCCTTGTAAACATGATCATTCAACAGGAATGGGATGTCGTGATCTGCGATATCAGCATGCCGGGCCGCAGTGGCTTGGATGCATTGTCTCAAATCAAACAAATTGCTCCAAAATTACCCGTGCTCATTATGAGCATGTATTCTGAAGATCAGTATGCCCTGCGTGTGTTAAAAGCAGGAGCAGCAGGTTACCTGGGGAAAGAAACGATCCATGATGATATTGTAAAAGCCATCCAAACCGTACAACTTGGCAAAAAATTCATTACACCCACCATTGCCGAAAAATTAGCAAAGGCATTTGAAGTGGATACTACCGATCAACTTCACGAAAAACTTTCCGATAGAGAATTTGATGTATTCAAAATGCTGGCAAGTGGTAAAGCCGTTAGCGAAATAGCCAATCAGTTTGCTCTAAGTGTAACGACGGTTAGTACCTACCGTTCACGTGTACTCGATAAAATGGGCATGAAATCGAATGCAGACCTTACACGTTATGCCCTTGAAAAGAAACTTATTTAGCTTCTTCCTGTAAATTTTGTAGTAGACTTACTACTTCGTGCATTTAATTCTTCTACAAAGAGTAAGTGAATAGACCTATACTTTGCGGAATTTAATCAGTTTAATTTGCTTGACAATTAACTCGCATTGAAACCTTTGATCCTCATTGTTGACGATAATGTTAGCTATGTTGAGCGGATAGTCTCTATCCTCTCAGAGGATTTTGCTGCAGCAAGTTTTCATACTGCCGGTTCCTATGAAGAAGCTGTTACGCTCATCAATGAATTGAATCCGCAGGTTGCAATGCTGGATATTAATTTGCCGGGTAAAAGCGGTATTGATATCCTCAATTACATTAAAGAGGGAAATAAGGACTGCAGGGTGATTATGATCACCAATCATGCATTCGACAGTTATCGCAGAAAATGCATACAATTGGGTGCTGAGCATTTTCTGGATAAAAGCGCTGACTTTGAAAAAATTTCTTCTATTCTCAGTAACATGCTTGATTCTTCAAATTAGTGAGCAAAGGATCGTCATTCGCATTTTTATTGGGCTGGTAGTTCTTCTTTGGGGGAGTGTAGTTGGTACAGCTCCATCCAACGTTCAAATAAATCTTTTTCCATGAGGCGGAGCATAGCAGGTTGTTTGCTGTACGCCTGTCGCAGCTGTGTTAACTGTTGCTGAATAATATCAATATCAATAATGGCTGGAATAATTGCAAGAAAGAAGGTGGGCTTCTGTTTACTGTCTGAAGGCATAGTATTCCAGCTAAGCAATGCTGCGGTGCTGTCTGATATTATACTGTGCGGCAACTGAAACGAATTCTTTGAGAGGACTACAGTATCGATTTTTAGTTTCCTGTAATAAACAGTTAGCTTGTAAGGAATATTTTTTTGCTCAGGTTTCCATTGCAATGTAATGGGAAATGACAGAATGAATGTACTGTCGGCAGGCAACTGCATGGCTTTTTTCCCTCTGAATACAGAAGCACTTACTTTTTGTTTTTCTTCTGCGTCATCGTTACTTAAAAATTTTTCAAACACATAGCTGAAGAATGCGGTTGATACCGATCTCTTTGCTGAACTGTTGAATAATTGTTGAATACGAGTGAAGGTATAGGTGCCGGGTTTACTTAAAAGCAGCGATTTGCCATCGTGTTGAACGAACATTACTTCCGACTTTTGCGGAAGAATAATACTTTGGGATACCAGGAGGAAGGTGCCTCTTTTTGCTTTTTCTTTTTTACCATCATGCAACCAATGCACATCGTTGTTTACATTGTACAGCAAGTACTTTTGTTCTGCAGTTTGTGCAAACGCATGTTGTAACAGCAAGAGTAAAAAAAGTAGTTTAGTCATGTTTCGTTGCTCCAAGGAAAGCAGAACTAAAGCGGAGCTTTAGCTTATGCCGTAAAAAGTTAAGCAAAACTTCGTATAAATTTATGAAAGTTGGTAATAATACAAGACAGGCAAGCACCAATCCCGGATCAAATTTTAACTGAAAGATGCTGTAGCTGATAAGGGTAACAAAAACAATCACAGCGCCTCCAACAAGTTGTAACAAGGTGCCAACAGAATTGAACCACAGGTCGCCTTTAAAAAATAAACCACAAATAAGCGGAAGCACCAGCCAGATGAGAATAAATGAAAGGATGGCGGTAAGCCAGGATGGTATTACACGGATGTAATCATCTTCCAATGCCATTCGTAGAATGTTCGCATGCACAACGGTTCCATACATATCCGGATAGCTTCTGCCCGACAGTCGTGGATTGAGCGGTGTAAATAATTTGTCTTCATCAAGCTGAACTGTATTTCGTTTGGAAGGAAGTCCCAAAAAACCAATTAATACTATTTTATCTTTTACCTGATCAACAGCAAACGCCGGGTTCATTACTTCGTCAAAATCATAGAATTGAAAATTCGACAGGTTGCCAAAATAATGGATCTCGGTTTTTTGATCAATGCGTTTTTTTAATTTTTGATAGGAAGCCGAATTGTAGTGTTTAAGGATAGAACTTGTAAACGCTTCCTGGTTGTTTGAGAAAGGATAGTAATAACGAATGGTCGAAAATTCCGCAGCATCGCCAACAATATTTGCATATCCGTCATTACCCGATTTGGTAAAGAACGGATCAGAATAAACGCTTTGTTCGGGATTCTCAAAATCGGCAATATAACTTAAAACATAATTGTTGTTTTGCTGAAAGGTTTGTTGAAGTAAGCTGTCTTCATCATCTTTCCGTTGGGCAAATACTGCATCAATCGCAATGGTTTTTGGTTTGCCTTTTTGGAGTTGTTGCAGCAGCAAAGCAATTTCTGTACGGTTCCTGTTCTCAAGATTCACCAAAACAATATTGTTTTGGTAGATCGTGTTTCTGTCCTTTGTTTTTGTATAATAAAGATCAGTGAGTGTAAAATCATGAAATGCTTCGGTAAACGGATCAAAGAAGGATACATTCAGGATCACTAAACTGAGCAACGAAACGCACCCAAAAATAAAACAGTTGAGTAGCAGATATTCGCTAAAAAAACGTTTGAGTGATCGCATACAGTAGTTGGGTAAAGTTTCATAAAAATAGGAAAGGGTAGAAACATTTGTTTCTACCCTTTCCGTAAATACATATTCGATTAACGCTTCAGATTAAGTGTAAATACACGGCTATCGTTGCAATAGCTGCTGTTGCTCCAGTAAAGACTTTTGTCTGTAGTTTGAGCATACCATTTTGTCCAGTTACCTGGTACCCAGATGTCGATACGAACAGAGGTTGCATAAGGTGAAAGACGGCCTTGGTAAATACCTTCTACCCAGATATCTACATAGTGTCCTGTAATGTTATCGAAATATGCATAGCAGTAACCACGTGTTTTCTTTTCACGAGGACCGCCGTCAGGACCAGGCAGATCTTTTTTGTCTGTTACAGGTTGTGCAATAACGGCTACTTTCTTTTTAGGTGCAGCCTGTGCAGTTGCTTTGTTGCCAAACGCAACGGTTAAACCAATGATAGCGAGGGTTAGGAATACTAACTTTTTCATACTGTTTGTTTTTGTTGTTAATGAAAAAATGATGGTTAAAAGTTTATTGTTTTTTAGGAACGATTTTATAAGGGATCGAAAAAATGTTTACAGCATCTGGTTGAATGGTTTCTTCACCACTGCCTCTTGTTTGAATACCGTCGGCACGGTTAATACCCTGCATCAGCTTTTCAAACGGATTGTTTGGTTTGGTTGTTTCTCCGCGGCTGATTCCCTGCGCAGCAAATACCTGCCGGAGATTTAGTGGGGCTTTTGCTGCCACCAGCTTAATTACATTCATGCCGTCAGGTGGCCCAATCCGGAAGATTCTTGTTAACCGAACTGTATCGCCGGGATTGATAAAGCAATCCATTGGCTGTTGATTACTGGCGGGGAATAATACATTCACTAAATTGTCGGGCTGAATTTCAAGCACGTTATAATACAAACGCTCTTGTCCGTTATTAATCACACGGAGATTATATCGGTCGTTATGCTGAAAAATAATATTACCTGATGGATCTTTGATTGTTTTCTGAGGTAAATCGGTAATCATCGCATTGTTATTACCGGCGGCAGCTTTGTAATCAATTGGTACAAATTCAAAAACCACATCCAGTTCCTCGTTTTTCATATTGAGGTTACGTAGGTAAGCTGCACGTCCATATCCGGTAATTTTTGAACCGATAAATGATGCCAGCTGGTCAGGTGTTAATGATTTACTGCAAACTCCTAATCTGTAATCGCCGGAAGTAGAAATGTAAATTGAATCGGCATTAAATCCATCAGCCCCCTGTTCAATAAATACATCACCTTGTGCATCGGTCAATTTTGCCTGTTTGTTGCTGGCAACAATCTCTTTCAGGGTTGTAAGCAACGTTGCATCTTTTGCTTTTACAGTTACCGGCACAACTAAATCTCCAAAGCTTACTTCTTCCAAAAAGATCCATGCCGTTTTCAACTGTTCAGCATTCAGTTCAGTATCTAATTCTACTTCACTGCTGTAATCGCCTGCAGTAATGATGGTTCCTTTCGCAATTGGTTTTGCAGTTTCTTTATTGTAAGTGTTGGATGGATAAACTGAAACCGTTGTTCCTGCAAACACACTATAAATTTTCCCGCAGGCAATCGTTACTTTCTTTTGATCAGTTGCTTTTTCAATGATGTAATAGTTCGGCTTACCTAATGCTTTGCCGCCAAAAATTTCTTTGTCGAGATCACCTTCTGCATTTGGGGTTTGACCGGGAACTGATTTACTCATCTCCAAGCGGATATTATCAAACAATCCACGGTAGCTCGTTTTGCTGTCGGCTTTGGCCAATGCTTTTGAAAACGCAAGTGAAAGACTTCCGCAATGCTCATCACCACATTCCTGGTTTAGTTCCGATGCTGCAGATGCAAAGAAGGCACTCATGGGAGCAAGTCCGGGTTTCGATTCACCCAAGCTAAACAACCCTTCATTAATGATCTTTGAATTAGCAGCAGGCTTGTAACCTTTTGGTGCATATTTGGTCGTAGTGCCCCGGTAATTTCCCAAACCTGAACGTGTACTGGTACCACTATGGCAGGCATCTACAATTACTAACAAGTTGCCATTGTTGCCAAGATGTTTTCTTATTTTTTCCAGTTCTGTACCAAACACATCATCCCGTAAATGCTTTTCAACGCCGGACTCGTATTCCATGGGAGAATCGTAAGTAACCAAAGCTTCATCATAACCATCGGCTTCGTCACCATTATCATCCATTACCTGCTGACCATGACCACTGAAATGAAATACACAAATATCACCCGGTTTTGCTTTGCCAAGAAACTGTTGCTGCATGGCAGTTACAATACCGTTTTTTGTTCCTTCTTTATCACGCATAATGCGGATATTCTCTTCTTTGAATCCCTGCCGCTTCAACGATTCTTTAATGAGCGGAATATCGTTTTCCGAGTTGAGTTTATTCCATCCGGTACTTGGTGCGTAGTTGGATATGGCTACAATGAGCGCATATTTTTCCGGTACCTGAGCGGATGCCTGCTGCAGCAGTAGAATGAAAACAAAAAGCAGGATTGATTTCATATTCGGGTCAGGAGATTAATGATTCCTGTTACTAAGGCAATATTAAGATGCCAGTGTAAATGTTTCTATACCCACTTGAAGGTATATTTGGGGTTTTCGGAAAGGGTTGTTTCGACCGATTGCTTCAATCTTTCTATTTTTAACCCATTGAATCATTCTTCATCTACCATATTAAGCAGTCCTGTTGAATACTTGAAAGGGGTAGGTCCGTTGCGTGCCGATCTGTTGAAAAAAGAACTCAACATTTTTACATTTGGCGATTTACTTGAACATTTTCCGTACCGACATATCGATAAAACAAAAGTAACTCCCATTGCACAAGTGAACATGAGTATGGATTATGTGCAGGTGGCCGGACGCTTAACCGATTTTGAACTGATTGGTGAAAAAAGAGGAAAACGTTTGGTGGCACATATCCGTGATGCAAGCGGTACCATGGAGCTTACCTGGTTTCAGGGAATCAGTTGGGTAGAAAAATTATTAGTGATCGGGCAGGAGTTTCTGGTGTTTGGCAAGCTTGGTTTTTTTATGGGGAAACCGCAGATCGTACATCCCGAACTGGAAGTACGAACACATGAAAATGCAGAAGGTAAATCGTTGCTGGAGCCCATTTATCCCACTACAGAAAAATTAAAAGCAAGAGGATTAAACGGAAGAAGTATTGCGAAACTGACCGCTGTATTGTTACCGCAATTGCATCCAAAAGATCTGCCAGAAAACTTGCCGGAGAAAATAATTACGCAACTGCATTTTCCATCCCGCTATGAAGCCTACCGCTTTATACATTTTCCAGCTGATGCTGCTCAATACGAAGCCGCATTGCAACGGCTCAAGTTTGAAGAATTGTTTTTTGCACAACTGCGAATGGGAATGATCAAGAGCAACCGCCACCGTTTTTCAAAAGGTGTTGTGTTTGATAAAGTAGGCAATCTGTTTAATACATTTTACAATGATCATCTTCCGTTTCAATTAACAGGGGCGCAAAAAAGAGTGTTGAAAGAAATACGGCAGGATACAGCACGTGGCCACCAGATGAACCGTTTGTTACAAGGCGATGTGGGCAGCGGGAAAACCATCGTGGCATTGTTAACGATGTTATTGGCTGCTGATAACAATTACCAGAGTTGTTTAATGGCACCAACCGAAATATTGGCACAGCAACATTTCAACAGCATCTCAAATTTGCTGAAGGAAATGGATATCAGCATCCGGTTACTCACAGGTTCAACCAAAAAAGCAGAACGGGAGAAGATATTGAGTGGTTTGCAATCTGGCAACATACAGATGATCGTAGGTACTCATGCGTTGATCGAACAAGTGGTACAATTTAAAAATTTAGGGTTGGCGATTGTTGATGAGCAGCATCGCTTCGGTGTAGCACAACGTGCCGAGCTGCAAACAAAGGGTGCTATTCCGCCGCATGTGTTGGTAATGACGGCAACGCCTATCCCACGCACCATGGCTATGACGGCCTATGGTGATCTTGACTATAGTGTAATGGACGAATTGCCGCCGGGTCGTAAACCTATAACAACGGTCCATCGATATGAAACGGCACGGCCTTCGGTCATGGATTTTGTAAAACAGGAAATAGCCAAGGGACGTCAGGCTTATTTTATTTATCCGTTGATCGAAGAAAGTTCAAAGATGGATTTTGAAAACCTGATGAAAGGATACGAAGAGGTGAAAGCTTTTTTTCCGGAGCCGAAGTTTTACATCAGCATGGTGCATGGCAAACAAAAAGCTGAAGTAAAGGACACCAATATGATGCGTTTCAAAAAAAATGATACACAGATCATGGTGGCAACTACCGTAATTGAAGTGGGAGTAGATGTGCCGAATGCAAGTGTGATGGTGATGGAAAGTGCGGAGCGTTTTGGTTTATCGCAGTTGCATCAGCTTCGTGGAAGAGTGGGAAGAGGAAGCGAACAGAGTTTTTGCATTCTTTTAACAGGGAGCAAATTAACGAATGATGCACGTGAGCGGTTAAAGATAATGTGTGCAACAAATGATGGTTTTGTTATAGCAGAAAAAGATCTGGAGATCCGCGGCCCGGGCGATATTGAAGGTACCCGGCAGAGTGGATTACTGAACTTTAAGCTGGCAAGTATTGTTCAGGACAAGGAGTTATTGGAAACAGCAAAAATAATCAGCGATCGGTTATTGCAGGATGATCCTGAATTGTCTTCGGCCGAAAATTTGCTGCTAAAAAACTACTTGTTGTCAAAAAAGGGTAAAACCCTGTGGAGTAAGGTAGCATAGCGATAATAAGCGGTAGTTATTTCCGTTTTAATTGACTAAATTCAAAGTTCCGTAGCAAAGAAAAAAATCACATGAAAGTACTCCGAATCTTCCTCGTACCAGCTTTGCTGATAGCTTTTCCACTGATTGGTTTTGGGCAACTCTATTTCACAGAGAACAAAGGCCAATGGGATCAGCAGGTACATTTTAAAACGGAGTCGGGCAACAGTGCCTTTTTTCTTACAAAGGATGGATACACCATTCTCATGAATCATCCGGACGATTACATGCGGCTTGCAGAATTTAATCATGGTCATGGTTTTGATTCAACTGCAAAGCTGAATGCAAGAGTGGTATTGCCGGAAAAAATGAGGGCACATGCGTTTCGGGTAAAATTTCTCGGCGGTAATTTCAATTCAAAACCCATTATGGAAAAACCCATACCCGGCGTTGAGAATTATTTTATTGGAAACGATCCATCCAAGTGGGCAAGCAATGTTCGCTTATTTCAGGCAATCACATATAAGAATGTGTATCCGAATGTAGACGTACGTTATTATGTGCAGGACGATCAGTTGAAGTACGATCTGGTAGTTTATCCCGGTGCTGATGTGTCGAAAATTCAAATGCGGTATGAAGGGGCTGAAAAATTAAGTATCCGTGATAACGAACTGGTGGTATCAACTTCGGTTGGGGAAGCCCGTGAGTTAAAACCCTACACCTATCAGTTTGTAAACGGCAAGCGTGAAACCGTTGGAAATAAATATAAGATCACCGGTAATACTGTGAGCTTTGATGTAAGGGCGTACAATAAGTCCACTACGTTGGTTATTGACCCTGCGCTGGTGTTTTCTTCTTTCAGCAGAAGTACAGCCGATAACTGGGGCTTTACTGCAACCTACGGAGCCGATGGTAGTTTTTTTGGTGGAGGTATAGCACAGCCAACCGGTTTTCCTGTAACACCCGGAGCAATACAAAGTACAGGTGGTGGTGGTAGTGGGTCAGGAGGTGTACCTCCCGATATTGCGATCATCAAATTATCACCCGATGGCCGAAACCGGATTTATGCTACCTATCTTGGCGGAAATGGTTTAGATCAGCCGCATAGTCTGGTAGCAGATGCTGCCGGAAATCTTGTGATCGCTGGACGTACAAATTCGGGTAGCTCTTTTCCGGGTTCATTGATACCGCCGGCAACTGGCTCAAGTGCTGGCTATGATATTTTTGTTACGAAGATCAACGCAACGGGTACAGCAATCATTGGATCCTCACGTATTGGCGGTGCCGGCAATGATGGTGTTAACATTACAGAAACAAGAGGAGGTGCCAATTCGTTACAACGTTTCTATGGTGATGATGGAAGAAGCGAAGTAATACTCGATGGAGCCGGCAACATTTTAGTGGCATCATCTACACAATCAACAAATTTTCCGGTTGTAGGTGGATTTCAGGCAAGTTCAGGCGATTTGCAGGATGCAGTATTACTTAAATTCAATGCGAATGCAACAGCTTTGATCTGGAGTACATATATGGGTGGCGCAGGACAGGATGCAGGATTTGTACTGGCAATAAATCCATTAAATCCCTCTAATATTTATGTGGGTGGCGGCACAACCAGTACCAATTTTCCGGGAACAGGGGCAGGCGTACTCCAACCAGCCTACAATGGCGGGTTGACGGATGGTTACCTCGCACAAGTACAGGATAATGGCAGTTCGGTTGCGCTCGTACGTTCTACCTATTTAGGAACAAACAACATTGACATTGTGTACGGCGTGCAGTTCGATGCAATGGGATTTCCATACGTAATGGGTACCACAACAGGCAACTGGCCTGTAATTAACGCAGCTTATTCGGTTCCTAATTCAAGACAGTTTATTTCGAAACTCAGACCCGACCTGAGTGGTTATGTATATTCAACTACGTTTGGTACAAACGGAGCCCTTAATCCAAATATTTCTCCTGTTGCATTTCTTGTTGATAACTGCGAGAATGTATACGTATCTGGTTGGGGTGGCGGTGCCAATAATTTTGGTGGAGGTTATCCTTCAGCGGGAACAACGGGAATGCCGGTAACAGCCGATGCATTTCAACGAAATACAGATGGCAGTGATTTCTACTTTTTTGTGTTGCAGAAAAATGCAGCATCTCAATTATATGGAAGCTTTTTTGGTCAGTTAGGCGGCGGCGGAGGTTTGGAACATGTAGATGGTGGTACCAGCCGTTTCGATGCAACCGGCACCATTTATCAGGCAATGTGTGCCAATTGTAAAAATGTAGCCAGTAACATTCCGCTTTCTGCGCCGTTTCCTATAACTGCAGGAGTATATGGAAATACAAACCCGTCGGGCGGCAGCGGTTGTAACCTTGGTATGGTGAAAATCAATTTTGATTTATCGGGTATAGATGTGGCACTTCGGGCAGTAGGGGCAAGGCAACTGAATTTTTGCTTACCTGCTACAGTACAGTTTACTGACACCATTCGGGAAGCACAACAGTATATCTGGATTTGGGGTGATGGCACACCGAACGATACTACAACGGTTAACCCTTTTACACATGTATACAACAGTGTTGGTTTCTTTGATGTGAAGGTAATAGGGATTGATAGCAACTCCTGTAACATAAAAGATTCGGCGATGATGCGAATCCGGGTTACCACCGATTCAGTTGATGTTGATTTTAATTTTGCACGGCAGGATTGTAACAGTCTTACATTTCAATTTACAAACACCAGTAATATCCTTACTTCATCCACACCATTTGGACCACGTTCGTTTATGTGGGTGTGGGGCGATGGAACACCGAATGATACCGTTCCCGGTTTTGCACCTCCAATATCACATACATTTCCGGGTATTGGTTCTTACAATGTTCGTTTAGTGTTGATCGATTCGAATTATTGTAACCTGGGCGATGCAGACAGTATCCTCAATTTCCAGGTAATTGATAATATAAGGGCAGGGTTCAGTGTAAGTAATGTTTGTGTGCCCGATACGATCAATGTCATTGATACGTCGAGGGGCGCCCTTACTTATTTATGGGTTAGCAGTGATGGACAAACATCAACCGACCGCACTCCATTATTCATTTATAACACAGCAGGACCTTATAGTATTACGCAATATATTTTCAACCCCAACAGTTGTAATCTTGTTGATTCTGCAGTACGGTTTATTAATGCAGTAGGTCCGCCTTCAGCAGGATTTTTCTACAACCCCAATCCGTCGCAGGAAAATACGCCTACAAGATTTACCAGTACCTCTTCAGAAGATGTGGTATCATGGCTTTGGGATTTTGGTGATGGCAGCACATCAACACAACGAGATCCGCTTCACCAATACACGTCACCGGGTATTAATACTGTTTGTCAAACGGTTACCAACCAGGCAGGTTGTGTTGACTCAATATGTATTCCTGTGGAAGCGATCATCAATGTGGTGAATGATTTACCATCGGCCTTTACACCCAATGGAGATGGTGTAAATGATCTGTTTTTTGTACGTGGATTTGGTATAACAAAAATGACCTTGCGTGTGTTTAACCGACAGGGGTTGATGGTATTTGAAAGCCGTTCGCAATCGATTGGATGGGATGGAACTTACAAAGGATTGCCACAACCAATGGATGCATACGCATGGACGCTGGATGTGGAATATTTTACCGGAGAGAAATTTAAAAAGAAAGGTGATGTTACGTTGATACGATAACTATCCTGATATTAACACCATACCCGATTGATCCTGTTTGAAAGAACCAGAACCATCAGCTTGTATTAAACGCTTAAACGAAGAAGCTATGAAATGTAACCGTATCATAGGGGCTGTATTCATCTTATTGCTGCTGCAAGTTTCTGCAACAGCACAGGATCTGCATTTCTCTCAATTCATGAACTCGCCGTTAACAACCAACCCGGCGAACACAGGGTTTATTCCTGAAGCTGACTACAGAATTGGGGGCAATTTCCGCAGCCAGTGGACATCGATCCCTGTGCCATATAAAACCGCCAGTGTGTGGGGCGATGTGCAGATACTCCGCAACAAAATTGACAATGGCTGGGTAGGTGTTGGTGCTTTGTTGTTGAATGATGTAGCGGGTCGTGGTAATCTTCGCTCCAATAAAGTGTATGCATCTGTTGCTTATCACCAAATGATCGGCTTGAGCAGTTTGCTGAGTGCAGGGTTTAATGCAGGGTATGCAAACAAGCGGATCGACGTTACCAAGTTTACCTTCGATAATCAATGGAATGGAAAATTCTTTGATGCAGGTGCACCCAATGGTGAAGCCTTGTTGACCAATCCCAGTTCTTCTTATTTTGATTTACAGGTTGGATTGAACTATGCTTATTTTCCAACCGAGAATACCTATTTCAATGCCGGTGTTTCTGTGCATCACATTAATCAGCCGAAAGAAACATTTTTTACCAATGGAACCAATGAAGTGTCACGCAGGTATATCGGTTTCCTCAATGGCAGCTTCAAAGTAAATGATGATTGGATCGTAAATCCCAATGCCTATTTTTCATCACAAGCCAAAGCAAATGAATTTGTATTGGGTGGTAACCTGGCTTACAATGCGATGGGCGATGGAAGTGTGGTTGTATTTGGCGGTGCATATTATCGCTGGTCCGATGCTGCCATTGCTATGATTGGCTTAGAGTGGAAAGACATCCGTTTTACATTCACCTACGATGCTACCATGAGCAATTTAACCCGCTTCAACGGAGCAAATGGTGCATACGAATTTTCACTGATCAGGAATGGATATTATAATGAATCGTTTGGCGATAAAAACCAACGGAGGCAGAGTTTATGTCCGAGGTTTTAATATAATAAAACAGTTATTATTTTAATAGTTTGCTTACAGCAAATTCACAAATGATAATTTCAGTTTCTTGTGAAATGTAAGCAACGGTGTATTTCCTTTTATAGTTGACGCAACGATATTCGAGTTCACGCCATTTATTGTAGGTGCAGGCTTTATGTTTTATTCTGTCATCTGAAAGCTTTTCAAAAAATTCAAAGGAGTCTATTACAAACTCTTTGGCTTTGTGGTAATCCCTTGCTCTCAATGAAAAAGGCTATTTCAGCAACTGCAGTTGCCGCTGGCTCAAGGATACTTACCTTTCTTTTGCCCATTTGTCAATTAGATTGAGGGCGTGTTTTTTACCAGAAGGTTAGAGTGATTTTTTGGCCGGTTTTGATTTCTTGCAGCAAGCAATTGAAGCTTTTCATATTTTTTCTGGTCAATTACCACAAATTTTTTGGTGATCCATCCAATGAACTCATGCTAATTTATTGTATTTCAAATCTAAATGCAAAGAATATCGTAAAGTAAGCAGAGCCGTCTTTATCGAAATTCTGCAAACAAACACTTATTCATTGATTAGATTTTGCGCCCTCCCCATCCTTTCCGAATTTCGCCCAAAATACTGCACATGATCTCTGTTGATAAATATGCAAAAGCTGATCTGGAAATTGTACAGCAACTGAAAGCCATTGTTGGTGAACAGTTTGTTTTTGTTGATGAAGAATCACTCAGCAATTATGCGCATGATGAAACAGAGAATCTTCACTTTCCGCCCGAAGTTGTGGTAAAGCCACGTACAACCGAAGAGATCAGCCAGATTATGAAGCTGTGTAACGATGCACTCATTCCCGTAACACCACGTGGTGCGGGTACCGGTTTGGCAGGTGCTGCATTGGCCGATAAAGGCGGTGTGTTGCTGTCAACTGAACGTTTGAATTCCATTTTGAAGATAGATGAACGTAATCATCAGATAATTACGGAACCGGGTGTGATCACAGAAGTGTTAATGGAGGAAGTAAAGAAAGTGGGGTTATTTTATCCACCCGACCCAAGCAGCAGAGGCAGTTGTTTTATCGGTGGAAATATTTCAGCAAACAGCGGCGGACCAAAAGCAGTAAAGTATGGAGTGGTGCGAGATTATGTGTTGAATCTGGAAGTGGTGTTGCCCAATGGGGAAGTGATCTGGACAGGCGCCAATGTGTTGAAAAATTCAACCGGATATAATCTTACACATTTAATTGTTGGCAGTGAAGGGACCTTAGGTGTAGTTACAAAAATTGTATTGCGTTTGATTCCATTACCGAAATATGATTTGCTGATGCTGGTGCCATTCCGGAATTTGGAACAGGCAGGTGAAGCAGTAAGTGAAATTTTTCGTGCAGGTTTTGTACCAAGTGGATTGGAGTTGGTGGAGATCGATGCATTAAAGATCGTAAGTAAAATGGTGGACAGTTCGGCTGTGCCGGTTACCGATGATACAGCGGCACATCTCATTATTGAAGTGGATGGAAATGATATGGATGTGTTGATGAAAGACATGGAAGCAATTAGCGAACTCTTAACGAAATATGATATTGGCGAATTGTACTTTGCAGATGATGCACAGCAAAAAGCGGAGTTATGGAAATTGCGTCGTAGAGTAGCAGAAGCGGTAAAATTAGTTGGGTATACAATTGAAGAAGATACAGTAGTGCCAAGGGCTGAATTGCCCGCATTGATTAAAGGAGTAAAAGCATTGGGTAAAGCAATATGATTTTAATGTGGTGTGTTATGGTCATGCAGGTGATGGTAATTTGCACATCCGTATTTATAAGGAAGGAACGCCCAATAGTTACGGTGACGCAGCGATGAACCAATGTTTGCGTGCATTATTTGAATTGGTCTATCAACTTGGCGGAACGATCAGTGGTGAACACGGTGTTGGTCTTATTCAGAAAAGCTACATGAACATTGTGATGAAAGAGGCCAACCTCCGTTTAATGCGTGATATTAAGCGTGCCTTTGATCCAAACAATATTTTAAACCCGGGCAAAATATTTGATCTGTAATAAACCTTTTAATCATGAAAAAATCATTGCTGCTCTGTACACTACTCATTAATGTTGTCTTGGTATTTGCACAATATGAAGTTGAAACGGAAAGAGAAAAGGGATTCAAAAAGGAGCAACTGTTTCTTGGTTCGGGTATCAATCTTGGTTTTTTTAACGGCTTTATTCTGGGGTTAAATCCGGAAGTAGGGTATAGCTTAAATCGCTTTATAGATGTTGGTATTGGAACCAATGTAAATTTCATCACTCAAAACGAAATCAATACACCAACAACCTACAGGCAGTTTGTTTTTGGCGGAGGGCCTTTCGTGAGAATATGGCCAGTGAATATGTTTTTTTTGGGTGGACAATTTGAATACAACAGAATTGCCTTCAGTGTTAAGAATAATGGAACAATAACCGGTAAAACAAATTACTCCGCACCAAGTATACTAGTAGGTGGCGGGTATGGTAATCGTTTAATCGGGCAATCACAATTTTATACAAGTATTATGGTTGATGTATTACGTGATCCGAAATCGCCATACATCGATCAGTTCAACCGGCTTCAGCCAGTCTTTCGTACAACATTTCTTTTTTATCTGAAACCTAAACGGGAGCGTTAATAAAAATAGCAGAAGGTTCTGTAACCACAACAATTCTGTCCTCTAACGTTTCATACAAAAAATCTTCTTTGTACATGTGTCGGATATGTGCAATCAAATGATCGTAAAAGCCATTGCTGTTTACCAGAAATATTTTTTTGCTGTGGATCTTCAACGTGTTCCAGGTAAGCATTTCAAACAGTTCATCCAGTGTGCCATAGCCGCCGGAGAGAATGACTGCGGCATCACATAATTCATACATCATTTTTTTGCGTACATGCATGTCCGTTACCACATGCAACTCTGTGATGCCTTTGTGTTGTGCTTCCCATTCCAACAGTATTTCAGGAATTATACCCACAACATTACCTTTCCTTTCCATCACGGCATCGGCCACCGCACCCATAATTCCTTTGCCGCCGCCGCCATAAATCAACTTAATGTTTTTTTCTGCCAGCAAATAACCCAGCTCTTTTGCATGTTGTTCAAAGATGGGATCGGCACCGGCTTTTGAACCGCAAAAAACAGCTAACGAAGAAAATTGCATAACGGTAAAATATGCCACAAAGTAAGGAAACTGGTTCATCGTTCGATTAATTCTTTATCTTCATTTTTAAACAATCCCGTATGTCACCGGTCTTGCTGTTCTCATTTGTGTTTGGCTATTTTTTATTGCTGCTTGTGGTAGCCTGGTACACATCAAAAAACTCAAATAACGAATCATTTTTTATCGGTAACCGGAGCAGCAACTGGATGCTGGTGGCATTTGGCATGATCGGCACTTCGCTAAGCGGTGTTACGTTTGTGAGTGTGCCTGGTGCAGTAGCAAAAGAATCGTTTGCCTATTTTCAGATCACGATCGGTTATCTCATCGGCTACATAACAATTGCGTATGTACTGCTGCCGTTGTATTACAAGCTCAATCTTACATCAATTTATAATTACCTGAGCGGACGGCTTGGTTTCAAATCATACAAAACAGGGGCATCTTTTTTCATTTTGTCAAGAACGTTAGGGGCAACTGCACGCCTGTACCTTGTTGTAAAAATTTTACAGGATGCATTACCGGCATCAGTAAGTATTCCATTTTGGGTAACAACACTGGTGATCCTTATTATGATCCTGCTATACACGTATGAGGGCGGTGTAAAAACAATTGTGTGGACCGATACGTTACAAACAACCTGTATGTTGGCAGGACTAATTATTTGCGTAGGCTATCTTCTCAATCAAATGGATTTGAGTTTTGGCGATAGTATCATCGCCATGAACGAAAAAGGGTACTCGAAAATCTTCTTTACTGATCCGGGCAGCAAATTGTTTTTTGTAAAGCAGATATTGGCAGGTGCTTTTATTACCATCACCATGACGGGTATGGACCAGGAAATGATGCAAAAGAACATTTCCGTTAAAACATTAAAAGATTCGCAAAAGAATGTCCTTACACTTGGTTTCATTTTAATGATGGTGTTGATGTTGTTCCTCTTCCTTGGTGGTGTTTTGTTATTGTATGCAGAACAGCAAGGCATCACTGCTGTTGGCGATAAATTATTCCCTGCAATTGCGTTGAACCATATGCCACCAATCGTTTCGGTGATCTTTATCATTGCTTTAATATCGGCATTGTTTCCGAGTGCCGATGGTGCCATTACAGCACTTACCTCGTCGTTTTGTATCGACATCATCGGTATGCAACGAAGAGCAGATTTAACGGATGCAGAAAAGAAAAAGATGCGTCAACGGGTGCATCTCGTTTTTGCTGCTGTGTTTTTAGTGTTGGTGATGGTGTATAAATGGGTGAATGAGCCAAGCATGATTGGTGTTATCTTAAAAGTAGCGGCCTACACATATGGCCCTTTACTGGGTTTATTTACATTTGGTATTATTACCAAAAGGGCTGTCAATGATAAGTTTGTCCCATTCGTTTGTATCATCGCCCCTATTCTCTGTTTTTTCATTGATAAATTTCAAAAGCAATTGTTCGGTTCATTCGAAGTAGGGCTTGAGTTACTCATCATCAATGGGCTTTTGACCTTTATTGGGTTGTGGATGATCTCGCATAAACAAGAGAATCAACAGGCAATAAGCAATTAGCAACAGGCAATAAGCAATATCCAAGAGGAAACTTTGCTGTATTATGACGGTGTTGTCAATTGCCAATTAACTATTGCCTATTGCCCGTTTTCCAGCTATCTGTTTTATCTTTGTCAAAACTATTCAGTTGGAGTTGATTCATCCGAAGGCCGAGGTATATGCCAGCATCTTTTCTACAAAGGAAGATGATGTACTGAAAAGTATCGCAACTGAAACGGAACGATCACATAAACAGCCGCACATGTTGAGTGGGCAACTCCAGGGGCAGTTCCTTGAAATCATCAGCAAACTTGTACAGCCAAAACGCATTTTAGAAATTGGCACGATGGTAGGCTACAGCACTATTTGCCTTGCAAAGGGGCTGGCTGAAGACGGGCTGTTGCATACCATTGAAATGCGTGAACAGGATGGCTCTGCTGCAAAAAATAATTTTATCCGGTCGGGGTTTAATGACAGGATTCAATTGCACATTGGTAATGCACTGGATATAATTCCGCAATTAAATGAAACCTGGGACCTGGTATTTATTGATGCCGATAAAACAGGTTATATCCGATACTATGAAATGGTGAAAACCCGTTTAAGAAAAGGTGGGTTGATATTAGCGGATAATGTGCTCTTTCATGGTGATGTGCTGGAAGATCCCATTAAAGGAAAAAATGCAAAGGCCATCCATGCATTTAATGAAATGGTGGGTGCTGATGATGAAGTTGAAAAAATCATGTTAACGCTGAGAGACGGTTTGTTTCTCATCCGAAAAAAATAAATATCATATGAAGCGACTGATTTATTTGTTGGTTACTCTTTTGTCTGTAACAGCATTGTATGCACAAAATATTACGATTGAAGAGTACATTAACACGTACAAAGAAATAGCCATTAAGGAAATGATACGTACAGGTGTGCCTGCTTCTATTACACTGGCTCAGGGAATTGTAGAAACCGAAAGTGGAAATAGTAAGCTGGTAAAAAAGTCAAACAATCATTTTGGCATTAAGTGTAAAGAAACGTGGACGGGCCCATCGGTAAGTCATGATGACGACGCAAGAGGAGAATGTTTCCGGAAATATGAAAGTGCCGAACAATCATATGTTGATCATTCTGATTTCCTTCGCACCCGCAAGCATTATGGTTTCCTCTTCAGTCTTGATCCCGCAGATTATAAAGCCTGGGCGCATGGATTGAAAAAGGCAGGGTATGCCACCAATCCCGCTTACCCGCAAATGCTGATCAAGTACATTGAAAAATACAATCTTAACGATTATTCTTTGATTGCACTTGGAACAAAAAAAGCTGAAGAACCAATTGTTACAAAAACAGATATAGCAGTTGTAACAGAGAAGCCCGTTATTGCAGAAGTACCACCCCGGCCGGAAGTTCAAACAGAACAAACTTCTGTAGTAGTGAAAGAAGAAACACCAAAGCCGGCAATAGATTATCCATCTGGTGAATTCAAGATCAACGAAACCAGAGTTGTATATGCAACAAAAGGAACAGCTTATCTTGCCATTGCTCAAAAATACAATGTGCAGTTGAAGTGGCTATTTGATTTTAATGACCTGAAGCAGGCGGAAGTTCTCGAAAAGGATCAACTCATCTTTCTGCAACGCAAACGTCTTATTGGTGCCAATGCGTTTCATGTAGTTGCTGAAGGTGAAACAGTATATGATATTGCACAGGTACAAGGTATTCGTTTGGAAGCGTTGTTGAAATTAAACCAGATTCCTGCCAATAAGCAACCTGTTACCGGCGAACAATTGTATTTACAAGCTCCTGCACCTGCAAGCCCCAGGTTAAACACAGTGGCAAGGTGATAAGAAAAATAAGTTTCAGATACAGAATTAAAAGTGGAACAAAGCTCATCATCAATAAACAAAACGAATGGCAGACATCATAAAAGTTCACGATAAGTACTTTGTTCCTTACATGACAGAAGTAACTGTGCTGGAAAGAATAGCTCAACTGGCACAACAGATCGATCAAGACTATGCCGGGAAGAAACCATTGTTCATTGCTATCTTGAACGGTTCGTTCATGTTCGCTTCCGATTTGTTTAAATACATTTCTATTGAAGCAGAGATCTGTTTTATAAAACTGGCTTCATATAAGGGAACAAAATCAACAGGGCAGGTGATTACTGCTATTGGACTTGATACAGATATTGTAGACAGGCATGTGGTTGTGTTGGAAGATATTATTGATACCGGGAAAACGATGAACGAATTTTTACCACAATTACTGAATCAGCAACCAGCATCGTTGAAAATTGCTGCGTTGTTACACAAGCCGGAAGCTACAGCGTATCCTATTACAATTGATTATTTAGGGTTTTCAGTACCAGATAAATTTTTATTGGGTTACGGATTGGATTATGACGGATTAGGCCGTAATCTCAAAGAGATTTACCAATTAACAGAAACTCCTTCCTGACTTACCACTTACTAACCCGGTGAAGCAGGAGTAAAATTATGAACCGAACCTGTATTGCTTTGGTATGCTTGCTTCTGTTCGCTGCAACTGCGGATGCACAATTTTATTTTCGTGGCGAAGTAAAAGACGCTTCTGACTTTACATTACCACTGGTTCGTATTCATGTTCATTCATCTAATTCGTTTTATTATTCAGGCTCAACCGGTGGCTTCGGTATACCTTCTTTAATACAAAAAGATACAGTCAGTTTTTTCCTTCATGGATATGAAGAAAAAGTGCTTGTGCTCAACAGTAGTGAATACAATACTGTTATTTTAAAACCGAGTTCTGCCATCAGTAACCCAAAACGAAAATTGTTATCAATAACGAAAAATAAACAGGATAACAAAGATAAAATCTATTCAGCCTCTGGTGAAACATATTCCAACCAGGTCGAAAACAGTTTTAATATTGCCAGCGAGTATCCTGCTGTTGGTTTTGCGATGAATGTTGACAAAGCATCGTATAGCAATATCCGGCGGTTTATTAATATGCATTCACGTGTGCCTGTTGATGCGGTACGTATTGAGGAGATGCTGAATTATTTTCCGCAGAAATACAATCCGCCGGCAGAAGGAAAGTCTTTTCACCTGCAATCACAGATCACAGATTGCCCCTGGAACCTGACCAATAAATTAATGTTTATACAGATGCAGGCAAAAAAAATCAATTATGATTTTTTGCCACCTAGCAACTTTGTGTTTCTCATTGATGTAAGTGGTTCAATGGATTTACCGAATCGGTTGCCCTTGCTGAAATCGGCATTCAGGATGATGGTGGAAAATCTTCGTCCAATTGATACTGTAACCATGATGGTATATGGTGGTACCGTTGGCATAGTATTACAACCAACTGCAGGGAATGAAAAAGAAAAGATCATGGCAGTGATCGATTCACTGGGCGCAGGAGGTGATACACCCGGCGAATCGGCTCTGCGACAGGCATACCGTTTAGCACAAAGTCAATTTATTGTTGGCGGAAATAATCGTGTCATCCTTGCAACAGATGGTGATTTTAATGTGGGTGAAGTAAGTGAAGAAGCGTTGATTCAACTCATTACTCAGAAACAACAAACAGGAATTTATTTAACCTGCCTTGGTGTAGGAATGGGTAATTACAAAGATTCAAAACTTGAAGTATTGGCAAAAAAAGGGAATGGAAATTTTGCCTATTTGGATAATGTAATGGAGGCAGAGAAAGTTTTGGTGAAAGAATTAATGCAGACGTTATATGT
>CAWHOR010000002.1:0-102532 GCA_963830845.1 uncultured Bacteroidota bacterium | reverse complement strand
TCCCCGCTGCACTTCCTTTCCTTCAGCTCTCCATGTACGCTTCACCGTGAGTGCGCCGGCACTGGCAAATAAACGGGTAAGCCATGTATCCTTCATGGTTTCGGCGGCGGCCACATAATAAATTTTAGTGATGGGGTTGAGCAGGTAATATGGAATACCCAATCCTTTGTACTTGCCCCACTTCGCTGCAAAGAAAATATGCAGGAATGTGATCACATCGGCAAAGTAGGTTTGATGATTGCTTACAAACAATACATTCCGCTTTGGAAGATCTTTCAAACGTTCTGCGCCATGTACCTGCAACTTGTTAATCAGTGCAATACCCGGATACGTTATAACACCAACAACACCGTACACAACACGACGCAATAAGTTGAACCCTTTTATTCGTTCGACTAAAGTTGACATGGTTAAAGTTGATTGACACCTGTAAACAGGACTTGCAAGATAACAATTTGGTAATACTGACAAACATTAATTTTCTGCTAATCTATCTCAGATTTTATAGCTCCATCACTCCTATTTTTGCGCTATGAAATACACGGCCGTGATTTTTGATATGGATGGCTTACTTATTGACAGCGAGCCATTTTGGGAGGAGGCAGGAAGTGAAACGCTGCTGCTTTTTGGTAAAAAATTGACACCCGCAGAATACCATAGCTCAACCGGATTGCGTACCGAAGAATGGATCGAACATTGGTTCCGGCATTTTGATCTTCCCATGCAGGACGCACCAGGTGCTGTTGATACAATTATTCAAAAGGCAATTGAAAAAATTGACGCAAATGCGAATGTGTTTGAAGGTGTAGAAACAATCATTCCTTTTTTCAGAGAGCATGGATTTAAGATCGGACTCGCTACTTCCTCTCCCCTATCGCTGGTAGATGTGGTGTTGAAAAAACTTGATTTGCAAAACAGTTTTGATGCAATTACATCAGCAGAAAAACTTCCGTTTGGAAAACCACATCCGGAAGTATATCTCAATTGTGCAGCAGAGCTTGGGTTGAAAGGAATGGAATGTATTGCATTCGAAGACTCATTCAATGGCATGATTGCCGCCAAAGCAGCACGGATGAAATGTGTGGTAGTGCCTGCAAAAGCCGTATATGATCATCCAAAATGGAATGCAGCCGATTTGAAACTAAGATCGCTGCTGGAATTTGATGAAGAGAAATTAAAGATGCTATAGCTTTTTTATTCAGAAAGATGATGCGTATTAAGTGTTTCACGCAGCAAACCCAACAGTTTTCGTTTATCAGCAAATCCAATAAACAAACCATCCGTTTGTACTACAGGTATAATCCACAAACCTGACAAATCAAACAGGCGCATGATCTTTTGAATATCATCTTTTACAGAAATCGTGTATTGTGGTTTTACCATGATATCAGCAATCACTGTTTTGTCGATTACATCCTCTTTCAGCAATATCGATTTCACATCATCAATATATACAAGCCCTGTTAAACGACGATCTTCATTCAACACCGGAAAAACCGTTTGATCAGTTACCAGAAATGCATCAGATAGTTTGCGAAACCGGTCTTCTTTTCGCAATGCAATAAAATCTTTTTCAACAATTGATTCGGGCCTGATATTGTTGAGCAATACCAATTCACGATCATCTACTTTAAATCCTTTCTGTGCCAGTTTCTCCGTGTAGATGGAATATGGTTCAAATGCTTTACTGATAAAATAACTTACTGCTGCCACGATCATCAACGGTACAAACAATGTATAACCGCCTGTAACTTCTGCAATCAAAAAAATAGCAGTCAACGGTGCATGTACAACACCGCTGAGTATACCCGCCATTCCGGCTGCTACAAAATTCACGGTGAGTAATTCTTTCCAACCAGTGGTATTAAAAAAATGAGCAAACCCAAAACCGGTAACAGCACCTGTAAATAAAGTGGGTGCAAACACTCCGCCATTACCACCGGAGCTGATTGTTACTGCCGACGCCACTACTTTAAACAAAACGATGGCAATTACAACCACCAATATGATATACGGGTTAGTAACCCATTCGCCATAAAATGTATTGTTGAGTAATTTACCTGTATCACTGTTGAATAATGCTGCAATGGTTGAATATCCTTCGCCATACAAAACGGGAAAGAAAAAAATCAATAAGCCAAGCAGCAAACCGCCTGTAATTGCTTTCGGAAGAATAGAAGTAGATGCAGCGAATTTTTTTTCAGTCCAAAAGTATACCCGCATAAAATAAACCGATACCAATCCACACAAACCACCTAACAATAAATAAAAAGGGATGGCATCAATTTGCCATTCTTTGGTGAGCAGGTAAAACAAATGCTCATTGTACAATAACCTGGATATTACAGCGCCACTTGCCGATGCAATAAGAATGGGAATAAATGTTGGAATTGAAAACTCTGCCAGTAATACTTCCATTGCAAACAACACTCCTGCAACCGGTGTATTAAACACGGCCGCAATACCTGCTGCTGCGCCACATGCAAGCAACACCACACGTTCTTTCTGACTCAGTAAAAATATGCGTGCAATATTGGATCCCACTGCCGAACCTGTAATTACAATCGGCGCTTCCAATCCTACCGAACCACCAAACCCAACTGTAACGGCACTGGTAACCATGTGACTGTACATATTGTCGGGTGGAATATTTCCATGACGTTTGGAAATTGATTGAATGATGCCGCTGATACCTCTTCCGATCTTTCCCTTTCTGATCTTCTGTACATAAAATACGGTGATCAAAATACCAATGAGTGGCAACAGGTAATACAGATATTGCCAATCGTGGCCTCTGAATAATTCACGCAGCCAAAACTGAATGGCATGCACTGTTTTCTTCAGTGCCACAGCAACAAGCCCTACCGATACTCCAACAATAATACTGGAAATCAGAAGAAAATTCCGCTCACTGATGTGCGAGGCTCTGTAACGATTAATATTTCGAACAACCGACCTGATGGACATACTGATCAGGCAAATTCAAGCAGTTCGCTAAACGATGGAACAGTTATTTGCCGGTCGGCAAGATAATTCAATAATTCGTTTGATGAGCAGAAAGAAACACCCACACCCACATGTTTAACCATACATAGGTCATTTTCACCATCACCAACAGCAATGGCATTGTTGATGTCGATTCTGTAATGCTTGAGGATATGCTGCACTGCATTTGTTTTGCAGATTGTGTGTTTGCAAATCGAATCTTGTGAATTAAACAGAAATGAAGGAATTTTCACTTCACCCGTAGCAACACTTTTTGAAAACTCCAATTCGTTAGCCAATGAAAAATCAGCTCCTATTTTTGTTTTCACATAATTGGTTACCACATCATAACTATCGCTGATTATACCCACAACATACCCACGATTTTTTAATTCCTTTACTACATCCACAACATCGTGTACAGGAGTAATACTTTCAGCTACTGCAAGAATCTGAGAGATATTTAATCCTTTCAACAGTCGTGCAATATTTTTTGTAGTACTGGTTGCATCAGCACCACTTGTCCGGATATTGAGCAAATCTTTTTCAAACCCATAAAGTTTAGCACATGTATCAATAAACCGCCCACGAAGAATTGTATTGTCCATGTCAAAAATAGCGATCTTTTCAAGCCCCATTACGCTTTCACGAATAGCAAAATCCATTTGATCTCGTATTTCAGAGAAAGACTGCAGTTCTTCTAATGTTGCGTTGGGTTTATTTTGTTGCATGGCCTTCTGAATAATAGCACGGGATACTTCCTTGCTCATTTTACCCAACGCCTGCCATGGTTTGCTTTTATTGTCAATGTATCCGATGTTTACTTCAGTAATTCGTGCTTTTTGCAAATACATATCAATGAGGATGCCGATATCAACACCGTAATCATCATAGAAATCAATTGTTTCAAAATATTTTTTTCGTCCGGCGATCATACCACTAAGTGGTTGTTCGAAGTCTGTGAGATCAGGAAATAAAATATTCAGCAATGGCTTGGCAACAAGTTCGGTTACACGACCGGCATTCCGTCCGAAAGTTGCTTTTACAAAATCATGTGTGTCATTAATAATAGGATCAGTAAGATCACGAATTGTATTGGGCGGATAAGGATCAATATCACCATCCAGAAAAATTAAAATATCATTTGTTGCACAGAGCATACCATCTTTCATGGATGCGCCTTTGCCAAGTTTTGTACTGGTGATCACTTTTGCTCCTGCCGCTGTAGCTTTTGCAACTGTTTCATCAAACGATTTATCGTCTACCACAACTACTTCCGAAACATGTTCATTCGCAAATGCAAATTTGATTACATTCTCAATTGTTTCGGCCTCATTTAAAACGGGTATAATTACAGTTACCATACGAAAACTTTTTTGGTTAGAAATCGGGGTTATTTAGAGCAGTTTACAAGGTGTACTGGCGGTAAAAGAAAACTCCCGCCGGGTATAATGCAAGATGGATGTCACAAAAAATGGTTGCATCCTGAAAAAAGAAACATCTCACATAATTGGATTCAAACTAATTGATATTCTTGTAACTGGAAGATAGTACATAAAAAAAGGATACCTGTTAAGATATCCTTCCCTTTACTGATAAATAATAATTATTTAAACGCATTGATACCGGTAACATCCATACCTGTTATCAGCAAATGAATATCATGTGTTCCTTCATAAGTAATTACACTTTCCAGGTTCATCATGTGGCGCATTACAGGATATTCACCGGTTATACCCATACCACCTAACATCTGTCGTGCATCTCTGCAAATATTTGTTGCAATTTCACAACTATTTCGCTTGGCCATACTTACCTGTTGCGGTGTTGCTCTTCCTTCACTCATCAATACACCCAAGCGCCAATTCAATAATTGTGCTTTGGTAATTTCAGTGATCATCTCTGCCAATTTTTTTTGCTGCAATTGAAATCCTCCAATTGGTTTATCAAATTGAATACGCTCTTTACTGTAACGCAATGCAGTATCATAACAATCCATGGCTGCACCTAACACACCCCATGCAATACCATAACGTGCTTTACTTAAACAACCCAACGGACCTTTCAATCCTTTTACATTCGGTAAAATATTTTCTTTCGGCACTTTTACATTATCAAATACCAATTCACCTGTTGCACTTGCACGCAAACTCCATTTACCATGTGTAGTTGGTGTAGAAAATCCTTCCATTCCTCTTTCTACAATTACACCACGCACTACACCTTCTTCATCTTTTGCCCATACAACTGCTACTTGTGAATAGGGTGCATTGCTGATCCACATTTTAGCACCATTCAAAATCACATGATCACCTGCATCTTTAATATTCGTCAACATACTGCTTGGATCACTGCCATGATCGGGTTCTGTTAAACCAAAACAACCCAACCATTCGCCACTTGCAAGCTTTGGTAAATATTTTTTACGCTGCTCTTCATTACCATATGCATAAATGGGATACATCACCAAACTTCCCTGCACACTATGCAGTTGAACGCACACCACTATCGCCACGTTCCAATTCCTGCATCATCAACCCATAACTGATATAATCCAAACCACCACCGCCATATTCAACGGGCACTGTTGGACCAAAGCAACCTAAGTCGCCCATTTGCTTTACGATCTGCACAGGAAATTCTGCTTTCTGCGCATACTCTTCAATGATGGGAGAAATTTCTTTTTTAACGTAAGCACGCACTGTATCACGAATCAACTTGTGTTCTTCGGTTAACAATTCATCCACTAAAAAATAGTCAGGGCTTTGAAAAAGGTCTTGTTTTACACTCATACAGGAAGCAATTTTTTTGTTATCGTCGTTAGTGCTGCTATGTTACGTTCGTTGCGTCGCACTCTTGTACTTTATCTATTCTAATCAACCCCACCCCTTCCATCTTTTCTTCCACTCTAAGGACGGGAATCGGTTGGTCGCAAATGTACGAATGAGCGGCTGACAGAATAGAAAAAGTTGTACTTTTCTTGCCCTTAACAAACTTCCATGAAACAATTATTTTTTTGCTGCCTGTTGCTTGTATCGCTTACCGGGCTTGCACAACAAAAGAACGAAACCCCGAAAGAAACCATTCAGCCATACTGGTTTGTGATGTTGTTAAAAGGTTCCAATCGTTCGCAGGATTCTGCCACTGCAGCGAAAATACAGGAAGGACATATGGCAAATATGGCGAGATTACACAAAGAAGGGAAGTTAAAAGTTGCCGGACCGTTTGGTGACGGCGGCGACTGGGTGGGGCTTTTTATTTTCGATACATCTGCACCAGGGTGTAAAACTAAAGAAGAGATCGAATTGTTGGTAAAAACAGATCCTGCAATTATTGCCGGTCGTTTAACATACGATATCCGGCCTTGGTGGACAATGGGAAGTGGCAGTTTTAAAACCGGCATTCCTGAAAATTAAATTCACAGCAAGATGAATAAAGTATTTTATGCGATTTGAACTTCTACAAAACATTTATAAGCCTTATGCAATTCCTAAACGCAATCGTTCTATTAATATTTCTAACCATTTCATGCAACAGCACTAAGATGCCAACAAACACGTCACAAAAAAAATATACCTATCTCGCCCTTGGTGATTCTTATACCATCGGCGAAAGTGTACCTTCAGAAAAAAACTTTCCGCATCAGGTTGTTGCACTGTTGCAAAAAGAAAAAATAACGATCGATGAGCCGGCGATCATTGCCAAAACAGGTTGGACCACCGATGAACTGCAAGAGCAATTAAGTCGGGTGCGATTAGCAGTACCGTTTGATTTTGTTACACTATTGATTGGTGTAAACAATCAATACCGTGGTCGAAGTGCAACAGAATATGCACAGCAATTTGAAGAATTACTACAACAGGCAATTGGCTATGCAGGTGACAAAGCAAAGCATGTAATTGTATTAAGTATTCCTGATTGGGGCGTAACGCCATTTGCAAAAGACCGTGACCGCAATAAAATTGCAAAAGAGATCGATGCATTTAATGCGATCAATGAAAAGATCAGTAAGCAATACAATGTTCATTACATCAACATCACTCCTTTCACAAGAGAAGCAGCAACGGATGTCACATTGGTTACCGACGATGGATTGCATCCATCCGGAAAAGATTATGCACGTTGGGCTGAGAAGGTGAAAGAGGTGATGATGAAAGAGATGAAATAAGCTGTCATCCCGAGGAACGAGGGATCTGCAGAACAAAAGTGCAAAGCCAAACAGATTCCTCCTGCGTCGGAATGACAAAAAGCTGTCAGCTTTATGTTTTCGGATCTTCTTGCTTACAAATAACTCTTCATCTCAAACTGATATTGCTCCGCAATTACTTTTGCTTCTGTTGCAAAATCTTCTTTACCTGAAGCATAAATAACGGCACGGCTGGCGTTAACAAGAAGTCCGCAATCATTATTCATCGCTTTTTCCGAAATATCTTCTAAACTTCCGCCTTGTGCACCAACTCCCGGCACCAACAAAAAATGATCAGGAATAATGCTGCGGATGTTTACAAACTCTTCAGCTTGAGTTGCACCAACAACAAACATTAAATTATCAGGCGTGCCCCATTTTGCAACTGTACGCAAAACACGTTCGTACAAAAACTCAGCACGCAAATGTGTTTCACCATTTTCACTGATCAGTTGTTTCAATTCAAAATCATTGGCGCCTTTGTTGGATGTAAGTCCAAGCACAATTGCCCACTTACCTTCGTATTCTAAAAAAGGACGTACACTGTCTTCACCCATATACGGCGCAACAGTAACCGCATCAAAATTCATGGCTTCAAAAAAAGCACGTGCATATTGTGAAGATGTATTGCCGATATCACCACGCTTGGCATCAGCAATTTTAAAATGTGTATCGGGAATATAATTCACGGTGCGTTCCATCACCTCCCATCCTTTCACTCCCATTGCTTCGTAAAACGCAGTGTTGATCTTGTAGCTTACGCAATGTGGCAACGTTGCATCAATAATAGCTTTATTGAACTCAAACATCGCATCAGGATGCGATTGCAGGTGTTTGGGTATCTTGGTAAGATCGGTATCTAAGCCAACACACAAATACGATTGCTTTTGATGAATCTGTTCAACAAGTTGCTGCCTGGTCATGCGGCGAAGATATAGAAAGATGTACGATCTAAGAAGTACGATGTACCTAACGTGTCTAATTTTAAGACGCTACAATTTTCTTCAACGCCTCCCCGAATTTCCACACTTCTTCGAACGTATTGTACAACGGCACCGGTGCCAAACGGATCACCGATGGTTCACGCCAGTCCACATAAAATCCCTGCTTCATCAATTCACCATAAATTTCTTTCCCCCGTTGCAGCATGTTCATACTCACCTGGCAACCATGCTCATTTTCATTGCGGGGCGTAATAAATTCAATGATAGGTTGTTGTTGTGCAGCATTTACATTGTCGAGGATATACCACAAATAAGCGGTGAATAATTTTCGTTTTTGATTGATGTTTTCCCAACCGGCTTCTTCCACCACCTGCAAAGCAGCTAAATGCGAAGCATACAATAGCATCGCCGGTGTGCCCAATTGCCAACCCTCAGCCGATTGAATGGGCTTGAACCCCTGCTCCATTTGAAAACGGGTGGCTTTTTCATAACCCCACCAACCTGCAAAACGTTGCATCGATGGATCGGTATGATAACGCTCATGCACATACGCTGCTGCCACAGCACCCGGACCGGAGTTGAGATATTTGTAATTACACCAGCACGCAAAGTCAACATTCCAGTCGTGCAGTTTTAATTCAATATTACCGGCAGCATGTGCCAGGTCGAATCCAACTTTCGCTCCGGCTTGCTTAGCAAGTTGCGTAATGGTTTGCATATCGAATACCTGACCGCTGTAATAATTGATGCCACCGAATAATACCAATGCCAATTCTTCCCTGTGTTGCACAATGATTTGTAACAGATCTTCATTGCGGATGGTATGTTCGCCGTCTCTTGGCTTTACTTCAATAATGACATCAGCAGGATCGAATCCATGATGCTTTACATGTGTTTCCATCATGTACTGATCGCTGGGAAATGCTTTTGCTTCACAAAGAATCTTATAGCGTTTGCCTTGCGGACGATAAAAACTTATCAGCATCAAATGCAGATTGACGCTGAGGTTGTTCATCACCGTTACTTCATGCGGCAAACAACCAACAACTTTACTGAGCGGCGTTGTAAGTTGGTCATGATAATCCATCCACGGTTCGTCTGCACCAAAGAATGCTTCTACTCCATGTGAAGCCCAATCGTTAAGGATTGTTTGCAGCCGGTCTTTTGTACGCTTTGGCTGCAAGCCAAGCGAATTACCAAGAAAATAAATTTTCTCTTTCCCATTGGCAGAAGGAATAATAAACTGCTGACGAAAACTCTTTAACGGATCAACTGCATCCAGTTGTTGAGCAAAGGCAAGTGATGGTTGAAACTGCATAATTGAAAGTTGGTCTGACGCCCTCGCCTGACCGTTGCTATGAATTTTCTTAACTCGTCGGACGAGGGCATCGGACGATAACACACTTAAATTAACTGCAGTTTAGCGACTTTAGGATCAACTTCTACCTTATCATCTTCAAAATTTAATTTGATGCGCCATTTTTGTAATGTAGCGGCTCCAATAATTGCCTCTTCACTTAAGTTTGGAACGACAAGAAACTCATCTGACAACAAAACATCGTGCAGATAAAAATCCAGCCTGACTGCTGATTTTATTTCAATAAAGTGGCCTTCGCTTGCCGTGGCAAGCTTTCTTACTCTTCCTAGTGGAACTGAATTTTCCAACCCCTTCAAATGCTGTTCGTCGATACAAGAAAGATTAGCACCGCTGTCAAACAATGTGTATAGATTCTTTTCTCCCTGAGACCCTGCGTATAATAATGGTAATTTTAGTACCGACATAACAATGCTTTTGTCTAAAGTTACAAAATTTAATGCTGCTAATGATAGAAGAAAACGTGCTGCTTTAAACACTGAACTTCCAGACAACCGATTTTATTGAGTGGCAAGAAAAATGGAAACAAATAAAGATATTCTCATTAAGGATATACTTTCGCTTTTCGTTCTTCCATCATCTTTGCCACCTCAGCTGCTTCGCCGCCTTCTTCTTTCAGATGATCGATAATGTGGTGATAGCTTTTTTCATCTCTATTCTGACTAAGTTTAAACACATGCTCCACCAAGTCTACTTCAATTTCAAAACCAACAATGGCTTTCATTAAACGTGCAGTGTATTCTTCCGGCAAATTATCAAATACTGTTGCAGAATGCACATTGTTATGCTCGTAATGGAGCGATAGTTTCTGCAACGCATCAGCCAATCCCTGCTCATCTAAAAAACGAAGTTGTCCACGAGCATGTACACTGCTGTAGTTCCAGGTACTTACATTTTGCTGGTTTTCGTACCATGTTGCACTTACATATGCATGTGCTCCGGTAAAGATCACCAACGCTTCTGTATTTTTTTCAAATACAAGATGATGATCCTGTTTCCTTGTTACATGTCCGATTAAATACAATTTACCTTCCCGTTCTTCAATCATCAATGGTAACTGTGTTGCCACTGAACGCCCATCTGCATTACCGATGAGCATTGCAAACGGATGCTGTTTTACAAAATCAATTACACGGGCTTCATCATGTTCGTTGAAGTGCGGGTTACTATACATAAAATGAAGGTAAGCAAGATGCAGAAAAAGAAAAAAGCCCACAGGAAATTTAGAAAAAAATATGGCGAACCTTTGGCCCGCCATTCCTTATCACAGTGTCATTGTTATTTTCGATTAAACAACAGGTTGATAATAGCTAAAATAACAATGGCACCTAATGCACCTGTTAAAATTGCGCCTATCCACCCAGTTCCAAAACTAATACCCAGTTTCCCAAGCAACCAGTATCCCACAAAACTTCCAAGGATACCAACTACAATGTTACCGAGTAATCCGAGTCCGCCTCCTTTAAAAATTACGGCTCCAAGCCATCCGGCAAGTGCGCCAATTAAGAGTGTTGCGAGCAGTTCCATGATTCGTTTTTTTTAGTGAGTAATAACGGGAAGCTACACATTGTAATGCACAACGGGTAACTTCTTTTATGATGCAACCATGCTTTGCATCAAATCCGGTTACTCCCTAATCATAAACTATACCACAGTTGTAAGTAATTCAGTTGCAGGCATCTCGGCATTCCGCATCGAAATACTTCTAACAGTAGCCGCTGTAAATTCTTCAAATGCTTTTTTGGTAATGGCTTCATCACTTGCCATGATCGGCATTCCATAATCACCGCCTTCACGAATACTTTGTACCAATGGAATCTGTCCGAGAAAATTCATTTCAAATTCATCAGCCAAACGCTTACCACCATCTTTTCCAAAAATGTAATATTTGTTATTTGGTAATTCAGCCGGTGTGAAGTAGGCCATGTTTTCTACCAAACCAATAATAGGTACTTTAATTTGTGCCTGTCCAAACATTGCGACTGCTTTCTTCGCATCTGCCAATGCAATATCCTGCGGAGTAGTAACAACAATAGCACCTGTTACAGGAACAGTTTGCACCAATGTTAAATGAATATCACCCGTGCCCGGCGGCATATCGATCACTAAATAATCCAGCTCTTCCCACATTACATCTGTTACAAATTGACGGATCGCACTGCTGGCCATTGGTCCACGCCACACAATGGCATCTTTTTCATTCACCAATAAACCAATGCTCATAAACTTGATACCATATTTTTCCATGGGTACGATCATGGCTTTCCCATTTACCTCCGTCATCTTTGGACGTTCACCCCGTACACCAAACATCATCGGTACACTTGGCCCGTAAATATCTGCATCCATTAAACCAACTTTTGCACCACCTTGTGCCAATGCAATCGCAAGATTTGCGCTAACAGTGCTTTTACCTACACCGCCTTTTCCGCTTACAACCGCAATAATATTTTTCACATTCGGCAATACCGATTTCGCATCTTTCCGGTTGCTCGTTGTATTGGAAGTAAAGTTCACGATCACCACCGCATCTTTATTTACCAGCAATTCAATAGCATTGGTTGCTGCACGCCCCATCATATCTTTCATGGGACAGGCGGGTGTAGTTAATACAATGGTGAAGGAAACTTTATTTCCATCGATCACTATATCCTTGATCATATTTAGCGTAACAAGGTCTTTACCAAGATCGGGCTCCTGCACATTACTCAACGCCTGCAGCACTTGTTCCTTTGTCATATCGTATTATTATTTGTTAAAAAAGTGAATTGAAGCGCAAATTTAGCCATTGATCGGTTTCAAATAATGAGGCAAATCATGTTTTGGCTTATTTTTGAAGCAGATGAAGAAATTTCTACTCCTTGGACTCCTGTTTGTATTGCTTGCACCTTTTGCCGTTAAAGCGCAGTTTGAATCGTTCAAAGATTCGGTGGTACAATTATATGGTGTGGTAATGACCGCCGACAGCCTTCGTGGACTGCCTGGTGTTACGGTGAAACTCCGCAATCAAAACCGGGGAACATTTACCAATGAACAAGGTGTGTTCAGTATTGTAGTGTTGAAAGGTGATATTATTGATTTTACCTATGTGGGGTTCAAAGCAAAAGAAGTGAGCATCCCCGTTAACATTGAAGGCAATTCCTTTAGCATAATACAACTCATGGTGGTTGATACGGTTTATTTACCGGCAACGATCATTAAAGCAAGGCCACGACGTGAGCAGTTTGAACGGGAATTTGTAACGGCCGATGTGCCCGCCGATAAAATTGAAATTGCCCGGCAAAATACACGAACCGCCCAATCAAGAATTTTACAGCAATCGCTTCCTCGTGATGGTGGTGAAAATTCACGGAATGTGCAACGTCAATACGCACAATCGCAATACTACAACGGACAGTTCCGTCCGCAGAATATCTTTAACCCGGTTGCCTGGAATGAATTTATACAGGCGTGGAAGACGAGGAGACTTTAAGAAGAAAAATTAAAAGTAGAACGTCGAAAATCGAAAGTAACAACCATTTTACATACACCTCACCCTCCAACTCCCTCTCCAAAGGAGAGAGAGCGGTTCAGCAGAATATTTCCGTGCAAATGAATTCTACCACATCTTCAATTATTGGTTGGTCAGCAAAATTGCGAGTGATGAAATGCTTCATTACAAAAGATCAAAGAATAAATAAAGTTTGGCCTCCCTCTCTTTTGGAGAGGGAACGAGGGTGAGGTATCTCTTTCCTTATCTTGCAACCAATAAAAAGCATAGAAATGAAACAGATTGCAGTTGTTGGTGCAGGCACCATGGGAAATGGAATTGCACATGTATTTGCCCAAACAGGTTTTAGCGTAACCTTGATTGATGTAAATCCCGGTCAGTTAACAAAGGCGATGGAGAGCATCAGTAAAAATCTCGACCGGCAAATTGCAAAAGGGACGATTACCGAAGATCAAAAACAAAACACATTAAAAAATATTACTACAACACATGATTTGTTGAAAGGTGTAGCCAATGCAGAACTTGTTGTTGAAGCTGCTACCGAAAACATTGAACTGAAGCTCGACATTTTTGAAGAGATCGATAAAGCCGCACCTGCGGGTTGTATCCTTGCATCAAACACTTCTTCCATTTCCATAACTAAAATTGCTGCCGTTACCAAACGACCGGACATGGTGATTGGTATGCACTTTATGAATCCTGTACCGGTGATGAAACTGGTAGAGATCATCAACGGATATGCAACAAAAAAAGAAGTGACCGATCAAATTGTTGACTTGAGTAAACAACTTGGTAAAGTACCCTGCGTGGTGAATGATTATCCCGGTTTTATTGCCAACCGCATTTTAATGCCGATGATCAATGAAGCCATTTGCAGTTTGTATGAAGGTGTTGCAGGTGTGGAAGAAATTGATACGGTGATGAAACTAGGAATGGCGCATCCAATGGGACCGTTGCAGTTAGCTGATTTTATTGGGCTCGATGTTTGTCTTGCTATTTTGCGTGTGTTGAACGATGGTTTTGGCAATCCCAAATATGCACCTTGTCCGTTGTTGGTGAATATGGTTACTGCCGGTAAATTGGGTGTAAAGAGTGGCGAAGGATTTTATACTTATACTGCGGGAAGTAAGGAGTTGGTAGTGAGTAAGCGTTTTCAACAATAAACAATAATCCCTTGTTGGTCAGGCGACCAACAAGGGCATTTAACCAACAATGCATAAAGCATCTATGATCAGGCAAACCGTTTTTTTGATTTTACTTTTTATTGTTACACTCACTGCTACCGCACAAGTTGAAGCAGGTAAAGAATTTGTTTACAAACCAATCAACTGGAAGATCATTATTCCGCAGGGCACTACTGTAGTTTCCCAACAGGAGTGGCAACGATTGGAACAAAAAGGTGCAGAAGCAATCGAGAAAACGTATGGTGAGAAAATTGAAAGCAATGCCACTACCCTTTTTGTAGTTAAGTACGACGACTTAAACTATTTTGAAGCGAATCAACAGCCGTACGATTCCATTACAGATCCTGATTTCCCGGCTTATTTTCGAACTATAAATGAAGTTCTTTACGAAACCTTCAAAGAGCAAATTCCAAACGGAACAATTGACACAGCTTCGTCTGAAGAACTGATTGCCGGTTTGTTGTTTCAAAAATTCCGGATCAGTATCAGCATGCCCAATAATATCGTGATACGATTGTTCATGTTCAGTCGTCCATTTGGCGATAAAGAACTTACGATTAACATCATGTATGTAGATGAAGAGAAAGGAATACGGATGATGAGTGCGTGGAAGAAATCGACGTTTGGGAAGTGAGGTATTTCTTTGTTAGAGCATCAGTTTGGCAGCATTAACACAGTGTGGATTGACTAACAACAATGCAAAAAGTTGAACACTAAACGATTGATTTTCATTTACTATATTTTCTATATTCAGTATCTTATATCATATATATTTGTGTTGGCGGTAATGGCAAGAGATAAACCATAATGATAAAGAAAGTAATTCTATTCCTCCTCGTATTAATAGTAATCTGGATCGTTGGCCTATTTGCCGGCATCCCAGTCATTCCTTGGATTGAAACAAATTATTGTGACTCAAAAACAAATCAAAAATTATCCAATGGCCTTGTGTTGAAAAAAATTGATAGCACTCTGAAAATAAGGATCGAAATACCAGACTATTTTCCTGTTAGTGACCAATGTTTCGACACTTGGTTCACTTACAGGTCAAACTAATAGCAACCTTCATTGTAAAAGCATTCTTTTTTCTTAGTCCTCGATCAAAGCGGAATCAGAGTTACACTAAAGAGAATACTTACTTATTTGGAAACGATGACAGTCGATTTAATGATACAGAATTTTTCAAATCTTGAAATAATTAAGAAAACGACACAGCTTTTCATGAGAAGTATAAGTTTCTTTGAACAGAATTTAATCCCAAAACAAAAAAAGCACCGATAATGATTCAAAGTAAAGTTGACTATACAATCAATAACAATGGTATGACACAATCCTTAACGGGTAGCTTTAGTAAATTAACAACGGAAGTAAGCCTCGCATGGGACAAATTTAGAGTACTTTGAGAGCCACTAACCCTTGCGCTAAATCGCGGCATCATTTCCGTTTTTTAATGTCGCATCTTATGAAAAAGTTTATACCTCAACAAATACCATTTACTTTCATTAATTAAACGTTGCGACCTGTTTTCAGAGCCATGCGCCCCTGAATAACTTTCATAAACAAGCTGCTCATTTTGGAAAACGATTTCAATTAACAAAGGCTCTGTACCAGAGGTATCTTTTCCTTTCACAAAAATCAACCTTTCATTTTGGAAATAATAAGTTATTGAGCTTTTTTCAATAGGCTTGTATAATTCCATTTTTACTAAACTGTTAGTTTCTGCGCTTTTATAAAAGGTTTCAGTGTAAGCACTATCTTTTTTTGACATTGAATCAACAAACATTTCGGCAATACTTATTGCACTATTATCAATGTACGAAATAAGATTCCGGGCATCATTTACTATTCTTGACTGTTCCTGCGAATAGCCGCAAAAGCTATTAAACACAATAAAGGCGCCAAAAAGAACCCATCTTAGTATCATATTATTCCTGATATCTGTTTAAACAAAAATATTATTCTTTCTGAGGCAAATTTGTTAAAGCTTATTGCGCAACCGTTCCCTCAACTTCATTTCCGTTCTTTCAACTATCTTCGGAATACATATTTCAATAACCATGCGTCCTCTTTTCTCAATCATCATCGTCCTTCTTTCTTCAGTTGTTATCAACAGTTGCAGCAGCAGCAATCAAACAAAAGTTGCCGACGAATGGAAACCGCTCTTCAACGGCAAAGACATCAACGACTGGATCGTGAAAATTCAGCATCATGAAACAGGTGTCAACTTTGGCAATACCTTTCGTGTGGAAGAAGAGTATGATCAAAGTACGTTATGACCAGTATGGAAATTTCAATGAACAGTTTGGTCATCTCTATTATAAAACACCTTACTCCTACTATCATCTCAAAATGGAATATCGGTTTGTGGGCGAGTGGTTTAAAACAGCACCTTCCTATACCTTACGCAACAGCGGTGTGATGTTTCATTCGCAGGATCCACGCAGCATGCCGAAAGAACAGGATTGGCCCATCTCTGTTGAAATGCAATTCCTCGGCGGACTTAGTGATGGAAAACCACGACCAACCGGTAATATGTGTTCGCCGGGAACAGAAATCGTATTCAAGGGAACCATGTATCCCGGGCATTGCCTCAACTCCACTTCAAAAACATATGATGGTGAACAATGGGTCAATGCAGAATTAATTGTGCTGGGCGATTCGTTGATCACACATATCATTAATGGCGATACGGTATTGCAATATTCAAAACCACAAATTGGTGGTGGCGTAGTGGCCCGTTTCGATCCAAACATCAAACAGGATGGAAAATTATTGAGCAGTGGTTTTATTGCATTGCAAAGTGAAGGTCAGCCAATTGATTTCCGGAATATCCGCATCAGGGATTTATCACAACAATACAAACAGAAGTAGAACGGTTATTTTTTCAACGTAAGAATCACTTCTGTTCCGCTGCCGGGTTTGCTTGATATAGTAAGTGATGCATTAATGGAAGCTGCCCGTTCCTTTATTACGGTTAAGCCATCACCTTGTTTCAGTTGCGCTACATCAAACCCTTTCCCATTATCTACAATGGAGAATGAAAGTGTTGTTGCTGTTTCAGTAATGATGACGGATGCAACAGTTGCTTCTGAATGATACAAGACATTGTGCAGTGCTTCCTGGCAAATACGGAAAATATCGAGTTGTAATTCTTTATTCAGTAATTCATCACTACAGTTCCCTTTCAACCGGAAGTCGATCGAACTGATAACACTGAATTCATTACAATGCCATCGCAATGTTTCCAGCAATCCCAAATCATTTAACATACCGGGGCTGATGGTGAATGAGATTCGCTGAATAGTTTTGATCAGCATTTCGGTGATCACAGCAGCATGTTCCAGTCGTTTGGCAACATCATCCGGTAATTCAATTTCCTTTGCACGTATCCAGTCGATGTCAATTTTTAATACCGCCAGTAACTGCGCCAGTTCTTCATGCAGTTCAACAGAAAGATATTTTCTGTCTCGCTCAATATTTCCTTTGAAATGATTGGCTAACCCTTTAAAGCGATTGTATTTTTCTTCGATCTGAAGTTCTGTTTCTTTGCGTCGGGTTACGTCTTTCGCAATAGCAAACACCAGTTCTTTATCAGCAAAATAAATGGATGTCCACTCAAGCCAGATAATGCTTCCGTTTTTATGAATATACCTATTCTGAAAATTAACAAGCGGCTGTCCTTCGATCATCTTTACCCGTGTAAGCTGTGTACGTTCTCTGTCGTCGGGATGTACAAAACTGCTGATGAGTTTTGCAAACAATTCATCTTTGCTGTAACCCAGTTTATCGATTACCGATTGATTTATTTTTCTGAAATAACCATCTTTCCCGGCAATGCAAACAAGATCGGGAGTCAGTTCAAAAAAGGGTAACAGTTCAAATTCAGTGGAACCTAGGGAAATCATCCCGATGAAAATACAGAAATCTTGCATTAGTAAAATGTAGTACAACCTATTTTTTCCAGTATGCGTAAGTTGAAAACATACCAGTTAAAATATTGAAAAATTTTGCATGATGAAACATTCTCTTTTACAATTCTATATGTATGCTGTTTATTTGCCCGTCATTATTTTATACCTGAAAAATGATATGAAAGAACACAAAACAGTTTACAACACATTTTAGCCGGGCAGCAGGTTACATGATACATGCTGATGATAAAACCCCATGCACGTATATGATCTTACGCTGTCGTTAGCATCAAGGCAAACCAAAAAACAATGTGCAGACGATTGATCACTAAATAAAGAGAAGGAAAAGATGTGACTTGATGAATTCCCACTTAACAAAATACCCGACCTGCCTAAATAGAAAACCTCCGAAAAATCGGAGGTTTCTTTGTGGGAGCATTACTTGTTCCGCTAACGGAACGGGCTCGAACCGCGGACCACTCCCGATTGCAAATCGGGATGCTCTAAACCGAATGAGCTATTAATGATTCAATGTATTTTCTTGACTTCTTTGACTTGATCTCTTTTTCTCTTTGAATAGCTTCCTGCTTATTCGTCAAAAACCGCTGTATACTTTACTATCCAATCACCTGAACCACCGGTAAATCCTTTGTGATTCGAATTGTGGCGGCGTAATCTTTCTGCAATTATATCGCCAGTGTAACCAACATAATATTTGTCAAACGAAACGGAATACAAAATGTAGACGGTGTAAGTCATGGCATAAAATAAAGAAACCTCCGATAAATCGGAGGTTTCTTTGTGGGAGCATTACTTGTTCCGCTAACGGAACGGGCTCGAACCGCGGACCACTCCCGATTGCAAATCGGGATGCTCTAAACCGAATGAGCTATTAATGATTCAATGTATTTTCTTGACTTCTTTGACTTGATCTCTTTTTCTCTTTGAATAGCTTCCTGCTTATTATCAAAAACCGCTGTATACTTTACTATCCAATCACCTGAACCACCGGTAAATCCTTTGTGATTCGAATTGTGGCGGCGTAATCTTTCTGCAATTATATCGCCAGTGTAACCAACATAATATTTGTCAAACGAAATGGAATATAAAATGTAGACGGTGTAAGTCATGGCATAAAATAAAGAAACCTCCGATAAATCGGAGGTTTCTTTGTGGGAGCACACGGGCTCGAACCGCGGACCCTCTGCTTGTAAGGCAGATGCTCTGAACCAACTGAGCTATGCTCCCGTTTGGGGAGTGCAAAGATAAGGGGATGAGTTATTCAGACAAAAAAAACTAAAAAATTCTTTCAAGTTTATTTTTTCGTTGGAACAATGAAATCCATGGGTCGTTTGCGGATGTAGCGCCAGAGAATACCCAGGAATTCAGGATAATCTTTCAATTGAATGCCTCTTGATTTTACAGCCACATAAAAAGCAAATCCGAAACTTACAAAGAAGTTGAGGAAGCCGATCAAACCAACACCCAGTAATACAGTGGCGAGATAGCGGTAACTGACAGCTTCTTCTAACCCATAATAACCAATGGCGGTATTGCCTGCAGAGATCGTAATATGGCGAATGTCAAATGGCACACCAAAGGTTTTACCGATAAACGCAGCCATGCCGAGGAAAAAACCCAACGACACACTACCGGCAATGGAACCTAATTTCTTTTCAACTGTGTTGACCAACCAGCGTAGTTGTCGTTCGCCCAAGTAATGACGAAGGGTTGGGTGCAGTTGGATACGTTGCGGCAATTGTGAATACACTACATAATTTTCGATCCAACCCGCAATCAACCCACTCAGAAACAAAAAGAAACCGGTAAAGCATGCATACAACAATGCAAGGCTTTGAAAAGGATGCTGACTCTGCAACAACTGCATTGCGGCGGCTCCGGTTGCGATCTTGCTTCCGGTTACTTCAAAAAACAACATTGCCAGCAAATAAGTTAGCGGGAAAACAACCAATAAATTTCCTGCAAACGAAGCCAGCTGACTCCTGGAAACCTGTGCAATGGTAACAGCAAGGTTGTCAAGATCAGGACGTCCTTTGAGTTTATTACTATCAAGCGAGCCTGCAACAGCCGATGCCGTAAATGCAGGTTGCTTGGTTGCGAGTGTAGAGCCTGTTGACTGAATCAACAAAAAACCAATACTGTAATTGGTACTGTAAGCAACGGCTTGCCAAAAAGGAGCAAGCGTTACCTTCACAAGCAGATTTTTAAAAATCGCAATGAATGAAATGATCAAACCGCCACCCATTGCACTCAGGAAAAGTAAATTAAATTCCTTTCTGGTTTTGGTTATAAAGGTTTCCCCTCTTCGTCCGCCATGTTCGGATATCTGATACGCCAACAATCCCATGTTCTGCGACAGAAACTCCTTGACACTGTTCTTCCTGTTTTGATTTCGTACAACTGTAATGAAATACGTAATAAACCGATCAACATCAAACCGGTTATCATTATCAATTGCATCAACCAACATGAACATCCGTTCAACATGTTGTTCCATACGTGTAAGCAAAAATGTTTCAGCAAGGCTGGTACCTGCTTCTCTGCGTTGTTCCTTGACCCATTGAATACTTTGTAAACAATTGTGTAATGCTTCCGAAATTCCGGCAGCAATCATTTTTTCATCACTGATGGGATGTGCTGTTTGCTTTCGTTCAATCAATAAATTCACCAACCTGTTTTGCTCGAGAAATGGAAACACCGCATCGTTCACCTGGCTATGCTGACGGGTTACTTCTTTTTCCAATCCCATCATGGTTAAGCGGTACGATAACACCTGCATCGAATGAATAAGTTGTGATGTAAGGACAGGCTCTTCTAAGTTCACTTCAATACCGATCCGTTCGAAAAACGACTTCCACAATTCCGGATCAATTTTTTCCATCCACACATAATCGTTGCGTTTGTAAAAGATCCGTTCGATCACAAACAGAAAATCTGTTGGCTTTAGTAACGCAGGAATAATTTTATGTTTCAGCTTTGAACCGAGTTCCTGAATAAATCCTCTTGAACTTAGTAACCCACTTTCGGTTAGTGCTGTACTGAGATCACTGCCCGTAAACTGTGATAACAATGCACGACGGAGTGAAAACAATAACGACCGGTCTTCCTGTAATTGAAATAAAAAGGCTTTGAATTTGAGCTCTATATCTTCTGTATTGGTAACATCAGCCGGACGTATCTTCCGGAACAATTCTACCAGAAAATCCAAACCCCTGTTTGTAGAATTGATGGAGAGCACAATGGCTTTGCCTTGCTCTTCCGGGGCTTTCTTTTTTGGCAGTAGTTTGAATTTCATATAATTGAGTAGCTAAGAACGAATATAGGACAAGTATTGTGCCTTCTTAGTTGCCTGAATAATATCAAGTAATTATTTTTTTACTGCATCTTTTTATAAATTTGTGTTTCATGGCTGATCATTCAACATATACCAAAGAGTTATTTGAAACCGACGTTCTCACCGATGTGGAGGAACCCTGTCGTTTAATTATGTGGAATGATGAAGTCAATACTTTTGAATGGGTGATCGAAACACTCATCGACATATGTGGTCATACTCCCGAACAGGCTGAACAATGCGCCTGGCTCATACACTCAAAGGGGAAATACGCCGTAAAGAACGGCGCATACGATGATCTGAAACCATTGTGTGATTCCATTACAGATCGTGGTATTGGCGCTACCGTTGAAGTGGTTGCCTGATTTGTTGTTTCCACCCCTATCCTGTTACTTTACACATGCCGCTTACTGTTTTAACTGATGCAATTTGGTTTCCACCTGTTGAAAATGCAGCTGCTGATGGCCTGCTTGCGTTTGGTGGAGATCTGAGTACTGAACGTTTGTTACTGGCCTACCGCAGCGGCATTTTTCCCTGGTTCAATATTGATGAACCGCCATTGTGGTGGTGCCCCGATCCACGTTGTGTTATTTTCCCCGAGGAACTATACATCAGCAAAAGCATGGAGCAATTGCTGAAGCGAAATTCATTCAACATCACGATCAATCAAAATTTTTCAGCCGTTATTCAACAATGCGCTGCTACCCGTCAGCAGCAGGAAGGTACCTGGATCACAACCGACATTGAAGAAGCATACACAGAGCTGCATCGATTAGGCTACGCCGTTAGTATTGAAGCATGGCAACACGATGAACTGGTGGGCGGATTATATGGCATCCGCATTGGGAATATTTTTTTTGGTGAAAGTATGTTCAGCAAAGTGAGTAACGCCAGCAAATACGCATTCATCACTTATGTTCAACAACTGAAAAAAGAAGGTATTGTATTAATCGATTGCCAGATCTATACAGCACATTTAGAAAGTTTGGGTGCACGAATGATCCCGAGAGAAGAGTTTATGCAAATAGTAAAACAGAACATATGAGCCGATGCCGATTCATATGTTCTGTAACAATATTTACTGTTGAATGGTTTTCCGGGGTTTAAAGGTGAATCGTTTCAACCACCATAGAATTACAGCAGCTATTATCAACAATGGCCAAACATACACCAACCCAATCAGCACATCACCTACTCCATTCCATCCTGTAAAAAAAGCGGATTTCACTTTCTCCCACAGGCCACTGTTTTCCGGGTCGCCGGCAGCAGGATTAAGTACCTGGTAAAACGTAAGATGAATGGTGCTCATGGCTGCTGCATTCGACAGATAGTTGATGCGACCGGCAGCACTTTCAATCTCTTCCTGTATTTCATTGATCTCGTTTTGCACCTGCAGAATCTCTTCCATATTTTTTGCCTGCTTCAGCAAATCCAAATAACGTAACCGAACCTGCTTCTTTGCTTCCAGCCTTGATTTTGTATCGACATATTGCGTCGTTACATCTTCGGAACTGATTTTCTTTTCATTGATTTTTCCATCACCGCTAGTAAGAAAATCAACCGCCGATTGAAATTGATCAACAGGCACTTTGATGGTAATTGTATTTTCAATTTTATAGGCTGTTTCAGTTTGTTGTTCATCAGCAATATAGCCACCGAATTGATTTGCTGCGGTATGCACCAGTTGATTAAACTTCGCATATTCTTTTACTTCAACATTGAGTGAACCTGTTTTAATAATTTTCTTATTCCAGTCGGGCTTGCCGGCTGGAACTTGTGATGGTTTTACAGGTAGTTTCACCTGTTGTTGATCACCAGGTTGAGCTGGGGTAAACGATACAGCGGAATCGGTGACTGCGGTTTCCATCGCTGACTCCTCCATTTTCAAATCCGGTGTCTGAAGCAGAACATCGGTCGTTTTACTCTTTGCCGATTCAGATTGATTGCAGGCTACAAACACAAACAGTAGAACAATGAAATGTATGTATTTCATAAACTAATTTTTTAAACAGATGCAGAAAAATTTGATTTGCATAAAAGAAGCCGGTTGTTTAGAAACAGCAACCGGCTTGCATCGTTAACGGCGCTGTTTCTTAAAATAGAATACGGAACTGTCTTTATGCATGATCGTAAATGCATCGGTTGTTAATGCCAATACCTGAACGGGTTGTTGATCGGAGAGTGAGTCGCCTTCGTGAATAGTAAAATGAACGCTGTCTTTCCATTCATAGGTTCGTTTCAATGGAAGAACGCTATCGTTCAATAACTGGGTAATACTTCCATCTTCTTTAAATTGAAACCGATACTTTGTAGAATTTGTATCGAGTGCCAGCATTAATAATCCAATGCTGCCTGAGTCGCCTGCTGCAACAGAGTCGATTATCCAATCACCGATAATGTTTTGTTGAAACGAAGTAGTTGTTTGTACTGCAGGTTTTTTTGTTTGAAAATAATAGTACAAAGCTCCGCCTGCGGCTGCCAATAAAATGACAGCCAAAATGATTTTTTTCATTTTGAAAATGGTTTTGATGATGATATAAAAGAAGAGAGATGCAGGAGCAGCGAACTACTTGCTGAATTCATTTGCCGGCATGCAAATCATTCAACTGCTGATGTATCATTTATAAGTAATGATCCTGTTCTGCAGAATCTATGATTGATACTGCTAACTGTAAAATGTAACCGACGTTATTTGTTAAATAAAGTTAAGAGAGGGAAAACGAAGAAAGTTGATAGTGGGTTGTCGTTAGTGGATAGCAGATTTTGAAAGAGTAAAGGTTGCCGGAAAAAAAATCTGAAATCGCCATTCTAAAATCCGCAATACACAATATGCAATAGCACAGTAACACTTTAACCCTGCTATTTCTCCCCAGCCAATTCCAACACAATATCCCATTCTTCATCTGTTACTTTCCCCACACTCAAACGCCCTAACCGTAAAAGGTCCATATTAGCCAAACGACTATCGGCTTTCATCTGTGCAAGTGTAACCGGCTTTTTGAGTTTACGTACCGGTTTAAAATCAACAACAACCCATGCATCTTCTTCTGTTGTTGGATCCTGGTATGATTCTTTCACCACTTTTGCTATACCGACAATTTCCAATCCTTCGTTGCTGTGATAAAAAAATACTTCATCACCTTTTTTCATATCACGGAGATTGTTACGTGCCGCATAGTTGCGTACACCATCCCAAAACGTTTGCTTATCATTTACAAACTGATCCCAACTGTATTTAAACGGTTCTGATTTGATTAACCAATGAGCCATATTAATTGATAATTAGATAATTAAAAATGGATAATAATTGTGCGTGGAAATTATCAATTATCCATTAAACAATTATTCATTTTCCTTCTACCATCCATTTGCTAACACATCAGCAATGTGTAATGTTCGCAGATTGTGTCCTTTCTGTTTGATATAACCATCCAAGTGCATCAAACAACTCAAATCGGTAGAGATCATGTATTGAGCACCGGTAGCCAATGCATTGTTTACTTTCTGATCGGCCATGGCAATGGAGATGGGCTCAAATTTTACAGCAAATGTGCCGCCAAAACCACAACAGGTTTCTACATCGTTCATTTCTACCAACTCCAATCCTTTTACATGCTGTAACAACTTACGTGGACCTTCTTTGATCTTACATTCACGTAACGCTGCACAACTATCATGATAGGTTGCTTTGCCTTCCAGCGAAGCACCGACGTTTTCAACCTTGAGCACATCGGTTAAGAACTCACTAAACTCATACAAGCGTTTATTGATTCCTTTTACATCGTTATGAACGGATGAGTTATCGAATATTTTTCCGTAATAGTTCCGTACAAAACCAGTACAGGAAGCACTGGGTGCCACAATGTATTCGTTACCGGAAAAATCGTTGAGGAATTTTGTTGCTACATCCTTGCATTCATCCTGGAAACCTGCGTTGAACGCCGGTTGTCCGCAACAGGTTTGATTGCTGTTGTACGCAACGGTACAGCCAAGCCTTTCCAACACCTTCACCATATTGAATGCAGTGGCGGGATATAACTGATCTACAAAGCAGGGAATAAATAATTGAACCTTCATGCTGCAACTCGCTGTATGTACAGCGTCTTTATTTCTTTAATGATTCATTCAACAAGATCATCTTAAGTGCAGTGATAGCACTTTCTTCACCTTTATGACCATGACTACCGCCAATGCGTTCTTCAGCCTGTTGCTGATTTTCTACCGTAAGCACACCAAAAATGGTTGGCACATCCATCGACAGATTTAACTGCATTACACCATCGGTAACGGCTTTGCACACATAATCAAAATGAGGTGTATCGCCACGTACTACACAACCCAGTGTAATAAATGCATGGGGCCTTGTTTTGATGTGGCGTGATTTGTTTTCCCAAAAACGTTTTACAGCGAATGGAATTTCAACGGCACCGGGAACAGTAATGGTAATGATCTCCTTTACTGCAAATGCCTCCAATGTTTTTCTACAGCCCTTTTCGAGTTCATCCACTATAGCTGCATTCCATTCGGTACGTACTAACACAACACAGGCACCCGAAAAATCGTGAGTGCCTGCATTCAATTGATATAAGTTACTATTGCTAACCTCTGCCATATGAGAATTGGTTGAGCGATGTTGAATTAATCGATATTCACCACACCAAGTCGTGCAAGATATTTTTCAGCCTGTCCACCACTTGTTGTTTTTGGATATTTTTCTTTGAGTGTTTTTAATAACTCCGTTGCTTTTTCTTTTTTGCCAATTACTTCGTATGCCATAGCTGCACGAAAAAGGTTCTCAGAAGAAGTGTACTCATCTTTCTCGTTGAGTTTGCCGGCTTTTTCATACATGCCTGCTCCTTTTTCTTTTTTGTCGGTGCTCATGTAAGCATCGCCCAACATACGCCATGCTGCACTTTGAATTTGTGTGGCATCCGTAGAAAAATCTTCGAGATGTTTGATCGCATTGTTATAATCTTCTTTGCGGAGATAAATAGCACCTGCATAATAATGTGCAAGATTCGCTGCATTTGTGCCGCTGTATGTTTTGATCACCTTTAAGAAACCGGCAGCAGAACCATCACCATTCAACGCAAGGTCAAGTGAGTCTTGTGCAAAATAAGCCTGTGCACGGCTCATTGCTTCGTTGCCTTTGGTTTCTTTTGGCCCAACAATAAAATTCTTATAAACGAGATAACCCCCGGCCAGCAAGATCACCAATCCACCGATATACGTAATGGGTTTTGAAAAACGGCCCCAGAAATCTTTCGCCTTTTTAATAGCATGCACGTCGTTCAGTTCTTCCGCTGTTGTTTTTTTAATTTCAGACATTTTGAAAATGATTCTTGTTAAATACTGATTGTTTTACTTCTTTTAATTAGTCAACTATGAATGGGTAATTCTGATCTACATACACATCTTTCAACAATTCGTCTGCTTCCGGATATGGACTCTCTTCCGCAAACTTCACACTCTCTTCCACTTCCACACGTACACGTTCGTTGATCACTTCAATTTCTGCTTCTGTTACACCAAATACTTCCAGCAGTTTTTTCTTGGATGTTTCGATCGGATCACGCTGCTTGTATTCTTCCACTTCATCCTTGGAGCGGTATTTCTGCGGATCACTCATTGAGTGACCTTTGTAACGATAGGTTTTGATTTCTAATAAAGTTGGACCTTCACCTTTGCGTCCACGTTCAACACTGCACGGTTCACCGCTTCATGAACTGCTTCAGGATCCATTCCATCCACCATATCGGCCGGCATATCGTATGCATCCGCCAATTTATAAATATCAATCACGTTACTGGTACGTTCAACAGAAGTACCCATTGCATAGTTATTGTTCTCACAAATAAACACCACCGGCAGTTTCCACAACATGGCCAGGTTAAATGTTTCATGCAACATACCCTGACGTGCAGCACCATCACCAAAAAACGCCAGCGTTACATTATCGTTGCCTTTGTATTTATCAGCAAATGCCAAACCTGCACCGGTACCAATTTGTGCACCCACAATACCATGACCGCCAAAGAAACCAACATCCACACCGAAGAAGTGCATACTTCCACCCTTGCCTTTTGAACAACCGGTTGCTTTACCATACAACTCAGCCATACAGCTTTTTGCACTAACTCCTTTTGCAATGGCCAATCCATGATCACGATAAGCAGTGATCATTTTATCTTCTCCTTTCGTGGCCGTCATACATCCTGCAGCAATTGCTTCCTGCCCGATATAAAGATGACAAAACCCTCTGATTTTCTGCATACCGTAAAGCTGACCTGTTTTTTCCTCGAAACGACGGAGTAAAAGCATCAACTCGTACCAGTATAAGTATGTTTCTTTTGTGAATTTAGTGGCCACGTCGTAATTTTTTTAGAGTGGCAAAGATAAGGGGACGGGGTTAATTTCAGATGGGCGATTTTAGATTGTGGATTTTTGGAAATCAGGCGGTAACGAGGGGTTGGAGAGGGCAGTTGTACAACCCTATTTTCGGTTGCTATTGTTGAGAATGATGACAGTTGTTCGGTTCGTATTCAATGTTTCAGAAAACAGCAATCCGATTATAATTTGGCCCTGATCGGTTTTACATGCAGTACATAATAGGCTACCCCGGCACTGGCAATCATAAAAATAGCACCCAGCAAAAAAGCAGAACCGGGAAAATAAATTGGAGCCGATTTGCCGGTGAAGAAGGCAAAGGTATTCGTCATCAATGGCGGACCAATGATTGTGGTTGCACTCATTAAGGCAGCTAACGAACCCTGTAACTCTCCCTGTTCATTGGCGGGCACAAAGCCCACCATGATGGATTGCAATGCCGGGCCGCAAATTCCGCCCAAACAATACGGAACCAAAAAGACAAACATCATCCAGCTTTGCGATGCAAATGAAAATAATAGCATTCCCAATGCATACAATGCAAGGCCGGTGTAAATACTTTTTTCGTTGCCGATTCGTGGGTTGATCACTCTGGTTAAACCACCCTGTACTGCACCCACCAATAAACCAACTACCGCCAGTGAAATCCCGATCATTCCCGGCGACCACTTGAAACGTTCGATGGTAAAAAAGCTCCAGTTACTTTGCACGGCATGTCCGCCAATATACACCAACACCAAGCAGATGATCAATCCTCCAAGAGCAGGATATTTTTTTAATTTATACAAGCTCACTCCAGGAATCACACGTATCCAGTCAAGATCTCTTCTGTTTTCTGGTTTTAATGATTCAGGTAAAATAAACAAGCCGTATAAAAAGTTGAGTAAACACAATCCTGCCGCTACCATAAACGGAACTCTGGCGCCGAAACTTCCCAGCAATCCACCAATGGCCGGACCAATTACAAAACCAAGCCCAAAGGCAGCACCGATCATTCCAAAATTCTTAGCCCGTTCTTCGGGCAAACTGATATCGGCAATGTAAGCTGATGCTGCCGTGAAGCTGGCACCGGTGATGCCGGCGACAATCCGTCCCACAAACAACCATGTAATAGACGGCGCAAACGCCAGAAATAAATAATCAACTGCAAAGCCAAATAGTGAAGCCAGAATAACCGGCCTGCGACCATACTTATCGCTCAGGTTTCCCATAAGAGGTGAAAACATAAACTGCGTGATGGCAAATGCAAACAATAACCATCCGCCAATCTTCGATGCTTCGCTCACATTCACATCGGCTAGCTCTTCGATCAATGCAGGCATTACCGGAATAATGATTCCGAAACCAATTACATCAATGAGTAAGGTGATGAAGATGAAACCAATTGCAGCGTTCCGGTTCCCGGCCATAGTGTTTTTTATTAAGGCGCAAAGATGCTCGTTTTTGGCAAAGCACTTCAATTGATTTTTTCACACTATACTATGTAACAAAACAAAACGGGCAACGATTTAATCGTTGCCCGTTCATTCTATTGCTATCTCTTTGCTTACGCTCTTTTCTTTGCTGCTGCTTTCGCTGTTGTCTTTTTTGTTTTTGCAATCAGATCGATCACCTTGCTAAATGCATTGAGATTCACAGGTCCTTTGTACGCTTCGCCATTGATGTAGAAAAAAGGTACATCTCTGATTCCTTTGTCTGCACCTTCTAACAGATCAGCACGTACGCTCCAGCCATAAACTGAATCAACCAATTTGGTTAAAAAGTTTTTATCGGTAACACCTACTTCTTTTGCATAGCCTTTCAGGCTGATAGTACCTAACTGACGACGGTGTGCAAACAAAGTATTGTGCATATCCCAAAACTTACCTTCCTGCGCTGCACCAATAGAAGCTTCTGCTGCTTTTTGTGCACGCTGGTGAATACGTGTAAGTGGAAAATGACGATAATTGAACTGCAATTTATCTTCATACTTCTCCATCAACTGGTTCACTACATCATTTGCTTTTGCGCAGGCTTCGCTTTCATAATCACCATACATCACTAATTTCACCGGTGCTTCACGATTGCCTACCCAAATATCTTTTGTTGGTATAATTTCTATTTCTACTGCTTTACTGTGTGCCATAATATGTGCTCCTTTTTTATGTTGTTATGTCCTGTTCGGTTTTTCAAACGTTCAGCTTACCAATGGTTGGATTTTACTTTTGGGGATATTGTTTCCGTTTTTTTCGTTGCGGAATACAACTGTGCCGTCAAACACATCCACCAGCACGGGTATGCTCTTGTCAATCTCAGCAGCAAGTATTTTGCGGCTTAAAGCGTTCACGATCTCTTTTTGAATCAGTCGCTTTAGTGGACGGGCGCCAAATTGCGGATCGAAGCCGTGTTCAGCCAGGAATTCAAGGGCGTAGTCAGAAAATTCAAGCTGAATCCCATTTTCTGCAACCAGTTTACGGAGGTTGTTCAGTTGAATACGAATAATTGATTTGATTTCCTTTCGAAGTAATGGCGCAAACATAATGATTTCATCCACACGATTCAAGAATTCAGGACGAATAGTTTGTCTTAACAAAGTCATAACCTCGAGTTTGGCCCGTTGCGTTGCCGTATCTATTTCATTATCAGTGCTTACGCCTTCAAATGCCTCACTAATGAGGTGGCTGCCAATATTGCTGGTCATGATGATGATCGTATTCTTGAAATTCACCACCCGGCCCTTGTTATCGGTCAACCGGCCATCATCCAGCACCTGCAGCAACACATTCCACACATCCGGATGGGCTTTTTCAATTTCATCGAGCAACACCACGCTGTATGGTTTGCGGCGAACGGCTTCGGTCAACTGTCCACCTTCATCGTACCCGACATATCCCGGAGGTGCACCCACCAACCGTGAGACCGTATGTTTCTCCTGGTACTCACTCATGTCGATCCTCGTCATCATACTCTCATCATCAAATAAATATTCAGCGAGTGCTTTTGCCAGTTCGGTTTTACCAACACCGGTTGTGCCAAGGAAAATAAAAGAGCCGATCGGTTTCTTTGGATCGCTCAATCCTGCCCTGCTTCTGCGGATGGCATCAGCAACTGCGGTAATGGCTTCCTCCTGTCCTACCACACGGTTGTGCAATTCATCTTCCAGATGCAATAATTTCTCCCGTTCGCTTTGCAACATTTTTGAAACAGGAATACCCGTCATCTTTGCAATGTTCTCAGCAATATCTTCTGCATCTACTTCTTCTTTCAGCAACGCTTCTCGCTACTTGCTTCAATCTCCTGTGTTAACTCAGCGATCTAATGCTTCCTGTTCTTTTATTTTTCCATAACGGATCTCAGCTACCTTTCCATAATCACCTTCACGTTCAGCACGCTCAGCTAATAGTTTTAAGATTTTCGATTTCTGCTTTCGCATTCTGTACTTTCTCCACGAGTTCTTTTTCTTCTTTCCATTTTGCTTTGAGCGTATCACGTTCAACAGAAAGATTAGCGATCTCTGTATTCAGTTCTTTTAATGTTGATTCATCTTTCTCCCGTTTGATGGCTTCCCGTTCAATTTCCAATTGACGGATCTGGCGCTCGAGTTTATCCAGCTCTTCGGGCATACTGTTCATTTCCAACCGAAGTTTGGCTGCGCTCTCATCGATCAGATCAATGGCCTTGTCGGGTAAGAAACGATCGGTGATATAACGTACACTTAATTCAACCGCAGCAATAATTGCTTCGTCTTTGATGCGTACATGATGATGCGTTTCATAACGATCTTTTAATCCACGTAAAATGGAGATCGCATCTTCCACACTTGGTTCATCGATCATCACACGTTGGAAACGACGTTCCAATGCTTTATCTTTTTCAAAAAATTTCTGATACTCATTTAACGTGGTGGCACCGATTGCACGGAGTTCACCTCTTGCCAGTGCAGGCTTTAAAATGTTGGCAGCATCCATTGCGCCATCACCTCCGCCTGCACCAACAAGCGTATGAATTTCATCAATGAACAAAATAATTTCACCATCACTACCGGTTACTTCTTTCACCACACTTTTCAAACGTTCTTCAAATTCACCTTTATACTTTGCACCGGCAATGAGTTGCCCCATATCCAATGCATAAATAATTTTTGATTTTAAATTCTCCGGCACATCACCATTTACAATACGCATGGCCAAACCTTCTGCAATCGCTGTTTTACCAACACCGGGTTCACCAACAAGAATGGGATTGTTTTTTGTACGACGTGTTAAGATGTGTAATGTTCGTCGTATCTCTTCATCACGACCAATGACAGGATCAAGTTTACCTTGTCGTGCCATTTCAATTAAATTCTTTGCATACTTGTTCAATGCATTGAACTGTGTTTCCTGCGTTTGACTTTTTACTGTATCGCCTTTGCGCAAATCTTTGATTGCCGTAAGCAACCCTTTTTCGGTTAACCCTGCATCTTTTAAAATTTTTGCAGTGGAATCGTTTCCTTGTACAATTGCCAGTAACAAATGTTCCGGTGTTACAAACTCATCGCCAAAACTTTTCAATGCTGCTCCTGCTCGCAGTACCACACTGTTTGCTTCACGTCCGATCGACTGTGCCGGTTCACCACTTGTTTTGGGAAGTTTATTCATCGCTTCCGCCAACTTCGTTTCAACCAGATTCAGTGTTACGTTATTTTTTTTCAGCAGATATTCTACAGGACTATCCTGCTGATCGAGCAATGCTTTGAGCAGATGCTCCGTTTCAATATTCGTGTGCTGTGCATTAAACGCCAACTGCTGTGCCTGTTGCACTGCTTCTGCTGCCTTAATGGTAAAATTTCCGAGGTTCATATAATTTTTTTTACTGTTTTTAATTTTCGACCTCATCCTCCACCTCCTTCTCCAAAAGAGAAGGAGCGGTGCTGCGTCACTTTAATAATTTCCTTATCTACCACTTCAGCTTTTGAATGTTGCCAAACATTTTTGGGTTTGTTGAAATGCCTAATTCCAAATGTTGAACGAAGTCAACCTGCCTGGCCTCCCTCTCTATTGGAGTAACCGAGTAACGAAGGTTACGAGCGAAGCTCAACGAGGGTGAGGTGTCTTTCATGTTTGTTAAACCTTCTTCCAACTTGCAAAAGCTCGTTTTCCTTCAATCCTTTCAAGTAAATTTGTTTGGTTCCCGAACATGAACAATGATCGATGAACCATGAATCTTTGTTCGCAAATGAGTATCCAATTCAAAAAATCAGAAAGAATGTCACTTAAATCATTGAATATCCGCCCCAAAGTCAGTGCCACACTAATTTTCCTGTTATTATTTCAGGGGAGCTTTGCCCAACAGAATTTCAGTAAGGTGAATGATTGGCTCATCAAGAATGTACCTGATCTTGGCGGGCGGGCTGTATTGATGATCTATAAAGATGGAAAGATCGTGTACAGTGAAACCATCAACAACCTTAGCAAGCAACAGGAAACAAGAGGAAAGATCAAAGCAAAAGTGCAGGGAAAAGATGTAGACGATGTATTACAGGATTATACAACCACCACCCGTGAACGGATTGCCAGCAGCAGCAAATGGCTAACGGCTGCTTTACTGATGACCTATGTTGATGAAAACAAAGTTCGGTTAACGGATTCCGTTGGAAAATTTTTACCTGTGATGACCAAGTATGGAAAAGGCGGTATTAAAGTGTGGCAATGCCTGAACCATACAACCGGGATCAAAAGCGGCGGACTACGAGATATGATCGTTGGTATGAAAAATACAAAAACGATGTTTGAATCGATTGAGCAAATTGCCATGTTGCCAATGGAAGGAATGCCCGGAAAATATTTTCATTACAGTAATACGGGGTTGCAACTTGTTGCAGCGATCATTGAAAAAGTAAGTGAGAAAGATTTTGAAACAGCATTTAAAGAACGCATTGCCGATCCGTTGGAAATGAAGAATACTGATTTTGGAAAAAGCGGCGTACCACTGGCAGCCGGTGGTGCTTTTAGTACACCGGAAGACTATATGAACTTTCTGGTGATGTTGTTGAATGAGGGTGAGTTCAATGGCAAACGCATCATCAGCAAAGCATTGGTGAATGAAATGATGAAAAACAGAATGGCTCGTGATGTTGAGCGTGCATACGCTCCCGAAGAAGCCGGTAACTGGGGTTATGGGTTTGGTGCGTGGATCATGGATGCGCCGTTGGCGATCAGCGAAAAGAAAGATGCCATGCCTGTATCAAAACGCGGAGTTGCTGTTACGAGCCCCGGTTTGTTTGGAAGTTTTCCGTGGATCGAGAACGATAAAAAGTATTGTGCCTTTCTATTTGTACACAACTTAAAAAACAAAGGGCGGCATACACGCTATACTGAGTTGAAAGAGATCGTTGATGGAGCGTTGCGATGATTCGGTTTCCCATTTACTAATTAAGCATGCTTAATATCCTTTAAAAACTACATACTATTTTTTCATGACTCTATCCATTGAAAAAATAATCGTTCGAAAATTTGCAACACCTGTAAACGAATAAACGATTGAGCCTCTCTATTCTATTCGTTGTAAAATTATACTGGCTTTTCTGATTTTTCCGGTTTACATTCTGAGTCAGCCACTTGGGCAATTTGATTCAATCGAAACTTTTTTGCTTCGTAGTATTGCCTGGTATTCTCACCTCCATTACTACATGTTTCTACTTAGTAGAAATACGTATAAAAAGCGCCGCCTTGTTATTCGTCCAAATCTCATTAATATTGTCGTGTTGTTATATACCCATTCATCCATCCAGCTATCATGGTTCATTTCTTCTCCACAGATAATTTGATTGTTACAACATATGTCCAATCTGCATCTACGATAGCCTCAGCATCTACCTGCTTCAATTACTGCATAACTAAAAGCGGCTACAATTGAGGTTCATTAATACAATGAGCAAAGCAACTGCCTTTTTTGTAATGGCAGTTGGACTACTTGTTTTGGCAGGCTGGCAAACAGATTCGGTGGTTTTAAAGCAGGTGTTACCGTTAACGGTAGCTATGAACCCAATGGCAGCAGTTGCCTTTGTGCTTTCTGGTTTTTCTTTTTTCCTGTTGGTTCAATATTCGTCTGGATCCTATCAACATAAGATAGTCATATTAACAGCACTGCTGATTGTACTGATAGCTGCATTACGGCTCATTGCCATTTTCAATTGGTTTGATGCTGGTATTGACCGGTTACTTTATCCTGATAAAGTAATCACAACCGTTTATAACAACACTCCGAGTAACATTACAATCAATACAGCTGCTGCTTTTTTACTTACAGGACTGGCATTGTTCTGTATGGCTTTGCAGCGAAACAAACTGGTACAATGGCTGATCTTACCTGTTGCAGCTATTGGTTTGCTTTCTGTAATTGGCTACAGCTATCATATCAGCTCATTTTACAATACCACTTCGTTTACACCTATGTCGCTGCATAGCGGTGTTTGTTTTTTTATTTTTTCCATTGCATTGCTGTTTGCTAACAGCAGCCGGGGCTTTATGGCAGAAGTTACTCATATGCATGCTGGTGGAAAAGCGGCCCGCTTATTATTACCCGCTGCTGTATTGGTTCCATCGATATTAGGCTATTTTGTGTTAAACCGTGTGTTACATGAACGGTTTTCAATAGCGGTTTGGATGTCGCTGTTTGTAACCGCCATCATTTTAATTTTCAGTTTCCTTGTTTGGGTAACAGCCCGGATCATCAATAAATTTGAAACTGAACGACAAAATGAAAAACAACGTACAGAAGAAAAACTGAAACAGTTTAACAAAGAACTGGAGAAGCAGGTACATCAACAAACAAAGCAAATCATTGATCAGGAAAAACAGTACCGCTTTTTACTGGAGAATATGCAGGAAGGCGCCCAGCTAATCAGCTTCGACTGGCATTATCTCTTTGTAAATAATTCATTCATTAAGCATAGCAGGTATGCCGGTGAAGAAGAATTTATAGGAAAAAAATTTACAGATAAATTTCCGGGAGTTGAAAAAACAAATTTATATGCAACGTTTCAAAGATGCATGCACGAACGTGTAGCCGAACAAATAGAAAATGAATATGAATTTGCTGACGGAATAAAAAAATGGTTTCAGTTGAGCATACAGCCCGTGCCAGAGGGTTTGTTTATACTGTCAAAAGACATTACAACACAAAAATTAGCGGAACAGAAAATCAGGCAGTCGCAGGAACGTTATCAAACATTGATGAACAGCGTAGATGGAATTGTATGGGAAGCAGATGCACAAACCCTGGAGTTTAGTTTTGTAAGCGACCGAGCCGAACGGCTGCTGGGATACCCTGTGGAAAGATGGATCAATGAACCTGATTTCTGGACGGAGCATATTTATGAAGACGACCGTACATGGGCTGTAAACTATTGTGCAAAAAGTACACGTGAAGGGAAATCGCATCAGTTTGAGTACCGGATGATTGCAGCCGACGGACGTATTGTGTGGTTAAAAGATATTGTTGCAGTGATCATGGAAAATGGGCAGCCTGTTCGGTTAAGTGGCATTATGGTTGACATAACAGACACGAAAAAGATGGAGGCAGAACTATCGAAAAAAATGTTATCGCAACAAAAACTAACTACAGAAATAACCATACTTGCTCAGGAAAAAGAGCGAAATGAACTGGGGCTCGAGCTGCATGATAACATCAACCAGTTATTAAGTGTTGTAAAACTTTATCTCGGCATTGCCAAAAAAGAAGAAACCTATAATCTGGAGATCATTGAAAAAAGTTACCTGCATTTAGAAGAGGCAATGACAGAAATAAGGAATTTATCGCACTCGCTGGTAACACCTACCCTTGGAGAAGATGGATTGAAGGATGCGTTAAAAGATCTTGTTAACAGTGTCCCCCAAGTAAACAATATCCGTATTGATCTTTCAGTTGATGAAAAATATGATTCACTGCAGGTAGAAAAAAGTAAAGAACTGATGATCTATCGTATTGTACAGGAGCAACTCAGTAATATCATCAAATATGCAAAAGCAAGTGATGTAAGCATTTTATTGAAACCGCAACCGAAGCTACTTTATTTATCCGTATCTGACAATGGTGTAGGGTTTGATAGTGAGCAAACAGCCAGTAAAGGAATTGGATTAAAAAATATCAATACCCGTGTTGGCTATTACGCCGGCGAAATGAAGGTAATCTCTGCGCCCGGCAAAGGATGCACACTCGAAGTGTTTATTCCCAATTAAGACTTTCACAAAGCACGCAAAAGATTGTATCTTCCTTTTGTATTCGTCATTTAAAATTTCTACGATGAGATACGCCACTTTCCTTCTCATCGCCATATTTTTTAGCTGCAATAAATCTTCAAAAAAAGAAAGTCTGGCAGAAGTATTAGCTGGTGGAACATGGATCGACCTCAGTCATCATTTTTCATCTGAAACAATTTACTGGCCCAACAATCCAACCGGATTTAAACTGGACACACAATTTAACGGCATCACTCCTGCCGGATTCTATTACTCATCGAATGCTTTTTTTTCGCCTGAACATGGCGGCACACATCTGGATGCGCCGGTACACTTTGCAAAAGGCAAATGGAGTGCTGATGAAATTCCATTAGAAAATTTAACGGGTGTTGCTGTGGTGATTGATGTAAGTGCCAACACAAAAAATAATCCCGATTATCAAATAACAGAAGCTGATATCGCTGCATGGGAAAAAACAAATGGTGCTATCCCAACCAATGCTATTGTATTATTCCGTACAGGTTGGGCTGCATTTTACCCCGATGCAGCAACCTATTTAGGTACTGCCGAAAAAGGTGAAGCAGCAACGGCTGATTTGCATTTTCCTGGTATTCATCCGGAGTTAGCTGCATGGCTCATTAACAACAGAACCATTAAAGCAGTGGGCATCGATGCTGCCAGTATTGATTACGGCCAATCGAAAGATTTTAAAACACATCAACTGTTGTACGAAAAAAATATTGTGGGCTTTGAAAACCTTACAAACCTTACAGCATTACCTGCCACCGGCGCATATGTAATTGCATTGCCCATGAAAATAAAAGGCGGCAGCGGTGGTCCGTTGCGGATAATTGCATGGGTAAAAAACTAAACGACTCGTCAAAATCACGCAAGAAAAACAGTTCGCAATTGAAGAAATGCAATCAATCATTTGAAATAAAACAGAAACGCTGTTACTGAAATAAGACCAGATGAAGAGCGATTCTACTTTCCGTAGCTGTTCTTAATTTACGTTTAGTTATCGTTATTCTACTATTTTTCAGCTCCCTGATTTGCTGTATTTTAGCAATAAATCCCTTACCCGTGAAACGTTTAGTGTTAGCTCTTCTTTCGTTTGTACTTGCATCTGTTTCTATAGCTCAGCCGTTGGTTGACACCGCCATTAAAATTGTAGAGCAAAAAGAAAACATCATCACCCCGGCTACTATTCTTAAAGTTGAAAACCTGGGCTTTCGTGTCAACTCTGAACTACCCGAATTACGACCGACCATTTCTGCTGATGGAAATTTATTGTTCTTTATTTGCGAAGGACATCCGCAAAATAAACACGCCCACGAAGTAAGCAATTCACAGGATATCTGGTATTCCGTAAGGGACAGTGCTACCGGCAAATGGAGTGATGCAGTACACCTGGAATATCCATTTAACACCGCTCACTACAATGCAGTGTACTGGATATCGCCCGACAAAAACAGGATATTGTTACGAAATGCATTTATGAATGGTGACTACTACGGCAATGGAGTTAGTTTAAGCGAAGTACAAAAAGACGGGCGTTGGAGCAAACCACAAATGCTGAAAATAAAAAACTATCACAAATACGATCGTGGCTTTCAATCAGGTGCTTCCATGTCGAGCGATGGACGTGTTTTGCTCTTGTATATGAGTGAAGAATCAAAAAGCAGAATCAATAAAATTTATGTAAGCACATTACAGGCAGATGGTACATGGAGTGAACCAAAAAGCATGGGTAAGAAAATCAACTTGCAAGGCTATAATCAAATGACTCCCTATCTTGCCTCCGATGGCGTAACACTCTATTTTAGCAGCGATCGTCCGGGTGGTATCGGCGATCATGATATCTGGAAAACAAAACGATTAGATAGCAGCTGGTTAAAATGGAGCGATCCTGTTAACCTTGGCGAACCTATCAACACAAAAGATTTTGATGCGTTCTTTACTTTAGATGCCGGTGGCGAATATGCCTACCTTACCAGCAGTTTTCAATCGCTCGGCAAAAGCGATATTGTTCGTGTAAAGTTACTGGAAATAGAACGACCGGAACCCGTAGTACTGGTAAAAGGAAATGTTTACAACGCCAAAACAAAACAACCATTAAGTGCGAAGTTGATTTATGAAACGCTGCCAGATGGTGCAGTTGCCGGCGACGGTCTTTCAAGCCCGGGTGATGGTGCATTTCAAATGGTTTTGCCCTACGACAAAAATTATCTGATACGTGCAACGGCTGATCATTTCTTTGCCCAATCAGAAAACCTGAATCTTGACTCACTTATTCGTGCAGGGTATAAAGAAATTCACAAAGATTTGTATTTAGTCCCCATTGAAGTGGGGCAGATCGTTCGTTTAAACAATGTGTTTTTTGATTTTGACAAATGGGATCTCCGTCCTGTATCTTTCATTGAGCTGAACCGTGTCGTGAAAATGCTGAATGACAATCCTGCTATCAGCATTGAATTGGGTGCACATACCGATGCCAAAGGTTCTGATGACTACAATATCAAACTCAGTCATAACCGTGCACAATCGGCCATGCAATACATTTTATCGAAAGGGATTGCTCCTGATCGTGTAAGCTTTAAAGGTTATGGAGAAACTGTTCCCGTTGCAACAAATGATACAGATGAAGGCCGACAATTAAACCGACGGGTGGAGTTTAAGATATTGACGAATTAAATAAGCAGTAACTGCTTATTTCTTTTTGACCGGTTTTTCTAAATTCTGTTTCACCCTGTACTTTACAATTTTTGTAATTAGTGCAACCGGCAAGGGCTTATCCAGTGAAAATTGCACAGCGCCTTTGGAGCTTTTATAAACAGATAATTCTTTTTCGAATGCCTTAATACCATCGGGTGCAGGATAGAATCCAACATGTGCTTTATAACCTGCAAAATGCACAAGATTACCATTGAGTACAAATGTGGGGATGCCATACTTCATGGCTTCTTCAGCAGCGGGTGCTGCTTTTTTAATGGCGGCACGAATTTGTTCCAGCAGTTTTTGAGTAGCTGCAGGAAAGCCGACAATATACTCGTCTATATTGGTTGCTGATGCGTTAAGCATGATTGGTTCATTTTATCAGTTTCGAAACATGGTATACTTCCAACAAGATAAAATTTTTCTTTCTCATTTTATTATTTCTGCACACCATCATCAGAACGACAGTGCAGCAGACAACAACCAGGAAAAATTATTCCGTTTGGTTACACCATCTCTTAGAAAAATAGCATCCGCTGCATGCAGATATTTAGCTTCGGTTCGAAATCGCATAAATTTTGTGGGAATAAAATCGAAGTTATACGACAGACCAGCTACCTCAAAGCCCACTGGTTCGTAACCCTTCACAATAACGCCTTGCCTGTCCTTATAATATTCTGCCCGAACAGCCGTGTTGAATTTTTCATGAATAGTATATTGAACCATCATGGCTGTTCCCCACCAAACATTCTTCTGTTCTGTTCCAATATCAAACAAAAGCATTGTACTTAGTTTCGGAGAAATTGAATGCGTAACAAAAAAGTTGTGAAACAAACGGATCGTCTTTGCGATAGAGTCAGGCTGTTCGTTACCAATAAAGCCGGAAGAATTAAATAACCATTTCGCATTTGGTTTAAACTGTACCTGTGTACCGATCGATTTTCCGGAATTGGTTTCTTTAATATTCTGCCAACCATTCAACAGCAAAAGAGAAGCTGTCCATTTCTCATTGAGTGTATAATTAAGCTTTAAACCCATTTCATAATAGGGTGAATTTTCAGCTACCAAACTCCTGCTCAGGTTCCAGCAATCTTTGCTGATGGCTGTTTCGCTTCCAATATGCGAAGGAAAAATACCTGCGTCCACACTTAGCTTTTCAGTAAAGTTATAACCGACACTCGCCTCATAAATATGCTTCAGTAGGCCGGGCTCTGCAGCTAAATTGTAAGTTGAATAATCGCCGGCCATCAACCCAAAATTGGCTTTTATCTTTTTGCCTTTATAGGCAAGCTGCAAGAGTGCAAGATTAACTGCAACTTTATTGTGCCGCTTATGATTATAAATGAATGATGGCCGTTCGTTCGATGCTGGCTTATCAAAATCATATTGATAATACAAGTCCACGAAGCCGCTCAGCTTCAGCTTCTTTTCGTCTGTACTATCCTGCGATCTTACAAGGAGAAAAAGAATACTGAATACCTGAATACAAAGCAATCGTTTCATACGCTAAAATAAATTAATTCGCTACTCGTGTCAACTCGATCTGTTGCATTGGCTGGTAGAGTAACGGAATATCTTCCACCACTACATCGCTTTTATCAAGCCCGAATGCTTTTTCATCTCGTTGTCCCAATCCTTTCAGAAAGAAATAGGAATTCAGCAGCAACCCGTCTTTCAATGTAAATTCATTTTCTACCGACAGAAATTTTTCGATCACAATAAATTTAAAATCCGGCTGAGCATTGTATTTGGTAGAACCGTCTGGACGTATATGCAGATTCAATTCCTTTTTAGCCACCAGGTCCTGTACGATCTTCTTAAAGTACAACTCTGTTCTCGGTTGAATACGGAAACCGGCATTGATGGTTACTTTGATCACTTTATCGTCCAGCAACTCCGATACATCATAAGACAGAGTATAGGGATGCTCAGTTCGATTGATGTGTACAAACCAATACACATCGGCCCGTTTGGGTTTTTTGGAAAAAATGGAGTTGATGATCTTTTCTTCAACCTGATGGCGGTTGTTGGCCTTGGTAAGATAAATGAGATGCGTTGAGAATTTTGGAATCAGATCATCTTCACTTAACTCTTTAATGGTTGCTGCAAATTTTCCCAAGTCAACAAACTTCGTAAAGCGGTTATTGATCTTACGTGCATTGTGCCACACATACATCACCATAAAAATAAAGAGTTCAAAAAACAGAAACATCCAGCGTTCTTTGATCTTGGCTACGTTTGCAATAAAGAAGGATGTTTCAACAGTTGCAAATACAATTACAATAATAGCAACCATCCATTTATTCCACTTCAGTTTATAAACGAGATAATAACTCAACAGTATGGTGGTCATCATCATTGTAATGGTAATGGAAAAACCATACGCCGCTTCCATATGCGTTGAACTGCGGAAGTAGAGGATCATCATTACACAACCTATCCATAAAATCACATTTACACTTGGGATGTAGATCTGCCCTTTCATATCGGATGGTTGACGCACTTTTACACGGGGCCAGAAATTTAAATTCATGGCTTCACTAATGAGTGTGTAAGAACCACTGATGAGCGCCTGCGATGCAATAATGGTTGCGGTGGTGGCAATGATGATACCTGCAATTAAGAACCAATGTGGCATGATCTCAAAAAATGGATTACGCCCCTGCAACAATGGATCTCCCTGATGCATAAGCCAGGCTGCCTGACCGAGATAGTTTACCAACAAACATACTTTTACTACAGCCCACGACGCACGGATATTTTTACGTCCGCAATGTCCCAGATCGGAGTACAGAGCTTCGGCTCCGGTTGTACAAAGAAACACCGCACCCAGCAACCAAAAACCTCCCGGATATCGTGCAAGCAATTCATAGGCATACACAGGATTCAGTGATTTTAATATTTCCGGATAGTGCAATATTTGACGAAAGCCCAACACAAACAACATCGTAAACCAGATCACCATTGCCGGACCGAAAATGACGCCCACCTTTTGTGTGCCAAACCGCTGAAAGAAAAACAACAATGAAAGAATAACAATTACTATGGGAACGGTAGGAAGATTAGGTACCACTGCCTCCAATCCTTCAACAGCCGATGCAACTGAAATAGGTGGGGTGATAATACCATCGGCCAATAACGTTGTTGCACCAAGTATAGCCGGTATCACTAATTTTTTCCCATAACGTCGAACCAAAGCATATAACGAGAAAATTCCTCCTTCGCCATCATTGTCTGCTTTCAGTGTAAGCCATATATATTTGATGCTTGTTTGTAATACCAATGTCCAGAAAATACAGGACACTCCTCCAAGCACCAACACTTCATCAATTTCTTTGGTTCCAATAATGGCTTTTAATACATACAACGGACTTGTACCAATATCGCCATAAATAATTCCCAACGCTACCAACAATGAGGCAATAGTTATCCTCTTCGAATGAATGTTATTCGATTTCATCTGTCAAAAATTTTATATTTCAGTGATTATTCCTTTGCAATAAATCTGTAGCCCACTCCCGATTCGGTAATGATATGAACAGGACGGTTTGGATCGGTTTCTATTTTTTTTCTGAGTTGCGCAATGAATACACGCAGGTATTGCGATTGATTAATATAACCCGGCCCCCATACTTCACGTAAAAGGTATTGATGCGTTAATACTTTTCCTTCCTGTTGTGCAAAAAGGCTGAGCAGTTTATATTCTGTTGCTGTAAGTTTTATTAATTCATCCGCTTTCTTTACTGTTCTTGCTGCTAAGTCAATTTGCAATGCACCGCAATCAATCAATGGATTACTTTCTTCAGTAGCTGAACTACGTAAAGCAGAACGGATGCGGGCCAGCAATTCACCTGTACGAAATGGCTTTACCAGATAATCATTTGCGCCATTGTCAAGAGCTGTTACAATATCTTCCTCCCCACTTTGAGCAGAAAGAATGAGCACGGGTTTCGTGTACCACTCTCTTAACTTCTTCAATACACTATGTCCGTTCTCATCAGGTAATCCCAAGTCGAGTATAATAAGATCGGGCGGATGACTTGCTGCAATCCGCAATCCTTCTTTAGCATCTGCAGCAGATTCTACGTTAAAGCTGTTACTCTCTAATGTAATTTCCAGCAGCCTGCGTATCTGCACTTCATCATCGATTACAAGTATTGCTGCGTTATTCATTTTTCAGATTATTAATGAATGAAGTTTCTGCAGGAATCAACATCGTAAACCTTGCACCATGCGGAACATTTTCCAATACAACTCTTCCATTATGTGCTTCCACAAAACCTTTTACAATGGAAAGGCCCAGACCCGTGCCTCCCGTTCTTGTGTTACTTAACCTGTAGAATTTATCAAATACTTTTTCTATTTCTTCCGGAGGAAAACCGGGCCCTCTGTCTTCAATGGTGATTGACAGGCAATTTGTTTCTTTTTTTAATGGACTATGTTCAGTGGACGTTGTATCCAACTGGTAAATACGGTCGGTAAGATTGGAGACATTGATAAATATATCGCCATACGCCGGAGTATAAACAGCAGCATTATACAACAGATTATACAACACCTGTTCCATCAACACATAATCAAGTTTGTAAAGCGGCAGACCCTCTTCAATGGATACAATGGCTTGGTGGTTCTTCAATTGCTGATCCAATCGGTTGATCACATCATAAATGAGTTCGTTCATATCACACCAATCCTTTTTGGGTTGAATGAATCCCGATTCCAATCGGGACATACTCAATAGATTTTCTACCTGCTGATTCAATCTTAATGCCGCCACTGATATTCCACTCACCAACTCTTTCCGGTTTTCTGCTGTGAGTCGTGAAGGTTCTTCCAGTAAATTATCACTTGCACCAACAATTGCAGCAACAGGAGTTTTTAATTCATGCGACAGCGAATTAAGCAATGTATTGTACAGTTTTACCGTTTTGGCTTTCTCTTCCTTTTCCTGTACCTGCTTTTCGATTTTGCGGATACGGTTGGTAAGCACCGCATTGATCAGCGCTATCACAAAATACATAAAGAACAACAACACATCTGCTGCATCTCCAATATGGAATGTAAACTTGGGTGGTATAAAAAAGAAATTCCAAACCAACGCACTGAGTAGTGCAGCCAGTAATACAGGCATAATGTCGAACACAATAGCTACCAGCGAAACCGTAAGTAATAAAATAAACGCTACAACCCTGTAACCGAGATAATCTGAAAAAATATAACAAGCTATGGCCACCAGCAGCACAAGACCTGTACTGATCAGAAACTGTTTGATGGTTGATACCCTGAGGAACATTTGTTTTAATTGAAAAACAAAGGTAGCCCGCCGGTTATCAATATGCTATAAAATTAAGAGGCCGAGGTATAAAGATTTTATAAAGATGCCCTTACTAAGCGATATATGAGTAACCACTAAACCGCCACAGCTGCTTCCCGATGATATTTATTCTTATACGCTAGCGGCGACAAGCCGGTGATTTTCCGGAACACAGTTCGAAACGCTTTTTCATCAGAGTAACCGGTATCGTACATTACTTCGTTTACATTTTTGCGTCCACTCTCCAATTGCTTTTTCGCCGCTTCAATTTTTACACGTTGAATATATTCCACCACAGTGTTGGCTGTTGCTTTCTTGAACCGACGCTCCAGGTTACGGCGGCCGAGAGCCAACATGCCTGCCAGTTGATCAACTGTTATTTTGTCCTGGTAATTACGTTCAATATATTCCTGTGCTTTTTTAATGGATTCGTCTTCATGTCCTTTTTGACCATTGAAGATAATGAAAGGCGATTGACTCACCCGATCAATATCGATCATAAATGTTTTGGCAATACGCACTGCAATTTCACGCCCTGCATGTTTCTCGATCAAATATGCAAGCAGATTTAAAAATGAATACGCTCCGCCACTGCTGTACAAACCATCTTCTTCCGTCATAATACGATCATCCACCAATTCCACAGCAGGAAACATTTTACGGAAATCGTTGGCAGCGATCCAGTGCGTTGCACATTTACGGCCATCCATTAAACCGGTTGCGGCCAATAAAAAAGCAGCGATACAAAAACTCGCCACTTCGGCTCCTTTGTTGTATTGCTCTACGATCCATGGAAGAAACGCTGCATTTGCCTGCATAGCTTGCGGCAGATCGCCATGCATAGCTGGTATGATAATGATATCCGTTTGCTGCACATCTTTGATTAACAAGTCGGGCTGTATGGTATACAAACCATTCCGTTGCGGAACAGTATTTGATAAGCCTACCAACTGTATCTTAAACAATGGTTCCATATCCATTGCTTTGCGAATATTATTTACTTCAGAAAGTATCTGGTGGGTTCCATCAATATTTGGCAAACTGGAATGCCCGTGAGGGATAAGAATTGAAATGTGTTTCATTGAACTGATTGTTTTAGTAGAGCAAATCGTCTGGTTAAGAGTTGTCAAATGTATGAAAAGCATTTGTCGGAATCAACCCCAAAGAATGCCGCAAACACACCCTTTTGTTTTGCCGGTTGCAGAGTAGGTTTGTATCAGAATCGATCGTATGATTACAAGTACTATACAACTAGCAACACTCATCAACCAAATGGAACAAACCGCAAGTGGGTTGATCGAGACGTTAGAGCAAGTGAGCGACAGCCATTTCAATTACAAACCTTCTGCCAAAAAATGGAGCATTGCACAGGTGGCTGATCACATTCGTCTTTCAAACCAATCCATTACGAAAGCATTGGCGTTGGATGGATTGGAAGTTAACCGTGACCCGGCAGAACGTATCCAGGAATTGAAAGATGTGTTTCTCGACTTTACTAAAACCTTTGAGTCGCCTTCCTTCATTATTCCGAAAAACGAGATCTACAACAGACTGGAATTAATGACTGACCTTTTGCATTCGTTGCAGCAGATTCACCGACTGATGTATAAAATGGAATTGAATATACTCATCAATCATCCTGCCTTTGGCGATATCAGCAAATTAGAGATCCTGCATTTTGTATTATTTCATACACAACGTCATTTGCGCCAGATAAAATTGATCCATCAAGAACTGACCACTGAAAAAAAGTTGATGCAACGTAATGAATCCGATCGAGCTGTTTAAAACAAATGTAGATGAACGAGATGCAGCCGAATGCATCATCCGGCTGCTGCAGCAAACATTTCCCGGCTGCCGGATCACGATCGATCTGCACGACTGTGATAAAGTGCTGCGGTTAGAAGGTGCATTGATCAAAACAGATGTTGTTAAAAAACTTGTACAACAGAATGGATTTAGCTGCAGCGAACTTGAATGAAATATGTTATAACTTAAAGAATCATTAATCGAATATACGTTTATGACCAAGAAAGCAAAACCCACCGATGCAGAACTGGTTGCTGCATATATGGCTCAACTGGAGCATCCGTTGAAAGCAGAAATGGAAGCTGTTCGAAAGATCATTAAAGCGTGTAACAACTCGATTCACGAACGCATCAAATGGAATGCGCCCAGTTATTATACATCGGCTGATATGGTTACGTTCAATCATCGTTCGCCCGAATATGTGCATCTCATCTTCCATCATCCAACCATCGTAAACATCAAATCAACCTTATTGGAAGGCGATTACAAAGATCGACGCATGGTTTACTTCAGAACAATGAAAGAAGTAACTGCTAATAAAAAAGAACTGCAACGAATCATTAACGAGCAGGTGCAGTTGATTGGATAACTATTAAAAAAAAATTATGGAACGACTTTATTTTTCGGCAACCATCAATGCCCCTAAAGAAAAAGTATGGAACATCCTCTGGTCAGAAGGAAATTATGAACGCTGGACATCCGTTTTCAGCGAAGGTTCTACCGCTGTTACAGATTGGAACGAAGGTAGCAAAATACTATTCCTCGACGGTAAAGGCGAAGGCATGGTTAGTAAGATCGCTGTAAAAAAACAAAACGAATACATGTCGTTCTCACATCTCGGCGTTATTATGAATGGCGTGGAAGACACAACCAGCGAAAAAGTAAAAGTATGGCAAGGCTCCGAAGAGAATTACCGGCTCACTGCAAACGGAGAGCAAACGACACTGGATGTAGAAATGGATATTACATCCGATTACAAAGATTACTTTCTCAAAACCTGGCCCAAAGCAATGGAGGCCATTAAACAACTTGCTGAATCATCCAACTAAAAAATCATTATGGCAACAATAAAATCAATTTACGTAAACCTTCCGGTAAAGGACCTTGCACAAACTAAAAACTTCTGGACAAAACTTGGCTTCAGCTTTAACGATCAATTCAGTGATGACAAAGCTCTTTGCCTCATACTCAATGATGGGCTGATCTATTCGATGCTCATTACGCATGAATTCTTTTCTACGTTCACCAACCGTTCCATTGCTGATGCAACTTCTACGCAGGTCTTGATAGCGATTGAGGTAAACAGCAAGGAACAAGTAGATGAAATAGTGCAAAGTGCGCTGGCAAATGGCGGTAGCCGTTACCGTGAGTCGGCCGATCATGGATGGATGTACTATGATTCGTTTGCAGATATTGACGGACATCAATGGGAAGTGATGTACACCGATCCAACAAAAATTTCTTCGTAATCATTTTTCAAACTATTAATCACAATCAAATGCCAAGTACATTAAACCCTTATATCATTTTCAATGGTAATTGCCGTGAAGCAATGAATTTTTACAAAGACTGTTTTGGTGGCAATCTTCAATTGCAAACAGTTTCAGAAGCACCCATCGCAGCCGAAATGCCTGCCAACCTGCAGAATTCGATCATGCACTCGCAACTTACAAGCGGCGCCATTGTACTGATGGCATCTGATATGAACCGGGAAAAACTCAATGATGGCAACGGCACACAGCTATGTGTTGTTTGCAGCAGTGAAGCTGAGATCAACCGTTTCTTTAATAAGCTAAAGGAGGGCGGAACCATTACCGAGCCGCTTGCCAAAATGTTTTGGGGTGGATATTATGGTTCGTTGATCGATCAATATGGTAAATACTGGTCGTTCAACTACGAGGAAGCAAAGCCGTAACAGCCTTTGTTAATCTTGAAACAGACAGGCAATTGCATCCTGTTTTCAAATATCTTAGCAGCATAAAATTTCGTCTATGAAATCAATGCTGCTTTTTCTTTTTGCATCATTTACTGTTGTAGCAACACAATCGCAGAGTTTTGCAGATGCCGAACAGGTAATGCTCAACAACCAAAAATCGCTGGGCGACGATCAGGCGCTTGTTATTTATAAAGATGGGAAGATCCTGCACCAAAAAATGCTGGGCGATTTTCGACCCAACATACAAGCACCGATCGGAGAAAGCAGTCAATGGCTTACTGCTGCATTGGTGATGATCATGGTGCAGGAAGGCAAACTTTCATTAGATGATAATGTTGGAAAATACCTGCCGATTTTTCCCAAGTGGATGAAAGGATATATTACCATTCGTCATTGCCTGAGTCATACTACTGGTATTGAAGCCGAAAAACAAGGTGCAGGAAAATTATTTCAGAAAAAAAGTTTTGCAACACTGGAAGAAGAAGTGAATTATTACGCGGAGAAAAGAGCCATTGCCACTAATCCGGGTGTTTGGTTTCAATATGATCAGATAGGGCCGTCTATTGCGGGTCGGGTACTGGAAGTTATTACCAAGAAAAAGTTTGACCGCCTGGCGCAGGAAAAACTTATTCCGTCCCGATGAACATGCGTATAACGAGTTTCAGCAATTATACCTCAGCCATCAGTCCCTTTGATGGTGCCAAATCATCAGCACTTGAATACACGAATTTCTTAAGCATGTTGCTGAACAAAGGCATGTTTGCAGGCAAGCAGATATTAACCGAAGCGTCTGTTGCCGAGTTAATGAAAATACAAACCGGTGAGGCATTGAATAAATCCACTCCTGCGTTCATGAATGGTTTCAGCTACGGACTTGGCACCTGGCTCGAATCAAAAGATGGAACTGTTGTAAACTGTGTATCGCAAAACAGCCCGTTTGTATGGATCGATTACTGTCGTGGTTATGCCTGTATTCTGCTCACAAAAAAAGAACGTAGTTTGTTGAAACGGGATTTGTATGATCAATTGAAAGCTGCTGTTGATGCACAAGTAAAAAGCAGTTGCAAATAAACGACCATACAAAAAACTTTCTGCAACTTCGCACAACAGGTGCAACAAACAACGAATTATACTGCAATTATCAAACAAACCGCCGCAACATTGGGGTTCAGTTATTGTGGTATTGCAAAAGCCCAACGGCTTGATGATGATGCACGCAGATTAGAAACATGGCTCAGCAAAGGCATGCATGCTGATATGCAGTACATGGAAAATCATTTTGACATGCGGGTTGATCCAACATTGCTGGTACCCGGCGCAAAAAGTGTGATCACGTTAATGATGAATTATTTCCCATCGGTTAAACAAAAAGAAAATACACCTAACATTTCGAAGTATGCATTTGGAAATGATTATCATGAAGTGATCCGCAGCAAGCTGAAAGAACTATTAGCATCAATCAATGCAAACATCGGCGAGGTAAACGGCCGTGGCTTTGTTGACAGTGCACCTGTGTTGGAACGAAGCTGGGCACAGCGAAGCGGCTTAGGATGGATTGGAAAAAATGGAAATCTCATCAGCAAACAAAGTGGCTCCTTCTTTTTTTTAGCCACATTGATCTGCGATCTTGAACTGGACTACGATTCTCCTTTTGCAAAAGATTACTGTGGAAGCTGCACAAAATGTATTGACCACTGCCCTACCGATGCAATACTTCCCGATAAAGTTGTTGATGGCAGCAAATGCATCTCCTACTTCACCATTGAATTAAAAGATGCTTTGATTGATGAAAGTATGAAAGGCAAATTCAAGAACTGGATGTTTGGTTGCGATGTTTGCCAGGATGTTTGCCCATGGAACCGTTTCAGCAAACCAACAAACGAACAAGGCTTTACTCCTATTCCTGAAATTCTAAATCTGAGCAGCAGACAATGGGAAGAAATGAGCGAAGAAACATTTAAACAAGTATTTAAAAACTCACCGCTCAAACGAACTAAATTTGCAGGTATCCAACGCAATCTGAAATTTATTCAGCAATGAGGTCAGGCCGCTCAAAGCGGCCAGACCGGCGAATATCAAAACATCAATCCAAATTTTATGGCGATGCGGTTAAAATAATAATTGTATTCTAATTCATTTTGTCCACCCGGTTGCGGCCAAGGTCCCCATACAAATCCCTGTTGCTTTTCAGCAACATGTTTGTACGTATAACCTGCACTAAATAAAAAAGCGTCTCCTTTCTTTGTTGCCAGTTGAAATCCAAGACCGGCATCCGTATAAAGCCCCGCACTTTGCGAAATAATATTCCGCTGTTCTATATTCTTGATCCAAGGCACATGAACCCCGGCATCCGTATAAATAAAGAACGACCTTCGTTGCTTGGAGAATTTGTAACGGACATCCGCAAACAAAGGAACACCACGCTGCATATAAAAATCAAGACCGGCACCAATACCTGCGTACCAATTTCCAAATGAAAAACCATTAATTGCCTGCACACTGGCAGCTTCGCCTGTGCTTCCTGCTAACAAACCAGCTTGCACAATTGTTTTGAATTGAAATGGTTTTGCAACTGTTGCCACTTTTTTTTCCTGTGCAAAACCAGTTATGGCAAGAAGAGAAAAGAGTACAAAAAGAGTGTTTTTCATCCGATTATTTTTTGTTTTTTTTTGCCACATGTTATTCGCCATAAAAAAAAACATCGTCTATTGATATAAGATTGTCCCTTAATTTTTATGGCCGATTTCACTACATTATTTTTGAATAGCAATACTGCTTCTCTGACTGATAGTATTTTGATTTGAGTAATCAAATTGCAGCAATGCTGTTTTGGTAACAACCAGTGCATTGTTATTCCAGGCAATTACATCATAGGCTTCAAATCCTTTGAAATGTTTTACCAAAATCAGGTTGGTAGGATTCGCTGCATTGTACACACGCAATCCATCTTTCCCATCACATACAAACAATAAATTCCCATCTTTCGACAAACCATGCGGATTTGTAAGAGGATATGTTTTCAACAAAGAAGGCGCTTGCAGATTTGTAATGTCCAATACATCCAATTGGTTAATAGATGCACGGCAGTTAGTGCCACTACGCAACGTTACATAGGCGTGTGTATCGTCTGCAATTACCGGATCACATGCAAACGCATGTGAAAAGCTGCCGGTTTTTTGAGGCGCTGCAGGATTTTGCAAATTAAAGATGAACATTCCAGTGTTGGAACCAATAAATAAATTCTCCTTAAATGGATAAATGGTTTCGATTCCCCAACCGATCTGCACGGTATTGAGTTGTTGTGGCTCATCAGGATTTTGCAATCCAAACACTTTCAGATCGCTGTGAGAAACTGTGTAAAGGTGATCATTCCGCAATGCGAATCTCGACATTGAACCATTTGTACCCAACGTGACAACAGAGCGGGTGTTGGGGGAAAAACTAGAGCTTGCAAATGCAAGAATCCCTCGGTCGAAAAAAACAGCCGATTGATTATTGACACAACTAACGGTTACAGTTGTATCTTTTTGTAACCAGTCAACGATCACAAGATTAGTATCGGCAGAAAAGCCATTTGAAAATGCCCTGTGCGGGAAAACCTTTTCTTTAATATTCACAACCTGTATGCTTTGGGGATTGCTGATGTCGAGTGTAACCAGATCGTTGAACAGATCAGCATACAATCTGTTTCCTTTTACAGCCAGATCAACATTACCGGGCATATCAATGAAGCTGATGTTTCTTGGCTTAGAAGGATCACTGTTATCAATTACATGAATGCCTTTATCAATTTCATTGAGAAAGATGGTTGTGCCGAACAACGTAATTTTTCCGGGATTGACGATGGGTTTTGCAGACTTGCTTTTGATGTCACTCCATACCTCCTGCTTCGTTTTATAAACGGGGCGCAGTAACGTATAGGATTGTGTGCATTTGTCTTTTAGGCAACCTGATAAAAAAGACACGGTTATAAGCAGTAACGCAAAGGTTTGGAAGCGTCTCATGTGTTTTAGTTTTAAAGGTTGACAGCATCTGTTTCAGAACCGTTGCGTTGTTACAATTAAATTTTTCAGTTCTCTTTTTTACCTTTAAATAGTAGTGACTAAAAACCACAACCAAGGGAGCATTATACAAACTGAATGTGCCGGCATTTTTTTATCGTGGGAAAAATATACGATAATGAATACCAGTTTGCCACCAGTAATCTTTTTCTGCAGACTTATAAGCAGGACGTAACCCATAGCTCAGGTACACACCAACATGCGAACTTGTTTTTTTACCTCGCCAACCGTATGCCGGCGATAAATACAACTGAGGCTGATACCTGGTCGCCTTAGTATTATTTAAACTTCCTGTGCTGCTGTAAGTTGATGCCCGTGATGTAGTTGCCCTGTAACGAAATGCAGACAGCGTATCCGTTTGTGTTGAAGAAATAAGAAACCAATTATGAATACCTGCATTAAAAAGAAATGTTCCTTTCTTACTATCTGCAATTTTAAATTCCAGTTCAAGCGGCACATTGAATGCATGCATACGAAACTTCTCTGTCTTTTCGGCGGTTGAAATATTACGGAAGATATTACCTGGTGTCATAAAAGAATCAATCCGTTGCCGCTCGGTAACAGAGTAACTACTATATTGATATTGGAAGCCAGTTACAAACGAATGTCGTTTTTTAAATGGCTTACGCAGCAAAATGCCAACACCTGATTGCAAAGAAGGTTTTATGGCATAATCATACTGGATAATTCTTGTTACACCACCCGGCGCACCATTATTAACACCAAGTGGAAATGCATCGGAAAAAGACTTATACCCTGTTCCCGGAAAAAGACTTTCCCGAATATCAGACAAGCCTGCATTTACATGCAGGCCAATCTGCCATTTCTTTTTTATAACCGTTGGAGCAGAGATCGAAGGAGCGCCATTAGCACTATCAATAGCCAATGGCGATTCAATTGCTTGTGTTGAGTTTTCAGTAATGACGACTGATTGCCCTACGACAGGAATATTGGCTTCTTGCACCATGTGTTTTATTTCAGGATTGGCAACAGAAGTATCAATTGCTGATTCCATTTGTGCGGGTACTTTATCTATAACAGGAACAGCCGCTTTGCCTGTTTGTATTTCAGGTTTCGTTTGTAAAGCATTTTTATTTGCCGATCTTCTTTTTATACCAGAAAGGCTGTTTACCGGTTCGTTTTGCTGAACCTGCGTTACTGTTACCGTCTGCTGCTTTATGTTATTTTCCTGATCAGGTTTTTGTGAAAGATTACTTTCTGCTGAAGTTGTTGACGACTCAGTTCTGATTAACTGCTGCTCGTTTAAACTATTTTCTGCAGTTAATAATTTAGTACTTGCTGGTGTATTTGTAACAGCCTTTAAAGGTTTATCACCAGGCCACAAGGCAAACAGCAATCCGCCAAAAAGCAGCGCTGCAATTGGCAAATAGAAAAACCATCTTCTTCGTTTTCTATCCTCTTCCAACTGCATCTCTACCTGTTGCCATACCTCAACCGACGGCTTCAGTTTAAAGCCGGCCATTTGCTGACCTATGTTTTTTTCAAATTGATGATCCGCCATACACTTGCTTTTGGGGTTCGGAATTATATTTTTCAATCCAGGTGATCAACAGGTTTCTTGCACGCATGTACTGGCTACGGCTGGTGCCTTCGCTGATGCCGAGCATCTTCCCTATTTCCACATGTGTATATCCTTCTACCGCATGCAGATTAAAAATCGTTTGGTAACCGGTTGGCAATTGCCGGATGAGTTCGGCCAGTTCCTTACTGCGTAGTTGAATTTCAGGGTTATCATTGCTTACCGGGTGTAAAGGCTCGCTTAGAAACGACATATCGTATTGATATTCCTTTTTCTTTTTAAGATAGTTTAGCGCCGTATTCACCATGATGGTGCGTATCCATCCGCCTAACTCACCTTCAGCACGGTAGCTTTGCAGGTTACGGAACACTTTGATAAATCCTTCCTGTAACACATCCTCAGCATCGGCAAGCGATTTGGTGTAGCGGTAACAGATACCCAGCATCGATTCAGCAAACGCATCATAGAGTTGCTTTTGTGCCATGGCATTTCCACGCAAACAGTCTTTTATTAGTTGCCGCTGATCGATCATTCCGGTTTTGTAAAGGGTTGACAAAGCTATTTCGCAAATCGTTGCTCCCCTGTTAAAATTCTTTTCTATAAAAAAAGCCCTGTTAGAAAACAGGGCCGTCCACTTAAAACATAACTACTGATAAAAATTTTATATCGCCGGATCAGCCGGTGTATTTGGATTACTTAATCGTTCCTGATCGGGATAAGGATAAAAATTCCTGTTTCGTTCAAAGCTGATTGGCACAGGATTTACATTCGCCGGCGGTGCAGTGCGACCAAAACGACGGCTGTCTTCCAAACGCAAACCACTCAGATACAATTCTGCACAACGTTGCTTATAAACTTCCAATAATAAATCAGGTACAAGGATTGATCCCGTGTAAGCAGGAAGATTTGCATGTACTCCAAACACATCACCGCTTGCTTGTTGGCGAACAGCATTGATCTCTGTTAAAGCATCATTTACATTACCACCAGAACGAAGTATAGCTTCTGCTTTGATCAAACGCATTTCATCGGGTAAGTAAACAGGGATTGGGCTGCTGGTTGCTGTTGCAAAACCACGTATTGTGCGTAAAATATCGGTACCGCTTACCACCAGCGCCCCTTGTAAGTAAAAAGCAATACGTCCATCAGCAGGATCGAACATACCAGTGGGCAGTCCAAAATTATCTCTGGGGATAAAACTATTTACAACACGCAATTGATTATAAAGTGGGTTAACAGTTTGCGACCCATCGTAAACATATTGTGAGGCAGAACTTAGCGGAACAAGATTAGCAGCGGCAAGAGCCTGCGCATAACGCCCTGCCATCATGTTATACCTTGCAAGGTGTGCATTAATACAATCGAGTAATTTAAAATTTGCACCTAATACCCTCGTATTAAATTCGGTTGATGGGGGTGTAGCGGTAATTAAAGCTGCTGCCTGCTCCAGTAATTCAATTGCTTTTAACAACCCTTGCTGGCGAGTTACAAAAGTTACACCACCTGCTTTATTTGTTGCAACCGGCACCTGTTCAAATGCAGATGCCAGGCCGCCAATTGCCATTGCCTTAAACAGATGTGCATGTGCAACAACGCCTGAACGCAAAGCATCATCAGTTGCAAGAACAGTTGGTGCATTTGCAATAATTTCATCTGCCATACCCATAACTCGGTTCATACGCAACCACACACCCAGTACATTTCCATTAAAGGTTGGTAATGCTGAACCGCCTGCTTCAATTTCAAGTACGTTTGTAAAAGTGGCCACACCTTTTACTTCACGGGTGGTGCCACCTGTTGTAATTGTTAAAGATTCTAATGCAGAAGCAGCATAATTCTGTTTTATACCAATGCTGTACGTGATCAACCCCTCTCGTGTAAGCACAACTTCACCATCAGTTGGCTGGTTGGGATTTATAAGATCCATTTTACATCCCGAAAGCACAGAAAGTGCAAGGAGAAAGATGGACAGTTTAAAAAACTTTTTCATTGTATGTAATTTTTTCAATTAGAAATTAACGTTTACAGCAAACATGATCATTCTCGGGATCGGTACTTCTACAAAATCGAAACCACGCACTGCATTATCTTGTCCTGCTGCGTTTACTTCCGGATCCCATCCGCTGTATTTATCAAATGAAAGAAGGTTACGTCCAATAACGCTTAAACGCATACTGTTGCCTTTCAAAAATTTCGGTTTCATGTTATACGCTAATGATACTTCACGCAGCTTCACAAACGATCCATCTTCGATCCAGTTTTCAAAAACGCTGAAGAGTGCTGCACTTGTACCCTTTGGTACTTTACCCAGCAATTCAGCTTCATACCCTTTCAGCCCGCCATATAGATCTCTATCGCCCACACGTTTTGTAAAATTGAATACCTCATATCCCAGCATCGCATCCCACTGCATACGGAAATTGAATTTGCCAAAATCGAGTTCATCAATTTTTGAAACAACATGTTTTGGATTTGGCTGGCCAATTACTTTACTTAATAAATTACCTGTTGGTTGGCCATTTGTACCACGTTGAATTGTATAGTTCCCATTGGCCAATTGTATTCCTCTTTCACGTTGTGGCAAGCCAGCTAAATCGAGCAACAAACTTCCGTCTGTGTTACGTGCAAAAAAAGTACTGTAATACGCTCCCAAAGGATAACCATTAACTGCAGCTACCTGACCAAAACCGCCTGCAAACGGCAACACTCCATTTCCTTCAACTCCATTTACAACGTTTTTGTTGTTGAGGTAAGATAATGTTGAAACCCAACGTAACTCATTTTTATTAAGTACCACTGCACGAATCAGAAATTCAAACCCCTTATTCGTCATTGTACCAATATTTACAAAACGATTATTGTAACCTGTTGTTGGTGCAAGTGTGCGGTTAAGGATAAGATCTTTTACATCTTTTGTAAAATAACTGAATTCAACACTGATTGCATCGTTCAACAAACCTAAATCAAAACCAACTTCCACCTCTGTTTGACGCTCGGGTTTTACTGTAAAGTTGCCCAATGTTGATGGGGCAATATAACCAGCTTGTCCACCATATACAACAGGTGTAAAATTTGTAAAGCGGTCGTATTGCCCAATCGCTGTTAAATTACCGCTCTGTCCGTAAGCAGCACGCAATTTTAAACTGCTTACTGCTTTTGCAAGACCATCTTTCCAGAAATTTTCATTTGATACAATATAGGTTCCACTCACTTTGGGGAAGAACTGCCAACGGTTATCAACACCATACACAGATGAAGCATCTACACGTGCTGCGCCTGTAACAAAATACTTGTTCATATAACCAAACGTTTGCTGCAGAAATGCACCCATAATTACACGTTCGCCTCTGAACTCACCAGCAGCAATGATTCCGTTATTAATGGTTTGACCAAACGCACCAAGCTGTGTTGCATTCGCTGAAAATGTAAATGTTCGGTCGTATTGTAAAGTGCCGCCTAACGAAGTAGTTGATTGCAGGTTTTTTGCTATGTCTTTTTGGTAGGAAATAGTAAGATCATTATTTAGCTGTAAAACAGTTGCATCGGCCCTGCGAACAAACCCTCCATCGTAAGAAGGTGTAGTGTTTTTAGGTGGAATATAGGCAGTGGCAGTTTGTGTATAATTATCAATACCAGAGGTAAGCTCAATATTTAAGCCGGCTACAGGTTTTATTGTTAATTGTGCGCTTGAAACAATACGGCTTGTGCGCTGGCGAAAATTGAAGCGATCAATTGCTTCAAGCGGATTCGTTCTTCTGAGGTTATTTCCGCCCACTGCAGGGTAGGTATTTGTAGCCTGTTGTTTCTCCGGATTAACATAGTTGTTACCAAAAATAAAACCGGTTAATGCACCATATGCTTCGTTGATACCGCCATTAGGAATTTCCTTACTGGTGCTGTATGTATAAGCCGTATTAAAATTAAGCGTCATTACTTTATTCAGCTTTTGCTGCAGGTTTAAACGAAAACCGTTTCGCATAAAGTTTGTATTGCGAACAATACCTTCATTATACAGGTTTGAAACCGACGCATAATATTTCGTATTAGGAGTACCCCCTGAAACAGACAATACATTCTCTGTACCGATTGCATTCTGAAAAATCATATCCTGGTAATCATAACGCTGTACAGGAACTGTTGTAAGATCGGTTGATAAAAAATTGGTAAACCGAAATGGCACCTCGTTGTACTCCATTTTTTTGCGAAGTGTGCTGCTGCGTAATTGCGTAGAAAAACTGAACTGCGGTTTACCTTCCCGACCTTTTTTCGTGAAAATTTGTACAACACCGTTGTTTGCTCTGGAACCATAAATGGCTGCAGCGGCTGCACCTTTAATAATTTCAATACGATCAATATCGGCTGGATTAATATCAACCAACCTGTTTTGTGCATAACCGCCAAGATCGATCAGTTGGCGTGAATCGTTATTGACAATTACACCATCAACAATATATAACGGATCAGATGAACCAACAATCGTACTTGGTCCACGTAAACGAACTGTAATACCACCGGCAGGGTTACCACTGTTTTGTGTAACCTGTGCGCCTGCTACTTTACCCTGCAAGCCCATATCGATGGATGTTGCGCCACCTCTGGTTAACTCTCTGCCCGATACTGTTGAAATGGCGTTTCCCAGTTGCTTCTTTTTTGTTGCTACGCCTGTACCGGTTACAACAACTTCATCCAGCCCTAATACATCATCGCCTAATTCGGCATCAGCATTGTAGCTGTTTGTACCGCTTACAACTGTCAACGATTTGGTAGCTGTTTTATAACCTACACCGGAAAATTCCAATACATATTTTCCAGGCTTCAGGTTAGCTGAAAAACTAAATTCACCGTTTACATCCGTTGATGTACCAAAGTTGGTGTTTTTGACAACAACAGACACGTTCGTTGCCGCAGCATTTCCTGCTGAAGTTACTTTACCGGAAATAATTACTTGTGCATTCACTGATGAAGTGAGGAGCAACATCATGAGTGCCAGCGATAGCTGAACCCATCTTCCACTTTGCTTTTTTACGCTTCGTTTCATTGTGCAGTTTTTTAGTTTGAATAATCGGTTTTGAACATCAGAGAATGTCCATGCCTGCTTTTCTATATGGGTCAAAAATTTTATCGTCGGGTTCTAATTCGGTAATCAGCATATCCAGTTCATTTGCTTTACATACCTGAATATTCTGTACGGTATTTATCTTTTCGGAGATGGAAAGCGCCACCACTTTTGACGCTGATCCAAGCATTGCTTTCTTTACCTGCACCACATCGTAATCATTGTCTGTTAAGCCATGTTCCAGATCAAGTGCATTGATCCCCAGAAAACAGAGATCAACTTTAAACTGCCTGATCTTAAGAATGGCGTCGGCACCGATTGTGATCTGTGAACTTTTTGAAAGTTTATCACCAATAAAAATCACTTCAATTTTTGGATGATGAATGTATTCCAATGCAGCAGGCAAACTACCGGTAATAAAAGTGGCTTGTAAATTTTCAGGCAATGCTTTTGCCAGCTCAATAATGGTTGTACCACCTGTACTCATTACAAACATGCCATCCTGTATAAGCGAAGCAGCTTTTTGTGCAATTGTTTTTTTTGCATCAATGGAATAAACACTGGATGAATTAATGGAACTGCTGAACGATCGGGAGAGTGCACCTCCATGAACCTTAATGATCTTGCCTTTATCGGCAAGCTCCTGCAAATCACGTCGGATGGTATCTTCTGATACATTGATTTGCGAACTTAAATCAGACGAGAGCACACGATTGTGCAGGTTAACCTGGTGTACAATAAAGGCTTGTCGTTCCTGTTTAAGCATGCTGGTTTCGGCGGTTGATCGTTTCAAAAAGACAAATCTAAGCTACAAAAATTCACGAAACCTGCAAAAAAATGCATTAATTTTAATGAAGACCTGCTAAAAACCGCAAAAATTACTAAACTGAACATGCCTGCTTTAACAACAGTTATTTTTATAGTATGAACCTGAACATGCAACAACTCACTGCCATTGCGCAAAAAGCACAACGTCACATTATTGGTTTAATGAGTGGTACTTCTGTTGACGGATTGGACATTGCGTATTGCCGCATTTCAGGTGAAGGTCACAACACCGCAATTGAGTTACTGGCGTTTGAAACTATTTCGTATGAACCCGGTTTCAAAGCAGAGATCAAATCGGTTTTCTCAAAAAAAGAAGTTGACTTTGAAAAACTTTGTTTGCTCAACCCTTGGGTAGCACAGCAACAGGCAGCTATGATCAATACGTTTTTACAAAAACACAACATTGCAAAAGAAGAGGTAGACCTGATCGCCAGTCATGGACAAACTGTTTATCATGCACCAAAGGCATTGCATCAACAGGAGAAATTCAGCAATGCGACCTTACAAATTGGTGATGGCGATCACATGGCCGTTGATACCGGCATTATTACCATCAGCGATTTCCGGCAGAAACATATTGCAGCTGGTGGAGAAGGTGCACCGTTGGCAGTATATGGCGATTACTTTATTTTTTCGAAGAAAGGTGAAGACCGTATCATGCTCAACATGGGTGGCATTGCCAATTTTACATTCCTCCCGGGCTCCATGGATGCTGATAAAATTTTCAGCACCGATACGGGCACAGGTAATACGTTAATGGATGCCTTGATGCAGCAACAATTTCCCGGAAATTATTTTGATGAAAATGCAGCAGTTGCAAAAAAAGGAACGATCAACGGATCATTACTCAATGCATTAAAAGATCATCCGTTCTTTCAGCAAACGTTTCCAAAAACAACGGGACCGGAATTATTTAATCTTCAGTATCTACAAAATGCAAAAGAAAGATCGGGCACAACCGACTTGACTGTGTATGATGCAATGGCAACCTTAAATGCATTCTCTGCACAAACTATTGCAGAAGCGATTTTAAAAACAATGCCGACGAACAGCAACTTCCATTTGTATGCAAGTGGCGGTGGTATGCACAATCCATTACTGATGGCGCAGATTAAACAACTGCTGCCCAACATACCCATTCATTTAACAAGTGAGCTTGGTATTAACCCCGATGCAAAAGAAGCCGTGCTGTTTGCCATACTTGCCAACGAATGTATTGCAGGTGGCAATGTACAATTCAGTAAAGAGTTGAAAGGAATTCCTTCGGTAACAATGGGTAAAATCAGTTTCCCGTGGTAATAAAAGCAGTTGTGTTGTTGTCATCTTGCTGCTCTGCATAATTCTTAAGTTGTTCCAACCCTTTTTCGAAAGCAGGGCCAATCATACGATCAAGAAAAATACCGTAAAAGCGTTCCCACGGATACCACCTGAGTTTATATTCCATGTACCATAACACTTCTGTTACCTCGCTTTTTGCACCTGTACGTCTTACACGGAATCCTCCATTTGCATCATTCATATCTTTTAGCTGATGCAGTAATAAAATTTCATCGGGATTGATCTCTTTGATCGTAATGGTACCGGCACTTTTATACTTTACACCCTGCCAGCGAAAAAATGAGCCGGGTTGATTGGTTACTGCTGACAGTTGCACAATGGCACCGCTATCAGCCGTGACCCATGGGAACCATTGGTTCCAGGTTTTCACATCGCTCAACTCCGTGTACAATAAACTACTGTCTGCATTGATAATTATTCCTCTTGAAATTTTTACAGAAGAGGGAATAAATAAACCGATGATCGTTACTACTCCAAACAATCCCAACAACACAAACAAAAACATTTTTATTAAACGCATAATCCAAATTGTCAATAGTGAATAATCAATAGGCAATTTCGTACATCGTACTTCCAATCATTCCCATCTGAACACTTTTATTGCGATTGCATAAATCACAATACCCCATAAGCCGAGAATACCTAATTGTTTGCCACAGTCGATCAAATGACTTCCTTCAAATGCTACATTCCGCATCGCATCATTCAAATGCGTTAAAGGCAATACACGACAAATGGGTTGCAACCATTTTGGAAATGTATCAATTGAAAAGAATGTTCCGGCCAGTAAAAACTGCGGCAATGTAAACATATTTGCAAATGGAGGAATGGTACTTTCATTTTTCGCCAATCCGCTCACCACAAAACCAAAGCCCATGAACACGATCAACCCCACCAGACTCAATACCAGCATTTCAAGAAACGTAACAATGCCGTGTACCAACGTAAATCCAAACACAAAACGACCGATCAATAAAATGACAACGGCAGTGATCAATTGAAACAACACCCGGCTGATGCCTTCACCAAATAAAATATATCCTTTGCGAATAGGTGTTGCAAAAAAACGTTTCAAAACTAATTGCTGCCGCAGATTAAAAAATAAAAATGCCACACCAAATACGCCTGCACTCAGCAATGAAAACCCTAACTGTCCGGGCAAAATAAAATCGATTGTTTTATATACACGGCCGGGCATGGGCGGTGGTACATCAATGGTTGCATAAGTGGGGGCATCGGGTGCAGCACGGCGATCGAGGTTTACAATTACATCTTTCAATGTTGATTTCAAAATTGCCAACCGGTCTTCACTGGCGGTGGATGTTTGAATACTGATCTTATACAACGGAAATGAACCGCTGCTGTTAGGCTGCATATCAAGGATGGCTGTGATTCTTCCTTTCGAAAGATCATTCCGCAATTCTTCTTCCGACTTATCCACCACACGAATGGTTTTATACTTCACTAATTGTTGATACACGGCATTGTTGAGCGAAGTATCAGTTGATCTTGTAAATCCAACACGTACTGTTGGACTGCCGCCACCAATAAATCCAAACACCAAAATAAAGATGAGCGGAAAAGCAAAACTGAAAATTACAGCCGACGGACTTCGGAAGATGGCCCGAAAACTTGCTTTGGAAATAGCCAGCATTGCCTTCCACTGGCTGTACGATTGACTCATGCCGCAAAGCTATTTGTTTTAGGGTTCCCAACCTTAGGCTGTGCAATGAAAAGTAGTGAAGCTACAAAAAGGTTGGCAACTGTATCTGCCCTATTTTTACAGCATGCCGCTGCACCATGTTTTTATTTTACTCGGAAGTAATCAAGGCCAACGGAAACAATTTCTCCGAAAAGCCATCCAAGAAATCCAACTGCATTGTGGCAACATTGCAAACGAATCATCCATTTACGAAACGGCCGCCTGGGGCAATACCAAACAGGCAGCGTTTCTCAATCAGGTAATTGTTATCCGCACCAACCTGCTGCCCGATAATCTCATGAAAAAACTGTTGGAGATCGAACAGAAACTGGGCCGTGTACGCACCGAAAAATATGGACCACGTACCATTGATCTTGATATTTTATTTTACGACTCGCTTACTTATCATTCAGCAATTGTTACACTGCCCCACCCTGCTATTCAGGATCGAAAATTTGTATTGATACCGCTGGCTGAACTGTCGCCGGGAAAAATTCATCCCGTTTACAAAAAAACGATCAGCACCTTGCTGAAAGAATGTGGCGATCAGCTGGCTGTAATCAAGCATTGATTAGTTGATGTTTTCCCTTCAGGCCGCTTGGAGCGGCCAGACGAAAAACATACTTTTCCACAAACTGTATAAATTGATGTGCGGATTTCTATGCTTGCTTTAATTTGCCTTCCGGATGAAGTACAACTTTGTAACTATAGAAGGAAATATTGGCGCTGGCAAAACCACACTCGCACATTTACTCAGCAAACATTTTAATGCCCGGTTGATCCTCGAAGAATTTGCAGACAATCCATTTCTGCCCAAGTTTTACGAAAACCCGCAACAGTTTGCCTTTCCGCTGGAATTATTTTTTATGGCCGAGCGTTACAAACAGTTGAAAGATCTGCTGCATACACAAGACCTTTTTAACTCCATCACCATTTCAGATTACCTGTTCACAAAGTGCCTGTTGTTTGCAAAAGTGAATTTACCGGCCGATGAATTCCGATTGTACCAGAGTTTATTTGATATCATCCATCAGCAATTGGTGCAACCAGAAATTCTTATTTATCTCCATTCACCTGTTGCCCGTTTACAACAGAACATCAAACGAAGAAACCGCAGCTACGAACAGCAGATCGGCGACGACTACCTGTTGAGTATTCAGGAAACCTACACGCAATACATCAAACAACATAATATTAAAACCCTGTTTGTTGATGCCAGCAATGCCGACTTTTTGAGTAATGAAAAACATTTGCAGGTAATTATTGATGCGCTGGATCAGGAATACGAACAAGGACAACATTATATTACACTTCCCTGAGCGTTCCGCATTTTATTAAATTGAGCGATTAGTTCATAGATTTGTTTTGTGGCAACTCCATTACCAACCGATCCATTTCAGGCCGTGCGTATTACCGAATTCAGAAACTTTGCGATTGCAAGGTTTTTGTTCATTATGGGTTTACGAATGATGGGCACCCTGGTTGGCTGGTGGATGTATGAACTTACCGGCGATCCACTGGCACTGGGTTTGATTGGCCTGGCTGAAGTGATTCCTGCCGTTTCAATGGCGCTCTATGCCGGACATGTCGTTGATCAAAGCGACCGTCGCAATATGATCATTCGCTCTGTTTTATCGTATGGCGTTTGCGTGGCACTGTTAGTCTTTATTTCTACTGCCTATTTTGAACAGCAGTTTGGGAAAGCAACAATTATTTCACTGGTATACGTTGTAATTTTTGTAACCGGCATCATCCGTGCATTCAGCGGACCTTCGTTTGGAGCGATCATTTCGCAACTGGTTCCAAGACCCGTGCTTCCCAACGCTGTAACATGGAGCCAGGGTACATGGTTAACAGCTTCGGTAACAGGACATGCCTTGGCTGGTTTTCTTATTGCAGGCTTTGGTATTACGGGCACCTTAACAGCAATCATTTTATCGATAGCAGTAGCCTTGCTCATATTTACAACTGTTGGCAATAAACCCGCACCTCTACAGGCTGAAAAGAAAACATGGGAAAGTGTAAAAGAAGGCATCCGGTTTGTGTATAAAACAAAAGAAGTATTGAGCGTATTAGTACTGGATATGTTTGCGGTATTGTTTGGTGGTGCAGTGGCCATGGTGCCGGTGTTTGCAAAAGACATTTTGAAAGTAGGACCCATTGGTTTTGGATGGCTGAATGCTGCAGCAGATTTTGGAGCCATCGTGATTGTAGTGTTACTAACGGTGTTCCCTCTGCGCAAACAGCAAGGAAAGCTGTTGCTTTATGCAGTTGCCGGTTTTGGAGTATGCATCATCATTTTCGGTATCTCTCAATTATTCTGGTTATCGTTCATGGCCTTGTTCCTGGCTGGCTTGTTAGATGGTATCAGTATTGTTGTGCGTGGTACGATTTTACAATTAAAAACGCCTGATGAATTGAGAGGGAGGGTAATGAGTGTAAACAGTATGTTCATCAACAGCAGTAACGAACTGGGTCAGTTCGAAAGTGGTATTGCGGCACGACTGATGGGCGTAGTTCCATCCGTGATCTTTGGCGGATGTATGACGGTTGCCGTAGTAATTGCCACCTGGCTAAAAGCACCCCGTCTTCGAAAGTTGGAATATTGATAACTTCAACAACAAAATACTTGATTGAACTGTATACCATTTACATCTTCACAATTGCCATAACATGAACAGAAAATTCTTTCTTCAATCGGCTACACTCGGTATTGGTGCATTGGCTTTTCAACAATCATTACTTGCACAGATCTTTCAACAGGAAGCATGGAAAATAAAAATGCTCTCTGATAATATTGGTGTGTTTACTGAGCGAGGTGGTACCATCCTGTTTTATATCAGTAAAGAAGGCATGGTGGTAGTTGATACCCAGTTTCCCGAACAAAGCAAGCACTTGATCGATGGGTTGAAAAAGAGATCAGAACAACCGTTCAAACTACTCATCAACACCCATCACCATGGCGATCATAGTGGTGGTAATATTTCTTTTAAAGGTTTGGTTGAAAATGTATTGGCGCATGAAAATTCAAAAACTAACCAGGAACGTGTAGCCAAACAAAGTAAAACAGAAGACAACCAATTATTTCCCAACCAAACTTTTGGGAAAACATGGAGCCAGAAAATAGGTAACGAAAAAATTACGTTGCATTATTTCGGTGCTGCACATACTGATGGTGATGCATTGATCCATTTTGAACATGCAGATATCGTACACATGGGCGACTTGATCAACAACCATCGCTATCCGTTTATCGATCGCACAGCAGGTGCTTCGATTAAAAACTGGGTTGAAGTGTTGGAGAAAACAACGAAGCACTTTAATAAGAAAACAACGTTTGTGTACGGGCATGCTTCCGAAGGATTTGAAGTATACGGAAAAGCAAATGACATCAAAGCCATGCAGGATTATTTTGAGAAGCTGTTGGTATTCGGTGAAACAGAAATAAAAGCGGGAAAAACAAAAGAAGAATTTCTGAAGAACAAATCTATTCCCGGTGTTACAGAGTGGATTGGCGGCGGCATTGAACGTTCATTGACGGCTGTGTATGATGAATTAACAACCAAATAAAAAGTATGTGGATCGGTATTATCATAGCAATTGTTGTAACAATTCTGTTCTTTAGTTGGGGAAAGAACAGGAATACTCCACTTCAATCGAAAGAATCAACAGACAGTAATTACTCCGGTGATGGAGGAAGCTATGATTCGTATGATGATGGCGGAGACAGTTCAGATGCAAGTGACAGTTCAGATGGCGGCGGTAGTGGTGGAGACGGAGGTTCTTCTGACTGAGCAAGCGCAACACTTATTATTCATTACTTATCACTTCCCCCAACGAAACGTTTTTACATCAATCCCTGCAAGATCCAATACCCGATCAACAACAGTTGCAGCAACTTCTTCAATTGTTTTTGGTACGCTGTAGAAACTTGGAGTGGCCGGACAGATAATTCCACCTGCCAATGTAACGGTTTCCATATTCCGGATATGGATCAGATTGTACGGTGTATCACGCACCACACAAATCAGCTTTCTCCGTTCTTTCAACACCACATCAGCAGCACGTGTGATCAGATCGTTTGATACACCTGTTGCAATACGTCCCAACGTACCCATGCTGCAGGGAATAATGATCATCGTATTGTATTGCCCCGAACCCGAAGCAAACGGTGCAGAAAAATCAGTTGTTGAATATACGTTGAAGGGAAGGTTCTTGTATTCTTCGTCCTGTAATTCCGTGCGCCATACTTCTTTTGCATTCTCCGTCATTACAACCGACACTTCTGTCCATTGCTCTTTTACGGCTGAAAGCTTTTGCAATAAGAGTTTCGCATAGATCGATCCACTGGCGCCGGTAACAGAAATAACAATTTTGTGCACGTGAAAGCGTTTAAATTTGTACAAGTAACAAAAATACTATGCAAAAGTTGCGTTTTTATTCCACCCTGTCTATTCTTTTCATCTGTATCAGTTCTTTTCAGCAACCACAGCCAAAAGAAAAATTGCAGTGGATCAGCCTGGAAGAAGCCGAGCAAAAAATGAAAGAGGAGCCACGTCCGCTTCTCATTGATCTGTACACAAACTGGTGCGGCTGGTGCAAAGTAATGGATCGCAAAACGTACACAAACCAGGAGCTGATTCAATACCTCAACACAAATTTTTATACGGTTAAGTTGAACGCCGAAACAAAAGCCGAGATAAAATGGAAAGGGAAAACCTACAAGTTTAACCCGTCTTATAAAACCAATGACATTGCAATTGCACTTACGAATGGACAACTTTCCTACCCCACAACAGTAATTATCCCCTCCCTGAATGATGATCCACAGCCGATTGCAGGCATGCTGGAAGTACGTGAGATGGAAATGGTTACAAAATATTTTGCTGAAAAAAAATATGGAAACGTAAGCTTCGACAGATATGCAAAAAAATTTAAACCTGTTTGGAAATAATTTAACGTTTCAACAATAATTCAAAAAAAAACTCTATTTTGCCAGTGATGATAAGGTTTAATGGTTAATGGTAACTGATTAGCGCCTCTTCCTTTTAGGAAGAGGTTTTTTTTTGCCCATAAAATTTCATTTTCTCCGGCACTCCCAATTCCTTGCAGATTTATGACAATTGCATGCAACTTGATAAAACAGTACTCAGTCTATTTGAGTGATGATAAGGTTTAATGGTTAATGGTAACTGATTAGCCAAATCCCCTCCTTTCCAGGTGGGGATATTTTTTTACAACAAACTGTAAAATGAAAAAGGCCCCGAAAAGGGCCTTTCCAAAATCGATCAATAAAAACTTATTTCATTTCAATAACAGTGCTTGCAAAGATCATGTACATAGGACTTGTAGGAACAAATGATGCAGGCATGTGTCCGTTCTTTTCTTTCGGAATACTTACAATAGTTCTGTTTCCAAAAGTGGCCACTTTGTAAAAATTATATTTCGCCATGGTTGAACGGCTGTTGAGTCGGTCATCCAACGTATTAACACCATCAGGCCAGGTTGCTTCTTTCGAATAGCGGATAATTTCATCGAGCAACGCTTTGTTATTTAACTGAGTACTTACTTCTCTGCGTTCAGCATCCGACATATTATAGGTTGAATACATTTCACCCAGATCAGTAACAGCAACCTGTCTTGCTTTTTTTCCATCGATCATAAATGATTTGGAGCAGGCTGTAAAAGCGGACACAAGTAATAAGAATACAAAAGCACGTTGAACTGTTTTCATACTATTTTTTTTTGTTTTGATGAAGATCGATTGATACCACTCAACAGAACGGATATTTGATCGTACACATCGTTTTGTTTAACGATATGAAAGTAAAGATTAATTCCCGACCATCAAGAATTTAACTGTGGGCACCTGTTAAAAACGCAACAATTTTATTTTTCCGCAATTAACTTTTCCAATACATAATAAGTGATAGGGCAAAATGTACTGTTCTTAAGAGTAAGTTGTGGCCGTTTCAAGATCACATCTTCATCGGTATACGGGAAACGTTCACAATCGGATGGACGAACTTCATAAATACCGCAGTAATTATCAGCGCCGAGAAACGGGCAAGGTTTTGATTTCACTACATAATCGCCTTCACTATCGAGATACAAATAGGTTTCAATAAAAACACTTTCCTTCATGCGGAGATGTTTACTGATCCGCTTAATATCCGGCGTTTTAAATCGTGGTGAATAATTTTTACAACAGTTGGCACATTGCAGACAATCAATTTTTTCAAACGCTTCGTCGTGCAGATCGGGTAATTGCTTCAACACCTTATTCTTGTTGGCACGTTTTAAAAACTGGCCATACAGTTTTTGATGCTCTGCAGATTTTTTTTCCCAGTTCTCTAATAATTCATCAGCCATACTGCAAATGTAGGATGAAGCTGCCAGCCACTCGTTACAAGCTGCAATCAACTACAAAGACATTTTCGCTCAAACAATGATCAATTTTGTGGAATTTTTCAATAATAATGTAAAGGCTTGCTGCTACAGCCCCTCTCCCCTGCGCAACCGATTTCACAGTCTTTCCCCACCTGCTAACAGCTGTTTATTTGAATCGGTTCTACCCGTAACTTTGCCCGTCTTTAAGTAACAGCATGAGACAAAGTTAAAGACGACTGCCCTGCAGTTACTTTCCATTAACCGATCAGAATAAACGTACGACATCACATGAACCTTTTTGAAGCGCAACAAAACGAATTTTCCCGTCGCCACATTGGTACCACCGGAGCTGAAGCAAGCCTGCTCAAAACCGTTGGAGCAAACAATATGGAAGAGCTCATCAGCAAAACGATACCCGCCTCCATCCGCAACCATGAGAAACTGGCTATTCCGGATGCAATGAGTGAAGCCGATCTGCTGAAGCACCTGAAAGATGTTTCACTGAACAACAAGTTGTTTAAAAATTATATCGGTCAAGGTTATTACGATACCATTACGCCGTCTGTGATCTTACGTAACGTTTTTGAAAACCCGGGTTGGTATACCCAATACACGCCTTACCAGGCTGAAATTTCACAAGGCCGCTTGGAAAGCTTGTTGAACTTTCAAACAATGGTTAGTGATCTTACCGGCTTACCCATTGCCAATGCTTCTTTGCTCGATGAAGCAACTGCAGCAGCTGAAGCAATGAACATGTTATTTCACCATGTAAACCGTACTGATGTAATCAATTCACCGAAATTTTTTGTAGATAACGAAGTATTCCCGCAAACAAAGGATCTGCTAATAACCCGTGGTACTCCCATGGGTATTGAGATCGTATTTGGTGATTATACAGAAGCAACGATCGATAAAACATATTTCGGAGCCTTAGTTCAATACCCAAACAATATTGGTTCAGTAGAAGATTACCGCCAGTTTATTCAGAAGGTACAGGCTGTTGGTGGTTTTGTGGCAATGGCAACTGATCTGTTGGCATTAACCCTTTTAACTCCTCCTGGTGAACTGGGCGCTGATGTTGCATTTGGTTCGGCTCAACGTTTTGGCGTTCCGCTTGGTTATGGCGGACCGCATGCGGCTTTCTTTACCTGCAAAGATGAGTTCAAACGTTCGATCCCCGGCCGTATTATTGGTGTAAGTATTGATGCACAAAATAACCGTGCTCTACGTATGGCGTTGCAAACAAGAGAGCAACACATTAAACGTGAAAAAGCTACTTCAAATATTTGTACGGCGCAGGCATTGTTGGCAAATATGGCGGCAATGTATGCGGTGTATCATGGTCCGCAGGGATTGAACAACATTGCAACCCGTGTTGCATTACTGGCACAAACAGTTGCCGACAGTTTAAAAGAAAGAGGATTTGAATTAGTCAACGATTTCTTCTTCGATACCATTGCAGTAAAAGTAAAAGATATTGCAACCGTAAAAGCAAAAGCAGAAAAACAAGAGATCAATCTGCGTTATATTGATGGCAATACAATTGGTATTTCATTGGATGAAACAACCAATGTTGACGATCTGTACGATCTTATTAACTGTTTTGTGAATGATGTTGATCCTGTTCATTTTGCGGTGGAAGAAGAAGTTGTTCTCCAGCATATTCCTGTTGTACTGGCAAGAACGAGTGCCTTCTTAACACATCCAATCTTCAATACGCATAACAGCGAAAGCCAGATGATGCGTTATATCAAGCAACTGGAGAACAAAGATCTTTCGTTGAATACATCGATGATCTCGTTAGGAAGCTGCACCATGAAGCTGAATGCCGCAACTGAAATGATGCCGTTGAGCTGGGCAAACTGGAGTAAGATCCATCCGTTTGCACCTGCTGATCAAACAAAAGGTTACCAACAGATCATTGATGATCTCGCACAATATTTAAACGAGATCACTGGTTTTGATGCATGCAGTATGCAACCGAACAGTGGTGCACAAGGTGAGTATGCAGGCTTATTGGCCATCCGTAATTTCCATTTAGCTAACGGTGATGCACATCGTAAGATAATGCTCATCCCTATTTCTGCACACGGAACAAATCCGGCAAGTGCGGTAATGGCGGGGATGAAAGTGGTGGTGGTAAAAGCGTTGGAGAACGGTTATATTGATGTAGCAGATTTCAAAGCAAAAGCTGAACAATACAGTGCAAACCTTGCGGGTATGATGATCACTTACCCAAGTACGTATGGCGTGTTCGAAGAAACTGTAAAAGAAATTTGCGAAATCGTTCACCAGCATGGCGGACAAGTATATATGGATGGAGCAAATATGAATGCACAGGTTGGTTTAACATCCCCCGGTTTAATTGGTGCAGATGTTTGTCATCTGAACCTGCATAAAACATTTGCCATTCCACATGGTGGTGGTGGCCCTGGCATGGGACCTATTTGTGTGAAGGCACATCTTGCTCCGTATTTGCCCGGTCATGTGAATCAACAGACAGATGGAGCTGTTAGTGCAGCACCTTATGGTTCTGCTTCTATCCTGCTCATCAGCTATGCGTATATCCGATTACTGGGTGCAGATGGTGTAAAACGTGCAACTGAATATGCTATCCTCAATGCCAACTACATGAAGGCAAGACTGGACAAAGATTTTGATATACTTTACACAAGTGCCAATGGAACCTGTGCACATGAATTTATTGTTGATCTCCGTCCGTTTAAAAACACCGCCGGCATTGAAGCAGAAGATGTAGCCAAACGTTTGATGGATTATGGTTTCCATGCACCTACCATGAGTTTCCCTGTACCGGGTACCATCATGATCGAACCGACAGAAAGTGAAGACAAAGCTGAGCTGGATCGTTTTTGTGATGCCATGTTGAGCATCCGTCAGGAAATACGTGCTATTGAAGAAGGCAAAGCTGATAAAGCAGATAATCCATTAAAGAATGCACCGCATACACAACATGTGGTTACTGCTGATGAATGGAATCATGCATATACAAGACAACAGGCTGCATTCCCTCTATACTATGTAACGCTGAATAAATTCTGGCCAAGCGTAAGCCGCATCAACAACACATATGGTGATCGTAATCTCATTTGTACTTGTGAACCGGTGAGCAGTTATGCTGAAGAAGAAGCGTAATTCAATTGGCAATAGATAATTGGCAATAAGCAAACGTCCCGCTCAGTGAGCGGGACTTTTTTTCATTTATTCACGTACATGTTATAAAGCAGTTTTCTTCTTCCAGAAATAATAAGAAAGAATACCCGGCACGATCCACATCAACATACCCATCATTTGCGGATCAAATTTTCCAGCCACAGCAATTCCAGAGTATACGGCTCCGGTAAGATCAAAGAACAAACCGGCATAGGCCCACTCTTTCATTGTTTTGTAACCCGGAATAAGCAGAGCGATGGCGCCACTAATTTTTGCCCAACTGATGAATTGAATAAAATAAATAGGATAGCCCAACATCTTATGAAAAATCTCAATCGTTTGCTCGTTAGGACCAATTCCGCCTATGGAAGAAAAGATCATAAGTCCGGCAAAAAGCACAGTAAAAACCCAGTAAAGAATGTTGATTGTTTTTGGTTTCATGATGATTGATTTAAGTATGGTTGATCGACAAATACATTTGCAAAACTAACCCTGCATTTTCATTTTACTCCTGTGCAGTTACGACAAAGCACAAGGCTGTTTCCGACACATCAATATAAACAGAATCGTTCATTTCTATGAACGGTTGAACCAAACCGTTAAAAAGATTGTAACTTCTGCAACTAAATCAACATGCAATGGATCAGCAAATCATTAATCTCTACGACGAGTACACACACAAACCACTTCCACGCAAAGACTTCATGAAGCGGTTGGCTATTTTAACGGGCAGCACGGCGGCGGCGGTTGCCATTCTTCCGTTTCTGGAAGGAAACTATGTAAAAGCAGCCGTTACACCAAGTGATGATCTGTTTACAGAATATATTACCTACCCCGGCGTAACAGGTGAAATGAAAGCATATGTAGCCCGTCCAAAAAAAGAAGCGAAGTATGGAACAGTAGTGGTGATCCATGAGAACCGTGGCTTGAATTCACATATTGAAGATGTGGCCCGCCGTGCAGCAACAGCAGGTTTCCTTGCCATTGCACCAAACGCATTAGCCCCACTTGGCGGTACTCCTGCCAATGAAGATGAAGCAAGAACATTGTTTACTAAACTGAATCAACAGGAAACACAAACCAATTTCATCAACATCTTCAACTATCTCAAATCCAGAAAAGACAGCAATCAAAAATTTGGTTGTGTTGGTTTTTGCTGGGGCGGAGGAATGGCCAATACATTAGCGGTGAACGTTCCTGAATTAAAAGCAGCCGTTGCATTTTATGGCAGGCAGGCAGCAGTGGCCGATGTACCTAAAATAAAAGCAGCCGTGCAATTGCACTATGCAGCACTTGATGAACGTGTAAACACAGGAGCAGCAGCATACGAACAGGCATTGAAAGAAAATAAGGTTTCGTATGAATTACACATGTACCCCGATGTGAACCATGCATTCCATAATGATACAGCGCCTACCCGTTACAACGAAGCGGCTGCAAAACTTGCGTGGCAACGTACCATTGATTTTTTCAAAAAACATTTGGCATAATCATATTCGTTATATGTTCATTTGTAAAAGGAAGCCAATGGCTTCCTTTTTGCTTACAAGCAATAGTACAACAACTAATTTCTTCTTAATAGTTACAAAGGCAGAACGATCCACTACAAAAAATCTTATTTTGCGCACCTATCAACATCTTATGAATCGACTGATCATTTACTTACTGAGTTTTTTTATTTCGATTGCTGTTGCGAACGCACAAATTGCGCCCAAACGAGAGTTAAGAGCTACATGGTTCTCTACGTTTTTAAATCTCGATTGGCCAAGTACGGCTACAAGATCGGTACAGCAGGTAAAAGATTCTGTGGTTAAGATGCTGGATCTGCAATTACAAACAGGTATTAACGCCATTTATTTCCAGGTACGTAATGAATGTGATGCCGTTTATCCAAGCAGCATTGAGCCATGGAGTGCATCTGTTACAGGAACACAAGGCATCGCTCCTGCAACTAATTTCGATCCGTTGCAATTTATGATAGATGAGTGCCGCAAACGTGGCATTGAAATACATGCATGGTTCAATCCCTATCGTGCAGTTAATAATTACAACAGCATTGGCAGTTATGCATCTTCGCATGTAGCAAAACAACACCCGGAGTGGCTACTGGCACAAGGCAGTTTACGGATTCTCAATCCCGGTATTCCTGCTGTACGTGAGTATGTTCTTTCTGTTGTGATGGATGTACTTCGCAGGTATGATGTTGACGGTATTCACTATGATGATTATTTCTATCCCTATCCGGGAGCAGGCGGTGCCAGTCGTTTCAATGATAACGCAACCTTTGCAACCTATGCAAGAGGCTTCAGCAACCAAAACGACTGGCGGAGAGACAATATCAATCTTTTTATTCAACGCAGTTACGACAGCATCAAAGCAATAAAACCTTGGGTGAAGTTTGGTGTTTCACCGTTTGGCATTTGGCAAAATCAACGCAATGACGCAGCAGGATCAGCAACAAACGGCTTACAGAGTTACAGCGATGTATATGCTGATACAAAAAAATGGTTGCAACTTGGTTGGGTAGATTATGTAACGCCACAAATTTACTGGAGCACTGGTTTCAATACGGCCAGCTACAGTGTATTGGTTCCCTGGTGGAATAACAATGCATACGGGCGACATGTGTATGTTGGTCATGCTGTATATAAAATCAATGCCGATGCAGACCGTGATCCAAACTGGTATAACAGTTCACAGATCAACAAACAAATCCGGTTAAACAGAAGTTACAGTAATATTCACGGCAGTACATTTTTTCGCTCACAGTATTTCAGCAGCAATCCATTAAAGTTCAGAGATTCGTTGACAGAACATTTGTATACAACTCCCGCCTTACTGCCAACCATGCCGTGGCGTGATAACGTTGCTCCACAAACGGTAAAAAATCTTACAGCAACTATTCGCAACAATCATGTGCAACTCAGCTGGAGTGCACCTGTTGCTGTAAACAATGAATTGAATAAGGTAAGACAGTTTGTGGTTTATCGCTTTAATAATAATGCCATCGATCTCAATGATGCAGATGCTATTCAATTGATAACAGGTAATGCACAAACCACTACCTACACCGACAGTAATCTTATTCCTGCCGACTACTATTATGTTGTTACGGCCTTAGATCGTTTTCACAATGAAAGCGATCCGGGTACTGTTGTGAAAGCATCCTTTATTCCAATTACACAGGTAATTGTTCCGCAACCGGAACCTGTTACAAATCCTGTTGCTGTAAAAAAAGATACCGTTACTGCTCCCATAGCAGTGGCGGAAAAACCAATAACACCCGTTGAAACGGTAAAGCCTGCTCCTGATTTTGCGATGCAAGCAGAACCAAATCCGGCAACATCTTTTACTATCATCAGTTATACGTTACCGAAACGAATGCAGGTATCACTCATCGTACTTGATATGAATGGGAAAGAAGTGATAAAACTGGCAGATGGTATTCAATCAACCGGAAAGCAACTGATACGTTTTAATACAAGTACATTAGCTGCAGGCACTTACCAGATCAAGATCAGTGGAGAAAAAATTGAGAAAACAATACAGGTTGTGGTGAAGAAATAAAATCAATTGGCAATAAACAATTGGCAATTGGCAAAGCTTACACGAAATCGAAAAATTTTCGTTTGCCTATTGTTTATTGACTGTTGCCTATTGCTAATTGACTATTAACTCTTGCCTATTCACCATTCTCCTACCTTTGCAGAAATCATTTCCCATGGCAGAAGATTTACTCATTATACAAGGCACCAAAGAAGAACAATACCAGCAACTACTACCACAGATCAAAGGATTACTCGAAGGCGAGCCCGATCTGGTTGCCAATCTTGCCAATGTGTGCGCCGCATTGAAAGAACAATTTGGCTGGTTATGGGTTGGATTTTATCTGGTGAAGCCAAGTTCGGCGAAAGCATTTTCTGAGAAAAGTGAAGAACTGGTACTGGGCCCGTTTCAGGGACCTGTTGCCTGCACCCGCATCCGCAAAGGAAAAGGAGTATGTGGCACATCGTGGAGTGAAGCAAGAACAGTGATTGTTGAAGATGTAGAACAATTCCCCGGCCATATTGCCTGCAGCAGTTTAAGCAAATCAGAAATAGTGGTGCCTGTTATCCGAAATACAAAAGTAGTGGGCGTACTCGATGTGGACAGTGCTGATTTAAATTCGTTCGATGAAACAGATCAACAATACCTCGAAGAAATTATTGCACTGATCGAATTCTAATTTCACATCAATGCATAAAATTCAAGTGCTGCTTTATGGTGCCAATGGTTATACCGGCGAATTGATTGCACGTTATGCAAAAGAACACGGCATTACACCTGTACTTGCCGGACGAAATGAAACGCTTATCCGTTCGTTAGCGGAGCAATTGCAATTACCTTATCGCATTTTTTCACTGGATGATGCCAATCAGTTGCAACAACAATTACAGGATGTACAATTAGTGATTCATGCAGCGGGACCATTTGCCAACACAGGAAAACAAATGGTGGAAGCATGTATTGCCACCAATACTCATTACATCGACATCAATGGCGATATTTCTGTTTTTGAACGCCTCAAAAAATATGATGCTGCTGCAAAGCAGGCGAATGTGATGTTGATGCCCGGTGCAGGTTTCGATGTAATTCCTACCGATTGTACCGCATTGCATTTGAAAGAACAATTACCTGATGCTACGCATTTGCAATTGGCATTTCTTCCGAAAGGTGGGCAAATCAGTCATGGTACTGCTACCACCATGGCCAGCCGGTTAGGGGAAGGCGGCACAGCACGGGAAAACGGAGAGCTGGTGAGCAAACCACTTGGTCATAAAAGTTTATGGGTTGATATCAATGGAAAGAAATTATTTACGATGACCATTCCGTGGGGTGATATTTCAACAGCCTATCATACAACCGGTATTGAAAACATTGAAGTGTACACCGGAATGAAACCAACCGTATATCGTTTTCTCAAATTTCAATTTCTGTTCAACTGGATATTGCGTAAAAAGTCTGTTCGTGGTTTTATTCAGAATAAAATTAACAGTCGGCCTGCCGGTCCAACCGATGAACAACGGGCAACTGCAAAAACCACCGTTTGGGGCAAAGTGTGGAATGCAAAAGGTGAAGAAATAACAAGTATACTCGAATGTGCAGATGGATACAGCGTAACTGCGTGGGGCTGTTTACTCATCACACAAAAAATAATGAAAGGTGATTTAAAAGCGGGTTATCAAACACCAGCTTCCTGTTACGGTAAAGATCTGATTCTTGAAATTCCAAAAAGTAAACGCATCAGCTAAGGTTGTACATAAAAAACATCAGCATCATACGTCACCAAAAATGAACGTGCAGAAGCCGGAGCCAGCAAACGAAATACACGGGTAACAAATTCATTTTTCCATTTTCGTTTTCCTTTTTTCTTTTTATCAAAGTCGTAATAATCAACAAACGAAACAGGATCATCCTCATTGGCTTTATAAATAACGGTGAGGTTACCAACGCCCCATCCAAAATAATCATCATCGTGCAGATCTACATACTTCACACAATATCCCTGTTGATTGGCATCTGCAGGTTTGCATTCAGCATTACTGATGTATAAAGGAACCGCTTTTTGTAACCGCTTAAAATCCGTTTCAGAAACGGTATAGGTTTCACCACTTCCCAACAGGTAATGTTGCAGCAATTCTTTTTCGAGTGGAGAATTCAAACGGGGATGCAATGCAACCAGTTTGTAAAACAGGTTACGGTATCCCTTTAGCTTTTTTTGCTTTGCAGCAACAACAGCCGTTGAATCGCCGGAAAAAAGACAAGCCGGAATAAATAATAACAGGAACAGACAGCAATGCTTCATTCGGCGTTAAAAATAACAATTTTACACATGCTGTATTTCTTTTCGCCCGGCAGCTTAGTTTTGCGGCTCTGAAAGATTATTACACTATACTGGAAGTGCCCCCAACCGCTACGGTTCCGGAAATCAAACAGGCTTACCGCAAGCTGGTGATGATCTATCACCCCGATAAAAACAATGATGATCCGTATGCTTTAGCCCGTTTTAACGAGATCAAAGAGGCATACGAGGTATTAATGAATCCCGGTAAAAAAGAATTGTACCTGCAGGAACGTTGGTTAAAAAAGGCCGGCGGGCAAAAAATCGGTGAAGAACTCATTACAGCACCAAGTATTCTTAAAAAAAGTCTGGAACTGAACAAACAAGTGGCGACTATGGATATTTACCGCATGAATTATGCAGGTATGACATCCCGTATTACAGACCTCATTAATGACGATGTAATTGAGCAACTCATTGAACAAAAAGAAACGGACGTACAAAGCTCCATTATCAACACGCTGCTCAACGCAACAATGCCATTTCCTTATAACGATACCGACGAAGTATGTAAGCAACTTCGAAAATTAGCAACCCAGCAACCGGTATTACTTCAGCAAATTGAACAAGTGCTCAGGGAGAAGAAAAAAACAGAGAACTGGAGCAAGTTCAATGGTTTGTTCATTTTCATTCTCACTATTTTACTTTGTTTGCTCATTTATTTTATGGGTAAATAAGTTTTGTTGAACGATCCATTCCAGAACTCCTGCCTTCCCTTCACACAAAAAATTATTATGATGAATGGTTGAACCATTGTTTGAAATGCATGTTCTATTGCGAAACAAACATTTTTATGAAGAAGACATTTTTCTCTTTAATGACAACTGCAGCAATTGCAGTAGTAATGACTTCATGCGGTGGTGGCGAATCAACCGCAGAAACAACAACAGATACCGTTGCTACTGAAGCAGCTCCTGCTGCTCCAACTACACCTGCAACAGTAGTTGACATTGCAGTAGGATCTGCTGATCATTCAACCTTAGTAACTGCTGTTACAACTGCAGGTTTAGTAGAAACATTAAGTGGTGCTGGTCCTTTCACTGTATTTGCACCAACAAATGCTGCATTTGCTGCTTTACCAGCAGGAACTGTAGAAACATTGTTGAAGCCTGAAAGCAAAGCTGATCTTACTGGTATTTTAACGTACCACGTAGTAGCTGGTTCTTTGAAAGCTGCTGATCTTACTGACGGTCAGAAGTTAAAAACTGTAAATGGTGCAGAATTAACTGTATCGATCAAAGACGGTAAAGTGATGATCGATGGTGCAAACGTAACTGCTGCTGATTTAGTAGCTGGTAATGGCGTAGTGCATGTGCTGGATGCAGTGGTATTACCTAAAAAATAATTGTATCCTTTTTCATTCTTCAGCAATTGCTTCCCAAATGGGGAGCAATTGTTGTTTTACACCGTATCCTGTTTTCAAATACTTTCGTAAAGTTCCTGTCTAATCCGTCAGACGAGGGCGTCAGACGGGATATTACCTCGTACTTCTTACTTCATACCTCCCACTTTCCACTTTCGATTTTCTACTTCCTCTTTAAGATTATCTTTGCGCCATGCATTATGTTTCTGCTGAAGGTTTGACGAAGAGTTATGGCATTACGCCCCTGTTTTCAAATATTTCATTTCACATTGAAGAAGGCGATAAAATTGCACTGGTGGCCCGGAATGGTTCCGGCAAATCGACCCTGTTGAAAATACTGGCGGGTAAAGAAACCGCCGATGATGGCAAATGCTGGATCAATAAAGATGTGGACATTGCCCTGTTTGAACAGGAGCCCGATTTTGATGAAAGCAAAACCATTCTGGATAATATCTTTCAGCACAATCATCCCGTTATCAACGCCATCAAAGAATACGAAGCCATTAGTGAAGATCACGATATGGAGAAGCTGAATGCAGCCATTATTAAAATGGATGAACTGGGTGCATGGGATTTTGATACAAAAGTGAAACAGATACTCGGCAAGCTGAACATCCATCAACTGCAACAGGCCGTAGGTACATTATCCGGCGGACAACGCAAACGGGTAGCACTTGCCAGAACATTGATCGATATCGGCTTTGATCATAAACATATTTTACTGATCATGGATGAACCGACCAACCACCTCGATGTGGAAATGGTGGAATGGCTGGAGCATTATCTCAGTAAAGAAAAAATCACACTCTTACTTGTAACGCATGATCGTTATTTCCTGGATACGGTGTGCAATGAAATATGGGAACTCGATGGAAGTAATTTAACCGAATACAAAGGCGATTATCAAAATTATTTAGAAAAGAAAGCGGCACGCATTGAAAGCGAACTGGCAAGTATCGACAAAGCAAAAAATACGTATCGCAAAGAACTGGAATGGATGCGCAAGCAACCCAAAGCACGAACCACCAAAAGTAAAAGTCGACAGGATAATTTTTACGAAGTAGAAGCCAAAGCAAAACTCCGCATTGAAGATCAACAGGTGCAACTGAGTATGAAGATGAACAGACTCGGTGGTAAAGTGGTGGAGATGAAAAAAGTGTACAAGAGTTTTGATGAGAAACAAATCCTGAAAGGTTTTGATTACACATTCAAGAAAGGCGAACGTGTAGGTGTGGTTGGAAAAAACGGTGCCGGCAAATCCACTTTCATTGATATTATACAAGGTATTCAGCAACCGGATAGCGGCAAGATCAATATTGGTGATACTATCATCTTTGGAAACTATTCGCAGAAAGGTTTGGAAATAAAAGAAGACCTGCGTGTAATTGAATATGTAAAAAACATTGCGGAGAATTTTCCATTGGCAAGCGGTGGTTCATTAAGTGCAGCACAGTTCCTGCAATTATTTTTGTTTGATCCGGATAAACAATACACCTATATCTCTAAATTGAGTGGAGGTGAAAAAAGAAGATTGCATCTGTTATCAATTCTCTTCCGCAATCCCAACTTTTTGGTATTAGATGAACCAACCAACGATCTTGATCTTCCAACACTTGCTGTATTGGAAAATTTTTTAAGCGATTTCCCCGGATGTTTGTTGATCGTAAGTCATGACCGTTATTTCATGGATCGTTTGGTGGATCATTTATTTGTGTTTGAAGGCGATGGTGAGATCAGGGATTTTCCCGGCAATTATGCACAGCTGCGTATCTGGCAAAAGGAGCAAGAGAAGTTGGGAGCCGATAGTAAAGAGTCGGGAGTAAGCACTGAGCGGAGTCGAAGTGCGGTACCTGAAGTGCTGAGCGGAGTCGAAGCACGAAGCGCAGTCGAGGGAACGACCATCGAAAAAAAACGTTTCAGCTTTAAAGAAAAACGTGAGTTTGAATTACTGCAAAAGGAAATTGAACAACTTACTGCTGAGAAAGAAACAATTACTGCCAAACTTAACAATAGCAATATTCCATTTGAAGAATTACAACAACTCTCCAATCGTATTGGCGAAGTAACCAACTTACTGGATGAAAAAGAATTTCGCTGGCTGGAGCTGAGCGAGTATACCGATTAAAAAAGCCCCCCGTTTGAAACGGGGAGCTTTCACCAAAATCAAAACAAGCAAACGATCTTATGGTAATAACACATCACCAATAATGTGAATCACACCATTTGTACAGAGAATATCACCTGCACTTACTTTTGAAAAATTACGATTGGCATTTCCTTTCACAAAACCAACCGGCAAACCAATAATGGTACGCACATCATTTTTGGGTGCGTTTGCCAATGTTTCCTGCTTGCTAAGAATACCAAAATCCCAACCAAATGTGCGTTCACCTAAAACATGATAACGTAGGATATTAGACAAAGCAGCAATTTGAGTGGAATTTGTAATTGCACCAATATTCGCTGCATTGTTAAACGGAGCTGGCAGTTTAGCAAATGCTGCATCGGTTGGTGCAAATACTGTAAAATCTCCTTTACCGGTAAATACACTTACCAAATCAGTCTTCACAAGAGCGGCTACTAAAGCAGAAAAAGCAGGATTCGAAGTGGCTACATCTGCAATTGTAGCTGTTGGGTACAGAAGCACGTCATTAATTACATGAACAACGCCATTTGTTGCGTCAAGGTTTGGAAAGATCACTTCCGTTTGACCGTTGATTTTAATCAGGTTAAACGTCTTTGAAAAATACAACGTGTTATCATTTGCAACACCAGCCGGTTTTATAGTAGCAGCAGATGATTGTCCGTTTTTAATTTTGTTTGAAAATACTTCAGCTCCCAATACATGGTACAATAACACACTGCGCAAAAAATCGATTTGTGCAGGATCGGTGATGGCTGAAATAGAAGCAGCGGAATTAAACGGTGCGGGCAGCCGTGAAAAAGCAGCATTGGTTGGCGCAAATACGGTTAATGAAGCAGAAGAATTACTCAAGGCTCCAGCAAGTCCTGTTTTAACAACCGCAGCTACCAGTGTACTGAAGTTGGGATTACCAACGGCAATTTCAACAATGTTTTGTGTAGCCTTGCGCTCGCCAATTGTTGCGTCAGCAGCTGTAAAACCGATATTGCTGCCCTGGCGTTGAAGATCAGCAGCGGTAGTTTGCTGGATCTGCTCGGCATTACGAAGTAACGTTTCCTCTTCGTTCAATTCATTTGATAAACTGTTTTCTTTTTGACAGGCAATCAGGATCATCGAAAGAAAAGCAAACGCCATTACAAACTTAATTCCCTTGAACATGAATACTTGTGAACGTCTCATAATATAATTTTGATGATGAATAATAACACTACAACAAGCAGTTGCATCATCAAATATGAAAACGGAGCCAAGCAGCAAAACCAAGTCGTGAATTGTAGAAAAAGAAATGTGAACGGATTGGTTAGTCTGTCCAGCTGAAACCTTCGGCACGGGGCATGTCGGCAATCAATGCTGCTGCAAGAGCAGGTGTGGTAAGTTTTCGTTCGGTTAAATCAATCCAGGCAAGGTCGGCATTGATGATTGCAGCAACCGTACCATCCGCTTTTATAATTTCATGCAAAGCACTCCAGCGTGATCCGTCTTTGCGGGCTTTTGTGAGTTTCATATTTATCTGCACCACTTCGCCTACATTCAATTCTGAGCGAAACACGCATTCTTCTCTGAACAAAATGGGACCGAAATTGGATTCCTTCATGCTTTCGAGCGAACAACCATGCTCCAGCATAAAACTCATACGGGTATGCGCACCTAACTCATAATACCTTGTATGTGTTACATGTTGATTCGAATCCAGATCGCCCCAACGGATCTCGACTGATTTGATGTATTCGTTCATATGATGAATGTAGGAAATGATCCAGCAAAAAGTACATTGATTTCGGAATATTAAAAAGTGCAGGAACCAAAGTGCAAATGAAAAACGATTTCATGATCAATCTTGGTACTGATATCATTTCATGTTACATCAGCTCCTGAAAAATGTACTTGTCGTCGTACACTACCTCAAACGCATCAAGCAATTCTTTGTACTCTTGAATAAATGTGTTGGTTCGATGGTGATCTTCCTGTTGCTGAATATATTTGATAACATTGGGCAGGTCAGACTTTGCGTAAGAAAATGCACCATATCCCTCCTGCCATTGAAATTTTCCATTTACAAAACCACGATCATTGATCCATTTAGAAGAATCTCCTTTCACCTGTTTCATTAATTCCGATACTGATTGTAAAGGTCGCATGCCAATCAGCAAATGCACATGATCGGGCATGCCATTCACGATCAACAATTTGTGTTCGTAATGCTGTATAATACCCGTCATGTATTTATACAATTCGTCTTTCCACGAAGGTTGAATTAGCGACAGCCTGTACTTCACAGCGAAAACAAACTGTAAATGAATTTGTGTGTAGGTATTTGCCATGGTTTACTGTTTGCCCAAATCTAAAAATCAATTCTTGCATTTGCAATACCGAAATCAATATACCGTCCCTACGGGACGGAACAAAACGCTTACATTTTTCTACCGGTATTTTGTCCCTACGGGACAGGGCTAGTAAAACTTGAATCAGTAGCTGGAATTGTAGTTTACCTTTTGGATTATTTTATAATGCTTGGCAACTTTATTACAGTTCTAAATGGATATGTAATGATGCACATGTTCTACTATACAACAGAATAACATTTGATCCTGCATCTCGTCCCGTAGGGACATAATATGGGTAGCTCCCGCAATAAGAAGGTGAACCGTGCCGTAGGTACGGAATATAGAAAACAAAAAATACCCGGTTAAAATCACAAGAAATTCTATCACCAAAAAATCGCCTCGTTATTTTGGACGTCTAGAAGAAAAATTACAACAGAAACAAACACGGCTATTATATGATTAAAAACAAGCGATATAATGTTTTACAAAAGACCAACATCAAATCTCAACCTGCATCCCGTCCCGTAGGGACACAATATCGGTAGCTAAAAAAATAAAGAGGTGCACCGTGCCGTAGGCACGGAATATAGAAAACAAAAAAATCCCCCGATAAAAAACACCGGGGGATCGTATCAAAAAAAATGAAGTCTTATTGTTTGTTGTACATCATCTCATAATATTCGTGTGCCATCCGGTTACTGTCGAACTGGAAACGAACATCACGCATACCATTTTGTGTGATCTGGCGCCACACCGGGAAATTATCGTAATACAATGGTAAGATCTGGCGCTCCAGAATTTCATACATCTGATCCAGATCGTATTGATCCTGCTCCTGTACATGCATCGCACTGTAATCAACCGGCGGTACAATAAAACTGTTGTTGCCATGGTTGGCAAACTCACAGATCCATCCATCGAACGTACTGAAGTTGACAGCACCATTCATGGCAGCCGTCATACCACTGGTGCCGCTTGCTTCACGTGGCACACGTGGATTATTTAACCATACATCCGATGCCTGTTTCAAACGTTTGCTCAGTGCCAGTTCATAACCCGTACACACCGCCACGTTTTTATAATTTTTACTGAGGTGAACCAGATGATTAAAATCACTGATAGCCGGATAATCAACCGGGTAAGGTTTACCTGCCCAGATGATCTGCACCGGATATTGCTTATTGCTCATCAATGCATTGAAACGATCAAGATCACGGGTGATCAACTCTGCACGTTTGTAACCGGCAAAGCGACGTGCCCATACGATCGTCAACACATTGGGATCAAATAATTTTCCTGTTTGATCGGCCACCAGATCAAATGCCCGGCGTTTCAAATATTGTTTGCGGTCATCAAAGCGTTCTTCGTTGCCTTCATCCATCGAAAAATACAATTGCTTATCGGCCCAGTAACGCCAGTTTTGTGCATTGGTAACATGGGTAATGGGTGCAATGTTTTCATAATGACTCCACATTTTGCGACTCACTTCACCATGCAGTGCACTCACTCCATTTGAATGACGGGCAAAACGTAACGCTGCCAATGAATGATTGAACTGATCATCATAAATACCGGTAAGCTTACGCACTTCATCCAACGGAATGCCACAGAAATAGCTCATCTTCTCACATAGATAAATATCATGCTTTTCGTTACCGGCTTCTTCAGGAGTATGTGTTGTAAACACCAAACGCTTTTTCACTTCTTCCGCATTGCCGAATTTATTGTAGAGATAAAATGCTGCAGAAATAGCATGCGCTTCATTCAAATGATATACATCCGGTTTAAATCCTAACTCATCGATCAGTTTTGCACCACCCACACCCAGCAAAATAAACTGGGCCACTTTGGTTGCAACATTCGCATCGTATAAACGATGACAGATGGTTTGCGACACATAATCATTCTCCGGCAAATCAGTGCTCAACAAAAACATCGGCGCACTTTTGAATGTCTCCGGATTTAGATACCACACTTTCACCCATACCGGATGTTCGTGAATATTGATCTGGAATTTGATACCTGTATCTTCTAAAAAATTATAGATCTTTTCGTTCCATTGCACCTGCAGGGTTTGATCCTGGTTACGTGCCTGATCGTAATAACCATACTTCCATAAAATACCTACACCAATTAAATTCTGTTTAAGTTCGTACGCACTACGCATATGCGAGCCTGCCAGAAAACCCAAACCACCACTATAAATTTTGAGAGGCTGATGAACAGCAAATTCCATGGAGAAATAAGCGACCTTTTTTGTATACGCATTTTCGGTTGCATATGGAACCTTGAAATGATTAAACGTCATAATACAGTTGTTCGTTTGCTTAGGGTGCGCAATATAACGGGAAAAATTTAAACCAGCCCGTTTTGACAAACGGGGTTATTCACATCAAACGGTTGGTATTATGGCCGTTACTTCAATTTCAATGAGCAACTGTGGATCGATCAACGCAGACACTTCGACCATCGTAGAAGCGGGTTTAATGCTGCCGAACACTTCACCATGCGCTTTGCCTGCCTGTTCCCACAATGAAATGTCGGTGATAAACATGCGAGTTCGCACTACATCTTCAAGCGAAGAGCCTGCCTGCACCAATGCTTTCCCAATTTTTTGTAAGATGAATTGTGTTTGCAGATATACATCCCCTTTGCCAACGAGCGCATCTCCGTCAACGGCTGTGGTACCTGCCACTTCAACGATATTCCCTACCCTTACAGCACGTGAATAACCAACTACATCTTCCCAAGGAGAACCTGAACTGATCAATTGTTTTTGACTCATATGTTTGAATAAATTTTGTGAATGGTGAGTGGTGAGTAGGCAATGGCAATAAGCAAAAGCCAATCAGCACAATGAACTATGAACCACTGGTGGTCTGTCGTCTATCGACCGTGGTCACTTGTATTTTGTGAACTGCAAACTACTTCTTCTTCACTTCCTTCTTCCTCGGATAACTTCCTTCAAAAAAACAGGTAATACCACGATACAATCCGCAGTTTTGTTCTGCTATTCGAACAGCGGAGGTAGTGAAATCAAAGGTGATCACACAATCGCTGCTGCCATCTCTGAAAATACCTTTTCCTTTACCGATCCATTCGCCTGTACCTTTTAAATCACCAATACATTCGCCATTTTGTTTGCTGAAATGAATAAAGAACTCAAAGCTTTTTTCATTGGCTCCATCACGGATCGAAATCAGATTCTTATTGTCCGCTCCATAATCCGCCGTGTATTTCTGTTTGCGGCTCAGGGTATCGATCGGATTGCCCATGATGATATCACTTAGATCTTCGGTGCTGTTGGTCATGGCAATGATGAATTTCCCACTATCGTTCATAAAATAAGTGGTTTCATTGGTCCATAGTTCCCCTGTTGGTGTTTTCCGTTCCTGCACAAAACTGATGCTGTTCGATTTATCGATCTTACAGTAGCGAGGCAATTTCCCTTTGGGTAACATTGCACCAATATTCAGCGAGCCTGTGTATTGCGACTTTTTAGTGAAGTACAGTAATTGTGCACCTCGTTCTTTGCCCTGTACTGATTTTATCAATACATAATTTCCCTTCTCCCCATCGGCCGATTTACCAAGCAGATAAAGTTTGAGATTTTTTGTTTTGGGATAGAGTTGCTGATAGACTGTATCAGGTAAAAAGGTTTTATACGTTTCGAGGTTGATCTGTAAAGAATCTTTTTCATTCCGATTGAGCAAGGTATCGTTCACCATGATCGGGTACGATAAGTTAGCGGCCAAAGCAATAAAATCAGCTGCGGTGAGATCTTCATCGGTGATCATTTTGGGCTGTTTGCTTTTACAGGCAACCAGCAACAGTAACAGCAAACAACTAACGTGGAATAACTTCATGTGGTAGTTATGAATCTTAAAAATAGTGGTTTTGCGTTGGTTTCAAAAGTTAAGCCAATTTTTGATGTACGAGGTACGGGTTCAGATGTACGAGGTACGATGTAAGATGTACGAATGGCGTGCTTTTGCAAACTACCTGTAAAGGTTCAGACATCTTGATGATTTGCCAACACGGAAAACTATTGCAAACATCGAGGCCCCGTACATCGTACATTTTGCATCTTAAATCACTTCCCGTCGTCTGACATCTACGATGTCCTGACGACTACCAACCTTTACCAGCCAATTAAACTATTCTGCACATCGGAGGCGTCGTACATCGTACTTCGTACACCGTACATCAACCTTATCAAACATTCTCTAAAAAAATAGCTCTGTATTAAAATTAATATTTAGTTTCGCCTAAATTTTAATTTCATAGTCAATGAATTTTTCTACGGCCGAGGAGAATTACATCAAAGCCATCTGGCGATTGCAGCTGGCAGATAACAATGTTACCACCAACGAATTGAGTGCTGAGCTGCAAACCAAGCCGGCTTCTGTAACCGATATGCTAAAACGCCTCAGCGAAAAAAAGCTGTTGCACTATGCACCCTATTATGGCGTAACACTTACTCCTGAAGGGAAAAAACTGGCCCTCAATATTATTCGCAAACACCGGTTGTGGGAGTTCTTTTTAGTGGAGAAATTACAATTTGAATGGGATGCCGTGCACGACATTGCCGAAGAACTGGAACACGTGAGCAGCCCCGAATTGATTGAACGTCTTGATGCATTTCTTGGATACCCTAAAGCTGATCCGCATGGCGATCCCATTCCCGACAGTAAAGGCCGCATGACCAGCACAAGCAATGTTACACTCCAACAATTGCCCGAAGCACAACCGGCAATGGTAACGGGAGTTGGCGACCAGAGCAGCAGCCTGCTGGAACTGCTCCGTCAAAAAAATATCGGCATTGGTACCAAGCTTGAGATCAAACAACGCCATGCCTTTGATGGCTCCGTGGAGATCAAGATCCGCAACCAAGCCCTGATAAACCTAAGCGAACAACTAGCCAAAAACATATTCGTAAAACCTCTTTGATCATGGATGCAATCATCAAGTTTTTTACAGAGATACACCCGGTATGGGCCGCACTTATTGCTACAACCTTCACCTGGTTGGTAACAGCGGCGGGAGCTTCGTTGGTTTTCTTTTTTAAAACACTCAACCGGGGCGTATTGGACCCTATGCTCGGATTTACCGGCGGTGTAATGGTGGCGGCCAGTTTCTGGAGTCTTGCTCAACCCCGCCATTGAAATATCAGAAAAATTGTACCCCGGTTATAGCTGGATGCCCGCCGCCGTTGGTTTTTTGATGGGCGCTTTGTTTATCTTTTTTCTGGATAAAGTAACGCCTCATCTTCATCTCAATTTTGGACTGGCCGAAACAGAAGGCATCAAAACAAAACTACATCGCACTACCCTGCTCATACTTGCCATTACACTTCACAATATTCCGGAAGGGTTAGCAGTGGGTGTACTGTTTGGTGCTGCTGCGTTGGGAATGGAAGACACATCCATCACTGGTGCTATTGCATTAGCCATTGGTATTGGATTACAAAACTTCCCCGAAGGATTAGCTGTATCAATGCCGCTGCGCAGACAAGGTGTAACAAGATTCCGAAGTTTTTGGTACGGACAATTATCAGCAATTGTGGAACCGGTGGCCGGTGTAATTGGAGCGCTTGCTGTTATTTACATGCAGCCGGTATTGCCGTTTGCATTAGCCTTTGCTGCAGGCGCCATGATCTTTGTGGTGGTCGAAGAAGTGATCCCCGAAACGCAACGTGATAAATACACCGACCGTTCAACACTTGCATTTATTGGTGGTTTTTTAGTGATGATGATACTGGATGTGGCGCTGGGTTAAATGTTTGATTTTATTGCCACGGATGAACACAATGAACGCAGATGAGGAAGCCTCGTCAGGACGGCCTCAGCCGTCAGACGTTGAGAACACGATGAATTGTCTGCTCACCTGCAAGGTGACTGTACAACGTAATGAGAAAAATACACCACGAATGACACGAATTAACACGAATAAGAAAACAACCATCACTTGACCATTTGCTTACACCACGCAACACTCAAAACTTACAACGAACAACTTACCGCTTCATTCACTGAACAGAAAATAACCGTTGGTCATCATCAAAAATTAAACGGTTTTCAATACTTTTAGTTGCAGCATTTGCTTTCTTGAAATAATTCGATCGAAACCATATAATTCTTAGCAATGAAATCAACAACAACCATGGTCACGCTCTTGACCATTTTTCTTTTTTCAACATCTGTATCAATCGCACAAAAAAAGTTTGTAAACACTCCACCGGACGTATCGCCCATGCCTATGAAACCGGAGATGACAGAGATCTGGAATCCGGAAGTAAAAACGATTTCGCCCGGTAAAAAAAACAGCGATGCACCTTCCGATGCCATCATTTTATTTGATGGAAAAAATCTCGATCAGTGGGTGAGTCAGCGAAATAAAACCAAAGCGGCTGCATGGAAAATCGTGAACAACGATTACATGGAAGTAGTGCCCGGTACAGGTGGCATTGAAACCAAACTTACATTCGGCGATTGCCAGTTGCACATTGAATGGAGTGCACCCGACAGTATTGAGTATGGCGGACAAGACCGTGGCAACAGCGGTATCTTTTTTCAGAACCGTTACGAATTGCAGGTACTTGATTCATACAACAACAAAACCTACGCCAACGGACAGGCAGGCAGTATTTATAAAGATCATCCGCCATTGGTAAACGCTATGCGTAATCCTGCCGAGTGGAATACTTACGACATTATTTACACGGCACCACGTTTTAAAGCAACAGGGGAATTAGATGCACCTGCACGCATCACGGTGTTGCACAACGGTGTACTTGTACAAAACAATGCAACCATAAACGGACTTACAAACTATATTGGCTTGCACCGTTATACAACTGCACATGGCGAAGATGTAATTTCATTACAAGACCACAGTTGCAAAACGCAATTCAGGAATATCTGGATCAGAAGATTATAAAAAAATTGCCCAAAAAACCAAGAGTGGGAAATGAAGAAACGGGAAAATAGGGCTGAAAATAAAAACCAGTAAGGAAAAACACCGGCGTATTCAAGCATCAGCAACAGTTTACAAAAACACAACTGATACTATATAATTTTATTCCGGCAGATATTCCCAAAACTCATTCGCATAGGTGAGATTATTGATATGCATAAAAAACAACTCTTCACCTGCACTGGTATACAACATAAATTGTTTATCGCCGGGTGCCGTAGGGAATTGATACGACATCGCCATAACTGCACCATCAAAACGACGGCTTACACGATACATTTCATTCCCTTTCAACATATACATTATATTATCCCAACGATACGATGAATGGAGTGCCGAGAATCTTGTTTGTGGTCCTCCTTGTAACAAACGCCACGTGGCAGCAGCCGGGTCAAATTCAATTGTTTCAAAACTGGTAGTAGGTATGTAAAACAAATTACCAATTCTGTAAGCATGTCCTTCAATTTCAACAGCAGCTGGCAAATCAGAAAGCCGTGTCCATGTGTCTGTTTGTGGATCGTAAGTCCAGCATTGCTGACTTACCGGATTATTAAACACTTCATACCCACCCAGCACATAGGCTTTATTATTATGCACAAATGACAGCGCATCCATTCGGCCTGTTGCAGGCATGGATGCTTTTTTTGTCCAGGTATTTGCTTTGGGATCATAGCAATACAAAGTGCTGGCACCATTACCTGCACTTGCTGTTATGCCTCCGAAAACATATGCTTTACCATCAATAACAAATGAAGTGGTTCGGCTTGCCCATTCCGGCATATCTGCTACCCGTTGCCATATATGCTGCTCTACATCAAACTTCCAGAAATCATCAAAGCCGATATACACAAAACCATTGATTGAAAACATGGTACTTGGCCGGTTTTTCTTTCCCGGATAATCAGGCAAACGTTGAAATGTATTTTGAATACCATTGGCGGGTGAAATGGTAAACGGAGATGATGCACAGTATCTTTTTGCGTTCCATTCAACACATACCGTTCCGCTTTTTGCATTTGAGGGAATAAATACTTCGATCAACGTATCATTGATTACAGCAGCATCGCAACGCACATCGGCAATAAATATTTTGAATTGCGCACTGCTATCTGCAGCCAGTAAATTCTTGTAGCCCTTGCCAATTACTTTTACAGTACTGTTTATCCGGGCGGTGGACGGTGTTACTCGAACTACTTCGATTGTTGCAGAAGGATTGTCATTTTTGCTGCATGAAAAAAGAGAAAGAAGAAGTAGTAGTACGGAGTATAAAATAATCGGTTTCATACCATGAATATGATCGTAAAAGTAACATTTTCCTGTTTACGAAGAAATATAAAGCAAATATCGTCTTTGCTTCAACAATTACTACTCCAAAAAAACTTACAATAAGTACAGCCGCTCGCAGCTCACAGCTAATAGCTCACAACTTCGCAAACCCTTTCCGCAATGCTTCTAAACAAAGCCCTACCCTGCTTTGTACATGAAATTTTTGAAACAGTGATTCACGGTAACCATCAATGGTACGTTCACTTAAATTCATTTTAGCAGCCACCTGTTTGTACGTGAGTTCACTACAGGCATAATGCAGGAACTGTCGTTCCTTTTCGGTTAAAATAATTGCAGGCACTTCATTCGACTTTAGTAAAAGCCTGCGAAAATTAAGATTACTGGCATCGGCATTGTAATAACCTTTTGCCACCACTTCCTGCAATGCTTTTTCCAGTTCATTCGGGTGTGTATCTTTCAACAGATATGCACAGCAGCCTGCTTTGATCATATCAATAATGGCTGTATCCGCATCATTCATCGACAATGCAATTAATTTCATCGCCGGGTAATGCTCACTCAACCATTTACAGGTGGCAATACCATCCATTACCGGCATGTTTACATCCACCAACATTAAATCGGGAATTGCGCCACTGCTTTTCAGTTTATTTTTTAAGTCCTCGCCATGGAGTGCCTCCACTACCACTTCGTACACTTTAAAACTTTCCAACATCAGCTGGAGTGATTTTAAAAACAATTGATGATCATCCACTAATCCGATTTTTGCTTTCATATGTACAATTAGAGTTCATTTGATTTTACCGGAAGCCGGATGCTGACGGTTGTACCTCTGCCGGGAATGGAATTAAAGAGTATCGATCCTGACAGCAATTGTGTGCGATGCTGCATGTTTGAAATGCCCATACTTTGTGTAACAGAAGCTGCATCAAACCCCCTTCCATCATCGCTTACTGTTATAAAATAATGTTTCCCGTCTTCTGTTACTGCAATGCGCATGTGGGCAGGGCTTGCATGCTTGATTGCATTCTGAATTGCTTCCTGTACAATCCGAAACAAGATGATCTGTTCATCACTTCGCAGCGGAAGTTCAACCGACTGCAGGTACTCAACATCTACCTTGCTTCCGGCATTGATGCGTTCGATGAGTGTTTGAATATTTTCTGCAAAACTGAAACGCTCCAGCCATTCTTTGTCGAGCGATTTGGCCAGTGAGCGAATTTCATGAATAGCCTGCCCCAGTGTAGCATTGGCAGTTAACAATGTATCGGGCGGGTTCTGCATTTCACGCTCTGTTAAACCAATCAGCATACGGGATGTACTCAGCAGCTGCCCCACATTATCGTGCAGTTCTTTACCGATTTGCTGAAAGGTTTGTTCCTGCACTTCAATGCGTGATTGCAGGAGTTGTGTTTGAAATGCTTCTTTAATTTTCAGGTGTTCTTCGGTCATCGTTTCTTTTTTTCGTTTGAAATAGATAACGTAATTGATAACAAACAAGGCAACCATTACAAAAATGGATGACATTAAGACGATTGCAATTGCTTTTTCTTCCATATAAATCCTGTTATCCAGCTTCCGTAAAGGATAAAGCTTAATGAGCCCATCACTAATGTATAAAAAGATACATTGCCACTCAGCTTAATTTTTGATACATCTTCATAAAATGCAAATATTACAACGGTGCCAAAATAATAAACAAACAAACCGGTTACAATCCAGAATGCCGGATAGGTAAGTGGGTTTTTTACTTCATCGTTCTTCAACAACGTAGAATAAAATGTACAACTGAACAGTACCAACAACAACGACAAAAACTGCCTGCTGTATTTATTGTAGGCAGCAAATGCATGCACAACCGATTCAATTAAAAAAAATAACAGAAAAACCACAGCCGCTGCCACAATCATTTTTTTTATACCGGCTATTTGATGAAACCTGTACAACAGGTACAGAAAAAATGCCGCCTGCAACAACATGAGCAAATTATACAACACATGGTTGGGCTGCACCAGTACCGTACGCATGTAAAAGCCGGCAAACTCGGCCAGCAGCAACACCGTACTGTACACTGCAAACAGGCGCCAGTAGTTTGCTTTTTTGGAAAGCAGAAAAAAGCAAGCGGCTGTAAACACTACCAGTTCGGCAATGGTAGTGGGGTTGGTAAAAAAATCAGTTATGGCCATAATTGTCCTTCGTCAAATATAAAACCGCCCGGTATGGAATCGTTCTTCATCCCTTTCATAAGGAATGAAGGAATTGAATTGAACAATGGTAAATAATAGTTTCTATAAAATTCAGTATTCCCTTCCATTTCAGTAAAAAAATCATACACTACAGCTGGAGAAACGCTTTCATTTACAATAGAGGGAACCACACAAAAACTAAGTTTTGGTCCGCCCGGCTGTCGGTAAAACATGGGACTGAATGCTACCCGCCATACATAACCTTTGGGAAGTTCAACCAGTGGCGTGTATTTATAAAAGATACTATCCATATAAAACTTTACAGCATCCGGATGATGCACAATCGACTGTGTTGAGAAAGGCCCTTTACCTGCTTTACGAAAAGCTTTGACCCAGACTAAAGCACTGTCCTTTGGAATAATGGAACCGGGAGGACGCATTTCCAGTGTTCCGGTAATGGTTGTATCAGCAGGAATGGTTGTTGGGGCATCTCCACTTGTGGAAGACTGGTTACAACTGATCCATAAAACAGAAAGACCAACTAACGCAAGAAGGGGAATAAAATACCGTGCTGTTTTCGTTGTACGCATAACTAGAATGGTTTTGGGAATGATGAATAGACGAAAATGATTCAATACCGGTTACTAACCTACGGGAATTTTCCCGTATCCTATTGCAGGAAACACCCACATTTAAACGTTATAAGTCGATCATCTTTGTTATAACACCTCCCAAAGCATTGTGATACTGGTATAAGCCGCTGCTAACCTTTTTTTTGCATGAAGTGAAGTTCACCCGCCCCTCTTTACAAGGGGCTTTTTTTGTGGGGGTGATGGATCATAGTAGCTCACAGGATTCATCTCTCATCATTCTTGCCCGTCTCCCCTTTCCTCCTTACTTTCGGCAATATTCCTTTTTCACATTATGGCCAAAGCAAAAAAGACCGATCAACAGGAACCCATCGAAAAACAACTCTGGAAAGCTGCCGATAAACTACGCAAGAATATTGATGCCGCCGAATACAAACACATTGCACTCGGTCTTATCTTTTTAAAATACATCAGCGATTCGTTTGAAGAACATTTTGATAAACTCGCTGCGGGCAAAGGCAATTATGCAGGTGCTGATCCCGAAGACCGTGATGAGTACCGTGCCGAAAATGTATTCTTTGTGCCACCATCGGCACGCTGGAAATATTTACAAAGCCGTGCAAAACTTCCTGAAATAGGAAAAGATGTAGACGAAGCCATGGATGCCATTGAACGGGATAATCCATCGCTCAAAGGTGTGTTACCCAAAGTATATGCAAGGCAAAACTTAGATCCTGCAAGTCTCGGCGGACTCATTGACCTTGTCAGCAATATTGCATTGGGCGATGCAAAGAGCAGAAGTGCGGATGTGCTTGGTCATGTGTTTGAATATTTTCTGGGCGAGTTTGCATTGGCCGAAGGAAAAAAGGGCGGACAGTTCTATACCCCACGAAGCGTGGTGGAACTACTGGTTGAAATGCTGGAACCGTACAAAGGCCGTGTGTTTGACCCCTGTTGCGGCAGCGGTGGTATGTTTGTGCAAAGCGAAAAGTTTGTGTTGCAACCACCAAGGCAAGGTAAACGATATTAGCTATTTACGGGCAGGAAAGTAACCAAACCACCTGGCGACTGGCCAAGATGAACCTGGCCATACGTGGTATCGACAGCAGCCAGGTAAAATGGAACAACGAAGGCAGTTTTTTAAACGATGCCCATAAAGACCTGAAGGCCGATTTTATTATTGCCAACCCGCCCTTTAATGTAAGCGACTGGAGCGGCGAACTGTTGCGTAACGATGCACGCTGGCAATACGGCACTGCCGCCCGCGGGCAATGCCAACTTTGCCTGGTTGCAGCATTTTATTTACCACCTGGCACCTAACGGACAGGCAGGTGTGGTATTGGCCAAAGGCTCACTCACCACTAAAACAAGCGGCGAAGGCGATATACGCAAAGCATTGGTGGAAGCAGGCTTGATTGACTGCATTGTAAACCTGCCCGCCAAACTGTTTTTAAATACACAGATACCGGCATGCTTATGGTTCATGCGTCGTTCTCCCCTCCTGGGAGGGGTTAGGGGTGGGTCGTCGAAAGGTGGGTCAATATTATTTATTGATGCACGCAAACTCGGCCACTTAATTAACCGCCGACATTAGAATTTACTACCGAAGACATCAATCAAATTGCAGATACGTATCACTCATGGCGTTCTGTCATCCCGACGAAGGAGGGATCTGCTGAATACATGGATATCCCCGGCTTCTGCGCCGCCGCCCCCATTGAAAAAGTAAAAGAACTCGACTATGTATTAACCCCCGGCCGTTATGTAGGCCTGCCCGATGATGATGAGGAGTTTGATTTTACTGAACGCTTTACCCGTTTACAAACCGAACTGGAAGCACAACTGAAAGAAGAAGAACAGTTGAATCAATTGATAGTGGAGAATTTGAAAAAGATAAAACCGGTTAATGAACATAACTAATAGGCATTGATAAAAATTATTTCGAGGATAAACTCGAAATGATTTGAACGCAGCAACTGATAACAGAGAATACGAAAAAATAAAACTATGAACATCTTTCCATCTGATTACAACGACATTGTTGTATTGCTGAAAGACAAAATAAGGCTTGCCCGAACAAAGGCAGTACTTGCCGCCAATGCACAATTACTCGAAATATATTGGGAAATAGGAAAGGTGATAACTCAACAGGAACAAATTGAAGGTTGGGGAACAAAAGCAATTGAGCGTTTGTCGGTTGATCTAAAAACTGAGTTTGAAGATATGAAGGGGTTCTCAAGCAGAAACCTCCGCGATACGAGAGATTTTTACAAAACATACCCATTCCCACAAATTTGGCAACAAGCTGTTGCCAAATCTGAATTTACTGAAAATCAAGACGATGTAATTTGGCAACAGCTTGTTGCCAAATTACCTTGGGGCCATCACACCGTAATACTATTGAAAGCTAAAACAGCAGATGAAAGAAGTTTCTATATCCGTAAATGTGTAGAAAATAACTGGAGTCGTTCAGTTCTATCCCTCCAAAGTAGAGCAAACTGTATGAGCGAACCGGAAACACAATCAATAATTTTAATGCTACCCTTGCTCCTATACAGGCCGATCCCGCTATTTCCACATTCAAAAATCCGTACTTGTTTGATTTTATGGCAATGGGCGAAAAAATGCGGGAACTGGAACTGGAAAGAGCACTCACCGAACACCTGAAAAAATTTATGCGGGAACTGGGAAGAGGGTTTGCTTATGTAGGTAACCAGTATAACTTAAAGGTGGAAGACGACGACTACTTTCTTGATTTGCTTTTCTACAGCATACCAATGAAATGCTATGTAATTTTTGAATTGAAAATAGGCGAGTTTAAAGCAGAATATGCCGGCAAATTAAACTTTTACATTAACGCTGTTGATGCCCAACTAAAAACAAAAGATGAAAACCGAACGATAGGTGTGCTGCTTTGCAAAACACCCAACGATACAGTAGTAAAATTTGCACTGCAAGGCATACAGACACCAATGGGTATATCTGAATTTATGTTGGCGGACAACCTGCCGAAACAATTGAAAGCAGAAATGCCAACCATTGAAGAACTGGAACAGGAAATTGAACAAGGTTATGAAGAATTAAAACCGGCCTCCCAAAAAAAATTAGAACGCTTAAAACAATTAGTTGGCGATTTGAAAACGCCTGCCGTAAAAGAAGAACTGAATGCAGAAAATACAACAAAGCTGTTTGATGTACTTGTAACAGCCCTGTTAAAAGGGATGGAGCAAAAAACAGCATTGATAAACGAAGAGTGGCAAACAGTTGAAACAAATTTTGTAATTGACAGCTACGGCGTAACTAAGTACGAACAGGCTGCACAATACCTCAAAGAAAAAAAGAACGGCCAGGCTTATGAAATGAAGATTGAACAGGGATGCAAAGGATTTAAAAAAGCAGGAATAAAAGCTTTTGACAGTTGGAGCGGTATAAAAATTTCGTTGCATCGTTACAGTTACAAAATTTCATTGACCAACCAGCCCGATCAAGTGCTGCTGGAAAAACTGTACCATGAACTGCCCGGGCAAGATGAGTGTAATACAATTGTTGAAAAATGGTTTGATGATTTGCTGGCGAATATTTTACTTAAGGTGGAAGCACTAAAAACAAATGCGTAAATAGGTTTAAATAGATTGTATGAGTGAATGGAAAGAATACAGGCTGGGTGACATTTCTTTAATTCTTACAGAAAGAGTAAACATCTCTAAAGCAACGTTAGAAAATTACATTTCAACAGAGAATATGGTTAGTGATTTTGGCGGAGTTTCAATAGCAGAAAAATTACCGATAGCAACTTCAATAAATCGCTTCTTGATTAATGATGTTCTATTTTCAAACATTCGCACTTACTTCAAAAAAGTTTGGCTAAGCAAGTTTAATGGCACAGTATCACCAGACGTATTAGTATTTAGAGCAAATGAGAATTATTGTTCAAGTGAGTTTTTATACTACACACTTTGTAATCCAGATTTTACAGAATATTCTGTTCTGACTTCTAAAGGCGCTAAAATGCCAAGAGGTGACAAGGAAGCATTAATGCAATATGTTTTAAATCTCCCTCCCCTCACCGAACAAAAATCCATTGCCTCCATCCTCAGCAGTTTAGATGATAAGATTGATTTGCTGCAACGCCAGAACTCCACACTGGAAGCCATGGCCGAAACATTGTTCAGGCAGTGGTTTGTGGAAGAGGCGAAGGAGGAATCAAGCACTCAATTACTTTTAGGCGATTTAATTGAAAGTGTTTCCATCACACATAAATTAAAATCAAACGAAATTATTTTTTTAAATACATCTGACATCTATTTAGGTGAAGTATTAGTACACGAGTACTCTATTGTAAAGAATTTACCTGGTCAAGCTAAAAAGTCAATTCAAAAAGACGATATTTTGTTTAGTGAAATAAGACCCGCAAATGGGAGGTGGGCTTATATTGATTTTGATGCAGATGACTATGTTGTCTCAACAAAGCTAATGGTGTTGCGATCCAAAAAAAGAATAAGTCAGGCTTTTATCTATTTCTACTTAACGAGAAAGCAAACTGTTGAGTGGTTACAAATGTTGGCAGAATCAAGATCCGGTACATTTCCTCAAATTACGTTCGATCAACTTAGAGATTTAAAAATCAATGTTCCTTCAACAGAAAAACTTACTGAAGTTTCATCGTTTTGCGGAGTAAATTGAAATCCAAAAAATAAAAAGTAATAACAAACAAATCCGCACCCTCACCACTCTTCGTGATACGTTGTTACCGAAGCTGATGAGTGGGGAGGTGCGGGTGGTTGTCTGAACCGGGATTTATGGGATGAAAGGATGGGCAGGATGGTTTTACGGGTGTAGACGGGAAAAATACGGGTTGCAGAAATAGATTTTGGTTTTTATACTTGTGGTAAGAAAAATATCCAGCTTCAAACTGCCAAATAACTTCTTGAAAGTTTAAATAAAGAACAAAAAACCAAAACGGAATCCACAATGATTTTAAACTTTATAATGGAACAGCAGATAAAGCCCCTGTGGTGTTGGGCTGCAACGGCAAAAAGTGTGTCGCTGTTTTATTTTCAATCCTCACATTGGACACAATGTAAAATAGCCAGTTCTGAACTTGGACTGAGCTGTTGTAATAACCCTTTCCCTGATTTATGCGATCAGGTTTGGTATTTGGAAAGGGCACTTTCAAGAACAAATAATTACTCAGGTATGGATTATTCGTCCATTACATGGAGCGATGTTTTGCAAGAATTGCAGAACGGCAAGCTGGTTGGAGCAAGAGTACAATGGAGTGACGGAGGGGGGCATTTTGTCATTATTTATGGTGCTGTTCAAATTAATGATGAAAAGATATATGTACATAGATGATCCCGGTGGAGTTGGTAAAAGTGTAGTAACTTATAATCAATTTCTCACGAACTATTTGGGAGATGGCAAATGGACACATACCTATTACACCAATTAACTAATTAACTATGTGGTATAAAGAATTAGATTATAATAAAAATCTCATTGAACCAATTTTAAAGATGAAATCGGGGATGATGAGATCTGATATTAAAAATATTGCTGAAACATTCAATTACTCCTCTAGTCAAGGTCTTAAAAGAGAATTCCACCATACTTATATTTTGGGATTAAGGCAGTTACAGGAACAAGAGGAATGCCCGATACTCCGGGGTCACTCAGGTTGCTCGAAAAAGATAATCAAAAAATGACAACTGCATTATTTGAAGTTACACTGAATGAGAGCGAAAAAAATAAACCTGAGCTGATTCAAATGAACATAAACAAAGACTATTTTGATTCCATTGAAAACAGTCTGAATATTTAAAAAATTATGTTGAGGCTCTTAATATTTCTGGTGAATTGAGATTACTGAAAATGCCTGCATTAAACCTGGAAGCTTTTTGGATGCACTTTGAAAAGCAAGAAGATGATTTAATGAAAACCGATCAAACTTCTGAAGGGCGACACCCGGTTTGATTGGGAAAGAGTTTATCTAAAAGACCAGTTTTGGGCATTACTTAGAGACTATGCTGCGAAGATTAATATATCAGATGAATTAACTGGTGGATAATAAAATAAAAATTATGCCGAAAATAAAATGCAAAACAGATGGTTGCCCGCACGAAATCGTTTACCTGCCCGGAATGTAACAGTTGTTCTTGCACATGCAGCGGGGGGGAAGGCGCCAAAAGATAAAACTCATACAGAATCAGAAGCCAAACAACCACGAAAAGTAATTCTTACACTCCAGTGTATTAAAGGGGATATAAATAACTATGAAGTTGAACTTTAATTAACAAACGAATTTTATGGCTATTGAAAGCACAAACATTGTTAGTGAAAAATTCTGGCTTAACCTTGCGGCAGAGCAAATTTACTCAAGCTTTGAAAAAAGAGCAGCATCCGTTAAAAGCCTGCAAACTATTATCCTTTGGACCTATGGGCTTTTTACTGCGTCTGGATTTGTCTCAAGCATTTTTAAAGATATTTCTGCTTTTCCTGATTGCTCTTTAATTCTATTTGGTATCGCTTTCTTTCTACTAACCTTCGCCTATGCTCTATCAAATGAAGCACAATACCCTGTAACATCAAGTTTTCATCCTAATGATACCGTCGCAATAGCGGAATCCTTTAGTGCAGCAGTTAAAAAACAATACTAGATTTTTCAAATGGGCTTCCGGCATAACGCTACTTGGTTTTTTTCTATTTGCACTTGCCATATTATTTCTGTTTTAAGGATAAGGCAGATGCAAAGAAAAAAATTAAAGAAGAAGTCAAAGCCTCCGCAACTCTAAAAATTGGGATTGAGCCAAAAGATTCTTTAACAAAATTAATTCCGGTTACAATCTCAACAGAAAAAGGAAAGTTGATTCAAATAACTATTCAGGACGAAAGCAAGCCAAAAGAGTT
>CAWHOR010000001.1:0-116747 GCA_963830845.1 uncultured Bacteroidota bacterium | reverse complement strand
CAACGTATCGCGAGCGGGAGCAGCAGGAGCGCCAGGCCGGCGAGCCGGCAGGCGCGCGACCGGAGCGGGTGGGCGGTCATGGGCCTCCCTCGGGGAACGTGCGGCGAGGAGATCCCACGGTGAGCCCGCGGGATCCCCTCGCTGCCTTCATCCGGGTCCGGGTCACGCCCGGCCCGTCGGGCCGGCGGCCCGGGAAGCGGCTACTCCGCCTCCTTGCAGAGCGCCGCCCAGTCCGATCTGCTCGCCCCGAAGAGCGACCTCATCTCCGTCTGGTACCCCGTCAGCGCGTCCATGAACGCGGTCAGGTTCTCGACCCGCTGGAACCCGGCATCGGCCATGATCGCGAGCGCGTCCTTGTCGGCCAGGGCCTTCGCCACGGCGTTGTCGGGCATCTGGCTGAGCCTGGTCGAACACGGTGGCGAACTGCGCGTCCCTGGTGATGTTCCGCGCCGCTTCGGTGCTCAGCACGTTCAGGGCGTCCGGGTACGCGCGCACCAGGTCACTCAGGGCCGCCGCGAACTGCTCCGCCCCGCGCACCTTCTGCGCATCCGGCAGGCTCCCGTTCCTGGCAGCCTCGATGAAGGCCGGATTGTTCAACAGCTCCACGAACTTCGCGTTCTCCATCAGCCTCGCGTTCTCCACGCTGAAGAGCGCCTCGAGCTGCGAGGGCGGGAGCTCGGCGAGGTCGGCGTTGCCAGTGTGGCCGCGGCGGTGAACTCCGAGATCTGGAAGCGGCCCCGGCCCTTCAGGTCCTCCGCCGTGGACCCCTTGGCGAACTCCGAGATTCTGGAAGCGGCCCCGGCCCTTCAGGTCCTCCTCATCGCCGCGGCCATCTTGTCGAAGGCCTGCGAGTTGCGCATCGCATCCACGAATCTCTGGTCTCCACCACCGCGTTGCGAAAGTCGGCATCGGTGGCCAGCTGGTGGAAGGTGTCGCTCTGCAGGAACCCCTGCACCTTGGCGTCCTTGAGCACCACGTCCGCGTCGGTGATCTGCTGCGCCGTGTAACGGTTGGCGGCCCCGATCGCGCCTTCCGTACCGCTCTTCGGGGGCCAGCAGTTGCGCAGGGCCAGCCAGCCGACGACGGCGGCGATGACGACCACGCCCGCGATCAATGCGATTCGGTTGCTCTTCATCTTGACCTCCTCGAGGGTTTTGCTGGCGTACCCGTTCGCCAGAGACTCGTTCCAATGACGGCGCTGCGTCCGAAAGGTTGGCGGGAATCTCGGGGCCTGTCTCGATACGATTACCTCCCGGGGCCGACGGCGGCCGTGTGTAGGACTGCCCCCTGGATTCTCCGGCGTGATGGGATTTCGCCAGGATGAAGGCGTCGCCTGCGCGCATGGGCGACAGCAGGAGCGTCCCCCGATCGTCTGCTGCCGCCACCCGCAGCCGCAAGGTGCCCGCCCCCAGTTCCGCCTGGTGCCTGCCCGGCCGCTCCCACCGCAGTTCGACCGGCTGCAGCGCGGCGATGTCGAATTCCAGGGTCAGCTCGGCCCGCGCGCCTGCGCGACATCGAACCCCACGCGCACGCCGTCCGCGGCCCGCCGCGTCTCGAGCGTGACGCGCGCCGTCCCCAGCCTCAGGTCCCGACGCTCGATGAGCGCGCCCCGCTCGGAGCCCGGCAGCATCGCGCCGAGGACCGGAGGTCGGTCCGCGCGCGGGGGCCGAGGTTCCCGGTGACCAGCGCGATCAGCAGGCCTCCGGACACCGCACCGGCGAGGAAGGGGTAGGTCCACGCGAGGACGGGACGTCCCCGGGACGCGGCGCCTGGGTTCTCCAGCCAGCCCGTGCGCGCCGGGCCCGGACGCTCGGCCGCCGCGATCGCCGCCATCACGCCTTCCTTGAAGTCCACCGGTGCTTCCTGCATCCGAACCTGATCCAGCGCGCGGGCCACCGTTTCCAACTCCCGCCACCGTGCCCGGACCTCCGCGCTCTGCGCGAGGCGGTCCCGCAACCGCTTCGATCCCTCCGGGGACGCAACCCCGTCGAGTTCGTCCTGCAGCAGTCGTTCGTCCGCTCGTCGATCACATGTGGGTCTGACCCCGCGCCGCCGCAGAATCCCTCCGAGGAGTTGCCGTCCGGTGTAGAGCCGCGACTTCACGGTTCTTCCTCCTTCTCGGGCAGGTTGAGCAGGTCGGCCATCTCGCGATGGGACAGGTGAAGGAAATGCCTCAAGATGATCATTTGCCTATGTTCCGTACCGAGCTCCATCAAACCTTCCTGCACGATGGCGCCGATCTCGTTCGCCTCGGTCCTTCCTCCGGGGACTGCTCCGGGGAAACCATCCTCTCGTCCAGGGGTTCCAGCCGGCGCCTCTGCCGGAGGAGCTGGTTGAGCGCCTCGTCGAGCAGGATGCGGTAGATCCAGCTGAAAAACTTGTTCCGCCGGTCGTACGTGTCGAGCTTCCGCCAGGCCTTGAGGAACGCCGTGGCCTGGGTCACATCCCGGGCGTCCTCGCGGTCGTTGACCATGCGGAGGGCGACGTTGAACAGCACCTGCTGATGGGCGCTGACCAGGTCCCCGAACGCCCTCTGGTCCCCTGCCAGGGACCGGAGTACCAGGGTTTCCTCGTCCTCTGCAGTCATAAGGACACAACCTCGAGGGGAAAGGTTCGGAGGAAAATGGTGCTACGGGTCCGGGTGCGGCGAGCCGGGCTGGTCGATCTCGATCACGCGGTCAAGCCCGACGTAGCGGAAGACGTTCCGGATGTGCGGTGAGACGTTCACCAGCCGCAGCCCAAGGCCCAGGGCATGGAGCCGCTTGTAGGTCTCCATGATGACCCCCAGCCCGGCGCTCGAGATGTAGTCGAGTGCGCTGCAGTCGGCGGTCAGGGAATGATCGACCTTGAGGAGCACATCCATGGCCCCCTCCGCCTCGGACGCGTCGAGGCCGGCCGATCAACTTGAGGCCTCCGTCATGGCCTGGTCGGATCTTGAACATCAGGGCTCCGGTCCGTAGCGGGACTATTCATGACCGCTGCTGGCGAACGCAGTCTGACCGCGGTCTGCCGCGGTCCTGTGACAGGTCGCTCCGGGGCACCCACGCGCAGCGTGGGAGCCGGGGTAGTCCCCCCGACTGCGTCGCGGCCTGTCACAGAACCTTGCACCCCACGATCATACTGCGTTCTCGCGACGCGGGTCATGAATAGTCCCGGCCAGAGTGACGGTGATGGTGCTGCTCCGGTCCCGATAGTCGTAGCGGAGGTCGCGGGCGATCCGGCGGACCAGGTGAAGACCGAGGCCGCCGCTCGGACGCTCACCCAGCGGGCGGCCGACGTCTACCTGGGGCGTCGCGGGTCGGGTCGAAGGGTGGTGCGGGTAAAAAATCAATGGCACTCAATTTTGTATTTCAGGACGATGAAAAAACACTCACCGACAATGAAACAGAGAAGATGATGAACACATTGGTACAATCACTGGAAAAACAACTGGCAGCAGAAATCAGAAAGTAATATCTATCCATTAAACGAAGCAGCTTTGTGACCAAACTCGATCAACATATTCAATCGCTTCAGCAAAAAATGCAGTTGCTGGTAAAAAAGCACCAGCAGCTTGAAAAAGAAAATGCGAAGCTGAGAGAAGAATTGATGCGTTTGAAAGAAACTCAATCAGAAAAAAAACAGGAAGTGGAAGTGCTGGAAATGCAGAATGCTATGTTGAAAGCATCACAACAGCATCTTGATGACAAGGAAAAAAAGGAACTTGAAAAAAAGCTGTCGCTTTACATTAAAGAGATCGATCGTTGTATTGCTATGCTTACTGAATAAGGATAGTTACACCCGTTTAATAAGCCGAACCTGCATTTCCTCCTCTCCGTTTTGGAGCTCTACTGTATACACTCCATAAGGAAGATCGTTCAGGCCAGCCCATGTAAGCGATGGTTGACGACCGTCAGATTCCAGACTTCTGCAGACAGAACCTTTTTCATCTTTCAGAACTGCTTTTAACCCGTTATTTTGCAGGTTGAAGAATTCCAGAGTCAGGCTATCAATGAAAACCTGTGGTTTAATTTTTGCGAACATGTCAGTTTCGTAGTTTGAGGTTGATTGAAAAGCAAAAAAGGTGAATTTTAACAGGAAAGAACAAGCAATATTGAATTTTATTCACATTGTGTGCACAAAATAAGTTTTCAGTTTCAAATAACCTAATTATGAATGAGTTAATTCCCATAAATATACTGATAGGAGACCGCACTTACCGGATCAAAGTAAGTCCCGATCATGAGGAGCACGTACGCAAAACCGTAAAAATTATTAATGACAAAGTGCTCGAATATCGTACCAGTTTTGCCGGCAAAGACATGCAGGACTATATTTCGATGGTGCTCATCTGGTATGCAACCGATGTAACATCGGGCAATAAATCCGGTACAGAAGCAACCGATCAAGCCACGAATGAAGCTGCTTTGCAAAAACTCGAACAACAAATCGATCAGTTATTACAGCAAGGATAGTTTTTCCTGATGTCTCTTAAACCATCTGCAGTTTTTAACAGAACAAATTGCACTTCAATGCGAAAGCAACGCTTATTGCCTGTTGCTTGTGCCGTTTTCTACCTGTTTTTTCTGTACTTTCGCTCCCTATCGCCCCACTATGAACTTTGATAACGCCATAGAACGGAACGATTTGCCGATAACAAACAACAAACCAGTCAACAAAAATGGAACCAGTAATTTTATACATTATTATAGGAGCCGTTGCACTCATTATTGGAGTGGTAACAGGGAAGGTCATCTTTGCGAAAAATACCAGAAAACAACTTGAAGACGCCGATCTGCAGGCACAATCCATCATTAAAGAAGCAGGCCTGCGGGCAGAAACCATCCGTAAGGAAAAAGAACTGGAAGCAAAAGAAAAATTCGTACAACTGAAATCGGATTACGATCGTGATGTGATGGAGCGTAACCGCAAGATCAACGAAAGTGAAAACCGTGCCCGCCAGAAAGAACAATCCATCAATCAAAAAGAGGCCAACCTCGACAAACAGATCAAGGAAAACGAAGCCATCAAGGAAAACCTCAATCGCCAGATAGAGGTGGTAAACCTCAAGCGTACAGAACTGGAAAAACACCAGGAAGAGCATATTCGTCGTCTCGAAAAAATTGCCGGCTTAAGTGCAGAAGAAGCCAAAAATCAATTGATCGAAAGCCTGAAACAGGAAGCACATACAAGAGCACTGGTGTTGCAACAGGAAATTATTGAAGATGCCAAGCTGAAAGCAAATAAAGAAGCCCGTAAGATTGTGATCCAATCGATCCAACGTACAGCGGCTGAACAAACAATTGAAAATACTGTAACTGTATTTAACCTTGAAAGTGATGAGATCAAAGGCCAGATCATTGGTCGTGAAGGTCGTAACATCCGTGCCATTGAAGCGGCAACAGGTGTTGATCTGATTGTTGACGACACGCCTGAAGCGATCCTCCTTTCTTCCTTCGATCCTCTTCGTCGTGAAGTGGCCCGTTTAAGTTTACAACGTTTGGTGGCCGATGGACGTATCCATCCGGCACGTGTAGAAGAAGTGGTAGAAAAAACCCGTCGTCAGTTAGAAGAGCAGGTAATGGAAATCGGCGAACGTACCGTTATTGAACTCGGTATTCATGGTATGCACAAAGAGTTGATCAGGATGGTGGGACGTATGCGTTTCCGTTCATCGTATGGTCAAAATCTTTTGATGCATAGCCGTGAAACAGCCAACCTTTGTTCGATCATGGCGGCTGAACTAGGCATGAATCCGAAGTTGGCAAAACGTGCCGGCTTATTACACGATATTGGTAAAGTACCGGAAGAAGAAACAGAGTTGAGCCACGCATTGCTCGGTGCAAAGCTGGCTGAAAAATATGGTGAAAATCCGGCGGTAGTAAACGCCATCGGTGCCCACCACGATGAGATGGAGATGCAGTATGTGATCTCCCCGATTGTACAGGCTTGTGATGCCATCAGTGGTGCACGTCCCGGTGCACGTCGTGAGATCATGCAGCAGTACCTGCAACGTATCAAAGACCTGGAAACTTTGGCAATGGGCTATCCCGGTGTTGAAAAAGCATATGCCATCCAAGCCGGTCGTGAGTTGAGAGTAATTGTGGAGGCTGAAAAAGTGACCGATGCCGAATCAGATAAGTTAAGTTTTGAAATGGCGCAGAAGATACAGACAGAAATGGTGTATCCGGGTCAGATCAAAGTAACTGTGATCAGAGAAAAAAGAGCGGTGAACGTAGCGAGATAATAGAAAAGGAATCAGTAATTGGATATCTGGAATCAGGGGTTGAACTTTTTTTCCAAATTCCTGCTAACAAATTACCAATTCCTGCAAAAACCCCCTACCTTTGCCGTCCTAAAAATTAAGAGATATGAACGCCGCTGTTGCATTTATACATGAACAATTAACTGTTGGGAAAGAACATCCCAAGTTTAAAGCAGGTGATAACGTTACCGTGAACTACAAGATCGTTGAGGGTGGTAAAGAACGTATCCAAGGCTTCCGTGGCGACGTGATCAAACGTCAAGGCCAAGGCGCAACTGCTACATTTACAGTGCGTAAGATATCTGATGGCGTTGGTGTTGAGCGTACTTTCCCTGTAAACTCTCCCAATGTGGATTCAATTTTACTGAACAAAGTAGGTAAGGTAAGCCGTGCAAAACTGTTTTACCTCCGTGAAAGAAGTGGTAAAAGTGCCCGTATTAAGGAAAAGCGCATGAGATAATCAGCGTTTCAAGCATATTTGTATAAAGGGGGAAAGAAAACTTTCCCCCTTTATACTTTTAAAACCGGATTCCCGTTAGTATATTTACGGAACGGGAATAGAACTCATTCCCTCCTAATCCCATACCTTTTGAAAGAATCGTTACTCTATTTATTAACGAAAACAGGTCTCGATCATGAAAAAGGTACTCTTGGTTCTTACAGTAATTACGTTGTTTTTAGTTTCTTGTAACAGGGGCATTTCCCCTTACCAAGCCGCTCATGGCAAGGCAGGCAAATGCGGTAAGAATTTTATCCGCTAAACTCTTCTGAAACAAAACTTATTGAAACCTTCCTTTACCGGAAGGTTTTTTTATACTTTCTTTCGAAGCCTGCGTTATAAATAACTGTAACTTTGTGTTCCTCTAAAATTTATATTATGAATTTTCAACCCATACTCTTAGGCGTACTCGGCACACAGGAAATCATTATTATTGCCATTATCATTCTTTTGTTATTCGGTGGTCGTAAGATCCCTGAACTGATGAAAGGTTTGGGTAAAGGTATCCGTGAGTTTAACGATGCCAAGAACACGGTACGTAAAGAAATTGAGGAAAGCTCAACTACTGACACGCCTACGCAGAATAAACAGTAAGTTCATTCGTCTGTTGTTTTATTTTTCATTTCAATTGTATTGAAGCGATCGTCTTCATTGTATCCATTTGCAACCATAAAGGAATACCAGCAGCATTTGTTTGACGGAACTACTTCCTGCAAACAAGCCGTTGATTTTTACTTGTCTCAAATCAACCGATTTGAGCATCTTAATGCGTTGGTACATGTGTTTGCTGCGGAAGCTTTGCAGCGTGCGTCTGAATTAGATGAGAAACGAAAAGCCGGCAAATCATCTGGTAAAATGCATGGTGTAATTGTTACCATTAAAGATGTAATTGCATGGCAGCAACATCCCCTCTCCGCTGCTTCCAACATACTCAAAGGATTTCATTCTATTTACAATTCAACTGCTGTACAAAAATTGTTGGCTGAAGATGCCATCATCATCGGTACGAATAACTGCGATGAATTTGCGATGGGCAGCAGCAATGAAAATTCAACATACGGCCCTGTCAAAAATAAACTCGATGAAACAAGAGTACCGGGCGGTTCTTCCGGCGGGTCTGCTGTTGCCGTACAAGCCAATTTATGCATGGTGAGTTTGGGAAGTGATACCGGTGGTTCTGTTCGTCAGCCTGCCGATTTTTGCGGCATCGTTGGGTTGAAACCAAGCTATGGAAGAGTGAGTAGGCATGGGTTGATTGCCTATGGCTCCAGCTTTGATCAGATCGGTGTGTTGGCCAACTCGGTTGAAGATGCAGCATTTGTACTTTCTGTAATTGCAGGTGCTGATGAGTTCGACAGTACTGTTTCCTCATTACCAGTTCCTGATTACGCATCTGCAATCAGTCAACCATCTTCCACCAAACCTGTGTTGGGTTATTTCAAACAAACATTGGAACACGAAGGGTTGGATGAAGAGATCAGAACAACTCACAAAAATTTCATCAACCAATTAAAGGATGACGGATACGAAGTAAAAGAACTCGACTTTGATCTGATCGATTATATCGTTCCAACGTATTATGTACTCACTACTGCTGAAGCCAGCAGCAACCTCTCCCGATATGAAGGCGTACGCTACGGGCACCAGTCAGTACCGTTGAAAGAAGAATTAACAGAATTTTACTCGGCCAACCGTTCTGAAGGTTTTGGCAAAGAAGTGCAACGCCGTATTATGCTGGGCACCTTTGTGTTAAGTGCCGGTTATTACGATGCCTATTATACAAAAGCACAACAGGTGCGACGCAAATTATACGAGCAAACAAAGCTGGTATTCAGCGATATAGATGTCTTGCTCATGCCCGTTTCACCTTCTACCGCTTTTAAGATCGGTGAAAAAAACAGCAACCCCATTGAGATGTATCTGGCCGATATTTATACCGTGTTTGCCAATCTTGTAGGAGTACCCGGCATCTCCATTCCGCTGTTTCAGCATAGCAATGGCTTGCCTTTCGGACTTCAACTCATGACAAAGCATTTCGATGAAGTATCTTTACTCCGCCTTGCTGATGGTTTACTGAAAACCTACAAGGCATCGTAAGTAATATTGATGCATAAAATTTTTCTCATCCTCGTTTTTCTTAGCTGTGTGCATGAGCCATTTGCACAAACAGATTCTGCTGCCATCACAGGCATTGCTGCTGATACAACAAAGCAGGGCAATGTAGAAAAGTATGGGTTCCAGGCTCTGTTCGTGAACAAGGAATTCAACTCTTCCACTTCCTACGATGCGCAGATTCATCCGCAGGCTTGGGGCTTTATTCAGGATTATCTTGACCGTTATGGAAAAAATCTGGAGAAAATGAAAACCTGGGGCATCCCCTATTTTACCTTGATCGATAATGTACTAATGCAATACGGACTGCCAAATGAATTGAAATACCTCGCCGTAATTGAAAGCGGACTCAGCACCAATGCTACCAGTTGGGTGGGTGCACGTGGGCCCTGGCAGTTTATGCCATACACAGCCAAAGAATATGGATTGAATGTGAATGGCTGGATCGATGAACGTACCGATTATTTCCGCAGCACACATGCCGCCGCAAAATATCTCACCTATTTGTACAATGATCTCAACGATTGGCTATTGGTAATTGCTGCTTACAATGGTGGACCGGGCCGTGTGTACAGTGCCATTAAAAAAAGTGGCAGTCGTGATTTCTGGAAATTGCAATATTATTTGCCAACCGAAAGCAGGAACCATGTAAAAAAGTTTATCGCCACGCACTACATCATGGAAGGCAAAGGTGGTATTACCACCATGGTGAACGATGGCAAAAAACCAACAGCACCTGTGTTTGCACCGGAGAAAACAGATCCAAACATCAACGTGCAAACCATTGTAGGAAAGTTCAGCTCAGTGGTAATGGCGAAAAATCTAGTAATCGATCTGCTGCGCTTCAATCAACTCAATCCCAATTTTGATGCAGTGCTGGCAGGCAATCAACCATTTGATCTGCGTTTACCCAACGATAAAATGCAACAGTTCAATGCCAACCGTTATAACATTCTCAACGAAAGCGTTCAATTGTTGATGCGCTTTTATGGCGATGATGGCATGAAAGATATCTATCCCAAAGTATCGGAATTGCCGGAGGTGAAAAAGAAACCGACGGCTAAAAAGAAGAACTGACTTCAAACTCTTTCAGTTTAAATTTTAGTTTTTGCATACAAATTCATTTGTTGAAGACTGTCTTACATAAAAATAAACCAGCACGAAAATGTGCTGGTTTATTTATATAGATAGGCTGTTTAAAATGAAAGATCAGTACTTGACAAAACTTTCTGTTTGCAATACAGCTCCACTCGATTGTACAATCAGTTTATACATACCTTTTGCAAGAGTTGATGTTTGAATCGTTTGCGGTCCGCTACCTGCTAACAGCTTATTGTAATAGACTCTTCCGGTCATATCTATTACAGTAACATGCAGATTCGTTACAAGGGTTTGCAGTTGCAGGTTATCCGATACAGTGTTAGCCATCATTCTTACAGCGGCTGTTCCTTGTTTTAATTTCAGAAGTTTTACAACAGAGTAAGAAATTTTTCCGTCGAGATCGACCAGCTTGATACGATAGTAATTGGCAGCATGCAACACAGGTTTGTGATGTGTAAACCGGTAACTGATTTCGAATGAACTGTTACCTGCTGCATTAACCTTTGCAACAGGAGCAAACACTGCTCCATCTGTTGAATGCTCTATTTCAAAATAGCTGGTATTCTCTTCCTGTAATGTGATCCACTTTAAATCAATCGATTTGCCATTTGCAGCAGTAAGTTCAAATGCACCCCACACAGCCGGCAAAGTGCCCTGCCCTTTTGAAACAGAAACGGTTTGCTGGTTATACGTTATTGTATAGCCGGCAGGCAGGTTTGCGTTTACAAATGAACCGGAGAAACTTCCTGTAGTAGTCATAATAACATACGACTGGTTAGGAGCAGCTGGGTTTTCTGTAATGGTAATATTATTGCCGGAGAGATTGATGTCACCTGTTAAATCTAATCGGTTATGACCCGTACCTGCACCGGAGCCATCAAATATATCAATGTTGATTTGTGCATTCTGTCCTGTTACAATACCACCACTAACTGAAAGTATGCCGGGCGAATTTCCCGGTTTAATGATCCCCGTATTACTTACGGTTCCGCTAAAATTAAATGCGCCGATTCCCTGCAATGTTCCGGTATTCGTAAAGCTTACACTATTATTCAAAAAGGTATTGGCAGACATTTTCTGGAAGGTACCATTGTTTACAAAAGCAACTGTACCGCCACCACTTGCAAAACCTCTATTGGAAATAAACTCTTCTTTCAGCAAACCATTATTGATGAAACGGGCATCTGTTAACTGGATATTTCCACCTGCACCTGCCGTTGACCAAACAAAGGTTCCGTTGTTGGTAAAATTAGCCGACATCATTTTGGTAGCACTACCCGTTACATTGGTAACCGATCCACTTGCTGAAACCATATTGATATCCAACGTACCTCCCGACCAGTTAAAGCTTCCATTTAATAAGGCTGAACCTGTTCCGGTTATACCGGCCGCACCTGAGAGATTAAGCACACCGTTCACAAAAAGGTCAGTAGCAGAGGATCCATCGCTTACTGTTAATCCCCCTGCCTGAAGATTTAAAACAGCACCTGTTTCAACAATCAGTTGATCTGTTGTAACAGCTGCGTCGATATCAATACTATCATTGTTTCTGATTGTAACAGCTCCAACCGATGCACTTGGTAATATTGATGTGGTAACCCAGTTGCTTCCGTCGAACCTTCTCCAACTGGAAGTAGTACTCCATTTTCCACCTGTTGGTTTGGGTGCATTTGAACGGTAATCGCCTATATTAGGTGAGGGGGTCTCATCTGTACGTTGCCAAAGTAAAAGCCACTCATAAAGGTTCAGACTATCCTGTGTTACACCACTTCCTCTTGTTGCAGAACCATTAGCGTTGGGGGCTACCTGTATGCCACCATTGTTACATCCATTGTTACAAGATCCGGTTTTCCCGTAATAATTTACGTTTGGACGAAAAGCAGGATCAAACATTCGACCCCATGCTGAGTGACCAACGCCTTGAATAACCGTTAATTTATTGGGAGTAGCTGGATTCAGCATATTTGTACTGTCGTGATAACGAACATCCGTATTCAAGAGATAATCTGCTTCACCTGCGATGGTCCACATCTTTACACCATATGTAGAACCATAGCGTAACCCTTCCTCAACCTGAGTAGAAGTGTACCCATTGCTGGCGTTGGTACCGGCACTGCTTGAAGTTGACATGGCCGCAAAGTTTTTTATAAACAATGAATCTCTGCTTCCAAAAGTTGAGAAGGTGCCACCGCCACCTGCTGACAAACCTGTTAAATAAATACGTGATCTGTCAACCCGGTATTTCTTAAGAATAGATGGAAGAATATGTTTTAAATCGGTATAGTTATAACTCCACGATGGCGCCTGTGGCGACACAACAATAAAACTATCCTGCACACCTGTTCGAGGATTCACAGCAACTGCATTCCAGCCATCAGCAATTCTTCCGGAAACGGAACGGGGTGATGCTGTGTATAGCCTTGACAAACTTGCAACGGTTGTCCCGTTTTCTCCTGCTCCGTGCAAAAAGATAATCAACGGATATGTTCTTGTAGTTGAAGCATACGTTGTTGGTAACCATGTAAGGCCATAAGTTAACGTACCGCTGCTGTTAATTGGAAACTGATCGACAATTTGACGGCCCATAATTGTTTGGGCATTTGTGCATACTGTAAATAAAATGCATGCACCTAGTAGTACAAAATTCTTCATTTGGATACGGATTTAGTTGTGTAAATATCATCAAAACACATTCCAAATGTAGGCGAACGGCAATACTATTTTCAATATTTAATTACTTATGGATTGTACGACATAAGTGTTTCCATTATGAACAAGTAATACACGTACATGCACGAAACAGGCAACGTTTACGCTTACGTAGTATTCCTGAAAACAAGACAGCAAATACCACAGCAATAATTTGCAGAGAATACGAAAAAGAAATCTTACCGATGAAAGCGAACATATGCTGAAAGACAACTAATCAAAATAAAAATTCTTGATGTGTGTGAAGAAAACACACTTTCACTTTCGAAGATTAAGGTGTTTGTTTAATGGTTAACAGAATAACAGGCTATGCATTTTTGAGAAGCCCAACAGGGACTAAAGAACTTGTTTGAAGTGGTTGGTCGGGAGACGCAACCATGGCGTATTTTTTTTCGATACTGCCAACAAAGACAAAAGTATTTCACTCAATTTTACCTACTCTCCCTTAGAGAAGATTCTTGCAGAATTTAATGCTTTTTCATAAAGTATCTTATTATAGTCTTCATCTACTCATTCTTGAAGTCCGTAATATGCTTTTAAAGCATTCTCATACCGAACAGGTGCTATTACATTTTGATAATCCAAGTTATCAAATTCCTCACCGTACAAGCTTTTTCCTTCTTTCCCAATTTATAATCATTAATATTTACGTAAACGTATTTACGTCAATGGTCAGCTTTGAAAGTTTCCCCGTCTGCATTTTCCATCATACGGCAATTCGAAAAGATTGGGAACTCTAAATGCATGTTATGCATATTTCCAAGGTATCAATTCTTCGCAATCGATTTTGCTTAATGCTTGATTCATAACGGCTTCTATTTCTCTTGAAAACATTTCACCACTGTGAAACTCTTTAATAATTCCATTTGGAAATGGTCTTGTATAATAGACATTGTTTATGCGATTTTCTATTACTGATATATCACTAACAAGAGATTTAGTAATATTACTCCCTTTTAAACTTGCATCAAAAGTATTCTGGATTTGACAAAATAAAGATTGAGAAAAACTACTTTGACATATAAACCACACTAGTATTTGAATTCTACAAAAAAAAGCCACATTTTATGTTGTTATATTTGCAATTATCTTCTGCCTTTGTTGATCACCGAACCAATAAGGGATTCAGCCTATCAATCAACTTGAATCTAATTGTAAATTACAACTTTTACTTGGTTGGCCGGGAGGCACAACCAAGGCGTACTATATTACAGCAGTCTGCAATTCATTAAATTCTTAGCAGTAACCAAATTTCACGACAACACAGCCCTGATCGCATCGGCTTTCAACAAACATTCTTCATATTCGTTTTCTGCATCGCTGTAAAACGTAATGCCACTGCCTACCATGTAAGAAAGATAATTGCTGGCCTCGTTGTAAAGAATACTGCGTATCACTACATTAAAATCGAAATCACCATCAGGAGCAATATAACCAACCGCACCGGAGAAAATACCTCTTCTGCTTTGTTCGTATTGACCGATCAACTGTATTACTTTTCGTTTGGGTGCACCCGTCATACTTCCCATGGGGAATGTTGCACGGATAATATCTGTAAAGTTTAATTCTTCTTTTACTTCACCAACAATAGACGAGATCATCTGATGTACCTGCGGGAATGAATACACAGCAAACAGTTCATCTACTTTCACCGTTCCTTCCTTGCAAACACGACTCAGATCGTTCCGCACCAGATCAACCACCATCACGTTTTCACTACGATCCTTTTTACTGCTGTGGAGTTGTTGTTTTAATGCATCATCTTCAACCGCATCATCCACATTTCGTTTTACCGTTCCTTTGATTGGTTGCGAAAGTAATTGCGTTCCCTGCTTGCGCAAAAAACGCTCAGGACTTGCACAAAGCAAATAACTGTTGTCAACTTTATAAAATGCAGAAAACGGATTGGGAGATACGGCTGTCAACGATTGATACACCTGTAACGGATCGATCTTTGCAGCTTCGGCAAAAAATTCCATGCAGTAATTCAACTCATAACAGTCGCCACGAAGAATGTGTTCTTTGATACTGTTGATACTGTTAATGTAGTCTGCCTTTGAAACACGTTCATGAAAACGAACAGCCATTTCTTTTTCAGCTATAGCCGTTGCTTCTTTGCAGATAGCATCATACACCCTTGCATGATCATCGTTCAACGAACCGATCCGCAGTTCGGTTTCACTCAACTGAAATACATACTGTGGTACAAAAAAATACAGATCGGTAAAGCCGATCTTGTTTTCATGTGAAGACGTCAGTTGCTCGGTTTCATTTTTCAGATCGTAACCGAAGTGCCCGAAGCACCAATCGTTCTGTTGATCCAAAAATGTTTGTAACGATGCAAATGCATTGCCTGCGTTCGCTTTTACGGAATCAGCAACGCCACAACCTGCCAGACATTCATAGCTATGGCCGGGCAATTGATAATGATGGTTGTCCAAAAAAGAACAAATGTTGAACCGGTTACACCAGCTCAACATTTGACGTTTGGTTACAAAAAAATCTGTTATTAAAAAAGATTGAAAACTTCGTATCACTTCATTGATTAAAAATCATCGTCATCGTCATCAAAATCATCAGCACCGCCACTCATCATATCAAACTCTTTGAAATCCTCATCAATTTTGAAATCATCTTCTTCGTCTGCCTTTTTCTTTCCGGCAGCTTTTCCTTTTGATTTCGGAATATCAAACTCTTCAAAGTCGGGATCATAGTCATCATCCTCTTCACCGCCTTTGTTCCAGTCATCATCTTCTACATCTGCCTCATCGTCGTCTTCATCATCATCTTTCGATTTTGATTTAGCGGCGCCTTTACCGGCTTTCTTCACGACGGGTTCATCATCTTCTAGTTCGAGATCATCATCTTCGTCCTCATCATCTTCATGATTTTTTTTTGGCTTGGTATCAGCCTTCTTAGTGTTCTCGGGTTGAGGGGTAGATGAGTCGCCGGTTTTCTTAATTGACTTTGCCATTTGTAACAACGATTATGCTGTAAAATTTCAACGGGTTTTTGAATTAGCCAAACTTTTCTTTATAATTTTTTTTGTAAGGCAGTTTGTCTTATATGGTTACAATCTGATCACGACCGGGGCCATTGGAAACATATTTCACTTCTACACCAAGATACTCATTAATATAAGCAAGATAGGTATTCATTTGTTCAGGGAAATCGTCAGCTGTTCTACATTCAGCCGTTGGATGGCTCCAACCCTTGAACGCTTTGTACACCGGATCAATTTTTACCTTGCTGATCTCGAATGGAATTTCCTGCGTTTCTTTTCCGCCAACAATATAAGCCGTACAAACCTGCAAGTCAGCAAAGCTGTCCAGCACATCTGCTTTTGTCATCACAATCTGTGTAATACCATTGATCATGCAGGCAAACTTCAGTGCTACCAGATCGATCCATCCGCAACGACGTGGACGGCCGGTTGTTGCTCCAAACTCACTTCCTACTTTCCGCAACTCATCGCCCGTTGCATCAAACAACTCTGTTGGGAACGGACCGCTACCTACTCTTGTGCAATAAGCTTTGGTAATACCGATCACTTCTCTGATCTTATTCGGCGCTACGCCTAAGCCTGTACTTACACCTGCTGAAATGGTGTTGGATGATGTAACAAACGGAAAGGTTCCGAAATCAACATCGAGCATGCTGCCCTGTGCACCTTCGGCCAATACTTTTTTACCTTCGGCGATTTTTGCATTGATGAAATATTCACCATTCACAATGTTCAATGTTTTCAAAAACTCTACGGCTTCAAAGAATTCGGTTTCCCAAGCACTGATATCTTCGGTGAAATTGTAATTACCGAGTAACTGCTGATGTTTTGCTTTGAGCTTATTGTACAATTGATTGAACTCAGGATCGAGCAGATCGCCGACACGTAAGGCATTGCGGCCTGTTTTATCCATATACGCCGGACCAATTCCTTTCAAAGTAGAACCGATCTTCTCATCTCCTTTTGCCAGTTCAGCTGCTTTATCTAATGCACGGTGTGTTGGTATAATGATGTTGGTACGCTGTGCAATAAAAAGATTCTCTTTTACATCGACCCCCATCGATGCTACTTTTTCACACTCACGTTTTAATGTAACAGGATCGAGTACCACTCCGTTTCCGATGAGGTTCACAATACCTTTATGAAATATACCGCTGGGTATTTGATGCAATACCACCTTTTCGCCGTTTACATACAAAGTATGTCCGGCGTTGGGCCCTCCCTGGAAACGGGCAATGACATCATATTGCGGCGCAAAAAAATCAACGATCTTTCCTTTTCCTTCGTCGCCCCACTGGAGGCCCAGAATTACATCAACCATAAAATAATTTGAGTAGATAATTTGAGCGGCAAAAATAAGTGAATCACAAGCTGAAGAAGAAATAAAAATACAGTTGGGGAAAATTACTGCTCGGTATCGTAACGTTCTACATTCTGAATGCCCGTTAGTTTGTAAAGACGGGACACTAATTCATCGAGTTCGTCTTTATCATGCACAAAAATCTTAATGTTGCCTTCAAACACACCTTCTTTCGCTTCAATGGTAATGGCGCTGATGTTGAGTCGCATTTCACTGCTGATGAGATTGGTGATCTTACTCACTACCCCCACATCATCCACCCCAATAATTTTGATACCGGTGAGGAACGAAATTTCTTTGTTCTTCGCCCATTTGGTTTTCACCACACGGTGACCAAAGTTGGCCAGCAGCCTCGAAGCGTTCGGGCAAGTGGTGCGATGAATGATCAATCCTTTACCGGTTGATACAAAGCCAAACACATCATCGCCGGGAATAGGCTTACAGCAGTTGGCCAATGTGTACACAATGCGATCGCTGCTTTCGCCAAAAATAATGAGCTCAGAATCTTTGTGTGACCCGGTACGGTTGGGATCGTATTCCGGTTTTGGTTCCATTACCTGTTTCGCTGGTTTTGGCAACTCCAGTTTATCACCATGCATCTCGAGGTCTTTTATTTCCTTCAAGTCAATGGCTTTGGTGGCGATCTTGTAAAACAGTTCCAACTGCGATGGCAGTTTATAAAACAGGGTAAGTGTTTCTACATTATTCACATCAAAACTGGCGCCCATCTGTTCCAGCTTGCGTTGCAGTACATACTTGCCTTCATCGGCTACTTTTCGCTTTTCTTCTTTCAGCGCATCTTTGATCTTGCTCTTCGATTTTGCCGTGATCACAAAATTCAACCAGTCTTCACTCGGCTTTTGTTTGCTGCTGGTAATGATCTCGATCTGATCGCCGCTACGCAACTTATGTGCAATAGGCACCAGCTTGTGATTCACTTTTGCACCAATACAACGGCTGCCCACATCACTATGCACACTAAATGCAAAATCCAAAGCAGTGGCGCCAACCGGCAACATTTTTACATCGCCTTTTGGTGTGTACACATAAATTTCTTCAGTAAGGAACGAGCTTTTGAAATCCTGTAAAAAGTCGAGTGAGCTGCTATCCTGATTGCTCAATGCTTCCCGGATATTATGAAACCATTTATCGAATCGATCTTCATCGCCGCTACCCTCTTTGTATTTCCAGTGTGCCGCCAAACCCTTCTCTGCAATTTCGTTCATCCGTTTGGTGCGTATCTGTACTTCTACCCATTTCCCTTGTGGCCCCATCACAGTTGTGTGCAACGCTTCGTAACCATTACTCTTGGGGTTGCTCAACCAGTCACGCAGGCGTTCCGGTGATGGTGTGTACATATCAGTCACAATGGAATAGGCTTTCCAGCAATCTTCTTTTTCCCGGTCGGCTGGTGAATCAATGATGATGCGGATGGCAAACAGATCATACACTTCTTCAAAGCTGACGCCCTTCTTCTTTATTTTATTGGAAATGGAATGGATCGATTTTGGTCGTCCATACAATTCATAATTACTAAAGCCTACCCGTTCCAGTTTTTCTTTGATCGGTTTTACAAACTCGTTGATGTATCTGCTGCGTTCCCGTTTTGTTTCTGATAATTTTCGTGCAATTTCTTTGTACACATCAGGCTCCAGGTATTTCATGGAAAGATCTTCCATTTCGGTTTTGATATTGTACAAACCAAGGCGATGTGCCAATGGCGCATATACATATACCGTTTCGCTGGAGATCTTCAACTGCTTCTCCCGTTTCATACTGTCCAGCGTACGCATATTGTGCAAACGATCAGCCAGCTTAATGAGGATCACCCGTGGATCATCAGTCAGCGTGAGTAATATCTTCTTGAAATTTTCTGCTTGTTGCGTGGAATTTGCATCTACAACAGTAGAGATTTTCGTTAGCCCGTCAATGATTCGTGCAATTTCATTCCCAAACTCACGGGCCACATCTTCCAATGTTACATCGGTATCTTCCACCGTATCGTGCAGCAATGCACAAATGGTTGAACGTACGCCCAATCCAATTTCTTCCACACAAATTTGTGCTACCGCCAGCGGATGTAAAATATAAGGCTCTCCGCTTTTCCGGCGCATGGTTTGGTGTGCTTCGGCTGACATTTCAAAGGCAGTACGCACCAATTCCTTATCGCCTTTTTTGAGTTTTGTTTTAAGCGAACGCAACAAACTGCGGTAATGACGAAGGATTTCCTTTTTCTCCTGTTCGGGGGTTAGGGTATAGGCCGGTATAGTTGAAATTGTTTCCAGTAAGGGCGAATTTACGAAAAGAAAGAGAATGGCTAAGTTTAAGCCGCTATCAACGGTCAAAAAAGTAATTTAATCCCTTTTCACTTTTTTGATTTGTTTGAAAAAATAAAAGGCAGCTATTAAAATCAACATTAGGTTTAAGCAAGCACTAATCAGTGCACTTCCGTTGAGAATTTTCAAATCTGGTGCTAAAACAATTAGAGATACAAGGTTAATTATCAATAATGCTAACCATAAAATTGTTAGAAATAGATTTTTCCTTACCTGCATAATTTCTGATGTTTTTCAAATTTGATAGAATACTAAAATACGTCGATCTCTTTATCCAACCAGCTTTCAGCAAAAAAAGAACCCCTGAAAACTCTTTTGCAGCAAAGCTGAAACCCCCTACCTTTGCAGCCCGTTTTTAAACAAAGTTCTTCCGGATGTGGTGAAATTGGTAGACACGTCAGACTTAGGATCTGATGCCGTGAGGTGTGGGGGTTCGAGTCCCTCCATCCGGACAACCGCTTCAACCTCTCCGCCTCTGGCGGAGGGGCTTTTTTAAACAGCTTAAAGCTCGCAGCTAAAAGCTAAAAGCAAAAATATGGCAACAGTTACAAGAGAAAACATTGGTTTGTTAACAGACAAACTCACTGTAAAAATTACAAAAGAGGAATACTTCCCGGCATTTGAAAAAACATTGAAAACATACAGCAAGCAAGCCAATATTCCCGGTTTCCGCAAGGGTATGGTGCCTGCAGGTATGGTGAAGAAAATGTACGGTCCCGGCATCTTCACCGAAGAGGTGATCCGTAATATTGAAAAAGGATTGAACGATTACCTCGCCACTGAAAAGCTGGACATTTTTGCACAGCCTCTCCCACTTGCCAATTCAGAATTTAAGCCCAGCATGGATACGCCTGTTGATTACAGCTTTGATTTTGAAATTGGGTTAAAGCCTGCTTTTGAAATTGATCTCAGCAAAAAGAAAGCACCTTATTTCCGTGTAAAAGCAACGGCGGAAATGGTGAACGAAGAAATTGAGCGTTTGCAAAACCGTTTCGGCAAAATGACAGAGCCTGAAACAGTCAATAGCGACGATAGTGTACTCAACCTCACATTTGAAGAAAGTGATGCAGATGGCAATGTGGTTGAAGGCGGTGTTAAAAAAGATAATTCATTACTGGTTAAATATTTTACCGAAGCATACCGTGCAAAATTGCAGGGCGCTAAAACCGGCGATACGCTTGTAATTACAGTACAGGATGCATTTGAAGAAAAAGAACGCAACTGGGTAATTGGTGATCTTGGTTTTAAAGATGCTGCAGAAGTAGAAGGAAAGCAGTTCAAACTCACCATCACCAAAGTTGGTTTGATTGAAAAACGTGAAATGAACGAAGAGTTTTTCAAAGAAGCGCTTCCCGGTAAAACCATTGCAAACGAAGCTGAATTCCGTGCAGCCATTGAAGCAGATATTCAGGCGTATTGGGATAAACAAAGCAGCAACCAGCTCCAGCACCATCTGTATCATGTATTACTGGAAGAAACAACCATGGAACTGCCGGAAAGCTTTTTGAAAAAATGGTTGGCTACTTCCGGTGAAAAGCCAAAGAATGCTGAACAGGTCGAAGAAGAATATCCAACATTCAACAATCAGTTACGCTGGACCTTGATCACAGATAAAATTGTTACTGAAAATAGTTTGGATGTAACACAGGAAGAACTGAAAGACAGTATGCGTCAACAGGTGATGAGCTACTTCGGCAGCATGAACCTTGGTGATGGCAACCTGGAATGGTTAGATCAGTATGTAGATGGTTTGTTGAAAGATGAACAACAGGTTGATCAAACCTATCGCCGCCTCGTTACAGAAAAAGTATTTAACTGGGCCGAGCAGCAGGTAAACAAAGATGAGAAAGAAGTAGGTGCAGAAGAATTCATTAAAATGAATGAAGAGCATCAGCATCAACACCATTAATATTTTAGATTTACGATTGTAGATTTCAGATGTATACCATACACCCGATGAGCAATTATCGGGATTTCCTTTTTAACCGGTGTTTGATGAAAAATATTTGAATGCAGATCAGCCTACAACAAATCTGCAATCGCATATCTGCAATCTGAAATTGATTCAGCCATTATAACCGACCTTAAACAACTTTCCACTTCCCACTTTCCACTTTCGACTTACGTTCTGCCTTAATGTCCTGATTTTCTGCCTCGCATGGTATTTGAAAATAGTTTATTCCAAACGATTTCCCTTAACTTCAAACCGGAAAAAAAACGATTATGGATTTGAATAAAGAATTTGAAAAATACGCCGTGAAACATCGTGGTATCTCCGGCGCCACATTGCATAATTATCAATCAGCATTCAGTAACCCAACCAATCTTACGCCTTACATTATTGAAGAGCGCCCGTTGAACGTAGCCAGCATGGATGTGTTCTCCCGCCTCATGATGGATCGTATTATTTTTCTGGGTGAACCGATCAATGATTATGTAGCCAACATTGTAACTGCACAAATGTTGTTTTTAGAAAGTACCGATCGCACTCGTGATATACAGATGTACATCAACAGTCCCGGTGGAAGTATCTATGCAGGGCTTGGTATTTATGATACCATGCAATACATTACTCCAGACGTAAGTACGATCACCATTGGTATTGCAGCAAGTATGGGTGCTGTGTTGATGTGTGCTGGTACCAAAGGAAAACGTACTGCATTAAAACATTCACGTATCATGTTACACCAACCGTATGGCGGCGCAGGTGGACAAGCTACCGACATTCAGATCATGGTGAATGAAGTAAAGAAACTCAAAGACGAACTCTATGAGATCATTGCTTACCACAGCGGTCAAACAATTGAAAAAGTAAAAGAAGACAGCGACCGTGATTTCTGGATGAAAGCCAGCGAAGCAAAAGAATATGGATTAGTGGATGAAGTATTGGTGATGAATCCCCGCAAGACAAAAGAAAGCTAAACCTTTAAATTAAGTAAACGATGTATCAGCATAATTTAAAATTTCCTGTTCGTTTTGAAGACGAAGAAGAGGATATGCCAAAAGAAAATCCGTTAGAAAATTTTACTGCAGCCGCATTCGGCCCGTACAATAAAAAGTTTCTGGAACAACGCAAGATATTTTTCTGGGGCGTTGTACACGATAATTCTGCAAAAGAGATCGTGAATAAATTATTGTATCTCGATGCAGTAAAACCAGGGGAAGAAATTAAACTCTACATCAACAGTCCCGGTGGTGTGGTAACAAGTGGTATGGTTATTTATGATACCATGAAGTTGATCAGTTCACCCGTAAGCACCATTTGCATGGGTATGGCTGCATCAATGGGATCGATCCTGTTAAGCGGTGGTACAAAAGGCAAGCGTTACATTTTTCCAAGTGGTGAAGTAATGATTCATCAGCCAAGCATTGGTGGTGCACAAGGTACCAGCGCCGACCTGGAGATCATTGCCAACCAAATTGCAAAGACAAAGGAAATGGGGGCGAAAATTCTGGCAGAAAACTGTGGCAAAACAATTGAGCAGGTTTTGAAAGATTTTGACCGTGATTACTGGATGGATGCCAAAGAAGCTGTTGACTATGGCATTGTTGACGGCATCCTTGATAAGCTCTAAATCTTTCGTTACAATAGCAAAAGGGATGGAATCTTGTAGTATTCCATCCCTTTTTCATCATAATACTACCTTAATTAAAAAGCATTGTTATCTTTGAGTTGGTTTTGTATCATCAAACCAATCTGAAAAAATCCATTTCAAATGGCGAAAAACAACATGTTGCACTGTTCCTTTTGTGGCCGTAGCAGGGACGAAGTGAAGATCTTAATTGCGGGACAGGAAGGACATATCTGTGAAAACTGCGTAGAGCATGCACAGGAAATCATTGCACAGGAATTATTACTGCGTAATGAAGCAACTACTTCCAACTTTAAACTGAATGTAAAAAAACCAGTGGAGATCAAACGCTTCCTGGATGAATATATCATTGGTCAGGATGAAGCCAAAGAAAGTATTGGCCGTTGCTGTTTACAATCACTACAAACGTTTAAAGCAAAAAACAGAAAGCGAAATTGAAATTGAAAAGAGCAATATTGTAATGGTGGGTGAAACCGGTACCGGTAAAACATTACTCGCCAAAACAATTGCACGCTTGCTCAATGTTCCGTTTGCCATTGTTGATGCAACCGTATTTACAGAAGCCGGTTATGTAGGTGAAGATGTGGAAAGTATTCTTACACGTTTGTTACAGGTTTGTAATTACGATGTAGCAGCAGCAGAAAAAGGAATCGTTTATATTGATGAGATCGATAAGATTGCACGTAAAGGCGATAACCCATCCATCACCCGTGATGTAAGTGGTGAAGGTGTGCAGCAAGGTATGTTGAAGTTGCTCGAAGGAACGGAAGTATTGGTTCCACCACAGGGCGGACGTAAACATCCGGAACAAAAACTCATCAAGATCAACACACAAAATATTCTCTTTATTTGCGGTGGTGCATTTGATGGTATTGACAGAGTGATTGCACGTCGTGTAAATACCAATGCCATTGGTTTCAATGTAAATAAAGAAGAACAGGAACACATGAAGAAGAACCTGCTGCAATATGTAAATGCACAGGATCTGAAATCATTTGGTTTGATTCCTGAATTGCTGGGACGTTTACCAATTGTTACCTATCTCAATCCATTGGATGCAGAAACGCTCCGTGAAATTCTGGTAACACCAAAAAATGCACTCATCAAACAATACCATAAATTATTTGACCTGGAAGGAATTGAATTACTGATCGATGAAGATGTATATGATTTCATGGTGGCAAAAGCAATGGAATACAAACTCGGCGCAAGAGGTTTACGCAGCATCTGTGAAAGTATCTTAACCGATGCCATGTTCGATCTGCCGGGCAGTGAAGAAAAACAATTCCATCTTACATTAGACTATGCTATGCATAAGTTTGATAAGAGTAAGCTGGGCTTGCTGAAAGTAGCATAACAAATACGAGGTACGAAGTAAGAAGTACGAATCGTGAACGATATTAAACCTGTTGAGTAAAATCAACAGGTTTTTTATTTGAAGAAAATGATAGAGTGGCAGCTGCAGATGAACGATCTGCTAAAATCTGCGTCATCAGTGACTCTATCCAACTTTAAACTTTTAACTTTCCACTTTAAACTTTAAGAAATGCAGGAACTCATCAACCGTTTAATGGCAGAAGGATTAACCGAACAGCAAGCATACAAATCCATTGAAGTGATCAAGAATTTTGCGAAGGAAAAATTTCCGGTATTCGGTGGAGCGATCGATAAACTGTTTGACAAGTACAGTCCGAAAGATGAAGACGATTTCTTAGACTAAGAAAGCCGCTCCAGTAAACTGAACCGGCTTTGCTCTCTCATGTTGATTTACGATCGACCTATTTTAATACTTCTCTGGCAATTACAATTTTTTGTATTTCACTGGTGCCTTCACCTATGGTGCAGAGTTTACTATCACGATAATATTTTTCTACCGGAAAATCTTTGGTGTAACCATAGCCGCCAAAGATCTGCACCGCATCATTACTAACTCTTACTGCTACTTCGCTTGCATAATATTTTGCCATAGCTCCGGCTTCTGTTACTTTCTCTCCACGATTTTTCAAATCGGCTGCTTTCATGATCAACAGTTCTGCCGCAGCAATTTCAGTTGCCATATCAGCCAACTTAAATGAAATACCCTGGAAGCTTGAAATCGGCTGATCGAATTGATAACGTTCCTGTGAATATTGTAAAGCCGCTTCAAACGCACCTTTTGCAATACCTAAGGAAAGAGCGGCAATAGAAATACGTCCACCATCCAGAATTTTCAGCGCCTGACGAAACCCATCACCTACTTCACCAATACGGTTTGCATCAGAAATGCGGCAGTTATCAAAGATCATTTCTGATGTTTCGCTTGCACGCATGCCCAACTTATTTTCTTTTTTACCGGCTTTGAATCCGCCGGTACCTCTTTCAATCAAAAAAGCAGTGGAGTTGCCACTTGTTCGTGGTTCGCCAGTACGTGCAATTACAACGGCCAGCTCAGCACTAATACCATGTGTGATCCAGCATTTGGTTCCATTCAATATCCACTCATCACCTTCCTTTACTGCCGTTGTTTGCATGTTACCCGCATCGCTACCGGTATTGGGTTCAGTTAAACCCCATGCACCGATCCACTCACCTGTTGCAAGTTTGGGAAGGTATTTTTTCTTCTGTTCTTCGTTCGCACAATATAAAATATGACCGGTGCAAAGTGAATTATGTGCAGCCAGGCTTAACCCAATAGAGCCACATACTTTCGCAGTTTCTACAATTGCCGCTACATATTCATTATAGCTAAAGCCGCTGCCGCCATATTCTTCGGGAACAAAAATGCCCATCAAACCAAGCTTTCCCATTTCCTTCATCACATCGATTGGAAAATGCTGGGTTTCATCCCACTCCATTACATGTGGTTTGATGTGCTTGTGAGCGAAATCTTTTGCTACCTGTGCTACCTGCTGTGTTACTTCGTCTTGTATAAAATTCATTGTTCGTTTTAAGCTGTTCAACTAGGTTTTAAAATAAGTTGAGCCATGAACTGACCTACAACCAGTACCATGACTCAACTTTCTTACTTATAGCAATCAATCGAAACGGCTATGCAAATATAGGGAGATTGCTAACAATTGTTAGTGGTTGGCAAAAAAATATTTCCCCTCACCTGACCGTAAGATAGGGAGCAATTTTTGTGAATAATGGTGGATCGATGGCACCAATTTTCCGGATATCATCAACGGCAGTAAAATTGCCATGTTCTTTTCGGTATTGAACAATGGCATTGGCAACAGCATAGGCTATGTAAGGGTGTGCTTTCAATTCTTCGATGGATGCTTTGTTCAGATCAATTTGTTGGACAACCGGGCCATCGAAACGCAGCTGGGGTTTGATCTGCTGATAAACAGAATCGGGCAACCCGAATGTTTCCTTTACCTGCTCAACTGAAACAAAGCCGCCCAGCTTTGAACGGAAATTCACAATTCTGCGGGCAAAACCGGAGCCGATGCCCTTCAGCTTTTTCCATTCTGCTGTATCGGCGGAATTAATATCAACAGCAACAGCGGCATACTCCTTCCGTTCGGTTTTAGGTTCTGCCGCAGCAGCAAAGCCGGATGTTTGTTCTTTTCGTTGCGATTCAATTTGAACATATGGTTTCAGCCGTTCATATTCGCCAGATCGGAGACCATAGATACGTTGCAGATCTTCCGCTTTAAAAAACTTTCCTCCTTTCGAACGATAGTTGAGGATGGTTTGAATAGTTTTCTCACGAAGCCCCAACCGCTTCCATTCTACTTCACTCGCTGTATTGGGATCAAATGCAAACAGCACGGCATTTGATTGTTCGCTTCCATACTTTTCGAATCTTGCTTGCTTTGGTTGATAGAGATCGGCATCCGAATAATAAGCTGTTCTGCGATCGGCGGGTTCGTTCACTACCTGCAAGGCAGCAATTTCATTTTGTATTGCTGTATCAACAACCAATTCAATTTCATCATTTACAAGGAAGGGAAACATGGTGGGCAATAAGGCAAACAATGCGGCAAGCGTTCCAAGCAGCAATACAGCATTGCGTTCCTTTTTTGTGAAGGAAAAATATTCCTTCATCCATTTGGTTTGGGTAAACTGCATACCTTAAAAATACTCGTCGTAAAAGACAAATGAAATACTACAAAGCGGGTATAACAGGGGAATAATTTACAAATTCAGTATTAATCCATCATAGCCTAAGTGGATACCTGCAGGCAATTCCGATTCTACAGATGCATGCAGGCCCAACTGGTGACTGATATGTGTGAAGTATGCTTCCGGAACCTGTAATTCCTGTACCAAGGCAATGGCTTCTTCCAGATTATAATGGGAGATATGTTTTTCGTTTCGCAACGCATTTAACACCATCACCTTGCTGCCTTTGATTTTTTCTTTCTGATCTTCTTCAATAAAATTGGCATCGGTAATATATGTGAACGGTCCAAACCGGAAACCCAGCACCGGCATTTTCAAATGCCAGACCAGAACTGGTACGATGGTAAGTTCGTTGATCGTAAATGGTGCTTCCGTAATTGTATTGAGATTGATCTCTGGAACTCCCGGGTATTTGGTATCGGAAAATGCATAATAAAAATCTCTACGCAAGGCTTCTTCTGTTAAATAATTACAGTACACCTCCATTGGTTTTTTGTTGATGTAATTAAAGGCACGTACATCATCCAAACCTGCCATGTGATCTTTGTGTGGATGCGTGAAAATGATGGCATCAACTTTTTTCACTCCAAGTCGCAACATCTGGTAACGAAAATCGGGTGTGGTATCAACTACAATGGTGGTATTGGCTGTTTCAACCATAATGCTGCTGCGCAGCCGGTTGTTTTTTGGATCAGCGGATGTACATACTTCACAATCGCATCCGATCATTGGTACACCGCTGCTGGTGCCTGTTCCGAGAAATGTTATTTTGATGGGAGGATAGCTCACCTGATAAAATTAAAAATGAAAAGTTGAAAATGAGAAATGAAAAAGTACTGGTTGTTGGGAGATAACTTCTTCATTTTTTATTTCTCATTCGTCATTTCTAATTATTCTTCTGTCGCTTTCGCCTTCGCTTCAGCAAGCGCCATTACCTCTTCATATAGTTTCTGGCTGTCGGCTGTTAAAGCATCAAAGCTCACGTTCACTTGAGGGATCAATTCGAGCAAGGTATTGATGCGACTTTCCTGCAGTAAAAATTTATTGAGCACCACAACTTTTTTCTGCTCCAGGATGCAATAGCCACTTTGAAATGTGCCACGTTCGTAACGCACCACATAGCCGCTCTGTTCAAGAACGTCTTCTAACTTATCTAATGTAGATTGATTCAGTTTCATTCCCCTGTCCCCTTAAGGCGTATTTAATTCGTTGCAAATTTACCGTTACTGCTGCTCATAATCTGTTTCAATAAAGAGGACTTTTCCACAATTATCTGCTTAAAAACTAATGCATCCACACCAATAAACGCCAAATTTTACCAAATACAAGAATAATTGAAGAAAAGGCTAACAATGAGACCCAAATTATCTCTATCCTCTTGGTATTTTTATCACGATGAAAGATGATTAAAAGAATTGCGATCAAGCCCAGAATACTAACCAAATACTGAAATCGGTAATCAATAACATCAGTAGTCCAAAAATAGGCTCGTTCTTTACCTGCCGAGGCAGCATATTCTCCAGCAATCTTGTAAGCAATAAAAAGCGTAATAACGATAGAAGTTACGCTTATAAATTTGGCATATTTTAAAAAATTACGTCGCAAATAATTATACTAATAAATGTGCACAATTTACCTATTTACTCGTCATCCTTACCACCGGTATAATCATTTCCTCCAGGCTCACCCCGCCATGCTGAAAACTGTTACGGTAATAATTAGCGTAGTAATTATAATTGTTGGGATAACAGAGATACACATCTTCCCTTGCAAAAATATAAGATGAGTTCACGTTGGGCATTGGCAAACCTGCATCAGCAGGATCACGGAACGAAAGCACATCTTTTTGTTCGAAGTTGAGATTACGTCCGTGTTTGTAACGGATGTTGGTAGTGGTTTCCTTATCACCAATCACCTTTGCAGATTTTTGTACACGGATGCTGCCATGATCGGTCGCCATCACAATGTTGATCTTCTTATCAGCAATTTTCCGCAACGCCTGGTAAAGCGGCGAATGTTCAAACCAACTTACGGTGATGCTGCGATAACTTTTTTCATCATTTGCCAGTTCTTTCAACACTTCCATTTCAGTACGTGCATGGCTGAGCATATCCACAAAATTGTACACGATCACATTAATATCATTTTGCAACAGGTTATGAATATTATTCACCAACTCCTGCCCTGCCTGATGGTTCAACACTTTGGTGTACGAAAGTTTCAAATCGCCTCTTCCCAACCGTTGCAACTGTGCACGGAAAAATTCTTCTTCGTGCAGATTTTTGCCGCCTTCATCATTATCATTTTTCCATTGTTTAGGAAATTTCTTTTCAATATCAACCGGCAGTAAACCGCTGAAGATGGCGTTGCGGCTGTATTGCGTTGCGGTAGGCAAAATAGAATAGTAGGAATCTTCTTCAGCAATGCGGAAGCTTTCAGCAAAAATGGGTTGTATTGCTTTCCACTGATCGAAACGCAGGTTATCAATCAAAATAAAAAAAAGCGGTACACCTTTCTCTACATGTGGCAACACTTTAAACTGGAACAGCGTATGACTCATAATGGGTGCTTCTGCCGTTCTTGATTTTACCCATTCTGAATAATGCCGTGAAATGTATTTGAAAAATTCGTTGTTGGCTTCGCTTTTTTGCTGTTGCAGCACCTCACTCATTTCCGGACTATCGGCCTTGCTCATTTCCAGTTCCCAATACACTAGTTTTTTGTAGATGTCCATCCACTCATTGAAGTTAGGATTGCTGTTGAGCGCCATGAACAGATTACGGAACTGCTGTTGGTAAGCCGATGTTGTTTTTTCACTCACCAACCGTTTATTATCGATGATCTTTTTTAAGCTAAGTAATACCTGATTGGGATTCACCGGTTTGATGAGATAATCGCTGATCTGTGAACCAATGGCATCATCCATCAGGTTCTCTGTTTCATTTTTGGTGATGAGAACAACGGGAATAGATTGATTCACTTCTTTGATCTTGGTAAGCGTTTCAAGCCCGGTAATACCCGGCATGCTTTCATCCATCAACACCACATCCACCGGATTTTCTTTTACATAATCAATGGCATCAAACCCATTGGTTAACGTGTGTACTTCGTAGCCTTTATTTTCAAGAAATAATTTTTGTGATTGCAGACTTTCAATTTCATCATCTACCCAAAGAATTTTTGCTAATGCCATGCTTATTGGTTTAAGGCGGAAAATTAATTAATGAAGGTTGCCACCCTTTCGCATGAACCTGATAATTCGTTGGTTTGTATAAAGGTTGGCAACCTTGCCCGATCAAAAGTTAAGTGCTCAAGGTACAAGTTTCAAGGCACAAGCCATTACCTTTGCACACTTGCCGTTTGGATATTTAACAGTTTACAAATGAAATGAGCAATAAAAATGAACGGGCAATTTACAGCAATAGCGATGTTCGTTTTTATGGCGAACCTGCCTACCGTCAGGCAGGTAACATGGGGCAATAAAAAGCAACTATAAATAAGTACATGAAGTTCAGAAAAATAGTGAATGATCCGGTGCATGGTTTTATCACCTTCGATGATGTATTGATCTACCGGATTTTATCACATCCTTTTTACCAGCGTTTACGCCGCATTCACCAAATGGCATTGGCGCATCTTGTATATCCGGGTGCTGTGCATTCCCGATTGCACCACAGCATGGGTGCATATCATTTAATGTGCCTCGCACTTACTGAGTTAAAAGGCAAAGGAGTTGAAATAACAGCCGAAGAAGAACAGGCCGCCAAATTAGCGATCCTGTTGCATGATGTGGGTCATGGTCCGTTCAGTCATGCATTGGAACATGTGTTGATCGAAGATGTGCATCATGAGGAAATATCATTTCTCATATTTGAACATCTCAATAAAGAATTCAAAGGCGCTTTGGATATGGCGATCTCCATTTTCAAAGGAACTTATCCTAAACTGTTTTTGCATCAACTCATCAGCAGCCAGTTGGATGTAGACCGGATGGACTACTTAACACGTGACAGTTTTTACAGTGGTGTGAGCGAAGGCGTGATCGGATACGATCGAATCATTAAAATGATGGTGGTCCACAATAATGAGTTGATGGTGGAAGAAAAAGCCGTGTACAGTATTGAAAAATTTTTAGTGGCCCGTCGCCTGATGTACTGGCAGGCTTATCTGCATAAAACCGTGTTGAGTGCTGAAAATATGCTGGTAAAAATTCTGGACCGTGCAAGAGTGCTGGCGAAAGAAGAACCGGGTGCTTTTTCATCAAACCCAATTCTGGATGAATTTTTGCGGACAACCCAATCAGCAACATTTATAAAAAATAACCTGGCCAAGTTTTGTGAACTGGACGATTATGATGTATTGGCTTCCATCAAAAAATGGATGCATCATCCTGATAAAGTGTTAAGCACGCTCAGTCAATGGTTGTTAAACCGCCACATGCTTAAAACAAAATTGCAGATGCAGCCGTTTGATAAAGAAGAAATTGAGTTGGTGCAACGAAAAGCGAAAGAACAGTTGTCATTAACAGACGAGGAAGTGCCGTATTTTGTATTTAATGGGATCGCTGAAAACAGAATGTACAACCCGGGCAACGAGCATATCAACATTTTGTACAAGGATGGAACTGTAAAAGACATATCGGAGATTGAATATGGATTAATTCACAAAGCCATTCACAGCCCGGTTCGAAAATTTTACCTTTGCCGGCCACCGTTTGCATAAAAAGCGGAGAAATGCCATCATAAAGATTGTTTTGGAACGTTTTTGAAAGTAACTTTAAAATATTAAGACAGGATACATGGAGTTTTCGGCTTCGCAAATTGCACTCATCATTAATGGCTCGATAGAGGGTAACCCCAACGCAACAGTTCGTTCTTTCAGTAAAATTGAAGAAGCAGTTGACGGACAACTCGCCTTTTTAGCCAATCCCAAATACGAAGATTATTTATACAGCACCGGTGCTTCCATCATCATCATCAACCAATCGTTGGAGTTGCGGGAACCGGTAAAGGCCTCGCTCATTCGTGTGCCGGATGCATACAGTGCCTTTGCCACCCTATTGCAAGCCTACGAAAAGATCATGGAACAAAAGATGGTGGGCATTCAGGAACCTTCGTTTGTTGCCAAATCGGCCATGATTGAAGAAAGCGTTTTTGTTGGTGCGTTCAGCTATATCGGCGAAAATGTAAAACTGGGTAAGAATGTAAAAGTGCATCCGCATTGCTTTTTAGGCAATAATGTGGTGATTGGTGATAACAGCATTTTGCACGCCGGTGTAAAAATCTACCATGATTGTATTGTGGGACAAAAAGTGATCATCCATGCCGGAACGGTGTTAGGTGGCGATGGATTTGGATTTGCTCCACAGGCAGACGGTACTTATAAAAAAGTACCGCAAATCGGAAATGTATTGGTGGAAGATGAAGTAGAGATCGGGGCTAATTGCACCATCGACCGTGCAACAATGGGTTCAACCATTATTCACAAAGGTGCGAAACTCGACAATCTTATTCAGATCGCTCATAATGTTGAAATAGGAACCTACACCGTTATTGCCGCTCAAACCGGCGTAAGCGGAAGTACTAAGATCGGTAACCGGGTAATGATTGGCGGACAAGCTGGTATTGTTGGCCATATTACCATCGCCGACGGAAGCCGCATCAACGCCCAAAGCGGCGTAAGTAAATCCATGAAGCTTCCCAACAGTGTGGTAACAGGCTCTCCGGCCTTCGATTATACCAGTACACTCCGCAGCCAGGCTATCTTCCGGAACCTCCCCGACCTGGAGAAACGGATTGCCGAACTGGAGCTGCTGATCAAACAATTAATGGCTGAAAAAGAAAGTATTTAACTGGCCGTTACACGCTTACGAGTGTTTCACCTCTTTTTTATTACTTTCGTGCCCATGAATAACAGTAATGGCAGTAATGGCACCGAACAGGCCAATCAACATACACTTGCTGAATCAATTACCATATCTGGCGTAGGCATTCATACCGGTAAACCGGTGAATATGATTCTTGAACCGGGTGATCCAAATACCGGTATCATTTTTCAACGTACCGATCTTCCCAATCAACCAACCGTAAAGGCTGATGTAGACTTTGTTGTAGAGACCAACCGCAGCACTACCTTGTCGCATAATGGCGCCGTTGTAAATACGGTTGAGCATTTACTGGCAGCTTTTGTTGGTTGTGAGATCGACAATGCACTGGTAAAAATCGACGGACCGGAAATTCCCATCCTTGATGGCAGTTCACGCCCGTTTGTAGAAGCGCTTGACAAAGCCGGTCGTAAAAAACAAGATGCCATCAAAACCTGGTACACCATTGATCATAATATCTACTTCCTCGATGAAAATAAGAAAGTGGAAATGGTGGCCATGCCATCAACCGAATACCGCATCAATACGTTGATTGATTTCAACTCGCCGGTATTGGGCACACAACATGCTCAATTAAGGAATGTAAGTGAATTCAATACCGAAGTGGCTCCCTGCAGAACCTTTTCGTTTTTCCACGAACTGGAATACCTGCTCAAAAATAATCTCATCAAAGGCGGCGATTTGAACAATGCCATTGTGGTGGTTGACAAACCCGTAAGCGACGAACAATTAGAAACACTGTCTAAAGCATTTGGCAAAGAGAAATTTGCGATTACCAGCGAAGGTTACTTAAATAATCTTGAATTGCGTTTTCCCAACGAACCGGCACGTCATAAACTGCTGGATCTTGTTGGTGACCTTGCGTTGGTGGGAATGCCATTCAAAGCGCATATCATTGCCAACCGTCCCGGCCATGCAAGTAATGTGGAGTTTGCCCGCAAGATTAAAGAGCATATTAAAAAGAATCGTTTCAAAGTAAACGTACCTCCGTATTATCCGGAGAAACCACCGGTACATGACGTGGTTGAAATTGAAAAGATATTACCGCATCGTTATCCGTTTTTATTGGTTGATAAGATCATTGATCTCACCGATACTTATATTGTGGGCGTAAAGAATGTAACTTACAATGAACCCTTTTTCCAAGGTCATTTTCCCGGCAACTATGTAATGCCCGGTGTGTTACAGATCGAAGCACTGGCGCAATGTGGTGGTTTGCTGGCTATTCCAAAAAATACAGAAGATAAATACGATACTTACTTTTTGAAGGTAGATAATTGTAAATTCAAACAGAAAGTTGTACCCGGCGATACCTTAATTTTAAAAATGGAATTAAAAAATCCAATCAGAAGAGGTATTGTTGAAATGAGAGGAACCATCTTTGTGGGCAGCAAAGTGGTGTGTGAAGGCGACCTTACTGCTCAAATTGTAAAAAGAACCAAGAATGATTAGTAACCTTGCTCATATACACCCCAAAGCTCAGATAGGCGCCAATGTAACCATTGACCCATTTTCCGTTATTCACGATGATGTGGTAATTGGAGATGGTACGCATGTAATGAGCAATGTCACTATTTTCTCCTCTTCCCGTATTGGAAAGAACTGTAGTATTTTTCCCGGTGCTGTGATCGGTGCTGTTCCGCAGGATCTCAAATACCGTGGCGAATACACACTTACAGAGATTGGCGATAATACCAGCATTCGTGAATGCGTAACCATTCATCGTGGCACTACCGATAAGAATACAACCAAAGTTGGCAGCAACTGTCTTATCATGGCCTATGCACATGTGGCACATGACTGTATTGTTGGCAACAATGTAATTCTTGCCAACTCTGTACAATTGGCCGGGCATGTAACGATTGATGATTATGCCATTATTGGTGGCATGAGTGCAGCACATCAATTTACACATATCGGAAAGCATACTTATATTGCTGGCATGAGTGCCATCCGTAAAGATGTGCCTCCTTATGTAAAAGCAGCCCGTGAGCCATTGAGTTATGTGGGTATCAACAACGTAGGTTTGAGCCGTCGTGGTTATAGCAAAGAAACGATTGAAGAAATATTCAAGATCTACCACATTCTTTTTGTTGAGAAGCATATTGTATCAAAAGCAGTTGAGCTGATTGAACAAATGTTACCAATTACTGAAACAAGAGATGAAATTCTTGGGTTCATTAAGAAATCCGAGATCGGCGTTATTAAACGTAAATCACAAATCAGTGGCGATGAAGATATTGCTTTCTGATGCCGGTAAGCGATACAACAGGGAATGGATCTTTCGTCACTTCACTTACGAATTTACTAACGCTAATGCATATGCGATTACCGGGAACAATGGTTCGGGTAAATCAACATTGTTACAAGTAATTGCCGGTGCAGTGCAACATTCAGAAGGCACCATTGATTTTGCCGATGCTGCTAAAACCATTGCACCCGAACATCACCATCAACATCTCGGCATTGCTGCTCCATACCTGGAACTGCCGGAAGAAATGACCTTGCTTGAATTTCTTTCGTTTCATCATTCGTTCAAACCTTTTTTATCGTCGTTGTCTGTTGAGGGTATTATTCAGTTGCTTGGTCTTGAAAAAGCAAAAGAAAAACAACTCCGCAATTTCAGCAGCGGTATGAAACAACGGGTAAAACTTGCACAAGCGATTTTAAGTGATGTGCCGGTTGTGTTGCTTGATGAACCTTGTACCAATTTAGATGCAGATGGTATTTCATTATACCATCGTTTGATCAACCAACATTGCAGCAACCGTTTGGTGATCGTAAGCAGTAATGATGAAGTAGAATACAACTTCTGCAATTACAAAGTCAGCATTATGGATTATAAACAATAAGCACATGTATTTCCATCATCTCAACTCCATTCCATCGAAAGAAATGTTTCCCGGTTATAATGGTAAGTTTGTGCATACCGGCACATCTACTATTGCGTTTTGGGAAATAGATGCCAACTCTCCTATTCCCGAGCATTCGCATGTTCATGAACAGATCATGCATGTAGTGGAAGGCGAATTTGAATTAACGGTTGATGGAAAAACAGAAGTATTAACGGCTGGTGCTGTTGTAACCATTCCCGGCAATGTAAAGCATGGCGGCCGCTCAATTACCAATTGCAAAGTGATCGATATGTTTACGCCGGAAAGAGAAGACTACAAATGATGCCTGGTTTTAGAATTTACATTTTTCAACGTTTTTACTCCGTAGGAGTTTCCTGTTTATAGAATTATCAACCATAAAATGGTCCGGCTCCGTAGTAAGCCTCAGGACTCACTAAATCGGTTGACCAAAAATTCAAATAGCGTATTGTTCCTCAAACGGAGATCTGAAATTTATACAAGAAATGCAAGATATTCCTGCTGAAATGTTTTCTTTTGATGATGTCTGCTGCAAAACTTTTCATTACATATTTAGCAACTCCATCAATTTGCGAATGTCCGATAAATGAAAATACACTACCTTCCTGCCAATTAAACTTATGTCTTCATCCATAACTTATCATTCAAAGTATCATTACCTGCGACTTTAACTTCTTTGACAAAGTAACTGTGGCCTTTTTTATAAAGCACCATCATAAACACGGCAATAAGAATACACATGTGCTGTTCTGTGCTTACAATACACAACGATCAAGTATTTCATTGGAATGTTTCCCATTTTTCACCAATGCCCAATCTGACTGCATTCTTGAAATTTTACTTTACGCCATAAGCTGCTCCCCAATATAAATTACCAGCAGCATCCTGTCCGTTACCAATTGCCACTGGCACTTTCACAATACCCTGGTTAACGTTATCGCATAAAGCAACAAACACATGAATCACTCTTGCTTTGTTTTTCGGGAGAATCTTATTAGGTCAAAGAAACAGGCTTGCTATCGAGCTATCTCACCGCCAAAAACCATGATCAGAAACAGAATTCCTACGGAACGAAATACATACATTTTTATTATAAATGCAAAAGCTGAAGAATGCACAAAACATTGTCATAATATCCTTCCGTTCACCCTCTGCTTGCAATCAACAAATTCAAATCGGTGTACTTCAAATCAAAACGCTGACTGAGATAAAAATTGGTGAGTGACCCTTTGAAGAGATAAATGCCATTGCGGATATTCAGTTTATGCCAGAGTAGTTTTTCCAATCCACCTTCATCGGCTATTTCAAGTAGAAGCGGCATCAATACATTGCTGATGGCAGTTGAGGCGGTACGTGCAAAACCGCTTGGAATATTGGGAACACAGTAGTGAATAACACCATGTTTGATAAAAATGGGACTTTCATGACTGGTGACTTCACTCGTTTCAAAACAACCGCCACGATCAATACTAACATCAACAATCACACTGCCGGGGCGCATCTGCGCTACCATTTCTTCGGTAGCAACAATGGGGCTTCTTGCACCGCCAATCGATGATAACGCACCTACTGCCACATCACAGGTCTTCAATTGCTTCGCTAATATTTTCGGCTCCACAACGGAAGTCCACATACGATGACCAATGGCCGTTTGCATCCGCTTCAACTTATAAATATTATTGTCAAAAACCTTTACACTTCCACCCATCGCCAATGCAGTACGTGCAGCATATTCACCTACAATACCGGCACCGATGATGATGACTTTTGTTGGCGGTATACCACTAATTCCGCCCAGCAAAACACCTTTTCCATTATTGAAACTGCTGAGGTATTGTCCGGCGATGAGCATCACAGCACTACCGGCAATTTCACTCATACTGCGAACAATTGGATTATGTCCGGAGTCATCTTTTAAGTTTTCAAACGACAACGCAGTGATCCGTTTTTCCATCATCCCTTCCAGTATCTCCGGTTTCATCACCGCAATATGGATCGGCGAAATAATGGTTTGTCCGGCTTTCAGTAACTCCAGTTCTTCTTCACAAACAGGTGCTGATTTGATGAGAATATCGCATTGGTATACTTCTTTCCGGTCGTATGCAATCTTGGCCCCGGCTTCGCTGTAATCTTTGTCGGTAAAATGGGAGCCCTCGCCAGCCAGATATTCGATCATCACCCGATGACCATTGCTCACCAGCACACTTACAGCCTCTGGTGTAAGGGCGATCCGGTTTTCCTGAAACATTTGCTCACGGGGAATGCCAATAAACAGCTGGGCTCCTTTCGGCTTAATATCTAATTTTTCTTCTAAGGTTTCGTAGCTGAACGATGCGCTTACAATTGGTTTCGATAAAGCCATACAATCACTGCCTGGTTGATTTTTTAGAAAGTACCCAAATTACAAAACTAGTTTGGAACTTGGATGGTTAATCTTCGGCTGTCGCTGCCTGTCACTTCCAAACGGAGGTAAATTGTATCGGGAGGAAAGAGGCTCTGCGTTTTATCGGGCCACTCCACCAAACAAAGTTCCCCGCTGTACAATACATCTTCCACACCTGCCTGGATCGCTTCTTCTTCGTCTTTGATCCGGTAAAGATCAAGATGATAAATTGTTTGCCCTTCTTTTGTCTGGTATTGGTTGATGATGGAAAACGTGGGACTGCCAACTGCATCTTTCACCTCCAACACATCACACAACGCATGGATAAAAGTGGTTTTGCCGCTGCCCATTGGCGCATCGAACGCCCACACTTTGTATTGGCTGAACTGCCGCCAAACTTCCTTTGCAGCTTCATGAATGGTTTGTGTTGTAAATGTGCGTTGCACTGTTAAAATGAATAGTGGTTGCAAAGATATTGATTGATGCGCTTTTACTTCCGTCGTAAATTTGCAATATGGAAACAGTGAATTGGAAAGTAGATGGTATGACTTGTACCAATTGTGCCCTCACCATTAATAAATTCCTTGAAAAAGAAGGAATGAAAAATGTGAAGGTGAATCCGGTAACAGGTGAAGTGATGTTTGATAGCGTTGACACAACCGGAATCGATAAAATTGAAAAAGGGATTGAGTCGCTTGGCTACTCGGTTGCAGAAAAGAATGGTGTAACAACCAAAACAAGCGATAAGGAGCCGATGAATAAATTTCTTCGGTATGTATTGCTTTGCGCTCCGTTTACATTGATTTTAATGCTGCACATGTTCGAACGCTGGTTTCATTTACACTGGCTGATGAATCCATGGGTGCAGTTGGGATTGTGTTTGCCTGTGTATGTGATCGGGATGAGTTTCTTTGGACGTAGTGCCATCAAAAGCATTCGTAATGGAATGCCAAACATGAATGTACTGGTAGCAGTAGGTGCCACCGCAGCATTTGTGTACAGCTTGTATGGTACACTCACAGGACAAGCTGAAGAGTACATGTTTTATGAAACAGCAGCAACCATCATTACACTTGTTTTCTTTGGTAACTATTTAGAAGATGCATCAGTGCAGCAAACACAACGGGCGCTTAACAGTTTGGCAAAAAGCCAAAAGGTGATGGCAAACATGATTGCATTTGATGATCAGCACCAGGAGCAGATCTTTCCCGTTGAAAATACCGTTTTGCATGTGGGCGATTTAATCCTCATCAAAAGTGGCGAACAAATACCTGCCGATTGTAAAATATTATGGGGTGAAGCAACCGTTAATGAAGCAATTATTACCGGTGAAAGTTTACCACTTACAAAAAATCAAAAAGATCAACTCATTGGTGGCAGCATATTGGTAGATGGTACAGTAAAAGCACAGGTAACGGCTGCTGCAAAAGATTCTGTACTGGCAAATATTGTAAACCTCGTAAAACAGGCGCAAGGCGAAAAACCTCCTGTACAACAAATGGCCGATAAAATCAGCGCCATCTTTATTCCCGTTGTATTAGGGATTGCTGTGTTAACGCTTGCTGTGAACTGGATCATATTAAAAGAATTTACACCAGCATTGATGCGGAGTATTGCTGTGTTGGTGATTGCTTGTCCGTGTGCAATGGGATTGGCTACACCTGCTGCCATTGCTGTGGGATTAGGTCGTGCTGCAAAAAATGGTGTACTGTTCCGCAATTCAAAAAGTTTAGAGTTATTTAAAAATATCACACAGGTTGTATTCGATAAAACAGGAACGCTTACTACCGGAAAGTTTGTTTTGGCCAATTGGGAAGTGGTGAATGATGAATGGGTAATGAACAATGAACAATTGGAAATGAGCAATCGGCAATCGGCAAGCAACAGTCCAGCCAATAAAACTACGACTTCAATAGCTGAGACTCCCACTCACCACTCACTACTTACCACTCACGAATTTCAACGCATTGTTTATTCACTCGAAAAATATTCGAATCATCCGATTGCAGCTTGTATTAACACTTCCTGGAAAACAAATAAAGATGAACGATGGGCTTCCATCGAAGAAATCAAAGGATTTGGTATGAAGGCGGTAACGAAAGATGGTGTGGAATGGGTCGCCGGTTCGTATAAAGCGGCTGCCAATCTTACAACTGACGAAACACACAATGTATATGTGTTGCGAAACGGGGTATTGATCGGATGGGTAGATGTAAAAGATGAAGTACGTGAAGAAGCAGCCGGTATTATTCAATATCTGAAAAGCAAAAACATCAAAACAATTTTATTGAGCGGTGACCGGAAAGCAAAGTCGGAAGCGATTGCCAAACAGTTAGGGATAGACGAAGTGATTGCAGAACAAACGCCCGAACAAAAATTGACCGTGATCGAACAGTTGAGCAAAACCATCCCCACTGCAATGGTGGGTGATGGTATTAATGATGCTCCTGCATTGGCAAAAGCAACCATCGGTATATCGTTGAGCGAAGCTTCGCAAGTGGCCATGCAAACGGCTGACGTGGTATTGATGAATCATGGATTGAAAAATTTACCACTGTCGTTAGGCTTGGGAAAACATACATTTCTAACGATCAAGCAGAATCTATTCTGGGCATTCTTTTATAACATTATTGCCATACCTGTTGCTGCCTTTGGTTTGCTAACGCCCACATTTGGTGCATTAGTAATGGGCATGAGTGATGTGGTGTTAGCAATCAACAGTGTAAGGTTGTTTGTGAAACGGGTGGTTTAATAAAAAGAAAAATGTAATTTACAATTGAAACTATTTTCCATGACAGTTACAATACCTAAAAAAGCGACAAAGAAGCAAATAAAAGTTGTTCTCGAAAAAATGGAGAAACAAATGAAAAAAAAAGGGAAAGGTAATGTATCCCGTTTTTTTGGCATTAGTAAAAGTGAAGTAGATGGGATTAAATTTCAGAAAAAGGTAAGAAGTGAGTGGGGTTAATTCAATTTTAGCAGATACAAACATTATTATTTACTTCCTTGAAGGACGAAAGGAAGTAGAATACTATCAATTCGCAACTTTCCATATATCCATCATAACAGAAATTGAACTTCTTGGAGTTAAAACTATTGAAGGAATCAGCATGAAGGACAGAAAGAACTTCATTAAACACTGTATTGTGCTTCCATTTGATGATGTTATTAAAGAAACAACAATAGAAATAAAACAAAGCTCAAAGATTCAAACCCCTGATGCAATCATTGCAGCAACAGCTATAAAATACCAACTCCCTTTTGTTACTGCTGATAAAGGGTTCATCCGAATTGATGGACTCAATTTAATTCTCCTGGAATTGTAACGGGTGATTATGAAGAACATTCAAAGCATAATTCACCAATACTGGGGCTACTCTTCCTTTCGTCCGATGCAGGAAGAAATTATTACGTCTGTATTGGAAGGACACGATACACTTGCGTTACTTCCAACCGGTGGCGGTAAAAGTATTTGTTATCAAGTGCCTGCGTTGGCAAAAGAAGGAATGTGCATTGTAATATCGCCGTTGATCGCATTGATGAAAGATCAGGTGGAAGCATTGCATCGAAAAGATATCAGAGCCGCAGCAATCTTTACAGGCATGCCTTTCCCGCAGGTGAAAGACATTTTACAAATGGCGGTGAATGATCAACTGAAATTTCTCTATGTATCACCTGAACGGTTGGAAACAAAACTCTTCCTTGAATACTTGCCGGGCATGAATGTGCAATTGATTGCGGTAGATGAAGCGCATTGTATTTCGCAATGGGGTTATGATTTTCGTCCATCGTATTTAAAAATAAAAGAACTGCGTAATGAGTTACGGAACGTTCCTGTATTAGCTGTAACAGCATCTGCTACACCAATTGTGCAGGATGATATCTGTAACCAACTTCAGTTTCGACAATCATCATATTTACAAAGGTTCTTTTCTTCGGCCGAATGTATCGTTCAGTGTGTTTAAAGTGGAAAGCCGTATCAATAAAATTGTTCAGATACTATCGAATGTGCAAGGCTGTGCCATTGTGTATTGCAAAAGCCGAAAGATGACACAGGAAACAGCACAACTGTTACAACTGCAGCATATTTCTGCCGACTTTTATCATGCAGGTTTATCAAGTGATGAACGTGGTAAACGACAGGAAGCGTGGCTGCAAAACCAAACCCGGGTAATTGTATGTACAAATGCTTTTGGAATGGGAATCGACAAACCGGATGTGCGTGTTGTGATACACCACGACATGCCTGATTGTTTGGAAAATTATTATCAGGAAGCAGGACGTGCAGGAAGAGACGGACAAAAATCCTATGCTGTATTATTGTATGAAGAAAAAGACCTTACTGATCTGGCCAATGCTTCGGCTATTCGTTTTCCATCCATTGCTGAAGTAAAAAAAGTATATCAATGTTTGGTCAACTATTTACAACTGCCGAGTGGAAGTGGTGAATTGCTCTGGATGGATTTTGATCTGCAGGATTTTGTAAGAACCTTTAAACTGAATATGCATACGGCTGTGTATGCACTTAAAACACTTGAGCAGGAAGGCTGGATCAACTATGCTGAACAGATCTTTTTACCGGCTAAAGTTATTTTCAATGCCAGCAAAGATCGTATTGCTGAATTTGAACTTCAGCATCCGCAACTCGAGCCATTCATCAAAGCATTACTCCGCAACTACGGCGGCATCTTTGATATGGAATCATTTATTTCTGAAAAACAATTGGTAAGCATTGTAAAGACGGATCTTGAAAATATCAAACAGGCATTGCTGCAATTACATCAGTACGGCATCATTCACTATTCGCCACAAAAAGACAATGCCCAACTACAGTTCAGTGAAAACCGACCGGCTGTTGATGATCTGTTTATCAATCCACATAACCGGTTACAGCGGAAAGAGCAATTTGAATTACGGATAAAAGCTATGCTCAACTATGTAAACAACGAAAGCAATTGCCGGAGCAAAATAATTGGCAACTATTTTGGTGATGAAACAATTGTTGATTGTAGTGTATGCGATGTCTGCTTACGTAAAAAAGGAAACGATCTCACAACAGAAGAGTTTGAACGCATCCGTTTGTTCTTAACAGAAAAAGCAAGCGGCAATGGCGTAGTACTAAAAGACCTATTGACAAAAATGGGTAGTAAGCAAAAAGAACGTGTGTGGAAAGTGATCGATCATTTGGTAGCTGAAGAAAAAATTACATTGAGCAAAGAGGGGTTGATGAAAATGAAATGAGCATAAAAAAGCACGCTGTTGGTACAGCGTGCTTTGACCATCAATAGAAAAAACAATTAACCTCCTGTATAAATATCCCAGTTAAGATCAGCCTGTGGTTTCGGGAATTGTGTAAACACAGCTCCCTGATCGGCTGCAACAGGTATTTCATTCATACGATCGTAGCGGCGTGTATCAATCCAACGGTGCCCCCATGGTTCAGCCCATAAGGAATAGCGGCGTTGATACAGAATCTCTGTGATCAATGCTGCCTGCGTTTGTGCGCCACCGTAACTTCCAATGTTCGCAGCAGTACGAATAATATTAATCGCATTTACTGCATCGGTTGGTTGATTCAGATTCGCATGCGCTTCTGCCTTTATTAAAATCAACTCTTCATTTTTAATAAACGGTATAGCAGTTGTGTTTGATGCCCAACGACGATCCTGATGTGTGCCAAACAACGTGCCTGCATCAGTTGATACACTTGCAGAAGTAGTACGCTGGAAAAATTTCGCAGCTACCCGTGCATCATTTGGTGTAGCATCTGCCAACATGGAAGGGTGCACAACGATGATGGTACTTAAGCTTGCATCCAACACATAAAATAATGGATTGAACACATCAGGAGCCGCACCATACGTATGTGCAGGACCTGCCGTTAAACTCCCGGTCAAATTCATGAATGAAGCATTCACTGCATCTAACGCACCTTGCCAATCTTTACGATATACCGCCAATCTTGCTGCAATGGCACGGTTTACTTTTTTAAGTCCATCAATCGTATTAAATCCTGCCCAACCCGAAGTCAATGTAAAAGGGAAGGCTGTACCAGCGGCATTTAAATCAGCAAATCCTTCGTCCAGCACACCCTTGATGTGTGTCAATGCATCCTGGTAAGGAACAAAGCCACCGGGGTTTAACGGATCTTCAATATCAACCCGTATTCCGTTATTATATAAAAAATTAGCAGGGATCATAAACTGATAGCCCATGATCGTTTTAGCATAACCTGTTACGGCTTTCTTTTCCTGTTCTGAAAGAACACCCGTATTTGCTACCGCATTCCGTAATACAATCGCTTGCCGGATAGCCTGGTAAGGTGAAGCATAAGCAGCGCCTCCGGTTGCACCAAAACCAAAATAGGCAGCATCTGGTCTGCGGCCGCTTTGTCCTAACCAATCTGTTTGAAAACGGGGATCCGATGCATTGAAATACCAGATCTCTCTGCCAAAAGTTCCAAATGCAGCGGTTACTGTAAACAGATAATCACGATGACGTGATTCAAGTCCGGTAATTAAAAATTGTATCTGTGCACGGGAAGCATTATTCGATACACTTCCGACCGAAGGGTTATTTGGATCGGCTACTTCTTCCAGCTTTAGCGGATTACATCCAACCATCGAAAGAAGAGCAATGCCTCCGAGGAATGACTTTATGAATTTATATTTCATACAATAGTATTTAGTTTTTTAGAAGTCCAGGTTAATGTGAAAGAAAATGCGGCGTGTTGTTGGATAAGGACCCACATCAACATTACCTGCAACTGATTGCGCTCCAAACGTAGATGTTTCAGGATCGTATCCTTCATACTTTGTAATGAGGAATACGTTGTTACCCGATGCACCTACACGAATACGATCAACAAAACCATTGAACCATTTATTCACTGATGTTTTTGGAACGTTATAGTATAAACCAATTTCTCTCATTTTAAAGAAGCTGGCATCCTGCACCCAACGACCTGCGTTATTGTATGGCGCCGGTGGGCGTTGGCGACCATTTGGTGTGCCATCCTTGTCATCATCATCAAACCAACCGGCAGTTGTACCCCCTGAATCTGCAAGAAAACTTGAAAGATTAATGTTATCGCCACCGTTTCTCCATTCCCACATCATACTTAAATCAAAATTTTTAAGGAAGCTTACGGTGTTAAACCAAGACATGGTAAACTTGGGTTGATTTTGCCCCCACACTGTAAACACACCCGGAGTAACTGCTGGCGATCCAACAATTGTTAATGGACTCACGCCTTCCTGAATAAGATATGTTCCTAAGCCTGTTCCAAATGCACCGGTTAGATAAGATGGTATGCCAAGTTTTTTTACAATCACATCATTCTTCCACCACATCAAACGGGAGAACCAACGGATATTTGATTTCTGAATAACGGTTCCTGATAAAGCCAATTCAATTCCTTTGTTTTCAAGTTCAGCTTCATTACTTGGAACTGTATTTACACCTACTGACGGTGAAAGATTCAGATTCTGAATATTATTTGCCGTTGTCTTGATGTAATAGGTTGCTTCTAATGCAAATCGATTTTTGAAAAAGCCCGCATCAATACCAAATTCAATTTCCCGTGCTGTTTCAGGACGTATTGCAGTGTTACCGATTTGCGTAGAAACAACTGAACCAAGTAATCCTCCAATATTTGTTCCTGTTAATGGAGTGAAGATGGAGCCAAAGCCAACAGGACCAGCTGTTTCACCATAGGCAATACGTGGCTTTAATTGATTGATGAATCCAACATTCCAGAAATCAAAATTTGTAAGATTGATAGCCAACGATGCTTTTGGAAATGCGTAGAACTTATTAATATCACCATTGAGTGTTGACTTATCAAAACGTACACCCACTGTTCCAACAACTTTATCATCCCAGTTAACTTCTTCCTGCGCAAAAATTCCAGCCTCTCTTATTCTGCTGTCAAATTGTTGATCTACCTGTTGTACAGTTGCCTGCTGCACATTCGTTTGTTTTGGCGCTAACCCACGACCTCTGAGAAAGATGCCGCTATTATCGAATTCCAACCGAACCACACCGGCTTGTGTGGTAAAATTGAAATCCTTAACGGTGATGTTATGCACCAATGCAGCCTGTATGTTTTTATTAAAGCTTTCCTGGCGGCCATGCAACACATCGCCGGGGTTTGCCTGTGCACGTTGAAACTGCAAGTCTTCAGGAAGATGGATGAGTGTTGTGTTTTGCAAATAATCGATACCGCCTGTTATACTAAGTTTCAATTCGGAATTTGTACGATTTAAAATTTGCCAATTCAGCGTTCCGGATTGAATAAAACGATTCACCAATGAGTTATTAGTGGCCTTGTCAGTTACAGCCAATGGATTTTCTCTTGGCCCGCCATAATCTACATCCGGATATACACCTGCAGCATTTGGACGCAGATCAAAATAATTAGGGATATAAGCAATATTATAACCGATCGAAGCACCTGTATTGTTCTGGTTACCGGTAAATCCACGGTCTGTACTGGAACGTACAAAGTTTGAATTAACAGAGAAGCTTAAACGTTGGCTTATTTTATGATCAATATTTGCACGGATCGAATAACGCTCAAATCCTGTGCGACGGATAATCCCTTCTTCATTTGTAAGAACACCACCAATATAGAATTTCGTTTTATCTGTACCACCCGATAAACTTAATCGTGTGTTAGAAAGCGTAGCAGTATTCCCGTAAAACATGTCTTCGAAATCAAAAAACTGGCCTGTGCTTTGTGCTTGTTGAAAACGGGCAAGTTCAGTTGTACGCTTCGCAGGATTTGTAAAAAAGAAATTGATCTTATCAACACTCCAGCTATCGGTACCCAATAAACGAAGAGGACGACCAAAACCAATATCCTGTCCAAAACTGATCGCTGTTTTACCAGTCGCACCTTTTTTGGTTGTGATGATGATTACACCGGCATTGGCACGAGTACCATAAATCGCAGCGGCAGATGGACCTTTCAATACTTCAATAGACTGTATATCGTTTGGATTGATATCAGCTAAGCGATTAGAACCATCATCCTGTGCAGGTGCGCCGGCACCAGCCGCAGCACCACTTACGGTTGCACGGCCTGTACGTTGGAAGGAGTTGTTGATATAAACACCATCCATAATAATGAGCGGCTGTGATGCTCCCACCAATGATGATACACCTCTTAATTGAATCGACAGGCCACCACCGGGCGCACCACCATTCATGCGAATGTTTGCACCAGGTACTTTACTGTACAATGCTCCATCAGTTGTTTGGATCTGCGTTGTGCCGGTTAATTCTTTTGAGTTAATAGATGTAACCGCATTTGCAAGGTTACTCCGTTTTACCGACGATGCCAGACCGGTTACAACTACTTCTTCAAGGTTCAATGCATCCGTCTTCAGCGTTACATCCACAGATGCACTGCTGCTTGAAACATTCACTGATTGTGACATGAAGCCTACTAAAGAAATAACAAGCGTAACGGATTTGTTATCGGGAACAGCGAGGCTGAATGTACCATCGGTGCCCGTTACAGTTCCAATTCTTGTTCCTTTGATTTGAACACTTACATTCGGTAAAGGTTCATTCCGGGCATCGTCCGTAATTTTTCCCTTAACAGTGTACTGGCTGAAGCCAGCAGTGGAGAATAGCAAGAACAGCAATAGCTGTCCAAGCCTTTGCACAGATTTTGTCATGCGTAATTGGTTTTGATTGTAAAAAAATAAAACCAACAACCCGATCAGCGATAGATAAATAGCAAGCAATCATTCCTCTGTCCACTGACCACAGGTTGTCAGTTTTCATTATGGTAAATAGTAAACCCCTTTTAGTTATAAAATATTTATGATGTTTTACAACCTCATAAGGAATACCATTTAAAGCATAAGACACAGAGTATTTGCAAGTTGCTGCATGAAAAAAGCCGGTTATATAACTGGCTCATAAATGAAGTAAAAAACAGCTTTTATACAAGCTGCCTAAAACCAACCCGTCTTTTTCTTTCTGGTTGTTCTTCCACCCAGGCCCAATGCGCCCAATAAACTTCGGGTGATAATACTGGCAGCAGTGCGCCCCACTTGTTTTACCGTTGGGTTATCAAAAAATGTTTCTTCTTTTTTGGCAGGTCGTTTCTTTTCTTCTTCTTCAGCAGCTTTTGTTTTTTCAGCTGCTTCTTCCAGCTTGGCAGTAATTATTTCATGCGCACTTTCACTGTCGATGGTTTCGGCATATTTTTTTACCAACTTACTTTTGGCAATAAGCGTATCTACTTCTGTATCTGCTAACACATCCATGCGGCTGCGGGGTGCTACCAGCATTGTATGCACCAATGGCGTAGGAATTCCTTTTTCATTCAATAATGTTACAAAGGCCTCTCCAATTCCCAACTGTGTCAGCAATTCATCCACATCATAATACTCAGTTTCGGGATAATTCTCTGCGGCCTGTTTAATTACTTTTCGATCGGCCGCTGTAAAGGCACGTAAGGCATGTTGCACTTTTAATCCTAATTGTGATAACACACTGGCCGGTACATCCTGCGGATTTTGTGTACAAAAGAAAATACCTACACCTTTTGAACGGATAAGCTTGATCACGGTTTCAATTTGCTGCAACAATGCTTCATTGGCTTCCTGGAAAACAAGATGTGCTTCATCAATAAACAATACAAGCTTTGGTTTATCCATGTCACCTTCTTCGGGTAATGTTGCATATAACTCAGCCAGCAAACTCAACATGAAAGTCGAGAACAATTTTGGACGATCCTGCAACTCCATTACACGTAAAATGCTGATCATACCACGGCCATCATCGCTGATACGCATGAGATCATCTACTTCAAAACTGGGTTCACCAAAAAAAGCATCGGCACCTTGCTGCTGCAGTTCAATTACTTTACGTAAAATAGTACCAGTTGAGGATGTTGATATTTTACCATAGTCTTTTTCAATGGTTGATTTCCCTTCATCACTGATGTATTGAATGATCTTGATAAAATCTTTCAGATCAAGTAAGGGCATTTTATTATCATCACAAAACTTAAAGATCATGGCAACAATTCCCTGCTGCGTATCATTCAATCCTAATATCTTCGAAAGCAGAATAGGGCCAAACTCACTTACGGTAGCCCGTAGCCGCACTCCTTTGCCATCATCACTCAAGGTCATTAATTCAACCGGAAATGCTGAGGGTTTGTACTCACCTCCCATCAATTGAATACGCTCTTCAATTTTTGAATTGGAAGCACCCGCAGCAGCAATTCCGCTGAGATCGCCCTTAATATCCATCAACACTACAGGAATGCTTGCATCACTTAAGCCTTCGGCAATTACCTGTAAGGTTTTTGTTTTTCCGGTACCCGTTGCTCCGGCAATTAATCCATGACGGTTCATCGTTTTCAAGGGTAACAACACTTCGGCTCCCTGCACTACCTGCTTATCAAACATCCCCACACCCAAACGAAACGATTCGCCTTTGAATGTATAACTCTGCTGTACTGCCTGCAAAAACATTTCCTTACTTGCCATAGCTGAAATTTGTTGAAAGATATGAAGTAAGAATAAAATCCTCTTCAGCTTATAAAAATACCTGTTTGTTGTATTGACAATGGTTCTATTGCTGAATACTTTTACAGTTCAAGCATTAATTTTCTCAGTGATCGTTATTATCAATACCGCATTTCTATGCGGTATTCTTTTTAGTTATAAATCTTCTTCCCGCTCCAGCATCAGGATGGCGCTTTGGGGAACAATAAAATATTTATCGCCTTCGTAAATCACTTCGGTGGCACCGCTCATTAAAAAAATAGCAAGGTCGCCCTCCTTTGCCTGCAGCGGCACATACTTTACCTGTTCGTCTTCACTTTTCCATGGCTCATCATCAACCGGCATTGGTATGGCATACCCAGGGCCGGTTTTAATCACATACCCCTGCTGCACTTTATCCTTTTCCTGCACACCCGGCGGCAGGTATAAACCGCTGGCTGTCCGTTCGTCGGGTTTACTGGGTTTGATCAACAGACGATCACCGATTACAATCAGCTTCTTAAACCGGTTATCGGAGGTAACACGCATAATATTCATTTAGCAGCAAAAATAACAGGAAACAGGAAAGCTGATTGCAACCCCGGTATGCTTTTGCTGCTCTTACCGTAGTTGGCACACTTCCTTTAACAAAAAATTATTCCCTGAAAGAAGTTGCTACAAAAGGTTTTATCTTTATTTGTCAACATAAACAAGAAACAATGGAAGAAGCTAAATCAAAAGTATTATTAGTTGAAGACGACAGCAGTTTTGGAAATGTGTTAAAGAATTACCTGGAGTTGAATGATTTTGATGTAACACTGGAGCGTGATGGCCGTTTGGGCTTAGCTGCATTTCAACGTGAGAAGTACGATATCTGTCTGCTGGATGTAATGATGCCGCATGTAGATGGTTTTACTTTGGCTGAAGATATCCGTGATATTGATCCTGATGTTCCGTTGTTCTTTCTCAGTGCAAAAACAATGAAGGATGATATTTTAACCGGCTACAAACTGGGAGCTGATGATTATATCACCAAGCCCTTTGACAGTGAAGTGTTGTTGATGAAGATCAAAGCCATCCTGAAACGTAACGAAGAAACAAAGCAGGAAACAGAGAATAAAGAGTTTGATCTGGGTCAATATCATTTTAATCCCAAGCTGCGTGAACTCACCATTGAAGGAAAAACAAATACACTGTCACCAAAGGAAAGTGAATTGTTACGTATGTTGTGTGAATACAAAAATGATCTGTTACCAAGAGAAACAGCACTCAAACGCATTTGGGGCAGCGATACTTATTTCAACGGACGTAGCATGGATGTGTACATTGCCAAGCTTCGAAAATATTTGAAAGAAGATCCAAAAGTGGAGATCGTGAATATTCACGGAAACGGTTTCCGTTTGGTTGAATCAGAATAATAAGGATTTAGCAATAAACAAAAAGAGAGATGAAATCATCTCTCTTTTTTTATTTGAACTCAACGCTCTTGTTTGCTTCGTCAATAAACGACAGTATTTCTTTCCGGCCCCTGTACTTCACTGCCGACGATACAAAATATGGCGGCAGTTCAGCCCAATCTGCACCTAACGCATACAGAAATGCTTTTACACTGGCTGCTACTTCTTTCTGTGTGCTTTTGTCGGCTTTGGTAAATACAATGGCAAAGGGAATTTTCCATTCGCCCAATTGATTGATAAAGCTGATATCAATTTCCTGCGGTGTATGGCGGCTATCGATCAATACAAACAGGTTCACCAGGTTTTCCCGCTTGCGGATATAATTTTCGATCATCTTGATCCACTGCTTCCGTTTGCCCAACGCCACTTTTGCGTAGCCATAACCGGGCAAGTCGACAAGGTACCAGTCGTGTACCTTATGCGTTTTCTCATCAATACTCTCAATCAAAAAATGATTGATCATTTGTGTTTTTCCCGGCGATGCACTTGTTTTGGCTAGCTTGGTATTGTTGCAAATCATGTTTATGAGCGATGATTTGCCAACATTACTGCGGCCAATAAACGCATATTCCCGTTTTTCGGGGCTGGGACATTGCTCAACACTTGGGCTGCTGATAACGTATGTGGCTGATTTAATATTCACGGCTGCAAGATAGTTTTAAAAGGTTAAAGGTTAAGGGTTGAAGGTTAAGGGAATACATAACCCATAACTGTTCCGTCCTTACCTTTGCGCTCCATGGCAGAACAATACTCACACGACAAGGTAGTACCCGATGCAGGCTCCACACAAAGCAAGAAGAAACAGGTGGCGGAAATGTTTGACGACATTGCTCCCCGCTACGATTTTCTGAACCGTTTCCTATCGGCGGGTATTGATACAGGCTGGCGCAGAAAAGTATTGGCCAAAGCTGAAAGACTTACAGCCGAAACTGATGCTGGACGTGGCTACCGGCACCGGTGATGTGGCGATTATGGCAGCCAAACAATTACAACCCGAAAAAATTATTGGTATTGATATTAGTGAAGGAATGCTGGAAGGCGGTCGGGTAAAGGTGAAAGCCAAGGGTTTAGAGACAATAATTGAGCTGATAAGCGGCGACAGTGAAACAATAAACTTTCCCGATAACACGTTTGATGCAGTAACTGTAGCGTTTGGTGTACGGAATTTCGAAAACCTTGAAAAAGGTATCAGTGAAATTTACCGTGTGTTGAAACCGGGTGGTCGATTGGTGGTGCTGGAATTTTCGAAACCAAAGCTGCCGGGCGTATTACAAGCTTACAATCTCTACATGGGATTGGTGGCACCACAGGTTGCCGGCGCATTCAGTAAAAACAAAAAAGCCTATCAATATCTAAACAACAGCATCAAAGCATTTCCGGAAGGGAACAATTTTGTGGCGGTGCTGAATAAAACCGGATTTACAAACACTTCATGCAAACCTCTTACGCTCGGCATATGCAGTATTTATTGCGGCGACAAATAATCGTTACCCTGTTCCTGTTTACCTGTGTTCTTTCTGCTGTTGCACAACGTGAAATGAATTTGCCTAACCATGAGCAAAAGCCATATTATTTTGGCATTACATTGAGTGGAAACAGTTCTTATTTTCAGATGAATCATCATCCGAAATTTTTACAGGACGATAGTGTAGCCACCGTTGCTTCTGTAAGCCGTGGTGGTTTTGGATTGGGCTTGTTGGGTACATTGCGCCTCGTGAATCATTTGGAAGCACGGATTAATCCTCAACTCATCTTTGCAACCCGTGGTATCAATTATTATATGACGTATCCGCTGATTGGCGAAGAACAATGGCAGCAGAAAAATATTGAAAGCATTTACATCAGTGTTCCGTTGCAATTAAAATTCAGCAGCGACCGCATTGATAATTTTCGTGTGTATATTCTTGGCGGAGGCAAATATGAATTTGACCTGGCCAGTAACAGCCAGGCACGCCGTGCAGAAGATCTTGTAAAACTAAATCGTGCTGCTTTGGGTTATGAAGCCGGACTTGGTTTCAACTTCTACTTTCCTACGTTTATTTTTAGTCCGGAAATTAAATTCAGCAACAGTTTTCAGAATGTACACAGCCGGGATGCAAATCTGATCCACTCGAATGTAATTGACCGGATGCAAGCACGGATGATTGTGTTTAGTATTCATTTGGAAGGATAAAGAAATAGAAACACTGATTAAACTGATTGGGCTGATCTTTACTGACTTCACTTTGTTTTCTTTGTGCTATTCATTGTGTACTCTGTGCTATCAAGTAACACAAAGAACACAAAGTTTTTCACGAAGTACACGTAGAAAAATCAGCTCTGATCCGTCTCATCTGTGTCATCAGTGACTCTATCCCTCATCAATAATCATACTCTCGAAACCACAAATTCATCCGTACACCTAACCCAAGCATGGTGGTATTTTGTGCAGCTTCATTTCCTTTGCTAAAGCGACGGAACAACAGATTCGCATCAATAAAAATATTCTCGTAAATCTCATAGCTGGCTAAGAAGAGTGCGTTGACACCAGTGCTTTTTACACCATTGCCCAATGCATAACCATAGTTACTGCTGCGGCCATCGGTATTCAATCGAAAAATATCTGAACCGGAGTTACGGCCACTTGCACTATCTAACCCTTGCTTCCAGTAAATAAGACGTCCCGTTAAATTCAGTTTACCAATTGGCTGATAGCGTACCATGGCAATTACTTCGCTGAAGTTTGCACCTAACTGATGCGCCAATGGTTGATTGTAATGCGTGTAGCTCGACACCGAATCAAAATGTGAATACGTGAACGGACGCACACTGTTCCATTCCAACTGCAGATCAAGATTGTTTACATTGGCTACATCAATGTATTTCAAACCAAGCTGTGTTCCCGTTTTGTTGCCCCACCAACTGCGGTCTTTGCGTAACTCAGCAAAATTAAATTCATCAATGATCAATTGTCCGTACAACTGTACACGCTTGAACAGGTTTGCTTTAAAATCAGCACCCACCATTGCATTGTCGCTGCTTCCTAAATTTCCTTCTACAGTACGGTAAAAAATGATCGGGTTCATATACCCAAACTCAAACTTATCCTTGCGGCCAAATACAACGCCTTCAAACAAACCAACATTCAACCACGGCAATACATTCATACTTAAATGATGCATGGCTGCATATTTCTTTGGCACCAGATTATTATTATTGTTGCTTTTCCCATCACTATGTAATTCCATGAACAGATTCTGGTAATTGAATTTCCAGATACGTGTATTGAGTTTTACAAATAACTGGTTGCCTGCAAACTCACTCAGCATTAAACTACGGTATCCATTGCCAATAAAATTGCGATCGTACCCGATCTGGAAGTTGATATATTTTGCAGCATTGAAAGTGAATGAACCACGTGCATCAAAATAATCAACACCTGTCTGTTTGAAATTCTTATAAAAATTAGCACCGGGCACTGCTGCTAAACTATCAACCCAATTCTGCACAAACAACGGTCCACGCTCCTGCACATCCATTGCCATGGCACTAAAACCAACCCGTTGCCCAATGTTACCACGCACATTCAAACCACGTTGGTTGATAAAAATATTCTGATCGGTATTGTTCAACTCAACTGATTGACGATAACTGATCATTGGATTGATGGCAATAAAAAAATCATCACCATATTTTTCAATCAAACTGGCGGGTGTTTTATAAAAATGCTTGAGAAATGGTTTCTTGCTGTTGAACACACTGCGATCGCCTTTTACCCATTCCTGGTTATTGAGATACAGACTATGCAGATTATATTGATCGGCCTTGCTTAACCGGAGCGCTGTATCCTGGTTGTAAAATAAGGGCGTATGCGCCAGCATCGAATCGGCTTTGGCACCCAGCCATTGTACAGCATAACGACGGTCGTATGGCTTAGTAGAAGTGAAATTAAGATCGCTCACATGACCGGTTTTCAATTCAAGCCGGTCAATAAAATGAAGGTGTTTCGATTGCTGCTGCATATACGTACTTTGCGCAGCGGAAAAAAAGGGTATAGCAAGTAACGCTAACCATAGACTGCATTTGCTAAATTGCATGCGGTTGTGTTTTAATGGTAAAAATAAGTTATACCAACGATACAAGTGGACAATGTGTGCACGAATTCAAAAAACCGATTGTAGCTCAGTATCAGATCAACCAAATTGAATGATATATTAATTGATATTATGCAAAATTATCTGCTGAAAAATTGTTTATTGGTCAATGAAGGGAAGATCACTCCGGCTGATGTGCTCATTAAGAACGGACGGATTGAAAAGATTGCTTCCTCTATTACAGGCGATGCTGCCGTTACAGAAATCAATGCCGAAGGAAAATACCTGTTGCCCGGAGCTATCGACGACCAGGTGCATTTTCGTGAACCGGGCTTAACACATAAAGCAACGATCCATACAGAAGCCAAAGCGGCTGTAGCCGGTGGTGTTACTTCGTTTATGGAAATGCCCAATACCATTCCCAATGCGTTGAATCTGGAACTGCTGGAAGATAAATACAAGATCGCCTCGCAAACTTCGTTAGCGAATTATTCCTTTTACATGGGTACCAGCAACACGAGTGCTGATGATACATTAAAAGCGAATGATTTTAAAAACAGTATTTGCGGCATCAAGATCTTTATGGGTGCAAGTACCGGCAATATGCTGGTTGATAATTACAACACACTTGATAAAGTATTTCGTGAAAGTGAAATGCTGATAGCCACGCATTGCGAAAGCGAAAGCATCATTAAAGAAAATTATGAACGCTTAAAAGCTTTGAAGGGAGAATTATCACCTGCTGATCATCCATTGGTGCGTGATGAAAATGGTTGTTACGAATCTTCATTGATGGCGATACAAATTGCCCGACAATACAATACCCGTTTACATATTCTGCACATCAGCACAGCAAAAGAACTGGAGCTGTTTGGGAACATGATGCCGTTAAAAGAAAAACGCATCACCAGTGAAGTATGTGTGCATCACCTGCATTTCACGGCGGATGATTATGCAACACTTGGCTATCGTATTAAATGCAACCCTGCCATCAAAGCAAAAGAAAACAAAGAAGCATTGTGGAAAGCATTGCTCGATGATCGAATCGATGTAATTGCAACCGATCATGCTCCGCATACTTGGGAAGAAAAACAGGGTTCATATGAAAATGCACATGCCGGATTACCATTGGTGCAACATCCGCTGTTACTAATGCTTCATTATTACAAAGAAGGAAGAATTACATTGGAACGAATTGTAGAGAAGATGAGCCATGCAGTAGCTGATTGTTTCCAGATCAATGAGCGGGGTTATATCCGTGAAGGTTATTTTGCTGATCTGGTATTGGTTGATCTAAACAATTCATCAACCGTAAGTAAAGAAAACTTACTTTACAAATGTGGCTGGAGTCCGTTGGAAGGGTTTACATTTCCAGCAACCATTACACATACTTTTGTAAATGGCAATCTTGTTTATGAAAATGGAACCATTTATGAATCTAATACAGGTCAACGATTATTATTCAACAGATAGGTTTTTCTCCTCCCCTCCGGGGAGGTCGGGAGGGGCTTCATGGAAATAGACAAAGTAACATACTACGATCTCTCCATCTTCAATAACGAAGAAGAGTATTCACTGCTGCACCGTATCAACTTCTGTAATACGTTTGGTGGCAAACAGAAACTGGAATACCTGTTAACGCATCCGCATCATCATCTGAAAAAGATCATTGATACACAGCAAACACTCATTCAGATCGGTGAAGTAATTCCGCAATGGCCAACGGAAATTACCAATGGAACTATTTTGATGCTGGAAAAATTCTATGGTTATCCATTCGATAAAATACCGGATAGTTATTCACCGCTTCCAGCACTCGTCTATAAAATATTCGATGCGCCGGATTATCGCCTAGTACGTTATACCGTTGGGCATTTTGTTGACTTTCTGAAAGGGATGAATCATCTGCAACATTTACTGGGACGGGATGATGTTTCTCCCATACTTCAATTACTGTTGCAAGACATTCGAAAACTATTAACGCATGAATTGATCAGGGAAATGATCGGGCTTACAGAAACAGCAAAGCTTACACCGCAAAAACTGTTACGCTACGGTAATTTTCTGCGCAACGATTATAAAACAGAAGCAGAACTGCTAATTGATATTTATCATAAGCTGGATGCGTATTACAGTATGGCGAAAGCTGTGCTGCATTTCAATCTTCATTTTCCGCAAATGAAAGAAACTGATGAGCCGCTGATACAGGCAAAAGGTTTGTATCATTTACTGTTGCAGACACCCGTGGCGTACGACATTACATTAAATCCGCAAACCAACTTTTTATTTTTAACCGGTGCTAATATGGCGGGCAAAAGTACTTTTATTAAGTCGGTGGGTTGTGCCGTGTACCTGGCGCATTTGGGAATGGGAGTTCCTGCAGCTTCAATGGAGTTGAGTTTGTTTGATGGTTTGCTGAGCAATATCCAGGTACAGGATAATATTGTAAAAGGCGAAAGCTATTTTTATAACGAAGTGCAGCGCATCAAGAACACCGTATTGAAAATAACGGATGGACGAAAATGGCTGGTATTGATCGATGAACTGTTTAAAGGAACCAATATACAGGATGCCATGCATTGCAGCACCGCCGTGATCAAAGGATTACTCAAGATCAAAAACTCATTGTTTATTCTCTCTACACACTTGTATGAAATTGGCGAAGAGTTGAAACCATATCCCAATATCAGCTTCCGCTATTTTGAAACCACTGCTACCGATGAGCAATTGCAATTCAGTTATCAATTAAAAGAAGGCATCAGCAACGATCGCTTTGGCTATTTGATTTTGAAACGGGAGAAGGTGGTGGAGATGCTGGAGAAATTGTAAATAGAATTTGATTGACATATACACAACGCTATTGCTAACGGCTACGTCTATATCGTCCCAATATTATTGATTTCTTACTGGATATTAAAAAATCATCGACCTGTTTTAAAAGAAATTATTATTTGCATCAAACATTTTATCTCTCGTTGGTTATGCAGTAAAAATCTACTTCAGTTTAATGCAGCTAAAAGAAGTCTTTTCAAACCATCAGATAATCAAACTGCTCACTTTTATAAAGTTCGCATATTTGGACCCTTATGGCTTTGCTTATTGGATACCATTTGTTATCAGTTTAGTTATGTTTGTGGCTTCTGTTTAAAACACCAAGAAATTCTGTTTGGATAAGCATTTGTGTCATTCTATTCATCTTTCCCATATTTCTATGAAAGTATTAGTAATTTTAGATTACCGCCTATTTCAGAGATTATCTCCCTTCAAGTTGGAGTTTTTATTATCTACTTTTATAATTTGTAATCGCCCCGCCTCTAGGGTATATTGTATTACTGGTTATAATTTATATCACCGAAAGCAATTCAATGAGTAAGAAAATTAATGAATCAGCTAACTTGCAGTAAATGAAAAAATTCTTCATCCGTATAGGCATCTTCATTGCAATTGTATTGACCAGTTATTTCATCTGGTCGTTCACCGGCCGTGCAACAGAAAAAGAAACCGGCTGGAGTAAACTACCCGAGTTCAAAGCAACGATTTGAATACGTGGAAGCAGGTACCGACAGTGGTAAAGGAAACATCATCGGCATTCAACCTTACCTTACCGCCACCAGTTATTCAACTGCGTTTAATTTCGAAGTATCACTTCGTTTTTACTTTGAACAATTGAAACGTGAAAATAAACTCACCGACAAATCAATTGTTGTATTGCCTGAATACATCGGCACATGGCTGGTAGCTGCCAATGAAAAAGAAAAGATATACAAAGAGCCTACCATTGAAAAAGCAATGACGACCATGGTTCGTTCAAACCTGTTCAGTTTTTTTTATGGCTATTTCAATTCACCTGCAAAAGACAAATCGACGTATGCTATTTTTCATCTCAAGGCAGAAAAAATGGCGAAGCAATATCAACAGGTATTTTCAACATTTGCAAAAGAATTCAACTGTACCATTGTTGCAGGTTCCATTGTATTACCTGCTGCTTCCATCAGTGCAACAGGTGAATTGGAAATTAAAAAAACAGGTGAACTGTATAATACATCGGTAGTGTTTGGAAACGATGGCAAGATCATTCCGCCATTGATCAGGAAACAATTTCCGATTGATGAAGAACTTGGTTTTACACAAGTTGCTGATTCAATCACAACAGCCCATCTTCACAACCAAAGCCGGAAGAATGGCCGTATTGATTTGTGCAGACAGTTGGTATCCGCAGGCATATGCAAATCTTACCAACAAAGCTGACTTTATAGTAGTGCCTTCACTGGGTGGAAAAGACAGTATTTGGTCGGCAGCCTGGAACGGATACAACGGATCGAAAGCGCCTGCTGATGTTGACACAACCGACTACAAGAAAATTACAGAAGGTGATGCCTGGCTCAAGTACAGTATGGGCAAACGTGCAGTGAAGGCAAACATTCACTATGGGATGAATGTATTTTTTACCGGTAGTTTGTGGGATATGCAACCGCAAGGAAGAGTGTTACTGTTGCAAAACGATTCAACAACTGTGTTACCTGCAGCCGTTGGTAAAGGAAGAATTGTAAATCTCTTTTTACAGTAATCATTATATGCTGAAACATGTTGTGACTGATAGCAGCAATAAAGATGAACGGATTGCGACGCAACCGGGAATAATCAAGGAACTGTCGTTGGTATTCAAATTTCTTATTAACTTGTTCGTACTTCTTAAATAACCATCAACTACATGCTCGTTAAAACCTTTGGAAGCGCTGTGTACGGAGTGAATGCTATTACCATTACGGTTGAGGTAAATGTGAGCGGCGGACAAAAATTTTTCATGGTTGGTTTACCCGATAGTGCTGTAAAAGAAAGTGAACAACGCATTGAAAGTGCATTGAAGAATACCGGACATTTTTTCCCTCGCACCAAAGTGATTGTTAATCTTGCTCCTGCTGATATTCGAAAAACCGGTACTGCATTTGATCTGCCCATTGCCATGGGTATGCTGGGAGCAACAGAACAACTTCCCAATCCTGAACGACTGAGTGATTATGTGATCATGGGTGAATTGAGTTTAGATGGAAGTATTCAGTCGATCAAAGGCGCATTGCCGATTGCCATACAGGCACGCAAAGAAAACTTCAAAGGATTGATCGTTCCCAAGCAAAATGCAAAAGAAGCGGGCATGGTGAATAACCTCAACGTATATGGAGTAGAACATATCAAAGAGGTAATTGGATTTTTTAATGACGAAACAACCTTACAGCCAACTGTTGTAAATACAAGAGAAGAATTTTATAATGCACAATACGAATTTGAATTTGATTTCAGTGATGTAAAAGGGCAAAGCAATATTAAACGTGCATTGGAAATTGCAGCAGCCGGTAGTCATAATGCAATATTAATTGGTCCGCCCGGTGCCGGTAAAACAATGCTGGCAAAACGATTGCCTACTATTCTTCCGCCATTGAGTTTGCAGGAAGCGTTGGAAACAACAAAAATTCATAGTGTAGCAGGTAAACTTCCGGAGAATGCAACACTCATTTCAAAACGTCCGTTTCGTTCGCCGCATCATACAATTTCGGATGTTGCTTTAGTCGGGGGTGGTACAAACCCACAACCCGGAGAAATTTCACTGGCGCATAACGGTGTGTTATTTTTAGATGAGTTGCCCGAATTTAAACGAACGGTACTGGAAGTGATGCGTCAACCAATGGAGGAACGTCGTGTTACTATTTCAAGAGCAAAGATCGCTATTGATTTTCCTGCATCGTTTATGCTCATCTCTTCCATGAACCCCTGTCCTTGCGGGTTTTATAATCATCCGGAAAAAGAATGTACCTGTCCGCCGGGGGCTGTACAGAAATATCTGAATAAAATTTCCGGCCCCTTGTTAGATCGCATTGATCTGCATGTAGAAGTAACGCCGGTTCCGTTCAGTGAATTATCGAGGGTGGAGAATAGTGAAGCAAGTGCGGTTATCCGTGACCGTGTAATCGCTGCCAGAGAAATACAGGCGGAGCGATACAAAGATGTGGAAGGTATTTATGCCAATGCACAAATGAGCAGCAAACAGTTGAAAGAAATTTGTGTGATCTCGCAGGCGGGCCAAACATTACTAAAAGCAGCAATGGAAAAATTGAATCTGAGTGCACGGGCTTATGATCGTATTTTAAAAGTAAGTCGTACCATTGCCGACCTTGCTCAAAGCCCCGATATAAAAGTAGAACATCTGGCAGAAGCTATTCAATACAGGAGTTTGGACAGAGAGGGTTGGGCAGGATAGAGATGACTCCAGCGACTCTTACAAGTATTGATTCATTCCGTTCTCGCACCATGTAGTTTTCTGCTTGATTGCACGGTTCATCAAATCAACATTTGCCTGTTCCTGTAAGCGGGAAGCTTCGTTATGATACAGATGATATACAATGCCACCCATTTTTAAAAACTTCTTTTTAACACCTGCATTTATTAAACGGATCGCAAGCTCACTATCTTCTCTTCCCCATCCAATAAAAGATTCATTATACCCATTCACTTTAACCAAATCACTTTTCCAAAAAGACATATTACAGCCTTTTACATAAAATTTATGTCGGCCGGCTGTTTTATACACTCTTGATAAAAGGCGTTGCACCATAAACGAATGCATCCCGTTTAATCTGTTTTTTTTATCGCTTAGTCCTGCGTCATGCAGAAACCTGTCTTCAAGAATTTCTTTCGTCATGTTTTTATTTAAGATCACACGACTGCCGGTTAAGAAAAACCCTCGTTGAGCAATACGGATATGATCTTCAATAAAATAAGGATGCAGTATTAAATCGCCATCGATTTGTATGATATATTCGCCCGAAGTTGCTGCAAATGCTTTATTGCGGATCTTTGATAATTGAAATCCTTCGTCGGGCTGCCAAATATGCAGGAGCGGTATTGGAAATTTCGCTTTATACAAATCAATTAATTCTTTTGTTTCCTCTCTTGAACCATCATCTGCAACTATTACTTCATCGGGCATTTTTCGTAATTCCAGAATACTCTCCAGGCATTTTCGTAATGCCAACGGCCAGTTGTAGGTACTAACAATTAATGAAACTTTGCATGTCCCTGTTTTTTCCCTGTACATTTTAGTTTTGGTTTGTGTTAATCAGCCAGGTTTTCGATTACATTTCACACAACAAGCAATGTTACCTTTCAGCTCAACTTTAAAAACCGATTATCCCTTCCGTAAAATTCTATAATTGCGGAATGAGAACAGGCGTTTTCCGGTTAGTTGCTCAATTTTATATAGAAGCCACTCTTTCGGAGAGAATTTCTTTTTCGAACTATTTAAGGTTACCTGCCAGTTTTTGGTTTCAATTCGACGTTTCATTACTTCCGGATGTAATCCCTTAAAACGCCTCACAGAATCAAATTCATTATAGTCGAAATAATCAGGCTCACTTAAAAACTTATGAACCGCCTGATCATCCTCGTTATAAAAACGGGCTACATTTTTTTGTTTCCGCTTCATCTGCTCCGGGCTTTTTACCCAGCCATAATGATACACTTCAGCTTCAACCGGTACCACATTCAGTTTTTTATCACCCCGTCGAAAACCCTGCGCATCTCTGTAAGAAGAAATAGTTCGATCATTTTTGATCAACCGTACTTCATGTTTATACCACTTGCGGCTATCGCCCACATAATCGTAAGTGCCATAAAAATGTAAATACTGAAACAGCAGGCCATCCACTCTTGTCTCATTACAATATTTTTCAGCTGTAGTGCGGATCACAGGGTGATACTTTTCGTGAATCACTTCATCGGCCTGTATGTAAAATATCCAATCCGTATCAGCCGAAACCTGACGTATGGCTTTATCGGTTTCCAATGCATACACCACTCCGCCTTTGCGCAAACTCATATCCCAGGTTGAGTACACGATCTTCAATTTATCCGATTGAATTGAGCGGATCAATCCATCGGTATCATCATCACCTTTGTCAATACTAACGATCATTTCATCTACCACCGGCAAAATAGAAGAGATAGCTTCCACCACCGGGAAGTCGTTTAATACAGCGTTGCGGACAATGGTTACTCCGGTAATCTTCATAACTGAGAATATCTTCAAAGAACCGATTTTTTTTGATACGATGCGGCTAAACCCGCATCTTCAATGCCTGCCAACATGAAAGCAGCAAACCGGAATGTGGCAGTTATTGTGATTCAATTGCAGCAGTCAGTGAAAATCCATCGCCTGTTTCCTGCAAACTTGTCTTATTTTTAAAGATGGTGTAAACTTTGACCTTCTTCAGCCTTTACCATTTACTATTATGAAACTTCTCATCAAATATTTAACCCCTTACAAGGGACTTGTTGCACTAACCATGGCACTGGCCGCCATCAATATCGGTTTTTCATTGATCGATCCTATTCTCTTTGGCAAGCTGATCAATCTAGCCAACCAACACCAGGGTATTGAAAAACCACCTACTTCAAATTTTGACTGGAACCGGTTTTTTACTTCCTTTAGCTGGAAAGAACCCGGTGTATTTTTTGTATTGACGATGTCTATTTCAGTAGCCATGATCAGCCGTATTGCCAAAGCGTTTCAGGATTATTTTCAAAATCTTACGACGCAGAAATTCGGTGCCAAAGTATTTACCGATGGATTGCAACATGCAATGAAACTGCCCTATCAGGATTTTGAAGATCAACGCAGTGGTGAAACACTTTCCATCTTAACCAAAGTAAGAACGGATACAGAGAAATTTGTATCAGCTTTTATCAATATTCTGTTTCCCGGTTATAATTGGCATTCTCATTGTTTCCATTTATGCATCGAGTATTCACTGGACACTTACCCTTTATTTATTTTGGCGGTATTATTTTGCTGGTCATCATTTCCAATGCGCTCAGTAAAAAAGTAAAAGCGGTACAAAAAACCATTGTGGCAGAAACCACACAACTGGCAGGCGCCACCACCGAATCGTTACGCAATATTGAATTGGTAAAAAGTTTGGGATTAACCGAACAGGAAGTAACCCGGTTGAATAAAAATACGTTTAAGATACTCGGGCTTGAACTCACCAAAGTAAAACGTATCCGCAGTATCAGTTTTGTACAAGGCACATTTGTAAACACATTGCGTCAGGTAATCTTGTTTATGCTCATGTGGACGATCTTTCACGGAAGAATGGATGCTGGCCAGTTGGTAACCATGCAGATATTTTCCTTCTTTGTGTTTGGACCATTACAGGAAATTGGCAATATCCTTCTCTCCTATCGTGAAGCAGAAGCAAGTATTACCAATTTCCACAAGCTGATGGAAAAGAAACCGGAAGCAACTCCAAGTAAACCATTACACCTCGGTAAAATTGAAACCCTGCAATTCAACAATGTTTCGTTCAAACATCAAACAGCAGGACAAAACGCAATCACTTCCATCAACTTTAATGTAAAGATTGGAGAAACCGTTGCTTTTGTTGGACCATCTGGTTCTGGCAAAACGACCTTGATGAAATTGCTGGTGGGATTGTATCGTCCGCAGCAAGGAAGTATTTTATACAATGGTATGGATGAAAACTCGATCAACTTTGAAGATCTGCGCAACCAGATCGGTTTTGTAACGCAGGATACGCAATTATTCAGCGGTACCATCAAAGAAAACCTGATGTTTGTAAACCCGTCTGCAACAGATGAAGAACTCACCGATGTGTTGAACAAAGCAAGTTGTCAACGTTTGTTGGCCAAAGCAGAAAAAGGTTTGGAAACAATGATTGGTGAAGGTGGATTGAAGTTGAGTGGCGGTGAAAAACAACGTTTGTCGATTGCACGTGCATTGTTACGCAAGCCAAGGCTGTTGATCTTTGATGAAGCAACGTCTGCACTCGATTCAATTACAGAAGAAGAAATTACAACAACCATCCGTGATATTTCATCTGAAAAAAATCAGATCAGTATTTTGATCGCACACAGGCTCAGTACGATCATGCATGCTGACAGGATCTATGTACTGGAAGGAGGCGATGTAGTAGAAACGGGATCGCACCACGAATTACTGGAAGAAAAAGGATTGTACTATGCCATGTGGCGTCAGCAAATCGGCGAACGCAAAAAGATAGCTGCTGCAACAATTTAAAGTAAAAGGTTGCCAACCTTTTTAAGCAAACGATTGAAATTATTTTTACGGGCTAAGGTTGGCAACCTTAGCCCGTGCTTTTTGTCACACACAGTAAACGGCCATGCGTTACCTTTGCAAAAATTCAGAGTATGAGTGCATCAAAGCCAAAGCCGAACTATTTCTGGAGCATGTTGTCTATGCATTGTCCACGATGCAGAAGAGGAAAGCTGTTCAAAGATTACAGTGCTTATAATTTCAAGCACACGTTCAGCATGCACGAGGAATGCCCTGTATGCAAACAGAAATTTGATATGGAGCCGGGCTTTTGGTATGGAACGGGGTATGTAAGCTACGCCTTAACGGTTGCTATTTCCGTTGCAACCTTTGTGGCCTGGTGGGTATTGATCGGTGTTTCGTTCAGCGATAACCGTGTGTTTTGGTGGCTGGGTATTAATTCGGTTCTGTTACTGTTACTCCAGCCGTGGCTGATGCGTTTAAGCAGAGGCATTTATCTCTATTTCTTTGTACGGTATAATGAAGATTACGAAACCTCGGAACCACAGACGTTTGATTATTAAAATCAATGATGAGTAATGAATGATGAGTGGAAAAATTCACGACTCATTACTGATCACTCATTATTCATGATTCATCGTTCATCAATCATTTTTTGCCATCCTCATCCGAATCCAGAAATCTGCGTAAAATATTCGACCGTTCTAATTCCATATCACTTAACACAAGGTCGATCGCTTTTGTGCTGAGAAAGATTTCCAGCAAAGAAAAAATAAGCGAGGTAAGTAAACTCAACAGGCTGAATGCAAATACCCATTTTGCAGCAACATCAAAATCACGGAACACCAGATACATACACACCACACACAGTAAAAAACTGAGTACGCCCAGCGCCTGCATATTGCGGATCATGCTGATGCGTATCCGGATATTGCTGATCTGTTGATGGATCAATGTGCGATCATCAGTTTTCACATATTCATCATGCAGTTTACGAACAAGCGAAGCCAATGCCAGAAAACGGTTGGTGTACGCCAGCATGAGTAACGTAATAGCAGGAAATAATAAAGCAGGTGTGGTAATGGATAACTCATTCATACGTTAAAAGTAATCAAGTGTTGCAAAACGAAAAAGCCGCATTGCTGCGGCTTTAAAAATTAGTATGTAAAGTGATTATTGAATCAAGACAGGGAATGTAATTTCAATATCTGTTTCGCCTTTTGACACAGGATCGGCTGCGGCCTTTACCCCAGGCTTATGTTTCAAAGTGATCTTTACTGAACCACCGCTATTGGTACCGGCTACCCAGCTCGATGTAATGCCCAATGGCAATCCGCCTGCATCAGTATTTAAACTGCCAATGGTAAGTGCCGCAGTTGATACTTCGTAATACACCTGGTGATCCGCTGCCTTCAGCTTCCACTTCATCGGTAATGTTTTCAGCAGGCGTTTTACTTTCATCTAAAAACTCAAGCTCGCATGCATATGTTGTACCGGGCGAAAGCGTAATGGTACCAATTTGGGGTGCGTTGCCACCTGGCCCGTCCACATCTTTCCATGTAACAGTTTGTGTTGCACCACCGGCTGCTGTTAACTTTACATTCACTGTTGTGATCAGTTCTTCTTCATTTTCTTCTTCGTTGTTTTTCTTTTTACAACCTGCCAGGATCAGTCCGCCCAGCATAACTACCGCTAAAAATTTCAAGTGCTTCATTTTCATAAAATTTAGTTGAATGATTGATTTATGATTTGTGTGTATGTTTCAGATCAAATGGAATGCGTACACGAAGCGAAATATTCCGTCCCATCTCATCACTGAAATAACGGAACGCATTCATATAGTCTCTGTATGCTTGATTGGTAAGATTGGTAACAGATAAAATAAAACTCCAGTTGCTGTGTTTCATTTTCAATTTTGTTCCCGCTTCAAATGCCAGCAAAAAATACGCCGGCGGAGGATTGAGATAATCTGACTGCTTAATGGCAGTACCCGGCACTTCAATGTTACCGGTCGATGGAACTCTTGTTTGCTCCAATACCCATGTGCTGCTGATGCTTACATAAGTATCATTTATTTTTCGTGCATTGCCGAAATTATATTCAACAGCTGCTTCGTATCTGTCGGATGGCATTTGAATCAACCATTGCTTTTTCTGCTTATCCCATGCACGTAACAACGATGCTTTTACAGACGCAGCTACGTGTGCATCAAACTGATAGGCTGCCGAAAAATCCAGTCCGCTCAACCGTGCATTGGTTTGTGTATATCGAAACGATGGAAAAGCACCACGAATGGTTAACTCCGGTGGAAAGGTTGGTTCAAGAAAAATAAATCCATCGATCTGTTTCAAATAAATACCTGCATCAATATCCCATTTGCTGTTGTTGAACAACAAGTTTGCTGCAAGGTTATTTGAACGTTCGGGTGTAAGATTGGGATCGCCTTTTTCAATACGTGCCGCTCCATGATGTAAACCATTTGCATACAATTCATTCACCTGTGGCGCACGCCATGCAGTAGAGGCATTCACTGTTACACGAAAAGCAGAAACAAACCGATAGTTGAAACCAATATTACCTGATACATTGTTAAACAATCTGTCGGGATAAGTATTTACCTGCCCGTTATCGGTTGTATTAAAAATTGATTTACGATCGAAACGGATGCCTGCTTCAAGATCAAGTTTATTCTTTGTCCATTTTTCAATCACAAACAAACCCGCATTCGTTGATTCATAATTAGGAATAAATAAGCGACGCTCGTAACTGTTGTTCTGATACATAAACGAGCCACCAATCGTTCCCCGAAAAGCACCTGTATTAAAGTGATCCCACACCAGTTCTGCTAAACCAGTACCGATGGTCAAATCTAATTGAGGTGCGTTGCTGCTGCTTGCAAATCGTTTTTGATCAAACTCCTGACGGTTGTTGTACTGACCTGATACAACTAAATTTAAACGACCGATAGTTCCTGTATTTTTCCAGGCTTTCATTTTCAACAACTGGTGCTGAATGGATTGATAAGGCCGATCGATGTTATATGAGAAGTCAACCTCTTTAATATAATCAGGTGGATCTTTTGCAAGAATAGCATTCCACAGATCGGTTACATTACCAATATGTGCACCGGAGAAAATGCCCAGCTTTGTATTAAACTGCGAGTAAAATAATTCAACACCACGGTTTTGCTTTTTCCATCCTGCTGTTACTGAAAAGTTATATTCTTCACTCGCTGAATTGGCCAACCAGTAGTTGGGTGTACGTGCATAGCCACCACGTTTGGCAGTTCCCTGCAAACGCCAGCTAAAAGCAGGACGTTTGGCACTATTTCCCTCGATCGTGGCCGATAAAACACCCATTCGGTTATTGGTAAAAAAAGAAGTATTGATCTCTCCGCCAATACCCGGATCGAACCGCAACAATTTCGGTTCCACCAATATTACACCTGCAATAGCATCGGCACCGTAACGAATAGCAGATGCACCTTTGATCACAGAAATACGATTGGCAATAAACGGATCAATTTCAGGCGCATGTTCATTACCCCATTGCTGCGCTTCCTGTCGCACACCATTGTTCAAAATCAATACACGGTTGCTATGTAAGCCATGTATCACCGGCTTGTAAATATTGGCTCCGGTTTGTAAAACACTTACGCCACTGATTTTTTTAATTGACTCAGCAAGACTCAATCCACGTGTTGCTTCCAACGCTTTGCCTTTAATTTCACTTACCGGAATTACATTTTTTGAGTATCGATCGCCCTGCACTACCACTTCACTCAGTTCGGTTACTGCATGCGCCAGATCAATATCAGTTTCCAAATCGGCTTTGAGATGAATATGTTTTTCCGCAGGTATACAACCCGCATGTGTAATTTCCACTGTGTACGTGCCGGGGCAAAGACCTTTGAACACGAAGAAACCATCCTTATCAGAAATTTGAGTAAGCTTCAACTCTTTGATCAGAATTACAGCTTCATCCAAATGTTCTTTTGTTTCAGCATCGTTGATATGACCCAGAGAACGTGAGCGTACATTGGGCCTGCAATTGCTGTATACCCAACAGGAAAATCAGTGAGAGGACAAAACGGCTCATTTGAAACATGGTTGCAAAAATGCAACAAAGTTTCAAATTCCAAAAATCTATTTTTTAAAAGGAAGCTGGAAGCAGAAATTTTCACAAATCGTTTACCGCACTTTCAGCATCGGCTTTACCTGCTGGGTACTTCCGTTCTGAAAACGCATATAATACACACCGGCAGGAAGCGTATATGAGTCGAAGTTGACTTGATATTTCCCTGCACTGTAGTTCCGATCAACCGGTGTAGTAAGTACACGGCCGAGAGCATTCATAATTTGTACCAATGTATGTCCGCCTTTGGTTGTAAAACTGATGGTGGTGGTTGATGTAAACGGATTGGGATAGTTGGAGATCAAGGTAACACCTGCATTGCGGTTATCATCAACATTCGTTAATACACAATTACCATTTGCACACAAACCGAGTTGTTGAAAATTCTGCAGCATGATCGTTTCAAGTGTTGTATTATCAACACAAAACCAGTTTTGCAAAATGGTGGCATACACACTACGGAAATCGTATTGCATCGGTATATTATCGTTTACCGTTGCAGTTGTTGGTATAGTTGGATTAACACCTGTAATACCGGGATTTACTTTACTGCCGAATACAAACAACGGTGCAGCAGCTCCATGATCAGTTCCTGTACTGGCGTTCGATTTTATTCTTCGGCCAAACTCACTAAACGTCATACCTAATACACGGTCTTCAATACCTAATCCCTGCAGATCATCCTGAAACGCTTTCACCGCATCGCTTAACCGCTGCATCAATGTTGCATGATTGCCGGTAGATGTATCGCCTGTATTGGTTTGTGCTGAGTGCGTATCGAATCCACCCATACTTACCATGTACACTCTTGTTTTCAATCCACCTTTAATCAGCCTTGCAACAATTTTTAATTGATCGGCCAGTGTATTACTTGTTGGATAAGTTCCTTGTGTTGGCACAGCAGCAGCCGCTGCAGAAATGCGTGATGAATATTGATTGGATTGTTTGGCCACCAAACGTACATATTGTAATGCATTTCCTGCTTTTGTGGCGGGTGCCGGATCTTCTATGCCATTAATAAGATTATAAAAATTAGTAGCGCTTGAAATGCTGATGCCCATATTTACACTCGGACCCTGAAATGCAAGCGAAGCAGAAGAACCGATCTGTATACCCAATGGATCGGGCATAGTCGTGTTGGGATAACCAACAGGATAATTGGTAAACTGATCGTTGAGATAACGACCTGTCCAGCCGGAATACAATTGCTCATTACTATCGCTTGCACTCATCCATATATCCGTTGCACGGAAATGCGAAAAGTTGGGATTCGGATAACCAACAGCCTGTACCAACCGAAGTTTGCCATTATTGTACATGGTTTGTAAACCCGTCATTGACGAATGCAAGCCGACTGTATTGGTGCCGTTTAAGGTGAGCACTTTGTTTTGCGGAATCGCAATATTTGTTCTGGCATTGTAATAGTTGCTGTACTGATCGAGTGGTATCACCATGTTCAATCCATCGTTACCGCCATTGAGTTGTATGATCACCAACACACGATCTGTTTCAACATACGTATTGAGCAATGCAGCCATAACCGGATTATCGCCTAACACACGAATCGAAAAATTATCGATGATGGAAGGCAGTATGGCAGCAGGTATTGTGTTTTGTAAAAAGTCTCTGCGTTTCATTGAATCAGATTTTTGGATTATGCCAACTGGTATTCAGCAAGGTTCATACAATACTTAAACAACCCACGTAAACGGGTATTTACAATATTGAAATTCGTTGTAATGGGCGATCCGATATAAATATTCCATGCATTGCTCCAGTAATAATCCTGGTCCTGCCCGGTTAACAGAAAATCTTTCTTGAGCTGATCTTTCGACTGCTGCGAAATCGGTATCTGAAACAACACTTCAAACAACTCGTTGATGAGTGCGTTTGGATCGGCAGGGTTGCTGAGTTTCCTGGTAAACTCAACTGCATCGATCACTATCTTTTTTCCACTGCGTGAATAACCATTTCCGATCATCAGATCACTAAACTGATTTCGCTTCGGCAGTGTATCCGTATTCACCCATATCTCATAATACTGCGGCACCTGATAATAAGCTGGCCAACCTGCCACACTTGGCGGATCGCCGATGTTTTGCTGATTCGCTGCTGCAACCGTCATAATATAATTCCACATGCCGTATGCATCGGCATAAAATAAAACCGCATCTGGAAAAACAACTTCCCATTCTCTGCACAATGCAACTGCATGATCAATGGGCGATTTGATCATTGCTCCCTGATTCATTACATCATAAAAATGTTCGCTTTTGAGTAAGGTTTGCAGTGCCGGTTTTATTTCCCAGTTGTTGGTACGTAATAGTAATGCCAATGGTTCGATCACGTTTGTTTCTGCAGCAGCATCAATATCGTAATGCACAAAAAAGCGATAGAGTTTTTTTGCCATAAAGCGTGATACTTCCACATTCTTCGCAAAGATCATATTCAACAGATCATCCAGTTCAAGATCACCTGCTGTTGTGCCTGTTCGTCCGGTAATAACCGTATTACTGAAAAATGAAGAAAAGTTTTTATTTGTTGCATCATGCCGGGATGATGTGAAATAAGAAGGGAACGTATCAATTGTATTATTCACCCGCCAGCCGGTAAGTACCCGGGCTGCCGCTTTTACATCTGCTTCTGTATAATTTGGATTATTTTCTTTACCCAATGTAAACAACTCCTGCAACTCACGACTGTAGTTTTCATCGGGTGCACTGGCCGTATTTAATCTTCCATTCAGATAAATAAGCATTGAAGGATCGAGTGTAATGTCCCGCACCAGTTGTTTAAAATTACCCAATGCTTTCGTGCGCAACAGATTTGCATGGTTGTATAAAAAATTTGCATTGCCTACATCTACCGTTTCTGTTGCAAAATGATTATGCCAGAATAAGGTCATCTTTTCCCGAATGCTTCTGTCCTGCTGCAGCATGCAGCCTATCCACCATTTTTTGAAAGAAGCTCTGCGACGACTTTGAATGGTACCATCATTATTCACATTGTTGACCCAGGTTGAGCCGTTTGCTACATCGTTATCGGGAGTTGTTGCACCCGTTACACCATCATACTCTTTTACCGGAGGAGCAGGTAACGGATCGACAGGATTTAATAATTCATCAACCGCTTCACTCATTGTTTTACCAGCGAAATAGCTGATATCGCTGAGGCGTGAACCAAACATGGTTCGTTTAAGTAAGTGGGTTACTTCTGTTTTGGTCCAGGCTCCTGTATAAATGCTGAGATCTGTTGTAGTACGCCCTGCAACTGGGTTCGATTTTACAACAGCAACCGGTTGCGTTTTTTTCTTTGCAGTAAGAAATGCTCTGCGATCCATAAAGCAGTTGGTTTTGAATAGAAATCTTGAATTTGAATGTTTTAAGGTACAAAAGTTTAATGAGCGGATTAAAAAAAGAATACTTGGGATAACTACCATAAAAAATCCCACCAAAAGGTGGGATCATTTGCTTTTATTACGAGTGCACGATTTACATGATATTCTCAATAATACCGGCAATGCCCTGTCCGCCACCCACACAAGCCGTTACAATTCCGTATTTTTTGTTGAGGCGTTTCATATCCTGTGTGATCTGGATGGTGAGTTTGGCACCGGTGCAACCTAAGGGATGGCCTAAGGCAATAGCACCACCATTGATATTCACAATATCCGGATTGAGGTTGAGTGTGCGGATAACTGCCAATGCCTGCGATGCAAACGCTTCGTTCAATTCAAATAAATCAATATCAGCTAAACTCATGTTTGCCTGCTTCAATACTTTCGGAACTGCTTCAACCGGACCAATTCCCATGATGCGTGGATGCACACCGGCAGACACACAATTCACTAAACGGGCAATGGGTTTTAATCCCAGTTGATTCACCAATCGTTCACTCATCACTACAACAAAGGCAGCACCATCACTTGTTTGCGAAGAATTACCTGCTGTTACAGTTCCATTCACAGCAAATGCCGGTTTCAGTTTTGCCAATGATTCGGTGTTAGTATCGGCACGCACACCTTCATCGGTATCGATCACATAATTTTTTGTTTGCCTTTTCCCTTTTGCATCAAGTGAAACTTCTTCCACATTAATTGGAAGAATGCCACTTTTGAAATAACCATTTTCAATGGCAGCCTTTGCTTTCATGTGAGAGTTGTAAGCAAACAGATCCTGGTCTTCACGGTTTACATTGTATTCTTTAGCAACGGCTTCAGCCGTTAAGCCCATGCTCAAATAATAATCGGGTTCATCTTTGGCAATGGAATAAGCAGGCACTGTTTTCCAACCTGCAGTTGGCACCATGCTCATACTTTCGGTACCACCGGCAATAATACACTCGGCCATACCCATACGGATCTTGGCTGTTGCAATGGCAATTGTTTCCAAACCACTGGCGCAATAACGGTTCACCGTCATACCCGGCGCATGAAAACCAACAGCCCGGGCTGCAATAATGCGCCCAACCTGTAAACCTTGTTCTGCTTCCGGTACAGCATTTCCTACAATTACATCATCCACTTGCTTTGGATCGAGTTGCGGCACACTTGCCAGCAAACCTCTGATCACATCGATCGCCAAATCATCGGGCCGTGTAAAACGGAAACCTCCACGTTTTGATTTGCCCACTGCTGTGCGGTAACCCGCTACGATATATGCTTCCTGCATGTTTGAAAGAATTGAAGTTCATGGTTCATAGTTCATGGTTAGCGGCAAACTTGTTATTCGAATTGAACTATGAACCTTTTGCCAGCAACCGGAATAGTTGTTTATGCAACTTTCTAGTTCAAAGTTAAGGTTTCAAAAGAAATATCAGCAAATGATTGCTGTTAATTTGTGATCCGCTTTTGGGGTTTATCTTCGCAGCCATGTACAAGTTGATTCGTTCTTTTTTCTTTTTGTTTGATGCAGAGAAAGTGCACTATTTCGCCATGAATGCGCTGCGTTTCTTCTGTTCGGTTGGATTCATTAGAAAACTTTTAGCCGCCAGCTTTCAACCAATGGCGAAAAACCTCGCTGTTGAAAAATGGGGGTTGGAATTTAAAAACCCGGTTGGTCTTGCAGCGGGTTTTGATAAAAATGCCAAATACCTGCGTGAGCTGGAAGTACTTGGTTTTGGTTTTGTGGAGATAGGAACCGTAACACCTAAGCCTCAGGACGGCAATGACAAACCACGTTTATTTCGCTTACCGAAAGATAAAGCCATCATCAACCGCATGGGTTTTAATAATGAAGGAGTGAAGGTAGTGGCAGAGCGGCTTGCAGTCAATGGTCAATGGTGAATGGTCAAAACAGGACTCTCCGATTCACCACTCAACACTCACCATTCACGTTTGATTATTGGCGGTAACATCGGTAAAAACAAAGTAACTCCAAATGAAGATGCATGGAAAGATTACGAGATCTGCTTTAATGAGTTGTTTGATTGTGTTGATTACTTTGTTGTGAATGTGAGCAGTCCGAATACGCCGGGACTTCGTGAATTGCAGGAGAAAGATTCATTGCATAAAATTCTTTCGCACCTTCAAACATTAAGAGCCGAACGATTAAAGTTGAAAGCTGAGGAACATATTCAAAAACCCATCTTATTAAAAATAGCACCCGACTTAACACAATCGCAATTGGATGATGTGATCGATCTTGCAAGAGAAATTCAACTCGATGGATTGGTTGCAAGTAATACAACCATCAGCCGGGAAGGACTAGCAACAAACCCTGCTGTTGTAAAAGAAATGGGCGCAGGTGGTTTGAGTGGTTTACCTGTAAAGCAACGCAGTACAGAAATTGTACAGTACATTGCGCAAAAAATGAATGGAGAAGTGCCTGTTATTGCCAGTGGGGGCATTTTTACAGGAGCAGATGCACAGGAAAAATTAAAAGCAGGGGCAGTACTTGTGCAGGTATGGACAGGTTTTATTTATGAAGGACCTGCTATTTCGAAGAAGATAAATAATCAATTACTAAACATGCAATTGCATATTGCCCATTGCCAATTAATTTAAAAAAATGGAGCATCTTTTTACATCTGAGAGTATCATCAGTTTTATCGTTCTTGTTGTACTTGAAGTAGTGCTGGGTATCGATAATGTGATCTTTGTTAGTATTATTCTGAACCGTTTGAAATCGATTAAAGATCAGAAGCGGGCACGCCGATTATGGATGATCACCGGTATTCTTTCCCGCAGTTTACTGCTGATGGGTTTAGGATGGTTGCTGACCCAAAAAGGAAAAGCAGTGTTTACAATTTCAGGCAAAGGATTTGACCTTGCAAGTTTGGTGATGCTGGCGGGAGGTTTATTCCTGATTTATAAATCAGTTCATGAAATACATCAAAAACTGGAAGGTGAAGACCCAAACCAGGACCCCAAAAAGTCAAAAGGAATTTCGTTTGGTCAGGCCATTGGTCAAATCATATTGATCGATGCGGTGTTCTCTTTCGACAGTATCATCACAGCTGGTGGTACAGCCAAGCATGTAGAAATTATGATCGCCGCTGTGGTGATTGCCATGACGATCATGTTTTTATTCAGTCCAAAAATCGCTGGTTTTATTCATAAACATCCAACATTAAAAATGCTGGCACTTTCCTTTCTTGTAATGATTGGTTTGAGTTTAGTAATCGAAGGATGGAATGCAGAAGCTGCACACGAACTGCATCTCAAAAATTATATCTACTTCGGCATGGCATTTTCGTTTGCTGTAGAAATGCTCAACATGGTGATGCTTAATCGAATGAAGAAAAAACGAGTGGTAGAATTGAATGAGCCAAAGCTGGAAGAAGAATACAAACAGCAAGATGACATGGCTAAATAAAAACATACCCCGCATATTGCGGGGTATGTTTTTTGATTCACTGATTATTTCCCACAAAAAATCCTTACCTAATTCTTAAGATTCAAATTCTGCAATTTACTTGGATCAATTTTAAGTTTAACAGGATCCAAAGCCACTCTGTACTTCAACAAACTATTTGTGAGCTGTGATTGGGTTGACATGATTGTGGTTAATTTTGATACCATTGCTTTAAATTGTATTTCTGCTTTGGCTTTTTCTTTTGCCGCAGCAATTGCCCTTGCCTTTGCATCTGCAATAAAATCTGCATGTACTTTGTTTATACTTGTTAACAGTTGGCTATACAATTTATCTCTGTAAATTTCCCGAAAGCCTGTTGCATTAGGATGCATGGTACCAAACTGATCGCCCTGCCCGGCCAAAGACTGAGTGAGTGAGTTAACATAACCATCGCAATTGCAAATTCCTTTTCGCAAAGCTTCATTAGAAACATCTACAAAATCCCAACCATGTAAGGCAGCAGCACTGGCAACAGCCTGGTTCAAAGGAGCTAAAAACCGATCATAAATAAATTTCCAGTCTGTTTCATTTAAATTGTTTTCGGCTGTCCAGCAAAACCTTTTATCAGAAATTATTCCCGGCTTACAAAAATTTGCATCAAAGCCGCCGCCAGGTAAAGGGTTACCGGTTATTACATTCGGATAGTTAAACCAAACTACTCTGCCAACATCTACTTTAGATTGCAGATACGTTTTAAACAGCAGGAAATTATCCGGAAGACGGGAAAATGCAGTTTGCACTCTCGACATTAACTCCTGATCATTTTTAAACTCTGAAAAAACAGAAGTTAATCCCTGCACAACAACATCTCCAAATCCCAAATCATTTCCACCTCCGTCTGATAATAAAATATCCAAACCATCATAACCTTTGGCTCTTAGCCAGGCTGTTACAAGATCAACCTGTAAACCTTGCTTGGTTCCCGCAGAAGGATTTTTATCCTCTTTTAATTGAGCATTCTGATAAAAGTCTGTAAGTTTTGCACCACTGCATGTAACGTTGATGTAATCAATTTCAAATTTTTTACGTTCTACTTTCAATTTACGCACTGCCAGCTCACCCCCGCTATTTGCAGAACGGTGACAAGGATCATTCAGCCATGCACTGCCTTTAGCACCTTCGCCTGAAGCATACGAATCTCCCAGTAAGGCGATCGTTAATGGTCTTGGCATAACAAAACTCAATACTCTTCCATTGCTGATGGTCAACGAACCGCTGGCTCCTGAAGGCGTATGCGTTCGAGCCCATGAATAAAACAATTTTGTTCCCATTGGGAAAACCCTTTCTCTTGAATTTAAAACCGGCTTGTCACGATGAGGAAAAATAACAACAGCTTCTACTTTTCCATCAACAACAGCGCCTACCTGTGTGGTAACTGATTCAAAATATTTACTTGGATCTCTACGGTTAAGATCGAATGCGTTTGCAACAGCAACAGAATCGGTGCCATACACCACACTGATGCGCACTTGAGAAACAGCAAGCCCTCTTAAATCAACAACGGCAGAAGCAGAACGCTCGCCCGGTGCTAAGGGAGCTTTTATAGAAGTGAAGAACTGTGCATGCACGCTTACCGAAAATAAGCATGCTGCAAAAAACAAAACAGACATTTTAAACTTGTTCATACTATTAAATTTTGGAGATATTAATTATTATTGAAATTGACTTACCGCATTAAACAGGCGATTGATACTACAGGTATAAAACCTGTAAACTTCCAGTTCTTATCAAAAATGCCACGCATACCATAGTTCAACACCACATTGCGGTTCATGCGCCAATCGCCGCCAATGGCAATGGTGTTGGGTTGCACTATATTCCAATTGACAGAATTACCCACTACTTCAAAACCAGCAGGCGATTCAAACACTTTCGACAATGCCTCAACTGGTGTACGCAAGCCCTTCTTTTCGTATAAAAATTCTGCAAAAAAAGTAAAATAGGAACCTCCGTAGCGTAGGTTAAGCCCCGCCGTTAGTAATGTATTATCTGCAACTGCAAGCTGCGTTAACTCATCGCCGGTTGTGGTGTTACGAATTTGGAAATTCAGTTCTTCCCGGTACCAGCTATTGCGTATCAATCCTGAGAGCAGCCATTTTTTGCCCATACCAATACTAAAGTTTGCCCAGCCGGCCCAGGCAGTGCTGCGGTTTAACCGTAGTGACTTAAGCGACCCGCTGCTGTCGGTTTGATAGGAATATACTCTGCCAAAAGCGGCATCAAGAGAAGTTACATTCCAATGCTCGGCAATAAACACTTTCGCCCGCTCATTAATTTCTGCATTACGTCGTGTGTTGATTGTTAAGAGTAATTCTTCCGTTGCTTTTATTTGGTTACGCAATTCAGGTTTCGCAAGAATGTTTACTGTAGTATCTAACTGTTGCTTTAATTCTTTCAGCTTTGTTTCCAATTCAATCTTTTCTGCACCGAATCGTTCAGATATATCTGCATACAGTTCTTTTGCCATTAACGGATCCTTTGAGCGGAAGATATTCGTCTTTACAGCAAACCCAATTCGGCGGTCATTATTCTCATCCTGAACAGAACCAACAGACAAATCAACAGAAGCCAGTTTTCGCATAAAGCCTGATGCTGCCTGATACTTGCTCAAATCTTTACGGTTATAAAATAATTCCCAAAAAGGTTGCGATTGTATTGCCAGATTTGGGCTTAGCCTCCATGATTTAAACGACCAGTCAACTTTAAAATCTTTAATATCAGCTGTGCGGTTAATTTGTGACGGCGTTACACCCATTACATCAAATACAGGAGAAGCAGGTATTGCAAATTCTTTGGGAGATACTTTGTTGGGTGCCCCGGCATCCTGTGCTTTTGTACTATAAGCTGCGGTGCAAAAAAGAAGAACGAAAATAATACGTTGCATAATGAACATTTACTTCCGTAAAATTGCATTTCGTTTTACACCTGCACCATACCTGAAAAGAAGTGATTTTGCTTTAAGAAAAATACCTGAATGGAGGTACTAAAGCTTTTGCTATTCTACTTCATAAAAAAAGCGTGTTGTATTTTATACAACACGCTTCTGTCCATCACTAATTTTTATTTCTGCTTATTTAACCATTCAACCTGTCGAATAGTAATAAAACGGAAAAGATAAACCTGCAGATAGATCCATTTCCTTTTCAGCATAGCGGTCGTATTACTGTTTTACAATTATTTTTTCCTTCGTCTTAAATAATAAGCAGAACAGTTAAAGCTGATGAATACATTAATTTATATGACCGTATTCTTTCTTTTACTTTTCCCCTGCTGCTGCTATCTGAATTTTATAAGCGTATTACTTTAAATACCTGATTGCCGGGTGCACATTTGATCAGATAAACACCAGATGGTAATCCCGATAAATTCAGATAAGAAGTTCCATTTACTTTTTGTTGCAGCACAGGCTGCCCCGTTGCTGAAAATACATTCGCCATTACCGGTTTATCTGATTTGATCGTTACAACATCATTGGTAACAGTCGGGTAAACTGAAATAACGCCACGCTCATTATTTCGGTCAGTTATACTTGTTGGAAATTGTAAGCGGATTACTGCATCAGGAGTTGCTGGCAACTCTTCGATATTACCCACCTGGTCTAACGCTACAGAATAAAACTTATAAGTGCTGCCCATTTTTCCTTTTACTTGTATTGAATCAGCCCGTGTATTGGATAAGAGTTTGTAAGTAAGTGTGTCGTTCACCACAACAAACACATCATAATTCTTAATACCGGAATGTGCATCTGTTCCCTGCCATTTTACAGTAAACAACGTATCATTGAGCACAGCAGGCAATGGCAGAACCTGACTGCCGGGGCTTATTTTATCAATAGTATTCACCCAATCATTCGTAATGATAGGAGCGTTTTCATCAAAGATGATTTCGGCTTTGTTGCGCACCTGCTGCAAGTGAGGCCGGTTCGGCAATGGCATAATGCTGAACGATACAAACCCTTCCCCTTCTGGTGATGTTTGATTAGGATTCAGAAATCCATCCTGCACATTTACGACGGGCTCACGTGTTACAGGATCAAGTGATTCAAAAGTCCATTTTAATACATTCTTGTACCGGATCAAGAAACGCCTTGAATCTAACAATGGTATTTTTTGCCGGCCTTAAATCAACTTCCTGCACATATGAACCTGGTGCAAACAAAATCTGGTAAGTTGAATCGGAGAATCCAAAACCGGTAAACCGTATAGAATTAACATCATAAAATCCTGCATCAAGTGTATCAAAAATTCTTACTTCTGATGCAGGTGCTGTTGCTGTATTTAAATTTTCAAATCTGATTGTGTAATGCATCAGTCCATTACCATCGATAAAATTCTCCGGTGTTAATCCAACTGGGCCGGTTTTATCATTGGGATCAATAGAAGAAACATCCTTCACAATCCAATCACTGATATCTTTTCGTTTATTTCTCTCTGTAAACGTTTGAACACATGCACCAGGTATGTCAATAGGTAAACCCAATGCGGATAAAGGAATATCCGGCACATCGCCATTGGCAACGGCACCACTAATGCCAAACACTTTGTCCATTACATTCACCAGCAGATCCTCAGCAACATCTTTTGCTAACTCTTTCGGAGCTTTTCCTAACGGACCGGCCTCACAGGTAAGCACTCCAATAATATCTGAAAGCAGATTAAACATGTCTGCCATGTATTTACTTACATCACCTTCCTTATTTCTGTTTCCAAATGCATCTCTGCCAAGATTTCCAAGGGCGCATCCAATACTGAAAGCACTGGTTATACAACTGATGCCCGGCACCTGATCGGCCAGATCCAAAATACACACAATGGGATCTGCATAAAAATCACAGGAGTTTTGTGTTCGCATTAAACCCAACTGCACCAGTTGTAATGAATCGTACATGGGATTCAGAAGGATAGCATACATGGGTTTGGATCCAAGCGTTTTGCCACGCATGTAAAACTCTATGCTCTCGGAGCTTTGTGCTGTAACAACTGGAATTACAAAATACCCGATCCATATGGAATCATTCGTTTGCGGATCGTTGATTTTTACAAAGTCATGGATAAATGCACTGTCTCTAACAAGGTTGCCAATAGAATCTGTTATGATACGGTTTGACAGTTTGGCAATTTCATTATCAGGATGCATAGCTATAATAACCGGCACTCCAAAATGATTCACATTTCCCGGGTTACTAACCGTTACACGGTAACGTTGAAACCTGTTTACAAGACGTAACTGCGGACCATCAACCTGTATTGTAAGTCCGGGATCTTTCTCCTTTTCCAATTCAATACCATTCTTCAATGTATCTGCAAAGCTTCCCGATTGAATAATGACATCATACAATCCTAACGGTTCATTTTTGAAACTGAAATTACCCTGTACTACTCCACTATCGTTTACAGCAACAGAATTGGATTGTAATGTATGAGCACCCTGTTTCAATATTACTTTTGCTGTGTCGAAAGGGAAACCGCCTTTTACAAACAGCATCTGCAACTTATTGTTGCCGATTTTTTCCGGTATTACTTTTTGAATACCCTTGTATAAAAGATTCGTTGTAAACGTATCAGTACCACACGTGTTGCTGCCAACTAAACGCACGGCAAAATTGCCTGCTGTAGTATACGTATGCGTTGGATTACGTTGTGTGGATGTTGTACCATCACCAAAATTCCAAACGAGTGATGTGGCATTTGTTACTTCTGAACTAAAGAAAACGTTTCGTTGTTCACGCAAAGTTGTAAAACTTACTTCGGGTAAAGGCGGAGTTTCGTAACTGTATTTCATCAGGATAAAACCCGGACTAACAGAGCTGATACACCCATACTTTACGGGAGCAGCACTTCCAGTCATCCCTCCTAAAGCAAAAGATCCATCATCCAGTAACTCCAGATCATTTGCTCTGTCTGTTGAATTATTAGAGCCGAAACCCATGCCTGTTAACAGTGTACCTGATGGATTAATCGTAGCAGTGAAAATATTTCCGTTAAAGCTGTTTGTGGGGAAACTGATAGAACCAAGTGTAGTTATATCAGTATACATACCGAGCATAGCAATGTTTCCATTTTTATCAAGTGAAAGATCAAAAAAGTTGTTGCTGCTGTTTGCACAACTGATATTAAATGCCCAAACAGGAGCAGCCAGTGAATCGAACTTTAAGAGCACGTTAAACGCAGAACCATTCAGTAAATGCAAAATGGTACTGCTCCCGAAAGCTTTTGTATAGCTTGATGGAAAATTAGCCGCCAGGTAAACATTGTGATTAGCATCTACAATGGCCGACCTGCAGCGGAGAGAAGATCCCTCATTCATTCCCCAGGCATAATTCCTTATCAGGTTTGAGTTAGAATCAATCAACGATGCAATAACATAAGTGCCGGTTCCGCTGTTGACCGTTACTCCATCGTACGAGTAATTTCCCTGACAGCTTTGAGCGAATATTATATTACCATGCGGAGTTATTTCCAAACTTGTTTCCGGAGATGTAAGTACAATGTTGTTACTGGCAGTAGTTCCTGAAATTGGTTTACTCCAGATAACAGTACCGGCTAAATTAAATTTAGAGAGCACATTTACCTGGCTGCGTGCATAGATGGCATTCTGATAAATTTTCATATCATAAAGTATCATGCCCGTAGTTATCACTGCCTCAAAATTTCCATCTGTGTCAAATCGAAGGATGCCGGATGAAGATGGCGACAATAGTGAATCTGCCGCTTTTAGTGTGCTGCTGCCCGTAAATACAGATACATACACTTTATTCTGTGCATCTGTTTCCACCTGTAAGCCCGCATCTGTACCGGTTCCACCTATTGTTTTAACCCATTGCAAAACACCACTGCTATTACACTTCACCAGAAATGCATCAAAGCCCCCAACAGAGCTAATGGAATTACCATTTACTGTTATTGCAGCATTGCTAAAAGAGCCAACACCATAAATATTACCTTGTTGATCGGTTGCAAGATCCCGGATTTGCGGGCTGCCAGCAGAACCGCCATCCGATGCCAGCCACTTAAGTGATTGCGCATTTAGAATGAATACATGAAAAAGAAGAAGGAGTAAGAGAAAAGCCTTGTTCATATGTCGGTTTTATGCAGATAAAAATCATCCATTTATTTACCTAAAGCAATACCAGACATTCATTAATTTGAGCAGTTGAAAAATACCTGAATGGAGGTAGTTGAAACGGAAACTCTTTACTTATCTTAACACAAAATATTTTCAATGTATAAACTTCGTGACTTAGCTGCTATTTTGACTCTCACTATCATCCTGTGCATATCAAATTCATATGCACAACAAAATGTTGCAGACAGCTTGAAAATATTAATTGAAAAAAACGATAAAGATATTAAATCGTTGCCTTGGTATTTTGATATTGGGCGACAATATTACCTCTTGGGAAAACAAGATTCCGGTTTGATTTACTTAAAGAAAGGGATGCTTGTTGCGGAATCCTTAAAAGATACAGAATGGTATTGCAAAATTGGTTTACGTACCGGCGGATTATATGCATTGATGTCTATGGCAGATAGTGCCAACAAGTATCTGGAAATAGTAAATCCATATAAGATGAAAATCATGAAAGATACACTTCTAGCATACTACAATAACTACAAAGGCATTGTTGGAATTTATCAGGGTGATAGCGAATCAGGTGCAATCTATACTATAAAGACCATTGAAATACTTGAACGAATGGGAGAAAAAAGAATGGCGGGTTCATTAATACAAAATTATGTAAATCTTATGATTTGCCTGAAAGACCAAAAACAATTTCAGCAAGCAGAGCAATACCTGTTGAGAGTAATGAGCAAAATTGATTACTCAACAGAAAAGTCACAACTTAGTTTACTCTATTATAATGCAGCCTCACTTTATTTAGAAAGTAAAAACATTCCCAAGTTTAAACAATTCTTAGACTCTGCTGATTTTTACAATAAACAATTTACGAATTATGGAATGGATATGAATATCAAAGCGACTTATGGCGAATACTTTTTTATTACGAAAAATTATAACGAGTCTTATAAGCTTTACTTAGAAGCTTATAATTCACTCAAAAAACAAAATCAAACAAATTACATACCGCTTGTTGCAATGGGTGTAGCACAGTCATTACCTTTTTTAGGAAAATGGGAAGCTGCTATACCTTACTATCAGGAAGCAATTGAATTAGCTCAAACGGATAAAACCTATCGAACCCTTGCGGAAGCATATGATCATCTGAAAAAACTATACGCAAAAAATAACCAATTTCAGAAAGCGTACGAATTTAGCCAACTGCAAATGCAATACCAGGATAGTGTTAGTAATAGTACCAGTAAAAAGAATATACAACTGCTGGAAGCAAAGTATCAGAATGAAAAAAAGGAAAAAGAAATTTCAGACCTTACATTAACAAAAACTGCCAATGAATTGGAACTGGTAAAGCGAAACCGGTTAATGCTGACAGGCGGGCTGGCAGCTGTTTCCCTATTACTTGTGCTCGGATTACTTTACAGAAACAGCAAACAAAAAAATCTGATTGCACAAAAAGAAAACAACTACCAACAGGAGCAAATCAAATTCCTCGAACGGCAGCAACAGATTGTTTCATTACAAAGTATGGTGAACGGACAGGAAACCGAACGTACCCGTATTGCCAAAGATCTGCATGATGGACTGGGCGGTTTGTTCTCTACTGTAAAAATGCATTTCAGCACATTGCAACACGAGCAACAGGAGCTTCAAACAAATCCACTCTTCGCTAAAAGCTATGAACTTATTAATACCGCATCAGAAGAGGTGCGGCGCATTGCACATAACATGATGCCGGAAGTATTGCTAAAGATGGGCGTTGTACAAGCTACACAGGAATTATGCAACAGCATCAGTGCAGGTAAGCTGCTGAAAGTAGCCATGCAATCGTACGGTATGGAAAAACGACTGAATGCCTCAACGGAGATCATGCTCTTCCGCATTATACAGGAACTTCTCAACAACATTATTAAACATTCGCAGGCAACCGAGGCCATTGTTCAATTTAACAGAGAGGGCAATCGCTTAAGTGTAACGGTAGAAGATAACGGGCGTGGATTTAATATGAAAGAAACCGACGAAAAAATTACTGCCGGGCTTTCATCTGTACAAAGCAGGGTGCAGTATTTAAACGGACAATTATCGATCGATTCACAAACCGAGATAGGCACCACTATTCTAATGAATTTTTTAATTAACGACGGGGAAGTAGTTACATAAGGCAGCCTTTTTGTATTTTCAGCGGATTGAATAAAGTACTATGATCAAAATCCTCGTTGTTGATGATCATCCTTTAGTGGGTGATGGCATTTCCACTATGTTGAAAGATGAGCTGCATCTGAATGTTTGTGGCATTTGTAAAAATGGCAACCAGGCTATTGCTTCCGTCACTGAATTAGAACCGAATGTAATTCTTCTCGATATCAGTCTTCCCGATATTGACGGTATTGAATTATGCAGCATACTCCGTAAACAAAATAAAGAAGTAAAGATCATTGCTCTTACTTCCACCAACGAAGCCGGCATCATCAGCCAGTTTTTAGCAAAAGGTGGCAATGGATATTTGTTAAAAGATATGGAGCGTTACGAATTACTGGATGCTATTGAAGAAGTAATGACCGGTAAAATTTATCTCAGCAAAGCAGCCAACCAGAAAATACTTGAACAATTTAATTCTTTAAAGGATGCTGCACAGGAATTACCCGGACTTACACGTAGAGAAAAAGAAATACTAAAATTATTGTACGATGGATTCAATGGGCCGCAGATCGCTGAGAAACTATTTTTAAGTCATTACACGGTAGAAACGCATCGTAAAAACCTGATGCAGAAACTGAATGTAAGCTCTACCCAACAGTTATTAAAACTGGCACTTGAACACAAGCTGATCTGATCAGCTAAACAATGTTGGTCCCGCACCATTACTGTAGGGTTTCTTTCCCAAATGTTCATACGCTTTTGCAGTTACTTCTCTTCCTCGTGGAGTTCGTTGTAAAAAACCTTCCTGTATCAAAAATGGTTCATATACTTCTTCCAATGTACCCGCTTCCTCGCCTACTGCTGTGGCAATGGTGGTGATACCAACGGGTCCGCCTTTGAATTTCTCAATGATCGTGAGCAGAATTTTGTTATCCATATCATCCAACCCGTACTCATCTACATTCAATGCTTTGAGGCCATGTTGTGTAACTCCCAAATCAATTACACCATTGCCCAACACCATTGCAAAATCACGCATGCGGCGTAAGAGTCCGTTTGCAATACGTGGTGTGGCACGGCTGCGACCAGCAATTTCTCTTGTAGCATCGCTGGTGATCTTCACATTTAAAATGCCTGCAGCACGTTGGATAATTTTCTGCAATGTTTCTGCATTATAATATTCCAACCTAGACTTAATGGCGAAACGTGATAACAACGGTGCACTCAACAAACCGCTTCTTGTAGTTGCACCTACCAATGTAAACGGATTGAGGTTGAGTTGAATGCTTCTTGCATTGGGGCCACTATCGATCATAATATCAATGCGATAATCTTCCATCGCTGCATATAAATATTCTTCCACAACAGTACTTAAGCGATGAATCTCATCAATAAACAACACATCATGCGGCTCGAGGCTGGTTAGCAACCCAGCCAGATCGCCGGGCTTTTCAATAACAGGCCCACTTGTTTCTTTAATATTTACACCCAATTCATTCGCAACAATTCGGCTCAAAGTTGTTTTACCCAAACCTGGAGGACCATGAAACAATACATGATCCAATGCTTCGCCACGCATTTTCGCAGCTTTGATAAATATCTTGAGATTATCGATGATCTGTGGCTGGCCAGAAAAATCTTCAATACTCGATGGACGAATATTATTTTCAAACTCCTTATCAACAGACGTCAAGGCTTCTTTATCGCTATTTAAATTGGGATTGGCCATTATTTATCACGTAACTTACAGTAAAATTAGGGATTAAACTTTCAAGATTCTTAACCTACTTATAATTCACCTGATATGAAAACAAATACTAAATTATTTGTTTGTACCACCTTGTTAATCGCTCTTATTGCAGTAGCATGTAAAAAAGACGAAACAATTACGTTTACTGGAAAACTCATCTTTTCCAGTACAGATCCACGACCTGTTAGTAATTATGAACTTGAGTTTTACCAATCAGGAAGTCCAAGCATACCCATAGCAATCGGATCTTCATCATCCAGCAGTACTACAATTACAGATCAAGCTGGAAATTTTAAACACGTATTCACATTAGGCAAAGCAAGGCTTATTGTTTTTTCCGGTACAAACTCATCAGCCATTTCAATAAATGGCGTTGGCAATACAAATTTTTCCGCCTTTTCCCTAAGAAATGCCCCTGCATCGCTTGAAGTATTTCCTGTTTTTAAAAAAATTGATGCTGCCATGCTAAAACTTAACAGTAGTAAAGCAATTGAGCCATCTGACACTTTAACGATCACATACCTTAGTACTACCGGATTTAAAAGAGATACAGTTACAGGATTAACTATCGCACAAGGTCAACAAAATATTTCATTTGCAACTGTAAGCAATGTTCTATTCTCGTCCTATGATTTCGTTACAAAAAAATACCAAAATCAAATTAGTATCTATTTGAAAAAAAACACACCAGCAAATTCGTATTACCTATTAAATAGCTCTTTAGATTCAATTGGCCAAGGCGACGAGAGTGTAAGAGAGTTATTATATTTTAATTGATTCCCGCTATTTTATAGCTAAATAAAAACTCCTTTTCAAATCTATCAAATACGAGACTTTTATGCACGATTAAATATACCTGTTCATCTGCAAAATCAAATCTGCATCGGGGCAATTCTCTAAGTAGTAATTTTTATCTGATAACCGGCACACACCGGGATAATCACCTTCCTTCAATTCAATATCAATAATGATCTGAAAATGCAGATGCGGTGGCCAATGACCATTTTCATGTGGCTCACCAAAATGTGCAAATGGCTCCCCACGGTTAATGTACTGTCCTTCGGTTATTGCCAGATCTTTCAAACTCAAATGTCCGTACAACGTATAAAACGCAACGCTTTCCAATTGATGCAATAAAATAATTGTGGCGCCATAATCGCCATAAGCATCGTTGAATTTAAAACTATGCACCATCCCGCCGATCGGTGCAGATACAGATGTTCCAGCTTTGCCCCAAATATCTGTTCCTAAATGTAACCGCCTTGGCTCTCCTCCATCGGGTGAATCAAACACATTGCTGCGGCTGTAAACGCTGCGGTGCTCTGCATATCCTCCAATACCATAACGTGCACCGGCATTTCCTAACTGCTCATCAACATATTTGCTGAACCTCGAAACATCTTCAATCACTTCTTTTGTAAGATCTTGATTTGCTTCTGTAAAATCCATTTTCAACAGTTGATCTACACCGGGTTCAAATGGCACAACAGGATAGTATTGATGTTTGTTCTTTTCGAGAATATTGACGAGTGGAGTAATCATTCGTTTGAGCTTTCGTTGAGTTGTAAAATTACCACTCTCCCATCAAGCGATCGGAAATATATTCCCAAAAAAAAGCCCCAACAATATGTGGGGCAATGTTTATCCAGGTGAGCGTTACGCCACAAGTTCAGGTTGCTTTATTTCAAACAACTGATCATAGTGAATCGTTATATTTTCTGCTGCTTGTTCTTCTAACATCGTTGCAAAGGTTTCAAAGTACACGATCACATCTTCCCGTACATTTCGTTTCAACCAACGAAAGCCACCCGGCAATTGTTGCAACACGGCTTTGTCTTCCAGGTATTCAAGATTATGGATATCACTCGGCGTTAAACCAATTTCCTGCAGTTTAGTGATCAGCAAACTGGCAGGTGCATTTGTAACACCGCAATAATCTTCGGCCAGTTCGGTCCATTCACCTATACCGGTGTGTGCATACGCCAATATTTCTTCCTTCGTAAATTTAGTAACCACCTGTGTAAGATTACCGCAATTGCAGGCGCCATGATTACCCCATGCATACGCTGCCCCATTACGGAGGCGGGCTGCAGTTTCACGCAGCGCTTCGATTAATTGAATATTTGCCTGAGCCATACGCTAATTTCCTACTATTACAAAAATCCTGCGTCTTTTGTTGAAACATTAACATCAGCAAAAAATATTTACATCAACATTTCGTTTAAGCTCTATCGCATGAAGAAACATTACATCTCTTTACTGACTGTTTTCCTTTTGTTTAGCTTTTTTACGCAGGCACAAATGATCACCGGTGTGTGGAAGGGCAAAGTAGGCAGTGGATTACGTCCCGCCAAACTGGAACTCAAACTGATTCAACGGGGCGACAGTTTGTTTGGCACATCCTATTATTATGAATCTGTAAATAACTACCGTCGGTATGCGGTAAAAGGATATTTCAACCAACAAACCAATGAAGTGATTTGGTGGGATGATGAATTACTGGAAGCAAAAACAGGACGTATTGCCGTTACCTCTCCCGGTGCTGTACCCTTGTTGATGGAAGCTGATTTTAATTGCCCCGGTGATGGTGTGATGATGCTAGACGGAAAAGCCGTGACCAAAGAAGAAGAAAAAAATAAAGGCGATTTGCATTTAGACAAAGTAGAACAACCACAATTTAACGATGAATGGGATTATGTGATTGAAAATTATACTGTGGGGGCCAACGATCCTTACTTCATCGACAGCGTTGCCAGCATTCATAAAACCAACAGACAACCGGAAGTTGTTGTGGTTACGCCTCCACCAGTGATTGTCACGGAACAACCGAAGCGGGAAGAACCAAAACCCGAACCTGTAATTGTACCACCGCAACCAACTTTACCCAAGGAAACACAACCTGTTACCAAAACAGAAAACAAACCACTTGTAAAAGAGCCAACAGTTGTTTCTACCAAAGCGCCTACTATCAAAGAGAAATTTTTTGGACGGAAAAAAGTATTAACAACGGAATTACCATTGCTGGGCGATACGATTGAACTTCACTTTTATGATAATGCAGAGATCGATGGTGATTCCATTTCATTATTTATGAATAACCGTTTGGTATTTGAGCATGTAAAGCTGAGCGATAAACCACATATTGTAAAATTTGCAGTTAGTGAATTAAGTGAGAATAATGAACTGGTAATGGTGGCAGAAAATCTCGGCTCTATTCCACCGAACACTTCGTATATGATCGCTTATGTAAATGGCGTTCGATATACGGCAAATCTTGAAAGTACAGAGAACAGCAGTGCGATGATACGGTTTGTAAGGAAAGAGTGATGTTAAGGATTGTTCGCTGCGCTTCCAATTTTTCAACACAGAGAAATAGAGATACGGAGAACACAGAAATATTGATTTAGCAGGTAAAAAGGGTGTACGGTTGTACACCCTTTATTTTATAGTTGAATAAACCACCGCTGTCGATCATTCAACACTAACTATTCACTACTCACTGTTTGATCTGCTTCAAAATTTCTTCAATGGCTTTATCCAGTTGCGGATCTTTTCCATTCAGCTTATCTTCAAAACTATTGATGATGTACATATCCGGTTGTACACCACTCATCTCCAGATCTTTTCCATCAAGTGAATAACAACCCCAGGCAGGCATACGCACACTTGATCCGTCCACCAATCCAATGCCACTGGTAAAAATGATCCAGCGATAGGTTTCATTCCCAATAATTTTACCCAGCTTCAATGCTTTGAAACCTTGCGCCGTCATTTCTGCATCACTCAACGATTGTTCATTGATCAACAATACAATTGGTTTATCAGCCGGTGAAAAATTTGATTGTGGCGTCAGCTTTCCTTCACGATACTTCCATTGCAGGTACGTACGCTGACTTAAAAATTTCAACACCTCATCGTGTACATTACCACCTGTATTGTAACGCAGATCAAAGATGAGCGCATCTTTTGTTGTTAACTCCTGCGTCATATCAATAATGAACTGTTCCAATTCGCCCGTTCCCATATTTTTCATATAACCATACGCAATACGGCCTTTTCCTTTTTCATCAACCCGCTTTTGATTGGCGTCCACCCATTCATCGTACAGGTTATTAAACAACGTTGCCTGTGGATGAATTTTCACATTGACCATTTGTCCGTTACGGTTGAATGTAAGACGCAGCTCCCGGTCTCTTGATGGTGCTGTGAAATAATAATTCCTGTCCATCTTCGCATCAACTGTAACATCGTTCACTTTCACCAACACATCACCGGGTTTAACATCAACTGATTTACGATCGGCAGCCGAGCGGCGGGCAATGTATTTCACTTTATACGGTTCATCATTTTCGAAAATAATCCCGGTTTCCATCGTTGCACTTTGCAGTGATACGTTTTCATCATCACCAAATGTACCAAAGCCCTGGTGTGATGAGTTAAGTTCACCAAACATATCATTCAACATTGTACGTAAATCGGAACGGCTGTTCAAATGCGGCAAAAACTGTTTGTAATAATCTCTTGCTTTCTTCCAATCGAGTCCATGAAATTTTTCATCATAATAGCCTTCTTCCATGCCGGCCCATGCTTCATAAAACATTTGATTAAATTCTTCTGCAAGGCTTCTGCGAAATGTAAAACTGATGGCTACCGGATCAATTCTATTTGCGTCAAGATTCAATTTTGCAATGTTACCATTTGCAAGTGCATAAAATTTATCACTTACCTCAACCACATCAAAGCCGAAAATATTATCTGTACCGGCGATCTTTTCTGTTTTATTCTGTTCGAATGGTTCAATCACCGTTTTCCAGATCGCACTTCTTCCTTCTCCATGATTACTCACATATAACACCGAAGCTTTCTCACCTTTCTGATATACGTTGATCAGAAATTGTGCTCCTGCTGAAGGGCTTACCTGTTGCATTCGTTCCATCAGCAAATCCATATCAATACTGATGGGCTGTGATTGCTGCAACGAATCTGTTTTTGCGGCAGTCGGCTTCTTCTCGTCTTTAAACAGCTCATTGTATTTATCAAGGCGATAGGGTTCATCCATTTTTTCCAACGGCAGGCGATACACTTTTGCGTTGGCCATACCAAACGGATAAGAAGGCTTCAAACGTTGTGAAGTAAAGTAAATATATTTCCCATCAGCCGACCATACCGGACCAGACTCTGTTATTCCCGTATTGGTAAGATTGGTTGTTTTATTGGTTTTGATATGATGAATAAAAATGTCCTGCTCAAAATTGCGGATGGCAGTAAACAATACATACTCATCGTTTGGAGAAAAACCCGGATCACTGTTTTGAAATGCCCACAGTTCATCTTTTACAATGGTTTTGCTTTGCAGTGTTTTTAAATCGAGCAACCGCACTTCATCTCTTCCGCTGAGATAAACAGCCATTGTTCGCTTTTTATTCATTACAAGACTTCTATTATTACGTTTGTCGCTGCTGAGTTGTTTGGCAGCACTGCTGCTATCGGCACGAATGGTATACCAGTTTGTATATCCATCCCATGTTTGGTTGAACAGAAGTGTTTTGTTATCAGCCATCCATTTTACTTCACGTACACGTTCAGCAGAGTTACGGTTGATCTGTTGCACAAATTTTCCATCTACATCACTCACAAATAATTCACCACGGGAAACAAATGCCAGTTTTTTTCCATCGGGTGCTACATCAAATGCACTGATGCTGCCACGTACTTCGTAATCTTTATCTTTTGGTAATACCTGATTCCGTACAATGGAAATATTCAGTTTTTTTTCTTTATCAGTCTTTACATCATACAACCACAGTTGATAATCTTTCTCAAATACTACTTTCCCACCTGCTGCATTTACCTGTGGCGTTTTGATCGAAGAAGAAAAACGGGTCAAGCCTTTTTTCTTTCCGCTCTCCATTGTGTAGAGATTATATTCACCATTGGCTTCGTCTGAAATAAAATAAACATTGCCGCTTTTATCAATGCTGGCTGCAAAATCTTTTCCTTCCCATGTTGTATATTTCTTGTGCTGTTTTGTTTTGAGGTTGTACGATTGAATATCGGGATTGAAGGCACCCTTGTATCGTTTCCGGTTTACCTGGTTCATACTTTCCCATGTATCGTTGAAAAAAATCTCACCGCTGGTTGGGTGTTCCACCAGGTTATGATCGTACTGGAAAAAATTACTGCCAAACACACGTTGCGGTGTACCACCATCGGCACTTACTTTAAAACCGGCCACCTGTCCCATGCGGCCACTGTTAAAATAAATATGTTTCGAATCCCAACTCCAACTGGTTACATCATCGTTAGCGCTGTGATACGTGATTTGTTTTACATCGCCTCCACTCACCGACATGATATAGACTTCCGGATTGCCGGTTTGACGACCGGTGAAAGCGATCCATTTCCCATCCGGCGAAACACGTGCTGATGTTTCATACCCCTGCATCGCTGTAACACGAACGGCCTGTCCATCATTGACATTGGCTTTCCATAGATCTCCTTCAAAGGAGAAAATAACAGTTTGTCCATCGGGTGTTAATGTTGGATTGGAAAGAAAATATGCATTGTCCTGCGCAAAGGACTGACTGATGATAAAGCTGCTCAACAGCAGCAACAACTGTTTCATGTGTAAATGGTTTTATACTTGGAAAGTACGAAACTAGTTGCTTGCAAAGCTTTGAAAACAAGAAAGGTTGATGAATGGTGAAAAACCGTTCATCAACCTTTACTATTGCAGTATCAACTGTATTACTTTTTCGGCGCTTCTACCTGGTATTCTTTCAGGTGGCGGTAAAACAATGAACCGTTCTCCACTTTCACCAAGCGATATTCCATGAATGTACTGTCCGCATCATAAAAACCAATAATGCAGGAAAGGTCATCAGCGCCTTTCTTTAATTCAGGCTTTGGCATAATACCCATGTTCGGCAAGGTGAAGATCTTTTCACTGCTTGCATCTTTGTACGAGAATTTCACTTCAAAATTCAAGGATTCTTTTTGTTCAAACAATTGCACTTTGAACTGCGCTGTATCTCCACCAGCAACATATTCTTTCACTGCAGCCGGGTTTACAGTTGCACGTTCTTTTACAAAGGGCTCATTGTTGTTGGGATTTTTTTCGCCGCAAGCTGCAAATGCTAACGCTGCAATAACTACTAATTTTTTCATTCTGTTTTAAATTTAAGGGGTGATGCGGTGGGTGCTCCGTTTCTATAACGTGCAACTCACCTGCAAATTAGATTGTAAAGCAGAACAATCATCTTACTGAATAATTCTTCTCCTGCTTTCTAAATTCATGTAAAGATAATGAATTGACCAACCGCAAAAACTCATATACGTTCCACTGTTTCGCATTATCTTGAGCCTTCCTAAAGAACGGCAATGAAACTGAAAGTCCATAAGACCATCTATAACTACGAATCAAACACCTGTAAAAACTGCGGGCAGGTATTCGGCGGTAAAGTTTGTAACAATTGCGGCGAAAAAGTATTTCACGAAAAGCAATTATCGGCAGGTCATTACCTGCACGAAGTGATCGACTTCTTTTATCATTTCGAAAATAAAGTATTAAAAACCATTAAGCTCAATATACTGAAGCCCGGTTTTATTACAGCTGAAAATTTGCGGGGTGTTCGTGTACCCTATGCAAAACCGGTGCAACTGTACCTGGTAGTAGCTGTACTCTTTTACATTGTAGTAAGTAAGGTGGGTGTTACCGATTATATTCCGCAGTTTGGTGATCATAAATATTATTATGTTTCTGATTACCGCATGCTGAAATGGACTGCCCCTTTGGATAACTGGATAGTAAACCGCATTGATACAATGTGGGCAAACAAAGGAACAGAAATACAGCAATCGCTGGCGCAACAATATAATGCAACCGATACAGGTAAAGAGCCCATTACTCTTTATGCAAAAAATAAGGCCGACAGTATCAGCATACCTGCAGCGAAAACCGATATTTATTTGTACCAACAGATGCGCATGTACAGGTGGTCGATGTTTCATGCCAAGATTGGTACGTTTGCAAAAACCTTCATTTTTATATTACTGCCGGTTATTGCAGGACTTTTCTTTCTGTTGTTTTTCAAAAAAATAAAATACTATGGTTCGGCGCTCATTCTCTCTACACATTTTATGGTGTACAATCTCTGCGCCTATGCAATTTATGCAGTAGTTAATGTATGGCCTTTGTTTATAAACAAAAAGCTGGGCGGCTGGATGTTTAAACCATTCGACTGGCTATTGTATAATAAATACCTCGAACCTGTTTCTACATTGATTATTGGTGAACCGTTTGAAATGGTGCACATGATCTTCTGGATGCCCTGGCTGTATGTGGCATTTAAACGTTTGTTCAAGGTATCGTGGTGGAAGAACCTGCTGATCTCTTATTTCTGTTGTAAAATATTTTTCTTTCTCATTTTTGGTGTCTTGAAAAAACTACTGATCGTATTTACTATCTGGACCATGCATGCATAAATGTAAAAAGGCAATGAATCGTTCATTGCCTTTTTCCTTATAACCATCGCAGTATTTAAATTACAATGTTGATCATTTTATTCTTTACATAAATGATCTTCTTTGGTTGTTTACCATCGAGCCATTTCAAGACCACTTCATTGTTCAACACGATCTGTTCTACTTCTGCTTGGGTGATACTCAAATCAAGTGTAAGCTCGGTTCTTGTTTTACCGTTAATGGCAACCGGGTAATCTTTGGTTGATTCCGTAACATACTTCGCTTCAAACTTGGGAAACGCAGCATCAAGAATAGAACCGCTGTTGCCCAGCATACTCCACAACTCTTCACTCACATGCGGTGCATAAGGAGTTAATAGAACGAGCAACTGCTCAAGAATTTCTTTCTTATGACATTTAAGATCGCTGAATTCATTTACTGCGATCATGAAGGTGCTTACGCCGGTGTTGAAACTGAAGCGTTCGGTATCGTCTTCAATTTTCTTGATGGTCTTGTGTAATACTTTCAACTCAGCATCAGTTGCTTTATCGTTATTCCACACCTGACCTTTCACTTCATCATAAAACAAACGCCAGAGTTTTTTAATAAAGCGATGCACACCTTCAATACCTTTTGTATCCCATGGTTTACTGATCTCAACAGGGCCGAGGAACATTTCGTACATGCGGAACGTATCTGCGCCGTACTTCGCAACAAGATCATCTGGGTTAACGGTGTTGAACTTGCTCTTACTCATTTTCTCAACTTCACTGCCGCAGATGTATTTACCATCGTCTAAAATAAAATACGACCTATCATATTCTCCATTTCGCCATTTCTTGAAAGCCTCTATATCTAAAATAACGCCATCTACAAAATTAACATCTACTCTAATAGGTATAATTTGATCAACTTGAAATTCATCCTCGGGCTTTGCGCTGGGAATATATTTAAACTTGAATCCAATCATTCTGCCCTGTTCATCAAATACCTCTTCTCCAAGCTGTTCATTAATCTCTTGATAGATTAGCTTAAGCTCCCTCTGAGTAGCATTATCAAGCCGGTCATGATAATTCTCCGAAATAAAAATATTCGTACCGTTGATACGATATACAAAACTTGAAGAACCTTGTATCATCCCCTGATTCACCAATTTCTTAAACGGTTCATCATAACCAATATGTCCAAGATCATACAAGGCTTTCGTCCACATACGACTGTACAATAAATGACCAACTGCATGTTCTGTTCCGCCGATATAAATATCAACCTGGTTCCAGTAATCACTTACGCTGCGATCGCAAAATGCGTTTGTCATTATGCGGATCCATATAACGTAAGAAATACCAGGATGAACCTGCATAGCCGGGCATGGTGTTCGTTTCTAATTCTTTCGCTACCCATTCAGGAATATTGGCCAATGGACCTTCGCCTTCCGGACCGGGAGTATAACTATCTACTTCCGGTAACAGCAAAGGCAATTCAGTTTCGCTCAATGGATACGCTGTTCCATCCTTCCATTGAATAGGAAATGGTTCGCCCCAATAACGCTGACGGCTAAACGCTGCATCACGCATTCTGAAATTCACCTTGCGTGTACCAATTCCCAATTCTTCCAGCTTACCAATTACGATTTCAGCAGCTTCACGCATGCCTGTGCCATTTAAGAAACCACTGTTTTCAAGCGTGGCATCTTTTGTTGCATTGGCATCTTCACCATTAAAATGTTTCCCAATAATATTGGTAATCGGAATATTAAAATGCTTTGCAAATTTGAAATCACGTTCATCACCACAAGGCACCGCCATAATAGCACCTGTGCCATAACCAGCCAATACATATTCAGAAATCCAGATGGGAATTTCTCTGCCATCAAACGGATTCACTGCATAAGCACCGGTAAACACACCGCTGATCTTTTTCTCTGCTTGTCGTTCACGTTCACTACGGCTCTTTACATAAGCAATGTATTCATCAACGGCTGCTGTTTGCTCAGCTGATTTTATTTGATCAACTAAATCAAGTTCAGGAGCAATCACCATAAAGTCAACACCGAAGATGGTATCGGGTCTTGTCGTGTAAACACGGAGTTGTTGCTGGTGGCCTTTTATTGCAAAATCAATTTCAGCACCGCTTGATTTTCCAATCCAGTTGGTTTGCATTTCTTTCATGCTTTCGCTGAATTCAATACGCTCCAATCCTTCCAATAAACGATCGGCATATTCAGTAATACGCAAATACCATTGACGTAATTTCTTTTTCACTACCGGATGTCCGCCACGTTCACTTACACCATTCACCACTTCATCATTCGCCAATACAGTGCCCAATGCTTCGCACCAGTTTACTTCGCCGTAACCGCAATAGGCAAGGCGATATTGCATGAGGATGTCCTGTTGCGTTTTTTCAGCAAATGATTTCCATTCGTCTGCAGTAAACGAAGTAATTGTGGAATTGGGAATTAGGAATTGGGTGGCTGGCATTACCTTCTGCTTCAAACGAAGCGATCAACACCTCAATTTTTTCGGCTTTGTTTGTTGTACGGTTGTAAAAACTATTGAAGAGTTGTAAAAAGATCCACTGTGTCCATTTGTAATAAGAGGAATCGCAGGTACGTACTTCACGATCCCAATCGTAACAGAAACCGATATTATCTAACTGCCGGCGAAAATTATTAATATTCTGATCGGTACTAACGGCGGGGTGTACCCCATGTTCAATGGCATATTGTTCGGCTGGCAAACCAAATGCATCGTAGCCCATCGGGTGCAATACATTAAATCCTTTCAGGCGTTTGAAACGGGAATAAATATCGCTGGCAATATAACCGAGCGGATGACCAACATGCAATCCTGCACCACTCGGATACGGAAACATATCCAACACATAAAACTTTGGTTTAGGCGCTTGCCCTGAGCCTGTCGAAGGGTTTGAAACCTTGTATGCTTTTGTTGCGTTCCAGTGTTCCTGCCATTTCTTTTCTATTTCTCTGAACTTGTATTCCATGTACCGTTTCGGTTAGTTTTATTTTGTTGTCGTTTCTATTTCAATTCTGCTTCGTACCTGCATGATCACTCACTGCATTTCGTTATCTCTATTCATTAAATGTGTAACTCACTAAATAAGTGTCTGACGTTTTCAACGTCCTGACACTGCAACTTCTTTGTTACACGAAGTACACAAAGTATTTCACAAAGAACACGGGCCTCGTGTGCTTTGTGTGTTTGTTCTCTGTGACCTTTGTGTTACTCATTGCCCATTTGAAAAATGGAACGTACAAGTGAGTGACACAACAGGCGATGAACAGAGCTGTGAAAGAAGACTTAAAAAACTGTATTCTTCCTTCTTTCTGCACAACCCGTAAAATAATGGCAGATATCAACCGTTAAGTGGGCAACAAAATTAAGGATTGCAGGGCTAAATCTGCTAAATTTGCCCACATCCTGTGTAGGGCAGGATTCTTAAGCTTTAAGAACTTACAAAATCAACACTGCATGGCGCAAGAACAAAGCAAAGCTTCCATGAAACGCTCGAAGCCATCGTACCTGTATAGTATTATAGGTGTGGCATTGGTACTCTTCATTCTCGGTGTACTTGGATGGATCTTTTTAAACTTCCAGAAAGTGGGTAACACGTTGCGTGAAAATATCCAGTTTCATGCATGGTTGAGCACTACCAACAAAAAATCGATCGACAGTTTAACCACTTATGTGGCAGCGCAGCCTTATGTAAAATCATCGGCTTACATCAACAAAGACATGGCCAAAGAAATTTACAACAAGGACGGTAACGAAAGCTGGGAAAATATTCTTGATGAAAATCCATTACCGGAAAGTGTGGATTTTTATGCAAAGGCAGATTATGTGCAAAAAGACAGTCTGGATATAATTACGGCCGATCTGATGACGAAATTCCCGGGTGTGATTAGTGAAGTGCAATACCCCAAAGACTTAGTGAATACTTTGAATGAACGGGCGCAGAAAGTGGGGCTTGTGTTGCTGATCGTCGCCATTTTGTTGAGTGCGATCGTGATTGTGTCGATTGATACCACCATTCGATTGGCCATGTTCAGCAACCGCTTCCTCATAAAAACCATGCAGATGGTGGGTGCCACCCGTGGCTTTATTGCAAAGCCGATGAATATAAGGGCGATGATTAACGGGCTTATCAGTTCAGGTATTGCCATTGCGGCTATTTGGGCGGTGATCACCTGGGCCGAAAGCTATATTCCTGATATGAAGGCGCTTCGTGACCCGAAAATTTACCTCATTCTCTTTGGCTCCATTATTTTGATTGGTGTGGGCATTTCGGTGTACAGTACCCACCGTAGCGTGATGAAGTATTTGCGGATGAAACTGGATGAGCTTTATTAAAAGCCCCTACCGCCTCCCCAAAGGGGAGGAGTTCTTTAGCACAGGCCAACTTATTTACCCGCTAAATTATTTGCAGGAGTTTCTGAACTCAGGAAACATTCAACTTTAAACCTTTAACTCGAAACTTTCCTTATATTGCACCCCTCAAACGGAGACTATGAGTCAGAAAAAAACAGCAACGATTTTTACAAAAGAGAACTACAAGTGGATGATGATCGGTGCAGCCGTTATCATTGTTGGCTTATTGCTGATGATTGGTGGCAAGAGCGCTGACCCGAATGTGTTTAATAAAGATGAAGTGTACAGCTTCCGACGTATTACACTGGCACCCATTCTTATTATTGCCGGCCTGATCATTGAGATCTACGCTATCATGAAAAAGCCAAAAGACTAAGCCCCCATCCCCTAAAGGGGAGAAATAATACAGCGATGACAACTTCATCGCTTTTTTTATGTTGAAGATTGTTACTCGTTTTGAGTAGTTGGTTTTACATTAGCACATCAGCACATTATCTAATCAGCAAATTATTGAATGACTACATTTGAATCAATCATCATCGCCATTGTAGAAGGCTTAACTGAATACCTTCCGGTTTCATCTACGGGACACATGATCCTTGCTGAAAGGTTGATGGAAGTACCGGCTGATAATTTCACCAAACTATTTACTGTTTCAATACAATTAGGCGCCATTCTGAGTGTAGTGGTATTGTATTGGAAAAAATTTGTTGATTTCAAACGCTGGGAATTTTATGCAAAGCTGCTGGTAGCAGTAGTACCTGCGTTGCTGCTGGGTTTTTTGTTCAGCGACCAGATCGATGAATTACTGGAGAGTCCGCTGACCGTTTCAATTACATTGTTGATCGGAGGTATTGTGTTGTTGTTTATTGACAATGTGTTCAAGCAACATACCATCCACGAAGAAAAAGATATTTCGTTTGGCAAAGCATTCATCATTGGTTTGTGGCAATGTGTGGCAATGATTCCCGGTGTAAGCCGCAGTGCCGCCAGTATTATTGGTGGTATGCAGCAGAAACTTACCCGCTCCTGGCTGCTGAATTTTCCTTTTTTCTTGCAGTACCAACCATGGCGGCTGCTACTGCTTACTCCTTGTTTCTGAAAGACTGGACAGAGAATGGTGTAGAACAAAAAGGATATGAGCTCATTCTTTCATCTGCTCAAAACACACAATCTTTCATTATTGGAAATGTTGTTGCCTTTGTGGTTGCCATGCTCGCCATCAAATTCTTTATAGGCTTTTTACAGAAGCACGGCTTTCGATTGTTTGGCTGGTACAGAATTATTGCAGGCATCATTCTGCTCATTCTGATAATGACAGGGTATCTAAAATAAACTTAAAAGGTTGCCAACCTTCAAACAAAACGACTTCGTTTCTATTTAAAGTGATAAGGTTGGCAACCTTGAATATCATCTCGTTTTATTATCCTATTTTCAATATCGAATTGCGGGTAACCAACCACCTGCTCCACTAAAACCAATTGTATGCAGACTGCTCCAAAAAAGATCGTCAATGGCTGGGCCATGTACGATTGGGCCAACAGCGTTTATAATTTAGTGATCACCACTACCTTCTTTCCTGCTTATTATGCAGCTATTACAGGCGTTAAAAATTTCCCGGATGGCATTACGTTTCTGGGCCGCAAATTTGTCAACACAGAGCTGAAAGATTATGTATTGGCGTTTGGCTTTTTAGTCATTGCATTGCTCTCCCCTATTCTTTCATCCATTGCAGATTATAAAGGCAACAAGAAAAATTTCATGCGCTTCTTTTGTTACATGGGTGCCATCAGCTGTTCACTCATGTTCTTTTTTGACAAAAAAAATGTGGGTTTTGGATTGACCTGTTTCATGTTTGCCGGTATTGGTTTTTACGGTTCACAGGTATTTTATAATTCTTACTTGCCGGAAATTGCTGCAGAAGAAGATATGGATCGCATCAGTGCCAAAGGTTTTATGATGGGCTATATCGGCAGTGTGTTATTGCAAATGATCGGCTTTGGTTTGGTTGTATTTATGAAAGAAGATCCGAGTCTTCCGTTAAAGATCACATTCCTGCTGGTGGGTTTATGGTGGGTGGGTTTTGCACAAATTCCATTCAGCCGTTTGCCGAACCGCAGCAGCAAATCAGAACGCAAAACAAAAAAGCAGGGATTGATGAATGGATTTCATGAGTTAAAACTCGTATGGAATCAATTAAAACATATGCCAGCGCTCCAACGGTTTTTAACAGCCTTCTTTTTTTACAGCATGGGTGTACAAACGGTATTACTTGTGGCTATCGATTTTGGTTTGAAAATTTTGAATCTTGAAAATACCAAACTCATTATCACTGCTGTATTACTGCAGTTGGTAGCGATACTCGGTGCATTTACCATGTCCAGATTATCAGGTAAGTTCGGCAATATTCGTGTGCTCATTTTTACAGTATTGTTGTGGATCTGCGCCTGTATTGGTGGTTACTATATTCAAACTGAAATGCATTTTTATATTGTAGCTTCCTTTGTTGGTTTGGTGATGGGAGGAATACAGGCGTTGAGCAGAGCAACCTATGCCAAGCTGATGCCGCCAACCAAAGACACAGCTTCGTTCTTTAGTTTTTACGATGTCACAGAAAAAATGGCGATCGTGATCGGATTGTTTTCATTTGGTTTTATTGAAGGCATTACCGGCAACATGCGGAATTCCATTTTAGTTTTAATTATTTTCTTTGTGCTGGGTTTGGTAGCATTACTGCTCACATCTGCCAAATACAAACCACATCAAAGCATTCAACAGTCATGACACTTTATACGATCAATACGGGAAATTTTAAGTTAGATGGCGGCGCTATGTTTGGCGTGGTACCGAAAGTAATGTGGAACAAACTCAATCCGGCCGATGCAAATAATTTGTGCAGTTGGGCCATGCGTTGTTTGTTGATTGAAGATGGAAACCGTTTGATCTTGATCGATAACGGCATTGGCGATAAACAGGATGAAAAATTCCTTGGGCATTATCATTTACATGGCGATGATACGTTGGACAAATCGTTAGCGAAATATGGTTTTGGAAAAGATGATATTACGGATGTGTTTTTAACGCATCTGCATTTTGATCATTGCGGAGGAAGTATTGTACGTGATGGCGATAAACTTGTTCCTGCATTTAAGAACGCAACGTTCTGGAGTAATGAACAACATTGGGAATGGGCTACTAAACCCAACGACCGGGAAAAAGCTTCCTTCTTAAAAGAAAATATTTTACCGATTGAAGAAAGCGGACAGTTGAAGTTTGTGGTGCCAGGTGAAAAAAAATTCCAGCAACTTCCTTCTTCTTCATTTGCCGCAGGCATTGATATTCGTTTTGTGAGTGGACATACAGAAAGTATGATGTTACCCCAAATTCAGTACAAAGGAAAAACAATTGTGTACATGGCTGATCTGTTACCATCGGCTGCACATTTACCGATTCCTTATGTGATGGCGTATGATACAAGGCCCTTGCAAACATTAAATGAAAAGAAAGAATTCTTAGCTGAAGCTGCGGAGAATGATTACATCTTATTCTTTGAACATGATTCGCAAATTGAATGCTGCAGCTTACAACAAACAGAAAAAGGTGTGCGGATGAAAGATGCGTTGAGGTTGGATGAGTTGTAACGCAGACTGTCTCTCTCGACTACGCTCGATTGACTAAACCGTCCTTCGACTCACGCTCAGGACTCCCTACTCACCACTAACCACTCACAACTATCTGGTACTGATCAATGCTGTCATCTTATGACGAGTATTGCGATAGCCCATCATATCTACTTTTACACTGCCAACTGAAATGGGGCTTTCAATTCGAACAGGAATGCGATTGGCATCATCAGTAACCCATACCGTCATTTTTTCGCCTCCTTTAAAAATAGTTCCTTCGATCAACAGTGGTTTAAACTTGATGGCGTTGAAACGTCCGTATTTTGTTTTGATAGTTTCTTTGCCGAGGTAACGGATGTATAAGTTATACGTCTTATCATCAATAAACATATTGAACGGTATACGGTCGTTGGGTTTGTATTTATTAAAATCAATATTCCGGGAATAATAAATTGCACTTAATACATCCTGCACACATTCCGGTGTTTTAAACGTTCCTCCCTGCGAGGTGGCGGTATTACCTGCCTGATTAAATGTAACTGTTTCGAATTTTTTAAAATCCCCTTCTAAAATATTCCGTACAAATTTGTAAGGTTGCAGCGTGGCCGTATCAATAAAACTTTCGTACTTATCACGTACCTTAAAAAACCCATCGAAGAATGAAGTGGTTTTTCCTTCGCCGATGATATGATATGCAGGCTTGCCGTTGTACCGCTCAAGGTTTATATTAAAGTTGGCTTCGCCACCATACACATAAACTCCGGCAAGTGTGTAATACACATTATACTTGATCGACTCACTGCTATGCCAGGCCGTATTACGGATGTCGCCACAAAATTCATCGCCTGTTTGTGTAGAAGCAGGTGTAAATGATACGAGCAACAAGGTTAAGAAAGCCGTAAGGATCTTCATCGTTCTTTAAATAATTTAATCGTCAACAACAACAAACTGCCAATCAATGCCGGCACTACAAGGTTTAACAACCAAATGCCTGCTGTACCTGCGAGGATCGCTACACTGTTGGCGCTAAACACAGTAACGATACTCAATGCCACCGCTCCACGTATTCCCACATCCGCAATGGCAAATCCCGGTACAATCGCCATCACTAAAAAAATCAAAGCAATGCTCCAGAAGCCTTCCCATAAAGGCAATTCTACCTGTAATGCCTGCCAGAGTAATAAGTATTGAAGAGCAAAAACAACAAAACGTAAAAACGAATAAAATAATATTGCAAGATACGTCTTGTTCGATAAGCCTTCCAGTACGCTGGTAAATGATAACTTTTCTTTTAGCCACGGTATCCATTGCAACATTCTCGCTAACAACTGCATCCTGAAAAAGAACAATGCGGTGATCGCAATAAAAAACAACACCGAAAAACCAAACACTTGTAACAGAATCCCTGAAAAATGCGTGCCAGCCAGCTGCACCTTGTATAACTGTGGCTGCAAAACCTGTAATGCAACCCACCCGCAAACCAATGTTACGAGCAATTGACCCACACTGCTCACCAGCGTTAACGCAATTCCCTGCATGCGAAACTCTGCCGGTAAATACAATACCCGTCCGCCATACTCACCAATGCGATTGGGTGTATTGACGGCTAACGACAACCCACTCAATACCGACTCAAATGCCTTTTGAAACGATAGCGGCACAAACCTGTTCACCAGAAAATACCATTTATACGTTTCCAATCCCCAGTTAACAGGCATCAGTGCAATGGCCAGCCATAGTTTCCAGCTATCAGTTCCTGTAAATGCATGTTTCATTTGCTGCCAGGCAAGAGGTAAGTCGGGTTGATGCTTCACTTGGTTGTATAAGGAGATGCTAATCCACACAAAAAGTACGGGACCCAGAAAGTAATTGATAAAGATTTTGAGATTCCTGCTCAGATTCAGTTTATTTTGTTCAAAAATAACCTGCTCCTTGCAAAGTTTTTCGAAAATCATTCTGGGAATCGATCCGGGTACGGTGATCATGGGTTACGGACTCATCGGTATCAAACAAAATCAATTGCATTTAATTGAGATGGATGTATTGAAGTTAACCAAGCACAAAGATGTATACATCCGTTTGCAGCTCATTCACGAAAAAGTAAAAGAAGTGATTGAAACACATCGCCCAACCGATTTTGCAATTGAAGCACCCTTCTTTGGAAAAAATGTGCAGAGTATGCTCAAGCTGGGAAGAGCACAAGGTGTTGCCATTGCAACGGCGATGAGTGCCGGTTTATCGGTTACTGAATACTCACCTAAAAAAGTAAAACAGGCTGTTACCGGAAATGGAAATGCAGATAAAGAACAGGTGTGGAAAATGCTGCAACATTATTTACAGTTCAAAGCCAAACCAACATATTTTGATGCAACCGATGCATTATCTGTTGCCTTATGCCATCACTTTCAAACATCCGGCACCGTATTAAAATCTGCCGGTAAACTAAAAGGCTGGGATGATTTTTTGAAACAGAATCCGGGAAGAATAAAAAAATAAATACTTCTCATCATTACTTGGCTTGCTGATATAATTGTGCATGTTTTTTCCGCTCATAGTATCCATGAATCAGCATGAATGAAAAAGGAGTTGACGGATCAACAATAAGAGCGGTTTGCCAAAACGTGTTCGACAAATAAAAAGAGTCGGTTATCTTCTTCCATTTGTACATTTTGGTATTCTTTATTTCTAAAAAATACTTTTCAAAACAGTAATCGCAATCTGTTGTCCGTATTTGTTTGTAACACTTCTCTTTCGCATCAAAGTAGCAGGTAATATCCATTTTGCGGAAACCACTATCCTGAACTGAAAGTCGTAATGTAGAATCGGCAACATACACAAAAGAAGCAGCACCATTAACAGCTGTATATTTTTTAAACTGTTTTTCAACGTTCCGTTTCGTTCTCAATAAATAAGATTGTGCTGTGTTATTGATGGGAAGGAATAACAGCAATACAAAAAGGGAAAACAGGTATTTGATGAACACAGTCAAAGCTAAACTATATGAATACGTTTTTATTCCGTCGTTCGCATTTTTTTGAGTGCCAACAGGAAAATAACAGCAGGTATAATGCCCAGGAGGTACATCCAGTTAAAGTGTCCAAACAACAGATCCGCTGTTAATTTTAGTGCAAGTACAATTACAAAACTAACCGGCCCCCATTTTTCCATACTCCAAACTCCGCTTAGTGCCACAAACGAAAACACCATCATCAATGCATTTACTGCAGGATAAAGCGTGTCAACCCCATTTTTATTTAATACAGTGTTGCCGGTAAACGAGTAAACGATTTCCCATAAACCCCATGCAAACAATAACACACAAAGAATTGTAAGCAATTGCGGACGTGGACTTCTTTTTACACGCCTCCGTTTATATCCATATTGATCCTGAAGCTGGCTCATGCTTGCTGTTGGTTTAAATGTTGCAATATTTTTTGTTGAGCAATTTTCATCTGCTCTTCCGTTAATTTCAATTTTGCACGTGTAAAATTCAGATCGTCGGCACTGTTGATCGGCACCAGATGGAGATGCGCATGCGGCACTTCCAATCCAACCGTTGCTATACCCACCCGATCGCAGGGAAACGATGCTTCTATAGCTTTGGCAATTGGTTTTGCAAACAACAGCAGCCCTGCCAGATCTGCATCATCTGCATCAAAAATTTTATCGGTTTCTTTTTTGGGAACAACCAATGTATGACCTTCTGCCAATGGTGAAATATCGAGGAATGCAAAAAAACGATCACTCTCTGCAATCTTGTAACATGGTATTTCGCCCGCAATGATCTTTGAAAAAATGCTCATGCCGCCAAACAATTTTGAACGAAGATAAAAGAAGAATCAAAGCCATTAGCTACCAGTTCAAAGCCCGCAGCTTCCCACTACACCGTAATATCTTCAATCTTAAATTTTACAACACCGGCAGGCACCTGTACTTCGGCCACATCGCCGATCTCTTTTCCCAGCAACCCTTTTCCGATTGGGGAAGACACAGAAATTTTTCCGGCTTTTAAATCGGCTTCCTGTTCACTTACGATCTGGTAAGTAATTTTCTTCTTCGTGGCCAGATTGGTAATGGTTACTTTGGTTAATATGGCAACACGGCTGGTATCAATCGTTGTTTCATCCAACACACGGGCATTGGCCAGCACGTTTTCCAATTGGTTGATCTTTGCTTCCAGCATTCCCTGCGCTTCTTTGGCCGCATCGTATTCTGCATTTTCTTTCAAATCACCTTTTTCTCTTGCTTCGGCAATAGCTCTCGATGCAGCAGGGCGTTCTACTCCACGCATATGTTGAAGTTCGGCTTGTAATCGTTCCAGTGTTTCTTTGGTTACATAATTGACACTCATAAAACCTCCTTGTCTTTATGGGGTTATACAAAAAAAATAACAACGCCTCAGTTGTGCTGAAGCGTTGCATGTTTTGTTGATTAAACAAATGTAGTGCTTTTTTTGAATAAGGAAACCCATGGTTTCCCGTCGGCCTGAGATCTGGTACAACTGGCCCCGGGCGAACAAAAACCTTCATCCGTACCAGTGTTATTTGCCATTTACAAAATGAAAAGCCGCCAAGGTTGAAGCCCGCTTGCTAAAGGCGGCAGCAAGTTGCGACGGCTTTCCGCTACAAGACTACGAATTGAAACGATTGAAAACAACTTACTGAAATGAACAACAGACTGAAAGTGATATAAAAATGTAAGCAACCCCGCTATTACAAAATCGACAAATAAAGTTCCTCAACTTTCTTCCTCGCCCATGGTGTTTTCCGTAAAAATGTTAAACTGGATTTGATACTTGGGTTGCTGGTAAAACAATTGATACTGATCAACTGCCCCAGCTCCTCCCAGCCAAAATGAGCAACCAATGCTGTAACAATCGATTCTAATGTTTTGCCGTGCAGCGGATCGTTTGATTGATTCATGGGTACAAGTTAAACGAAAACGGTGTTTTCAGCAAAGAGAAGCTGTTTGCGTTTTCTTTATGAATTGAACAACCGAATCAACTATTTTTGATCAAACCCGTGTACATGAAATCGCTGATTCTTATTTTTTTATTTCTCTGTTCAGGCATTGCTGCGGCAGCACAGGAAAAAAAGCCCGCCGGTATTAATTACAACCCCAACGCCAAAAAAGATACCAGCAAAAAAAGTATTCGTTCTGCTGTTGTTGGAAAAATCGGTTCGGCCAATGTGCGTATCAACTATTACTCACCAGGCGTACGTGGACGCATTATCTGGGGAGGCGTGGTGCCGCTGGACGAAGTATGGGTTACAGGCGCACACGCAGCAACAAATCTTGTAATTGACAAAACATTTCGCATCGGCAACAAAACTATTCCGGCGGGTACGTATGCCATTTTTACGATCCCGTCGAAAAATGAATGGACCTTTATTCTCAATAAAAATCATGAACAGCATTTAACGGACGATTATGATGCGAAAGATGACATTATCCGGTTGAAGATTAAGCCCATTCCTTTAGCAAAACCGTTGGAACGGTTGCAGTATTTTATTGAGAAAGGAAAAATTATCGTTGGCTGGGACAAGGTGAAAATAGAAGTACCCGTTACTGTAAGCAATTGAATTATTGCAGGCCCAGCTTATCGGCCAGCACTTTACTCATTTTAAAAAATGCTTCATGTGTGTAGCCGGCAATATGCGGTGTTAAGATCACATTCGGTTGTGAAGCCAGCCAGTTAAATTGCTCCTGCTCCATTTCAGTATAAGTAGTCAGCTTTTCATTTTCCAGCACATCCAATCCTGCACCGGCGATCAATCCTCTTTGTAAGGCATCGATGATGGCTGCTTTGCCGTGTACTTTTCCACGTGATGTATTTAAAAAGAACGGACGTTGCTCCGCTGCTTCAAAAAAAGAAGTGTCTGCATAATGATAGGTTTCGTTGGTAAGCGGCAAATGCATACTGATCACGTGGCTGTAACGCAACACCTGTTCCAGTGATGCTTCTTTTACCTGTTCGCCTCCAAATTCATATTGGTATTTATCATGCGCCAGAATCGTAACATCAAAACCCCGCAGTTTTTTTGCAAAAGCCCGTCCGGTGTGCCCGAAGCCAATAATGCCAACTGTTTTTCCATTCAACTCCACTCCACGATTTTCATCACGCAGCCATTTGAGTTGTTTTACTTCGTTGTAACTGCTGTTGATCTTATTCATGAGGTTGAGCAGCAGCGCCAACGCATGCTCACCTACTGCATCGCAATTACCTTCGGGGCTGCTGAATACTTTTACATCCCTGCTTTCAGCAAACGGAACATCAATTAATTCCAATCCGCTGCCGAGGCGACCAATCCAGCGCAGTTCGCTTGCATGTTCCAACAGTTCACGATCAACTTTTACACGTGTTGATACAACCAAGCCTGCGGCATTGTGTACATCCGCTTTTAATTCATCGTACGTGATCGTGGGTTTATAAACCACTTCATATCCGCCTTCCTGCAGTTTCTGCCGCAGGTATTCATGACAACTTGCTGTAATTATTACTTTCACTGTTGATGTTCTGCTGTTGATTGTTGGAATAGATACTGCTGTATGCAAAATCTGTACTGGCTATTGCATCCGGAACGTAAGTTTTGCAAAATCTTCTACTGATAACTGTTCGGCCCGTTTATTAAAGATTTCATCTTTTAAAAATTCTGCATCAAACATACCCCTTACACCATTACGCAACATTTTTCTTCGTTGATTAAATGCTGTTTTCACCAATAACTTAAATTTCTGTTCGCTTTTCATTTCAGGAATAACTGCTACCGGCTTTAATTTAATGACACCGCTGTTTACATTCGGCGGCGGATTGAATGCTGTTGGCTCTACATCAAACAAATATTCCACATCAAAATAAGCCTGCACCAAAACGCTCAATATACCATACGATTTATTACCGGGTTTAGATGCAATACGCTGGGCCACTTCTTTCTGAAACATCCCTACCACACAATCCACCTGCTCTTTCCAATCCAGTACCTTAAACAAAATTTGTGAGGATATGTTGTACGGAAAATTACCCACCACCATAAAACGATCGGTAAACGGCATGGCTGTATCTAAAAAACTCTCATGTAACAACTTTCCTTTAATAGCAGGGAATGTATGTTCCGAGGTAACTGATCTTCTCAAGATCAAGTTCTACCGCCTTAAAATCCAGTATTGGTTGTTTGAGAAAATATTTGGTAATAGCTCCCGCTCCCGGGCCCACTTCTACTAAACGGCTGGGCTTTTCCTGCATTACGGCATCAACAATGCGCTGGCAAATGGTTTCATCTTTCAGGAAATGCTGGCCCAGTGATTTTTTTAACGTGTACTCCACGCTGCAAAAGTAGCAGAAAAAAGCTGCCGTATTTGTTTCCTGAAGCGCAGGCACATTCTTCACATTCATGCTTCTGAAAAAAGCCAGCAACTTCCTGCGGCTTGGTCTTCACCGGCAATCCTTTACATTTGTAATGAATAATTTATACCATGATAATTTCTGAACAAAAACCGGTTATTGGCTTCAGTTGCGGCGACCTGAATGGGATTGGGCTTGAACTGATCATTAAAACACTAAGCGATAATCGATTACTGAACTCTGTACCCCCGTGGTATTTGCTTCCAACAAAGCGATCAATTTTTATAAAAAATCAGTAGCCGATGGCAATTTCGCTTACCAGGCTATAAGAGATTTCCAACGCCTGAGTCCTAAAACAGTGAATGTTTACAGTTGCTGGGAAGACGAAGTGAGTATACAGCCCGGGCAATTGACCGACATTGGCGGCACTTATGCCATTAAATCGCTGAGTGAAGCGGTAAGAGCGTTGAAAGAAAAACACATTGATGCATTGGTAACAGCACCTATTCACAAAAAGAATGTTCAATCGGAGGACTTTCCATACACCGGGCATACACCTTATCTCAAAGCAGCTTTTGAAGCAACGGATGTGGTGATGTTTATGGTAGCAGATAATATTCGTGTGGCATTGGTTACCGAACATGTACCAGTTGCAGAAGTAGCACAACACATTACACGTGAAAGCATCGTCAGCAAATTGAAATTGGTGAACCAATCGCTCAAAAAAGATTTTGGTATTGATAAACCGAAAATTGCTGTGTTGGGATTAAACCCGCATGCGGGCGATGAAGGATTGATTGGCAAAGAAGAAGAAGAAATGATTAAACCTGCCATTAAAGAAGCAAAACAACATGATGTGTTTTGTTTTGGTCCTTACAGTTCAGATGCATTTTTTGCAAGAGGACAATATGAAAAATTTGATGCTGTTCTGGCCATGTATCACGATCAGGGATTGATTCCCTTCAAATCGTTGGCGATTGGTGAAGGCGTAAATTATACTGCTGGTCTACAAGGCATCCGCACAAGTCCGGATCATGGAACTGCATTTGATATTGCCGGAAAAGGCAAGGCCGATGAATCGTCGTTTCGTGCAGCATTGTTTACAGCGATCGATATTTTCCGCAGCAGAAAAGGTTATGCCGACGCAAGAAGCAATCCATTACGGAAAATAAGTGCATCGATGTTTGCAAGAGTGGTGGATGAAAAAATTGAAGAAGAACAAAGTAACCGGTAACCAGCTGCAGCTTATTTCAACATCGCATCAGTAACGCCTTTGTTGATGACATAGGAGCTGTAGCTGATCTCTACTCTGCCCTTTTTATTCTTTGGCAGCTCAGGCTTTTTTGTTCCATCATCGTATTCCAATGTAATTCCTTTGGGAAGTTTATAATCTTTTGTGTTGAATGAAAAAACAACTTTGTCGGGCAATCCCCATTCTGCATATTTACCAAACTGCATTTCCATATCGTAGGTACCGTTATCTTTTGTGGTAGTACTTGCTTTGCGAATCAGGAAATTCTTTTCATCGATATACATGGTCGTTAATACCACATCACTGCTTTCACTCAACGGAAGTAATTTGATGATGCGAAGAGGAACGCCTCCCATAGTTGTTTGCCCTGCATCGATCGCTGTATAATCTTCTGTAAGCAACAGGGAACTGACGTTTACACTCACTCCACCTTTTGGTAATAAGGAAATACCTCCGTCACGCTTAATCGCAAAACGGTTCGGCTTTTTAAAATACGATTTGATGTTGGCAATGGGCGCTTTGATAAACACCACATCGGTTTTCATTTTACCGGTGGCGATATAATCATTCACCCGATCCATTTTTGCTTTTACTTTCTTCAGTAATTCTTCAGCGGGTTGTGCCGTTACGGATGAGGTAAGAAGTAAGAGGAATGATGTAAGAACGAGCTTACAACACAACTCCACCCAAGAGAACTTCTGCTTCATATTTATTAACTTAAGCATTACACTTCACTTTAAATGTACATCTAACTCAACACATCTTTCCGTTTAAAAATAAAGATCGATGCACCTACCAACAAAACAATGTGCAGCAATAACACTCCTGCACTACGGAGCACCGCCGGTAAATTTCGAATAGTACCCGGAATCGATTCGCCATCCGCATTCAACTTCATTTCAAAAAAACCTTTCCACGCAATCATGTGCGAGGTGAAGAAATAATCTTTTACACTTTGAAACAATGGAATATCCAATGTTGTAAGAATCGTAAATACAATAATCACACCTCATGGTGGCAACAATGGGGCCAAGAGAGTTTTCTGCAAAAATGGAAAAGAAAAATCCAACTGCAGAAACAGTGATAAGTGCTATGGCTGCAAAGCCAAACGCAAGTAAATACCGCCAGAAAATATCATTCCCATTGAGGATAATGATCTCGTAACTTTTTGCATTCATCAATCCATCTGTACCAAAAATCAGCATCGAAACAAAGAGACCAAGTATAGCGATCCAGATGAGGAGAATAACTGCATAGATAGCCGATGCAAAAAATTTACTCAGCAAGAGTTTTGTACGGCTTACCGGTTTGGTTATGAGCAAACGTAGTGTTCCCATGTTGGCTTCGCCTGCAATCATATCTGCACTCACCAATGCTACGAGCAATGGTACGTGGATCAGCAATGTTTGCAAAATAATAAAGCACACAAAGTACCCGTTGAGAGGATTACCGATTACGTCAAAATTATCTTTCACATCTTCAACACAAAGTCCATATACTTGGCACCATCTGCATAAATAGCAACCTGTATCAATGCCACAATCGCTAACACCGCAATAAATGCAATATAGGTTCGTGGCCGTTTGAACACTTTGAACAACTCAATTTTTAAAAGGCTCCACATGTTGATTGGCTGTTGTGATCTTTAAAAAATAATCTTCCAATGTATGTCTTGCAGTTACACCCAACACTTCCACTCCGCTTTCTACCAGAAAACGTGTTAATGCAGGCACTTCTTCCTTACGCAACTTCAACTCAATACCAGACGCATCTGTTCCCAAAAATTTATGAACGTACGAACTTGTTTTGATTAATTGCTCACAGGCATTTTTATCACCCGTTTCTACATACACCACCGTATCATCTGGATGAAATAATTCCTTCACTGTTCCTTCCACTAATTTTTTTCCTTTGTCAATGATGAGCATGCGATTGGCAATCTGTCTATTTCACTCACAAATGAGAAGACACCAATACCGTCTTCTGCATTTTTTCACTCAACAAAAGATCAAATTGCGAATATCAGCGATCCCTTGCGGATCCAGTCCGTTGGTTGGCTCATCGAGAACGTCAGTTGCGATCGTGTACCAAAGCAACGGCAATGCCTAACCGCTGTTTCATTCCCTGTGAAAAGGTACGCACTTTGCTATGTGCCCGTTGTGCCAAACCAACCAGTTCCAGTTGATCCATCAACTGTTGCCCGGCTGCGTTTCATACTGCTCATTTTCGCAAACAATTCCAGCGTTTCAAATGCAGTTAAATATTTGTAGAGATCGGGGCGCTCAATAACAGCACCGGTATTACTTAAAATTTCTTTCGGTGTTTGTTGAGATTATATCCAAACACTTCGATCTCCCCTTCGGAGGGGGCAATGAGTGTAAGCAGCATACGGATGGTGGTAGATTTTCCGGCACCATTCTGCCCTAAAAAACCATATACGTCACCTTTCCTTACTGTAAACGAGAGATCGCTGACGGCTGTTACTTCTTTAAAAACTTTACTGAGATGGGTAACCTGAATGATCGTTTCCATAATCGTTGCTGCTACAATAACACCGAAGTAAAGATAAGGTTTGCAGCAACGACAAACTTATTTGGGAAGATAAGTTTGCAAGGCTTTCACATACGTTTCAAAAGCCGTAATGCCTTGGGGTGTGATCTTACAAATGGTTTGCGGATAATTGTCTTTAAACTGTTTGATTACATCTACATAACCCGCTTCTTTCAGTTTGCTGATCTGCACACTGAGGTTGCCTGCTGTTGAACCTGTCTTCTCACGAATAAAGGTAAACTCAGCTTCCTTTACACCAATAAGCAGACTCATTACAGCCAGGCGAATTGCGAATGTAATATGGGATCCAGTTCTTTAAACATGTTGTTCCTTTCTGCTTTGCAGGTATTTGTTACGCAACACAATGCCGGGAATTAACCAGGCAAATGTTGCAGAAGCTGCCATGAGCAGAAAATCAAATTTTGCAATGGTGAACGCACTGATGATGGCAGCGACCCAACAAAAAATTCCACCAAACAACATCAGTTTAAATTTACGGGTAGCACCTGTTACAATGGTTGGATAACCATATACAAACATGAGATATCCCGAACCATAGGTCCAGAAATTGGGAACGTCTGCTTTACCGGATAAAACGCCATAATCACGCAACAATGGATTTAAATCATTGGCAGCAATGTTGTTGAGCACATTTACTACAAATATTCCAACGCCAAAACACAACCACACATACCCCATAATATCATCGTCCCAACCTTTTACTTTCCGTTCCTTTCTCTCCCTGATCGAAATAAATATTTGCGGAACAATTGCAAACAATGCCAGTAGCCAGATATCGAAGGGTAAACTCCAGTCGTAATGAATAATACCAAATTGCATGAGGCTGCAAAATGTTATAACAGCTCCCCATAAAATGGGACCAATACCCGTATCCACAAAATCGCTTTTTGCCCGGTTGATCATTTGCTGAATGATCAGTAAGCTTTCCTGTTCGGTCAATTGCTTTTCCTGCATCAATGTTGAGTTTTAAAACGTGAACGTAAGAGATAACCGGGAATAATCCAGGTTGTGATTACCGCAACTGCCAATAATAAAAATGAAAATTGATAAGGAATCATTACAGAAACCAAGGCTAATGTCCAACAGCAAATTGCACCGATACGTAGCGGTCTGAACTTTAAAATAACTCCCGATAAAAACGTGGGCATACCATAGAGCATTAAAACCAACGGATTAAACAACTGGGGTTGTCCGCTTCTGCCTACAATAATTCCAACAAGAAAACCCATAATTACAAATACCAACCAAACATAACTGTTGATCTCATCAGTGTATGTTCGAACAGCCGTGTTTTTCTTTACACGGGCAAGATAGATCATTTGATAAATCACCGTTGGAATGGTAAGCATCCACACATACATGATCATCTTACCATCACTATAAAAATAAATGGCAATAAAACTGGTGATGCTGCACACAAGAACTACCCAGCCCCACAATAAATACAAATGACCGTTTTCGCTAAAACGGTTTTGTGCTTTGTTGATCATGCTTTCGATCAGCTGCAAACTGTCACGGGTGGATAATTCCTGTTGTTCCATGTTTGAATGTTTAAACGTCAAAAATAAGGGAGTCCCGAAGTGTTTACTCCGGGACTAATACACATTATTTACACGCATTGTATGCCTGCTCATTCTGTTCCTTTCCCCAATTTGGATGAAGGAGCGACGCAGGTTTGAACGTTTCAAAACGTTTTTTCCCTTCCTCAAATACTGGTTTTGCATTGCCACAACCACCACCAAATTGTTCTGGTGTCTCGCTGATACCTTGTGCTTCCCACATGTATGGACGTGGATTTGTTGGATCCAGTTTT